>JADJSZ010000049.1 GCA_016711405.1 Candidatus Hadersleviella danica | reverse complement strand
TGCTCTCCCCTTCCACCACGGGCAATGATGGTGGGGCGTTTGTGTACACCCAAGCGACGGTGGCCGAGGGCTTTGGCAGTATTTTGGTGGGTGGGGCGGCCGTTCCCACGGCCGTGACCCTGCAACACACCACCACCACACCCGCCTTCCCGTCGCTCATCCTCGCCACCCTCCTGCTCCTCATCCTGACAGGGTTGGTGAGCTGGCGCGTGGCGCGTCGGCCGTAACCCGCTCATAGCTGAAGACCCGTTTGTCCAAGCCAGAGGTGGCTCCACCTCTGGCTTTTTTGTCCCCCACCCCCTGTAACCTGAACCACAGCACAGAAGATTTGATACAAGCGGCAAAGGGTGGTATTTGGTTATGTGCGCGGGTGTACTGGTATACTGGTGTATAGGTATATAGGTGTATTGGTCTATGGGTGTACGTCAATATACCAATAAACCACTACACCATTACACCACTATCCCCCTCGCCTTCATCATCAACCCTTCAAAGAGCAACCCTCTTCGTTCAGGAGAAATAGGATTATGGATCGCATCAAACCTTGGTTGCCGTGGCTCATCGGCCTCGGCCTCATCCTCAGCATCGCCCTCATTTTTTTTACAGGCGATGAAGAAACGGCCGACCCCACCCCCACCGCGTCAGCGGTCATCACTGCCACGGCAACCCTCACCATTGCCACACCCACCGAAACCGAAACGGTCTCAGCTCTGCCCACCGAGGCCGAGGGCGAGACGGCCACGGCCGAGCCAGCGACGGCCACGGCCGAAACCCCACCTACCGCCACGGCTGAACCACCCACCCCCACAGCCACCATCCCCCCCACCGCTACCCCCTCCACTGCCCTCTTTGATGAGTCGGGGGTCAGCCTCGAATACCCTGTCGCCTTGGGCATCGCCAATATGCAACTCAGCGCGTCCCCGCCCAAATCCTTGGCGCGGATGGGCCTCCCAGCTACTTCACCGATGTGCCCGAGTTTTTGGCCCTTACCTTTGATACTCCTCAAGGCACGGCTGAGCTATTCGTGCGCCCCATCCGCAACAGCGAAGGCGCATTCTATGCCAGCCAACCCGCCGACCTGACCGACTATTTCACCACCTTTGAGGCGCAAATCGCGGCCGAAGGCGAAGGGCGGCTCGACCAACAACAACTGTCCTACCTCGATTTCGGCCCCGACGGCCGTGGCCTCCGCGCCATCTCCTATCTGTTAGAGACCCCCGGCCCAGCCAAAATCACCAACGAGCGGCTCTATTACTTCTTTGATGGCTTCAGCACCAACGGCCGTTACTATGTCACCCTCACCTACCCTATCTCGGCGCCGGGGCTGGCCGAAAATGGGGATTTCACCGCCGAAGAGCTGGCCGAAGTGACGGCCGATTACGAAACGTATGTGCAAGAAACATTGGCACCTCTGGCCGAACTGGGCACGGCCGATTTCACCCCCGACTTGGCACTCATTGACGAACTCGTCCAATCCATCGCCGTAGCCGACGAGGCCAGCACCCAAATTTCCATCTTTGCCAACGACCCCGACTGCACCAACGATGCCGCCTTCGTGCGCGATATCACCATTCCCGACGGCGAACCCATTAACCGAGGCGAGGCATTCACCAAAATTTGGGAAGTGGTCAACACAGGAACCTGCACATGGACTCCCGCCTACACCGCCACCTTTAGCGATGGCGCCGACATGGGCTGGCGCGGCTTTGTGGCCATCAATGGCGTGGCGCCGGGGCAAACCTTCCAAATCGCGGTGGACTTAGTCGGCCCTGATGTGCCCGGCATTTACGAAGGGCGTTGGCAAATGGTAGATAACACGGGACAACCCTTTGGTGTGCTGGTCTATGCCACCATCGTTGTCCCCGAAACGCCCGTGGTGCGCACCCCCACCGCCACTCCCTTGGTTCCTGCTACCGCCATCCCCGAGCCAACCACTGGCCAAGCGACCCCCACGCCGCGCCCTGTGCTCACTCCCCAAGCCAAAACCTGCACCGACGACCTGACTTTTGTGCGCGATGTAACCATTGATGATGGCTCGGCCATTGACCCCGCCAATTGTTTGCCAAAACGTGGGAAGTTTCAGGCGGCACTGTGGGCACGCCCTGTATCTGGGGCGAAAGCTACGCCCTGCAATTTGTGGATGGCACGCAGATGGGTTGGGATGGCGCGGCTCTCGTCACCCGCACAGGCGATTTGTACCAAATCTCCATCAACCTCGTTGGCCCCCCCACCCCCGGCGTGTATCAGGGCCGTTGGCAAATGACGAATGAGTTTGGCCAACCGTTTGGGCAAATCATTTACTTGGCTATTGTGGTTCCCGAACAGGAATAGATAGAGACAAGAGATAGAGATAGAGAGGAACGTCGTTGTTCCGCTCTCTAAAACCCCCTCTATCTCTATCTCTACCCTCTATCTTATGAACATTGCTCTCGTTGCGGCCGTGGCCGCCAATGGTGTTATCGGCCGTGAAAACCGTTTGCCGTGGCACTTGCCCGATGATATGCGCTTTTTTCGGCGCATCACCCTGCACAAACCAGTTGTGATGGGGCGCAAAACGCACGAATCTATCGGCCGCCCGTTGCCCCTGCGCCAAAACATTGTCCTCACCCGCAACGCCAGTTACACGGCCGAGGGGTGTGTGGTGGTGCATGATATGGCGGCGGTTTGGCAAGCTGTGGGGGAGGCGGCCGACCTGATGGTCATTGGTGGCTCCGAGATTTACCAGCTCTTTTTGCCCCGCGCCACCCATCTCTACCTGACCCATGTGGAGGCCGAACCAGAGGGAGATGCGTGGTTCCCGGCCGTGGATTTAACGCAGTGGCAGGCCACATGGCGCGAAACGCATGAAACCGATGAGCAACATGCCCATCGGTTTCACATCACCGCCTATGAACGAAGATAAATTACGAAGGACGAAGGACGAAGTACGATAGCCTTCGGTAATTTCGTACTTCGTACTTCGTAATTCGTAATTCGTTTTTCTTAAATCTACTCCCCGACAGCCACAAATTCCAGCTCCAACACAACTGTATCTTCCACAGATTGTACGGAACGGGCGAAGGGAATGGTGAGGCCAAAATCGGCGTAGAGAATGGTGGTGGTGGCCATGCCGCTCAGGGCAGTGGCCGAGGTGGGGGTGACAGTCGCCTCGAAAGTGACGGGGCGAGTTTGGTCGGTAATGGTCAGGTCGCCGTTGATTTGGAAGCTATAGGTTTGGCCAATTTCGGCCGTGGCGGGCAAGCCGATTAGTTCGGTGGGGGTGAAGGTAATGAACTCATACGCCCCTGTTTGCAAAATTTCGTTGCCAATGGCCCGGTTGCGGAATTGGTTGTCGGTGGCAATATCGCGGGCGTTGATGAGAATTTGGCCGAGTTCGGCCGTGGTGGGGTTGCCTAAATCCAGTGCAATTTGGCCTCCAATGTTGTTGGTGACACCTGTAACGACGGTATCGTTGTTGTTGAGTACCTCGTTGATGATAAACCGTGCCGCCGATTGCTCGGGGTCAATGGTGTAAATGCGGGCCGTGTCATCGGCCGTGGTTACGGCCGCCGCCACCGTTGGCACAGCCACTTGCCCGCTCGATTCCTCGGTCTCTTGCAGGGCAAAACAACTTGTGAGCAAACCCAAGGCCAGTAGCGATAGGGCTAATAAAAATAGTCGTTGCATCTTTCTTTCTCCTGTAAACAAAATTGTGATTCGGGTAGACAAGGAGTGTAAGCGGGGATTATCAAAAAGTTGTGGAGGAAACATAAACTTTTAATAAGCAAGGGATAATCAATGAGCAAGGAGCAATGAACAAAGGGGACAAGGGACAAAGGACGAATGACAAGTGACCTCTGACACCGTGTAGGGTGACGTTTTACGTTGCGAAGATGGGCAAGCCGGCGTAAGATTTAAGCCGTTGTTAAACAGGTGGCGGCTATTCGCCGCCGAAGAGATTACACACAATAGGAGATTCACATGACGATTAAAATCGGAATTAACGGGTTCGGCCGTATCGGCCGCCAAGTCTACAAAGTCATTTACGAAAACTACAAGGGCATCTTGGATGTGGAGGCCATCAACGATTTGACGGCCGTAGAAACCAACGCCCACATGCTCAAATACGATTCGACCTACGGCCGTTTCCCCGGCAAAGTCGAAGCACACGACGGCCAAATCTACGTGGACGGCCAAGTGCTGAAGAGCTACGCTGAGAAAGACCCCGCCAACTTGCCTTGGGGCGATTTAGGCGTAGACATCGTGCTGGAATGCACGGGTATCTTCACCAGCAAGGAAAAAGCGGCCGCGCATTTGGCTGGTGGCGCGAAGAAAGTCATCATTTCCGCTCCCGGCACCAACGTGGATGGCACTTTCTGCTTGGGCGTGAACGAGGAACTGTACGACCCCGCCAACCACCACATCATCTCCAACGCCAGTTGCACCACCAACTGCTTGGCTCCTGTGGCCAAGGTGTTGCACAACGAATTTGGCCTCAACCACGGCCTGATGACCACCATTCACGCCTACACCAACGACCAACGCATCCTCGACTTGGCGCACAAAGATTTGCGTCGGGCGCGGGCGGCGGCCGTCAACATCATCCCCACCAGCACAGGTGCGGCGCGGGCGATTGGCCTTGTGTTGCCCGAGTTAAAGGGCAAATTGGATGGCACATCCCTGCGCGTACCCGTCGTGACGGGTTCGGTGGTGGATTTGGTTGTGGCCCTCGATAAAAAGCCCAGTGTGGCCGACATCAATGCGGCCTTCAAGGCGGCGGGCGAAAGCGAAGGGTGGTTGGGCAAGGTCTTGGTCTACACCGAAGACCCGATTGTCTCTTCCGACATTGTGGGCGACCCCGCTTCGGCGACGGTGGACGGGTTGTTAACGGCCGCGATGGGCGATATGTACAAAATCGTCTCGTGGTACGACAACGAATGGGGCTACTCCAACCGTTTGGCTGACATTACGGCCTTTGTGGCAGAACGGCTCTAAATGCAGTGAATAGTGGTTAGTGGTTAGTGGCTAGTAAATGTACTAACCACTAATCACTAATCACTAGCCACTAACCACTTCCCCCTCCATGCACCTTTCTGAACTTGAAGCACAGATGCACGCCTTTGTGGCCAGCAAGGGGTGGTATGAACCAACCAGCCCCAAGCCGCAGACGGCGCGGAATTTGGCGGCTTCGTTGGTGTTGGAAGCGGCCGAGGTTTTGGAGCATTTTCAGTGGCGGGAAGAGGTGCGGGATGTGGACGAATTGGCGGGGGAGTTGGCTGATGTGGCCTTGTACTTGTTGCAATTGGCCAGCATCACGGGGATAAATTTGGAGCAAGCCATTTTGGATAAGCTGGCCGTTAATCAGACGCGGGAGTGGCCTGACCCGTGAAAATTTTGGCTCTGAGCGATGAAGTGCTGGAGCAGGTATATTCCCCAACGGTGCGCGATAAGTTTGGGGATGTGGATTTTGTTTTGGGCTGTGGAGACCTCCCTTTTTATTATTTGGAATTTTTGATTTCGGCCTTGGATGTGCCGCTGTTGTATGTGTTGGGCAACCACGATAGGGGGCCGCAATACACGGCCGACGGCCGTGTGCTGACCAGTGTGCAGGGGGGGCATAACATTCACGGCCGTGTGGTAGAGGAACGAGGCTTGCTGTTGGCGGGTTTAGAAGGCTCGATGCGTTACCGCCCCGAAGCCCCGTTGATGTATAGCGAAGGGGAAATGCGTCGGGAGGTCTTGCGGCTGTTGCCCCGTTTGTGGCTGAACCGGATGAGGTACGGCCGTGCCTTGGATATTTTGGTCACCCATTCGCCCCCGCTGGGCATCCACGACCAAGAAGACCTTGCCCACAAGGGGTTTGAGGTGTTTTTGCCGTTGCTGAAATTTGCTCGGCCGCGCTACCTCCTGCATGGCCACATCCACCTCTACCGCGCCACCCCGCAAGAGACGCAGTACGAGGCGACCAAGGTGGTCAATGTTTACCCGTTGCGGATGCTAGAACTGTGAGCTGTCGGCCGTAAGTCCACTTTACTCTAAAATCTAAAATCCCAAATCGTAGTACTTTGGTAATATATAACTGCATACCTCCTGTAGCCTATACTAGGCAACATCTTTTGTTGCATTTCGTTCATCCTTGGAGGTTATCATGTTGTATTTACCTGCGGAATCGGGGCAGGGGCTGGTTGAATATGGGTTGATTTTGGTGTTAATCGCGGTTACGGTGGCGGTTATTTTGGGAACTGTTGGCGAAACGATTTATGGGGTATTTAGTGAGGTAGGGAGCGACTTAGCCAGTACACGCGATTAGTGGTTGAGCTGAAGATACCGCCCAAGGGCACACAGCGTTGCGCTGTGTGCCCTTTTTTTATGAGTGCAGGATGTAGAGAGTGAACGGCAGTTTGTTTGCTTCTCGTGCTTTGGGTATGATTAGCGGCTGTTAAATTTCCGTAAAAGTGAGAATTTGCCGTTGTGGTCATGCTATTCATCCCGCCCACCTATGAATCATCCGCCTTGGTGCTGGTGACGAAGCCTCGGTTTAATTTGCAATTTGACCCCCGCATCCAAACACCCGATGCGACCTTTGCCTATCTTGCTTACCCAACTTTGGCCATGAGTGATGCGGTGGTAGAGGAGCTGTTTGCTTCACTATCCATCCCTGATTTGATGACGGTGGAAGCGTTACGGGGCATCCTTGTAGCGCAGAATGGCTCTGACCCGAGTTTGATTGTGCTGACGGTGAGCCACAATGACCCCGTGGTGGCGGCCGAAATTGCCAATCAGTGGTCAGATGTGTTTGTGAACCGGGCCAATGAGGTGTTTGGACAGCAGGGGGATGAACCCGTGCGCTTTTTGCAGGCACAACTGACGCGCACGGAGACGAAATTAGAGACGATAGACAGCCAGTTGGCCGCGTTCCAAGCTGAAAACCCCCTCCAATTGTTGACCACGGAATTGGCGAGTTCGCTCCAAGCGCAGGCGGCGTATTTGTTGCAACAGCGACAAACGGCCGATTTACAACGAGATGTCACCGCTTATGCGGCACAATTAGATTCTCGTTCGGCAAGTGAGGGATTGTCCACGGCCGATGTGACGGCGCTGACTCTGTTGCAAGCGAGAGCGTTCGGTATGGCTGGGGAGACGACTTCGTTTTTGTTGGATGTCGGGCGGGGTAGGGGGTGTGGCGGAGATGACGGGGGGAGAGGGTGCGGCCGTGTTGGCCAGTTTGCAAGAGGTTTTGGCACTTCGTCAAGCATCGCTTGAAGAGGAGTTGGCCATATTAGAGCCTCAAATCTTGGCTACTCAGGAGCGGTTGCAGGTGGCAACGAGTGAGCAGAAACGGTTGCAGGGCGAACAGGAGTTGGCGTTTGGGACCTACACGACGTTGGGGCGGACGCTGGATGAGGTGATGATTACGGCCGAGGATACGACGGGGCAGGTGCGGCTGGCGAGTTATGCGGGTGTGGCGGAGGAGCCAGCTGGACCACGCAAATCAATGGCGATGGGTTTGTCAGCTTTTATAGCTTGCTTGGCGAGTGTGGGATGGGTTATCGGCCGTCAATGGTGGAAAACCGCAATCTAAAAATGAGCACATTTCCCGTCAAAACTTTAGTTGCGCTATGCTTGGCCTATCTACTGAGTTTGCAACTCCAGCCCATCTTCTGGCGAAATGTGGGCTATTTTTATGCCAACCATGCACTTAAGGAAGAGCCGAAAAATTATCTCTTAGCCGAAAAGGTATTTCGGCAGGTTCTTGCTAAAAATGAGGGAGATTTATCTACAAACTGGGGTTTGGGTCAAATTCTTTTAGCGAAAAATAACTCATCTGCCGCGATAGAGATTTGGCGTAATAACCCAATGGCTTATCTTCGCTTACCTATGTATGCAGAACTTGCTCAAACTCAGCAAGATTGGCCAGCTACCCAGCAATTTTATGAAGTATTGGTTGCGCTTGAGCCAACCAATAGTACTTATTGGTACCTCTACGGTCGTACTTTGCAAACCCAACAGTACTGGTTAAGTGCTTTGACTAGTTATGACCAAGCCCTGCAATGGCTTCCTGAGAACAATTTTTCTCGAAGTGATATCTACTTACAACAGGGTATTATTTACCAACTTGGGCCACCAGAAATCAGGGATTTGCCCAAAGCTTTGGAACTATATCAGCAAGCCTTAGAACTTAACCAGTTTAGCTCAAATAATATAGCGGCTGAGGCATGGTACCAATTAGGCCATCTATATACTTGGCAAGGGCAAGATTTTTCGCAACAACTCAATGCTTTTTCCCAAGCCCTCGCGCTAAACTCACACCATCAGTGGGCTAGATTACGTTATGCTTATGCGCTCTATCAAGCAAACCATGATGTCACGACCGCTAAACAGCAAATTTGGCAAGTTAAGAACGCATGGGAGCAAACGAGTAATCCTCACATCAGATGGTGCTACTATTACCTTGGTGATATTTACTTTCAAGAAGAATCATGGGTAGAGGCTGAGATTGCTTACCAGCGCCTTTTAGAACTTGAACCCAATGACCAACACTCTCAAGAACGAATAGCACAAATCAATCAAGGGCGAATTAATGAATTGGAAGAATAAAATAATTTTAATTAGAGGTGCCTTTGGTAAGAAGCTTGTCAATTTACTGAAATCAAAGAGGTTATTCGTTTTGGCTATATGCACTATGGCTATGTCACATGTTAAAAAATGAAACAACCTCTCTGACTTTTCAAGAGCAAGTTAAAAATTGGATGTGGCGTGAAGGTGGGGCGGCTGAATTGCTGTTTTTTGGGGTGTCTACGGCCGCTTTCCAATTCTCGCGCCTCTTTGTGAGTCTTGTCGTCGCCCAATGGGTTGGTCCCGATGAGTTTGGGGTTTGGAACGTCCTCAACCTACTCCTGTTGTATGGGGTAATGGTGACATTCGGTGTCCCGAATGGTATGAACCGCAATGTTCCTATTTTACGTGGACAAGGAAACAGCGACGCTGTGGGGGAAATGCTGCAGGCTAGTTTTTGGTTTGTTTTGCTGGTAAATATGATAGGAGGGGGGGCAATAGCCCTTTTTAGTTTATGGTTCCCCATGCCGTATAAATACCCATTGTTGTGGATGGGTTTTTTATTTGGTTCGTGGCAGTTAAATCAATACTTCCAATTAAGTCTGAAAGCGCAAGGTTTGTTTAAGGCGATGAGCCAACAGCAATTTATCTTTTCTGTTTTGTTACCTATAGTTGCACTGCCGCTGGCTTATATCTGGGGTATTTCTGGGTTTATTGGCCAAGCCATTGTGGCTTTATTTCTTTGTGGGGTGATGGCTCGCATTGTCAAGCGGCCGTTGGCTTTCCAATGGAATTGGTCTGTGATTAAGGCATTGATTTCTAGTGGATGGCCTATTATGCTGGCAGGGCTTGTTTATAGTTTATTGACTACGACTGACCGTTGGATCATTGCTAAATTTCTAGGTATAGAAGCTTTGGGTCAATACACCTTAGCCATTTTGTGTGTCAGTATCTTAAGCCTGTTTCCCTCTGTTATTAGCCAGCAAATGTATCCCCGTATGGCTTATCTATATGGGAAAGTCGGTAAAAAGTCATGCATTAATCCTCTTATTAAGCAGCAAACAATCCTTTCTGTCTTGATTACTTGGCCTATGTTACTTGGAGTTTATTTCTTATTACCGTGGATTGTTAGCATTAGTATGCCAGAATATACGTTTGGAATTAAACCTGCTCAGTATCTTCTATTAGGTTTAGCTATGATACCTTTTTCGACAGGTTTTGGTAATTTTTTAAATACAATAGGTAAACAAAATTATTATTTGATGGTTCAAATAATAGCTCTCATACTTAGTATTGTATTCAATACAATTTTTGTGCATTTGGGATGGGGACTCAATGGTATTGGCCTTGGTTCAGCACTTGCATTTGTTTTTTATACGGCCACACTTGCTATTATGGGAATATTTGTTTTGCGACAAAAATGATTACTTTTTTAATTCAAAATGAAACACACGCTTTAAACTTTGCTCCACTGGCTCAAAGTTTGTTAAATGTGGGTGTTTCGAAACGCATATCCGCACATTACATGGGGATATGATTTTCGGCATGGATACAATCAAATTAGCTTTGTTGCCAAATCAAGAACAAATAGCTCTTTCCCTTTCCAAACCATATTATCTGATGTCTACAAAAGACCGTTTTTTGTGGATATATCGAGCCAGTAGAACGTTAGAACAGTATGCAAAAGGAACCCGTTTATTGGTTATAGGTTCAGATGGAGCCGTGCAACGTGTAATAGCGAACGCTGTGCGTAAGCAGGGGGGAAGGGTGATACTATTATTAGATGGGGTGTTACAACCTTGGTCACACAAATCATATTTGTACCTTTATGCTATTATGAAGAGAACCTTACAGAGAACATCTGCTTATTTTAACTTAAACCAATATTTTCCTAGTGATATAGGGCACACTAACTTAGATGAGATTTATGTGATGAATGAGGCAGTACGAAATGTTTTGCTATCTCAAAAAGTATTGGCTCCTATAAAAGTTGTAACATTACCTCGTTTTATCAATCATGCACAGAAATTTAGCAAGCTAAGACAACAGCCATCAAATAATTGTCTATATGTTACAGGGGCTTATAAATGGCACGGGGATTTAGCTGGACATAACAATCAACAAAAAGATATTGCAGATTTGCAACAATTTGCTAAATCATATCCTAATTGGCGTATAAAAGTAAGAATTCATCCCCGAGAACTAGACCTAAATGACTATCAAATTGCCAAGTGGCCCAAAAATATGACAATTTCCCTGTCAGATAATGATCCAATAGCCGATATGGCTTGGACTAACCTATTGATAACAGCAAGATCTACAATGGCTATTGAAGCCGAAATGGTTGGATTACCTGTTTTAATTTATCATCGCAATTTTGCATTTCCAGAACAAGGCTCCTATTTAGCTGAAAACCAGTCTTTCTATAAGACTGATAACTTAAAAGATGTTTTATCTTTGCTTCAAACAACGAACCCAGTTCAATCTATTACATCTAGTGTAGAAGAAATCACTAACTCCTTGCTCAAGCATTATATTGATTGTTGTTAAGAGTCAACCAAATTTTATGTCACAAATTGCATTTCCTCACTCAATTAATATGCAAAATCCTATGCAAAAAGCATTTGGGATACTATCCATTAGCGTCTTGTTAACTTCACTTATTATACTCCCAGTAGCATCTGCATTTAGCCGTTTGGAGGTTGGCTCTTTTGCAGGAATGAATATCAATGTCCGTTTTTTGCTCTTACTGATTAGTAGTCTTAATGCGTTTGCAGTTGTTTTGCTGAGCTATACAGGGCATTTGCCTAAAATTTTATTAGGCTTTATAGGATTTGTTTTAATTGGTTTTTTAGTTGCAGTTATCAACCAACTTCCTGTTCGTTGGTGGTTCCCATCATCTTTGCGTTGGATGACGGCTATTTTTTTTTGCTTGGGGAGCTTACAATTTAACAGTTCGAGGATACCTCACCCCCATTTATTTGCTAAAGCGGTTGTAGTAGCACTTATTATTCCAATGGGGTATGGCCTGCTCCAGATAGCATTGGGGTTAGCGCCTTTTATGAACGGAGCCTATCGTACCACTGGCACATTAAATCAAAGTCCTTTGGGGTTTGCATTATTTTTATCTGGTATAAGTCTGTTTTTATTATCTAATCAACGGATTGGTTTTGTCAGGTTTTCGGTGTTTGTTTTGGCATTTTTGTTGATTATTACAACTCATTCTCGGCTAGTGGTTATCGCAACAATATTAGCCCTCGTCTTGCTAGTTTGGCAACAGAATAGACGATTTATGATGCTCGGTTTTTTGGTTTTATTATTTAGTTTTACTTTGATTTCTCCAGTTGTAATTGATCAATTAGTTGGTCGCTTTTTAGTTTTATTTACAATAGATAACAATATTCTACAACAGGCTCCTGTTTATGCCACCCGCTACCAATGGACAATACAAGGGGTTGATAACTCAACTCTCTTGCGGATTCAAACCCATTTCATTGGTTGGCGTGCTTGGTTAGAAGCCCCTTTTTGGGGGCACGGTTTAGGTAGTTTTGTGCCAATTTACGAAATGGCAACGAAACGCCCTGATATAGCGGCTCATAATGATTATCTCTTGTATCTTGTTGAAACAGGTGTTTTTGGGTTGCTATTGTATGTATATCTCCAACTGGCTTTGTTGGACACATTACTTCGTAAATCTAAGCTCAAGAATTATCCAGAATACTTCTTTGTCACAGCAACTGGTATTTCATATTTAACAATCAATGTTTTTTCTTTTCTTTCTAATGCCTATTATTTTTTCGAGGTACAGCTTTGGATTTGGGCGGCAATTGGTCTATCATTAGGGTTGATTAATAACTACAAACGCTTACTCCTAAATCAAGTTGATGCAAAATTATGATACAGCGAAGTGATATATATATATTGGAGGTTTCTGTAAAATCGATGAATGTTGACGAATTGCATAATCAAATTTCTGATTATATTCAAAAAAAACAGCATCAATTAATATTAAATGTAAATGTGCATTGCTTAAATTTAGCTTATAAACATACATGGCTTCGTGATTTCCTCAATCAAGCCGCAATCGTCTTTTGTGACGGTGCGGGGGTTATGCTAGGAGCCAAAGTACTAGGGCACCACATTCCCGAACGCATCACCTACGCAGATTGGATATGGCAACTGGCCGAATTTGCAGAACCTCGTGGATATACTTTTTACTTTCTCGGAGCACAGCCAGGAATTGCCCAGCAAGCCGCTGAAAAGCTTCTCCAAAAACATCCCAAACTAAATATTGTCGGCGTCCTTGATGGTTACTTTGATAAAACTTTAGGCAGTGCTGACAATGAAGCCATACTGTCTGAGATAAATCGCTTAAAACCCAACATTCTCATCCTTGGTATGGGAATGCCCCTTCAAGAGCAATGGCTTATGGAAAATTGGGAACGTTTAGAAGTCAATATCGCTCTAACAGGTGGTGCTGTTTTTGATTACATCTCGGGAAACCTCCAGCGGGCCCCCCAATGGATGACCGATAACGGCCTCGAATGGCTCGGGCGCCTCCTCATCGAACCCCGTCGTCTCTGGAAACGCTACATCATCGGCAATCCCATATTCTTATGGCGCGTCCTCAAACAAAAAATACGCCAACGCCAACAGCTTTCATAACACTCATTCCTCATCTAATAGTAGCACTACCCTTTCTGTGGCCTCCAACAGGTACCCTCTCTGGGTGGAATCCATCTTGCCGTGACCATATCAATGGCCTTTGACAGTTAAGTTATCACCACTAACACACTTGCAAAAGTCTTAAAACCCACACCCTCAAGAGCCACCACCCCTCGTGCAAACTGTTTTACAAACTGTCTGGGTAATATCCACTTGCCATTAGACCCCCAAAAAAGGCATAATATCCGCTTGAGAAAAATTTCACATACTCTGTGAGCCAACTATGTTCAAGCGTTTTACCATCAACTACGCCTTATTCTCTATCGCCCTCGACATCACCCTCACCCTCCTCACCCTCCATCTGGCAGGCATCCTCCGCCCCCTCCTCCCCGCCACCCTGCCATTCATGGTTCCCCTCGCCGCAATTGATGTCCCTTCGCCGCTTTATTTCGCCGTGCCCATCATCTGGGGCATCATCTTCCCCCTGTTTTCGGTCTACGACCCCAAACGCACCTATCGCGTTACCGATGAATTCCTCACCACCACCCTTGCCACAGGTTTAGCCGCCCTTGTCTTCATGGGCATCCTCTATATTGGCTTTCGCGATTTATCCCGCTGGCTCGTCCTCCTCTTTCTCGTCACCGATTTAATTGTCTTGCTCTTATGGCGCATCGTCGCCCGCATTTGGTTTCGCCTTGCCGAATCCCAGCCGAGCGAAAAGCGGATCCTCATCGTTGGGGCTGGCTCTGTTGGGCAACATGTCGTGCAACTCATGCAGGAAGAGGGCAACCGCTGGCTCACCGTCATCGGCTACGTGGACAACGGCCGCCCCTCTCCCCAAACAGACACCCTCCCCCTCCTCGGTTCTCTGCACAATGTGCGTACCATCGTCCAAGAACGGCACATAGACGACGTGATTATCGCCCTGCCCCACCAAGCATATGAAGAACTAAGCAAACTCGTCTGGCAACTTCAAGATTTGGCCGTGAATGTCCGCATCGTGCCCGACTATTTTAGCCTTGCCTTGTATCGTGCCTCGGCCGAAGAATTTGGCGGCGTGCCCATGATTAATCTACGCTCGCCCGCGCTTAATGATGTGCAACGCTTTATGAAGCGCATCTTAGATATAGCGATTAGCACCTTTTTAATTACCCTCACATCGCCCATCATGTTGGCCGTTGCTCTCGCCATCAAAATGGATTCCGAAGGGGAAATTCTCTTTCGCCAAAAGCGCGTTGGCGAAAACGGCCGCATCTTCGGCATGTACAAATTCCGCTCCATGGTTCCCAACGCCGAAGCCCTGCAACCCCAAATGAACCAACTAGACGAAGCAGGCCATCTTGTCTTTAAATTCCGCGATGACCCCCGCATCACCCGCGTCGGCCGCTTTATTCGCCGCACCAGCCTCGACGAACTACCCCAATTCTTCAACGTCCTCTTCGGCGATATGAGCCTCGTTGGCCCCCGCCCCGAACTGCCGTGGCTGGTCGAAAAATATGAACCGTGGCAAATGAAACGCTTCGCCGTCCCCCAAGGCATCACAGGTTGGTGGCAAGTCAACGGCCGCTCCGACAAACCCATGCACCTCAACACCGAAGAAGATATCTACTACGTCCAAAACTACTCCTTGTGGATGGACATCTATATCCTTCTCAAAACACCGTGGGTGGTTCTCCGTGGTAAAGGCGCCTACTAAACATCTTTTTGCCACCGCCCTCCTCCTTTTTGGCGGCAGTGTGGCCATTTTATGGCCCTCCCATTGGTTTGGGGGGGCCATTATTTTGGGTGGATTGGCCTACGGCACGGCCGTGGCCTTTATCCCCCATACCCCCTTGCGCTGGCCAATTACCCTCTTGGCCTTGCTCGCCCTCCTCTCCCCCACCCTCATCACGGCCGACCCCGCCGCCACCCAACCCGCCGCCAACTGGTTTGCGGCTAGCCTTGCTGGCTACGCCCTTTTTCTTGGCTGGGCAACCACCCCCACCCGTCAACAAACGGCCGCCGCTCTTCTCGTGCTCATGGGCAGTGGCTTCGCTCTCCTCGCCCCCTTTCTTGTCACATGGGGGCGCATCAAAATCAGCCTTATCCCCTCGGCTGTCTACACCATTTTCCCCACCCTCGCCGCCGATGCAGTGCATCCCAACACCCTCGCCAGTGCTCTGTTGCTCCTCTTACCCCTTCCGCTGGCATGGGTTCTCGCCGATTTTCACCACCGCAACAGGATATGGTGGCTGGCACTTTTGGCCGCTTTGCTCATCGGTGGGGTTTTGTTCCTCACCCAATCGCGGGCAGGGTACATCGCCTCGGCCGTCAGCCTTATCCTCCTTCTCTGGCTGGCCAATTGGCGCAAAACGAGCCTTGGCGCGGGCACACTCCTCCTCATGGGCAGTTTTGCGCTCATTTTGCTCACCAACACAGCCGCTCCCGCCGACCCCTTCACCACCGCCACCGATACAGGCTCCTTCAACTTCCGCCTTCAAGTGTGGAGCCATACCCTCGACCTCTTGCACGATTTTCCCCTTCACAGGTGTGGGTATGGGCGCATTCAACCCCGTTTCTGAACGCCTCTACCCCTTCCCTCTTCTCGAGGCCAAGGGGGCACACAACCTTTACTTGTCTATTGCCGCAGAAATGGGAATACTAGCCCTCATCGCCTATTTGGCTATTCTTGCCAATGTGGGGTGGATGGCATGGCGGGTTATCCAAAAAATTGGCACACGGCCGTCCCTCGCCCCCCTCGCCCACGGGCTGACCACTGGTTTATTGGCTCTTCACTTACACGGCCTCTTTGATAACACGCTCCTGGCCTACCCGCCTCGCTTTTCTGCCGTGGCTCTTCATCGCTCTTCGCCGCTCTCCACCAAACCCCCACCTCCCCCGAACACGTATGAAAACTCCTACCTCCCTTCCCGGCAAAATTCAATTTTTCTACGCCATTGGCCAACTCGGCTGGTCCATTTTGGTCAATGTCATCGGCCTGCAACTGATCTTCTTTTACTTGCCCCCCAGCAGTGCCGGCTTGCCCAACTTCATCACCCAAGCCACGTTTCTCGTCGTTCTCAACGCCATCGCCCTCATTGCCGCCTCGGGGCGGCTTTTTGATGCGATTACAGACCCCCTCATCGCCAGTTGGAGCGACCGCTCCAATCGCAAAGACGGCCGTCGCATCCCCTTCATGCGCTGGGGCGCACTGCCCGCCGTCATTTTCTACGTCCTGATGTTCCTGCCCCCGACTGGTGGCGAAAGCACCCTCAACATGGTCTGGCTGGTCATCACCCAACTCCTCTTCTATTTCGCCCTCACCGCCTACGTCACCCCCTACTTCGCCCTCTTGCCCGAACTGGGCAAAACCCCCACCGAGCGGCTTAACTTGTCCACTTGGATTTCCATCACCTATGCCCTCGGCATCATCGTCGCCGCCCAAACACCACCCATCGCAGGCCTATTTGAGGCGGCGGGCTGGACAAAAGTCGGCTCGTTTCAGGCTTCGTTTGCGGCCGTGGGCCTCTTCGCCCTCATCTGCATGTACGTACCCGTCTTCACCATAGACGAACGCCGCTACGCCGACAGCACCCCCTCCAGCGAACCCCTTCTGCCCTCCCTGCGCCACACCTTGCGCAACCCCCACTTCCGCTACTATGTCGTGGCCGATTTCTCTTACTTCATGAGCCTGACCCTCATCCAAACGGGTCTGCTTTACTACATTACCGTCTTGCTCGGCTTAGAAGAAGAGCTCGTCGCCGCCCTCTTACTCGTCACGTTTGCCGTCTCATTCCTCTTCTACCCTGTGGTCAACTTGCTCGCTCGTCGCTTTGGCAAGAAAAACCTTGTCGTCGGCGCATTTTTCGGGATGAGCCTGATCTTTGCGATGGTCTACTTTCTCGGCCGTCTCCCCTTTGCCCCTGCCACCCAAGCATACATTTTGGTCACGCTCTACGCCCTGCCCGTCGCCTTTCTCGGCATTCTGCCCAACGCCATTTTGGCCGATATTGCCGAACACGATGCCCAAAAGACAGGCCAACGCAAAGAAGGGATGTATTTCGCCGCCCGCACCCTGCTCCAAAAATTCGGCCAAACACTCGGCCTCTTCGCCTTTGCCATGCTCACCATCTGGGGCAAAGATCCCGGCGACGATTTGGGCATTCGCCTCAGCGGCCTGCTCGGTTTTGTTCTTTGCCTCCTCGCGGGTATCATCTTTGCCCGTTACAACGAAAAACAACTCCTCCAAGAAACGGCCGCCTAAAAAGTTACTCGTTACTCGTCATTGGTTATTGACTGCCCACCACCAACACCCCAATAACGAATAACCAATAACCCAATAACCCTTCTATGACCACCACCACCGCCACGCGTTCTTACACCTCCCGTTTGCACGGCCTGCTCCTGCAATATTACGACGCGGGCGACTTGCGCACCCTCTGCTTATTGTTAGATGTCAACTACAACTTGCTAATTGGCGAACACATGGGGCAAAAAGCGACCTCGTTGCTGGAAACGCTGGTGCGCGAGGCGCGGCTGGAAGAGCTAATTGGGGTCTGCAAAGAAAAATTCCCCATCGAACAGTGGGACAAATCGGCCGAAGAACTCGCCCTCGAACAAGAACGCGCCGCCCGCCGCGCCGCGCTCGCGGCCGAAGCAGGCCCCGAAACACCCCACTCCACCCTCACCATGACCTTCACCCCCGGTGCCGAGGGGCAATCGGTGGAGCGGGGCTTGGCCGCTCTAACCGACCTGATGAGTGCCCCCGAGGCCCGCACGGCCGTCATCGCCTTCCGCACCGACTTCGAGGCCATCGCCAGCCAAATAGACATTTTGGCCGACTACAAACAATTGCACGACCTGCTCCATGTGTTAGAAACCCAATGTTTTAACACCATGCAACAAGCCTCCAAGCTGTTCCCCGACGACGAAACGGCCGTGGATACCATCATGGATGCGGAGCTAACCCTGCAACAAACAATGGATGCCTTCAAGCTCCTAGCCACCCGTCCCAGCTTTGCCGCCACCGAACTGGCGTGGGTGCAAGACCTCGGCCGTGCCCAAACCACCCTCACCGAAGCCCTTGATGGCGAAGATGCCGAAAAATTGCGCCGCACCCTCTGGCTCATCAACCGCGTCGTCGCCATTCAGCCCTCTCAAATCAACACCCGCCTCAACGCCTTTGCCCGCACCTTGCGCCTCGCCAGCCTCGTCACCGCCATGACAGGCATCCATGAAAATATAGCCAAATTGGCTATGGACGAGACCCGCTTGCAAGAATTTATCCAAGGAGCCTATGGCCTATCCCGCCTGAATGCCACCTTGGGACAACTCATTGAGGCGCACGACGCATGGCAAAGCATCATGCTCGAACTGCGCCGCGTCGGCCTCAGCCTCGACCAAGACCCACTCGAAATGGAGATGTCGTGGCCCGATTTGCGCCCCTTGCTCGAGGCACGCTACACCCCCCACCCCGACCAAGAATGGGCCACCGCCTTGCAAGAAGATTGCGACAGGTTGGGCGAAGCGATTGCAGGCGGCAACCCCGTGCGGGTCAACCGCTTCTTTCGCCGCCTCGAACAACGCGCTCGCAACCGCTTTTATGTGGTAGATGTAGACCTGCGCCGCCTCTGCGAAGATTTGCGCCGCGTCGGCCAACCCCTCGCGGCCGTTCTCAAACTCCTCGAGTAAAAGCCATAAGCCATGAGCCGTAAGCCATAAGCCAATACCTGAGCCAACCAACAAATCCGCAATCCCTATTCCGCATTCCGCAATCTCTTGCTCCGTTTCCTCAACTCCTCCCTCGGCCGTTGGCTGGCCATGCTCATATGGATGAGCCTCATTTTTATCGTCTCGGGCCGCCAAGTGGGGCAAATTCCCGGCTTTGGCCTCTACGATTTGCTCATCAAAAAACTGAGCCATGTCACCGCCTACGCCATTCTCATGGTTCTTGCTCTGCGGGCGGTGCGCGATTGGCGGCTGGCGTTGGCCATCACCATCGCCTACGCCATCAGCGATGAATACCACCAAACCTTTGTGCCCACCCGCAGTGGCACGGCCGTCGATGTCCTCGTAGACACCATCGGTGCTTTGCTTGTCCTCCTCTGGGTGCGCCTGCGGCGTTAACACTCCCCGTTTGCTAATCGTCGCCTAAGCGTCGGCCGTGCCACATTGAACATCACCCACAACCAGCTAAAATCATCCACTATCCCTTGCGTAGGAGCTTCAACCACGTTTTACCCATACACCTCATCCATACTTTCCACGACCATAATCTGGCATTTTGTTTAGAGCCTCCCATGAGCGAAAACCCTTTGCGTCTTTGCTCCTTTGCGCCTTTGCGTTAAAAACAAAACCTCAACTTATGGCCGCTGGCAATACAAACAAACCATTACCCACAACCTTACCAACCCACTTATCGCTAACAGCTAACAGCTAACAGCCACAAGGACAAACTCTATGCGCGTACTCATCACTGGGGCGGCCGGCTTCCTCGGCTCCCACCTCTCCGACAAATTTTTAGCCGAAGGACACGAAGTTGTCGGCATGGACAACCTCATCACGGGCAAGATGGACAACATTGCCCACCTGTTTGGCAACGAACGGTTTCGCTTCATCAAGCACAACGTCAGCGAATATATTTATGTGGAAGGAGCGATTGATGCGGTGTTGCACTTCGCTTCCCCCGCCAGCCCCATTGATTACCTCATCCACCCCATCCCCACCCTCAAAGTCGGTTCGCTGGGCACGCTCAACACGATTGGCTTGGCCAAGGCCAAAAACGCCCGCTATTTGCTCGCCTCCACCTCCGAAGTGTATGGCGACCCGCAAGTGAACCCGCAACCCGAAACCTACTGGGGGCATGTCAATCCCATCGACCACGCGGCGTGTATGACGAAGCCAAGCGGTTCGCTGAGGCGATGACGATGGCCTATCACCGCTATCACGGCCTCGAGACGCGCATTGTGCGGATTTTTAACACCTATGGCCCACGGATGCGGCTGAACGACGGCCGTGTCGTCCCCAATTTCATCCACCAAGCCCTGCGCGGCGAACCCCTCACCCTCTTTGGTGATGGAAGCCAGACCCGCTCCTTCCAGTTCTACACCGACTTGGTAGATGGCATTTACAAACTGCTCTTGTCCGACGAAACCTACCCCGTCAACATCGGCAACCCCGTCGAAATTACCATCCGCCAATTTGCCGAAGCGGTGCTAGAGGTGACAGGGAGCCAATCCGAACTCGTCTACGTTCAGCCCACCGACGACCGCATTACCGACGATCCCAAAGTACGCCGCCCCGATATTACCCGTGCCCAAGAGCTATTGGGCTGGGAACCTCGGGTAGATTTGCACGAAGGGTTGCGCGAAACCGTCGAATTCTTTCGCGGCCGTGTCCTGCGCGAACTAGAGATGGAGAAGAGTGGTTAGTGGCTAGTGGTTAGTGCTAAATCCCTTACTCTCCCCTGCCCCCCTGCTCCCCATCCCATGCCCCTCCGCTCTCCTGCTCCCCTGCTTCGCCCTTGCCTTCGGGCTGGCTATCGCCCTACTCCCGTGGGCGGGATTGGCGGCCGTGGGGGGCGCTTTATTGCTCCTCGCCCTGTGGGTGGGCATGGTCTTACGGCCGTGGCTTGGCCTCGCCCTCGCCCTCTTGCTCGGGCCGTGGGGGGCACTCGAAAACATCTGGCTCGGGGGTGCCAGCCCGCTTGGCCCGCTCGATAGCGGCCAACTCATGTTGCTCATGGCCACGGCCGCATGGCTGGCACGAGGCGCGGCCGACCGCCGCATCGTCGTGCCCCCCACCCGCTTCACCCTGCCCCTGCTCGCCTACTGCGCCCTCCTGCTCCTCACCCTGCTTGGGGCACAATCCCCCCTGTTGGGTCTCATCGAACTCTCCAAGTGGGTGCAAATTTGGCTGATGGTGGTGTTGGTGGCCGATTGGGCGCACCACACGGCCGAACCCCGCGCCGTTCTCGTGTCCCTGCTGGCCATCGTCTTGCTGGCTGGCCTCAGCCAAGCCCTGATTGGCATTTGGCAATTCGCCCCCCGTGGGCACGGCCCCGAACACTTTTTGGTGCTCGGCCGTTTCTACCGCGCCTATGGAACCTACGAACAGCCCAACCCGTTCGGCGGCTACATGGCGCTCAACGCCACCCTTGCCCTCGGCACACTCATCGGCCTAATCGCCCATTGGTTAACGGCTAAAGCCGCCACTACGAACCAATCCGCAATCCGCATTCCACAATCCGCATTCCCCATTTTCCTCGCCACGGCCGCCCTCGCCACCGCCCTCATCATGTCGTGGAGCCGGGGGGCGTGGCTGGGGTTTGCCGCCGCGCTCGGGATGATGGTGCTTTTTTGCCCCGCCAACGGCCGTGGCTGGGTCTGGGATTGGCTGGCTTGGCCTTGGTTGCCCTTGTGGGCGCATGGCAATTCGGCCTCATGCCGGCCGCCATTAGCGAACGGTTGGCCACCAGCGCGGCCGAATTCCAACTGGGCGATGTGCGTGGGGTAGACATCAATGATGCCAATTACGCTGTCTTGGAACGGCTCGCTTTTTGGCAAGCGGCCGTGGATATGGCCCAAAAACGGCCGTGGCTCGGCATCGGCTTTGGCAACTACGCCCTCGCCTACCCCGATTACGCCCTCATCAACTGGACAACCCCCCTTGGCCATGCCCACAACTACTACCTCAACCTCCTCGCCGAGACGGGCGCACTAGGCTTATTGGCCTATCTGGTGGTATGGCTCTATATTTTGTGGGACAATTTGCGGCTGTTGCGCCGCCTGCCGTGGCCGTGGCGCGGGGTCGCCCTTGGTTTGTTGGGGGCATGGGCGGCTCTCTCCGTCCATCATCTGGTGGATAAGCTCTATGTCAACAACATTTATGTGCATCTCGGCGCCATGCTCGGGGTACAACAACTTTTAGGCGAAGAAGTGGTTAGTGATTAGTGGCGGGTGGCTAGTGTGTGAATTTACTAGCCACTAACCACTAGCCCAACGGGAAAAGAAATGATAGTTGCTGTTAGCAGTCGCGCATCAGTTTGGGCTACACGGGTAGCTGTGCGGATGGGTGTGAAACCCGTCGAAATGAAGCGGTTTGTCAAATTTGTCGTTGTCGGCGGCATTGGCTTTATCGTGGATTTTGGCATATTTAATATTCTGCGCCTCATCTTTTTGGCTCTCGTGCCACCTACTTGGAACACGGCGGCCGTTACCACGGCCAGCACCATCGCCTTTCTGGCCGCCATTATCAGCAACTTCATGTGGAACCGGTACTGGACTTACCCCGATGCACGGGGCAAATCCTTCCGGAGGCAATTCGCCCAATTTGTCGTCGTCAATTTTGCAGGGATTGCTATTCGTGGCCCAATTGTCTACTTTACCCACAAATGGTTTGGCGACTTGGTCATTGCCGCCACAGGGATGAGCACCGTGGCAGGCGAAGCAATCGGCGACAACCTCTCCTCGGTTCTGGCGGTAAGCATTGTCATGTTCTGGAACTTCTTTGCCAACCGGTATTGGACTTATAACGATGTGGAATAAGATGCGCATTTAGCCGTCAGCCATAGCCTTAGCTGACTGGCTGACAAGCTGACTGGCTGACAAGCTGACTAGCTGTTATGCGTATTGGCATTGATGTCACCTCAGCTCTGACCCAAGGGGGGGGCATCGGCCGTTATACACGCGAGCTGGTGCGGAGCGTGGCCGCGCTCGATAGTCGCACTGATTACAGGCTCTTTTCCGCCAAACCACCCGCCACTTTGCCCGTGGCCAACCCCCTCCCCCAAGCCCTCAACATGACCCGCAAGCCCGCTCCCCTCGGGGAGCAATGGCTCTACAGGCTCTGGTATCGTTTGCGCTGGCCCGTGCCCGTGCAATGGGTCACGGGGCGGCTCGATTTGTTTCACTCCCCTGACTTTGTTTTGCCCCCCGTCAGCGGCCGTATCCCCACCCTGCTCACCGTACATGACTTGTCGTTTGTCCACTACCCCCACGTCTACACCCCACCCCTCATCAAATACCTCAACAGCGTTGTGCCGTGGTCGGTGGAACGCGCCACCCACGTATTAGCCGATTCGGCCGCGACCCAACGCGATTTAATGGAGTTATGGGGTGTGCCCGAGAGCAAAATCACTGTTTTGTACAGCGGGGTGGACATGCGTTTTCACCCTGTGGGGGATGCGGCGCGGCTAACGGCCGTGCGCCAGCGCTATGGCTTGGGGCAACGGCCGTATATCCTCACTGTGGGCACTGTGCAACCCCGCAAAAACTACCAAATGCTCATCCGCGCCTTTGCCCCCATTGCTCAGCGCCAAAACCACAACTTGGTCATTGCGGGCGGCAAAGGGTGGCTCTACGACGATATTTTGGCCGAGGTACACACACAGGGATTGGTCGGCCGTGTCCTCTTCACCGAATTTGTGGATGATGCCGACTTACCCGCCCTCTACAGCGGGGCTTCCCTCTTCACCTTCCCCAGCCTCTACGAAGGGTTTGGCTTGCCGCTTCTCGAGGCAATGGCTTGTGGTGTGCCCGTTATCTCCTCCGATGCCTCGTGTTTGCCCGAGGTGGCGGGGGATGCGGCCGTGCTTCTCCCTCCCCACCACCAAGGCGCATGGACAGAGGCGATGCAAAGCCTGCTCGATAACCCCGTGGATTGCGCCCAACTGGTAGCCAGCGGCTACGCCCAAGCCAAGCGTTTTACATGGGAACGCGCCGGCCGTCGCCTCCTCAATGTCTACCGCCGCCTTCTCGCCTGAGGAATTGTGAATGGTTAATGGTGAATGATTCGTTGCATCCCATTAACAATGGGTGTGTTTCATCTCAGTTGAAGAGGGCTGTAGTTGCGCAATATTGGAGGTTAAGAAATAAATCAGGCAAACATTTTGTAGCATATGCGCCTCGCCCCCGTTCTACAATGTGGTGAAAGACCACCCTAATATAGCCGGGGGCAACGCCCCCAGTTCCAACGATGTCAATTCACATGAAACAAACACCCCCATTAACAATTCACAATTAGCCATTCATAATTCACAATTCTCTAGCCGTTCAGTACTAGTTTTTGTTATAGTTATGGTATGAATACACGGCTTGAGGCGGGGAAAACATTTTTAGCTGAAAATGGCCTCAATTTATGGGCTTTTTTAGATTGCGCCACCTTGCCGGAGCCAATTCAGCGACAGTTCAAAGCCTCCAACATCCCCTTAGAAAAATACAATCGGCTGGTTCTGTTGGGACATGGCGGCCCTCGTTTTTGGCAAGCCTTGGCCGAGTATGGCCATATCACCCCCAACCCTGTGGACTATTTTAGTACCACCATCACCCGCCGCTTTATCACTGATTACTTGGTTAGCCCCCCCATCTACTGGCTCTACCCCTCGCAACTTATCATCCCCTTGCAACAACTGGGCGAATTGGCTCATTGGGCACACCCTTCCCCGTTGGGGGTAGGGATTAGCCCACAATATGGGGTGTGGTTTGCCTATCGCACAGCCTTTTTGGCCATTGCCGATTTGCCTGTGGGGAGCAGTGAAACGGCCGCACCCTCGCCCTGCCACACTTGCCTCGACAAGCCCTGCCAAACTGCGTGCCCAGCAGGCGCAGTGGACGAACCTCATCAGTTTGGCTTGCAGGACTGCGCCCGTTATCGCCTCCAACCCGATTCCTCCTGCGGCGACCGTTGCTTGGCGCGGTTGGCCTGCCCCGTAGCCGCCGAACACAAATATGGGTTGCCACAGGTGCAATACCACTACGGCCGTTCGCTCATCACCTTGCAGGAATTTTATGGAGCAGGAGAATGAGGGGGGAAGAGACTGACCGACTGAGAGACTGACAGACTGATTAGAAAATCTCTAATCGCACGGCCGATGGTGCTATAGTTGGCTCCATGCGTCGCTTTTTCACTCTCTTCTTACTGTTCATTTTGGTGGGGAGCCACCTGAGCCAGCCCACCCCCACGGCCGCCCAAGATTCCGCCAGCGAAATCATTCGCTTGGTCAACGAGTTCCGAGTCGGACTGGGTCTGCCCCCATTTCGAGTCAATGCCACCCTTTCGGCCGCCGCCCAGCAACACGCCAGCTACATGGCCGCCAACAACCTCTACAGCCACACAGGCGCAGGCGGCACATCCCCCCAACAACGCGCCAACAATGCGGGGTATCAGGGATATGTGGTCGAAAACATTGTGGGCGGCACGGGCATGACCCCCCGCCAAGGCTTAATTTGGTGGCAAAACAGCCCTGTTCACTACGCCACTATCGCCTCTGATAGGTATGTGGAGATTGGGGCGGGGATGGCGACAGGGGGTGGCCAAAATTATTACGCCATCGTCGTCGGCCGCCCATCCGATACGCCCAACAGCACCCGCCCCACCACCAACAACGACCAACCCCCCCCTGTGCGCATTATCCCCATGACACTCAGCCAGCCGGCCGAGGATGGCTCTATTCGCCACACCCTGCAAGCGGGCCAATCGCTATGGATGATTTCGGCGCATTATGATGTGTCGTTGGCTGACCTGCTGACCATCAACAATTTGCGCGAAGATAGTGTGGTGCAATTGGGGGATGTGATTATGGTACGGCCGCCCGATGGCTATGTCCCGCCGCCCACCGCTACCCCATCCCCCATTTACGTGGTGCAACGAGGCGATACGGCATGGGAAATTGCCGCCATCAATGGGCTGACTTTGGAGCAATTTTTGTGGTACAACGGCTTGGGGATGGAGGCGATTTTAACGCCGGGGCAGGAGGTGTTGGTGCGGATTCCCGAGGGGGCTTCGCCACCGCCTACGGCCACGCCGCAAACGACCCATATCGTGCGGGCGGGGGATTCGCTGTGGGGGTTGGCGGGGCGTTATGCTGTTGCGTTTGATGAGTTGCTGGTGTGGAATGACCTCACGGCCGATTCGATTTTGACCATTGGCCAAGTGCTGGCCATTCGGCCGCCCGAGCCAACCGCCACGCCCACCCCGTTGCCCGCCACCCCCACGACCGAGCCTCAACCAACGGCCACCCCCACGGCCGTTGCCCCCAGTTTGGCCAGCGTCAGCCTTGCCAGCCCGACATTGGTTCCACCAACCCCTACCCCGATTCCGCCATCACCAGCGGTTACGGCCGCCATGCCAGAAGAGGCGATTTCGTGGGGCAATTGGGTGGGCTTGGGGGTGGTGTTGTTGGTCGTGTTTGGCGCGGCCGTGTTTCTGCGCCGTTAAGGACAGCAAAACAAAAACAAAAAAGCGGCTGGATGAGCCGCTTTTTTGTTGATATTCAGTCGCTAGGCTCTGAGGCTAATGTCCCTGTTCCTCCATTTTCTTTCGCAAACTAAGGGGGCGCATATCTGTCCATACCTCTTCTATGTAAGCAAGGCACTCTGCTTTGAGGCCTTGCTTCCCTTCTTCGCGCCAACCAGGAGCAATTTCCCTATTCGCTGGCCATATAGAGTATTGCTCTTCGTGATTAACCACAACCTTGTAAATCGTCAAGTCTTCGTCGTCCATCAGAGTTCTCCTTTCTTGTACTTAATTTCTTGCTTCTAAATCGTGCAAAGGCAAAGCTACGGTAAAGCAACTGCCACGGCCGAGTTCGCTCTCGAGGGTGATACGGCCGTTATGGTGCCCCACAATCGCTTGAGCAATCGCCAATCCCAACCCCGCCCCCTGAATAGCCAAATGGCTGGGCTTGTTGACGCGGAAAAACTTGTCAAACACATAAGGCTGGTCAGCTTCGGGAATCCCTAACCCCGTATCACGGACATGCACTAGTGCTTCCGTGTCAGTTCGCTCAACCGTCATTGTAACAGTGCCGCCTGAGGGGGTGTACTTAATGGCATTGGTGAGCAAATTGGCGAAGACCACCCCCAACCAAACAGCATCTGCCCACACAACCATACCTGCTGGATACGCCTCTGAAGCTACACCTGTCAGGGTGATGCCCTGTTTGTAGGCCTGTAATTCATGTTCCCCGAATTGCGCCGCCAACACATCGCGCAGAAGCACGGCCGTCATATCCATCTCTGGGTTATCTTCAATCCGCGTCATCTCCAACAAACTGTTGACCAAATCGTACATCTGCCCCGCGCTTTGGTGAACACGGCGCAAGAGCCGTTCCGCCTGCTCCAAATCTTGCATCAACCCCTTTTCGGCCAGCAACAATTCGGCATAGCCCATAATGTTGCTGATGGGGTTCTTCAGGTCATGTGAAACTGTGCGAATGAGCACATCTTTAAGCGCATTGAGGCTTTCAATCTCTCGCCGTTGCCTATCCAAGGCCAAATGGGTATTCACCCGCACCAACACCTCTTCCGTTTGGAACGGCTTAGTAATGTAATCCACACCCCCCATCTGAAACGCTTTCACCTTATCCAACGTCTCATCAAGGGCACTGATAAAAATAACGGGGATTTTTTGCGTTTCACGGTTTGCTTTGAGGGCGAGGCATACATCAAAGCCACTCATGCCCGGCATCATAATATCCAGCAAAATTAGGTCGGGCGGGGCACTGTGAACCGCTTTGAGTGCTACATCTCCGTTAATGGCTGGCCGCACCCGATACCCTTGGCTACTCAGCATGGTGGTTAGAATTTTGAGGTTGGCGGGCGTGTCATCCACAATGAGAATGTTGCCACGTTTGGGGGAGGGGGTGTTGGTCATAGCAAAACAGTGTTCAATGACGAAGTACGAAGTACGAATGACGGAGTACGAAATTACTCGGGGGATGTCGTACTTCGTACTTTGTAATTCGTCCTTTTTTACTAGAATCAGCCATGAACAAGGTTGCTCATGGCGTGAGGATTTTTTGGAGGTGGTCAAACCGATAATGTTCGACCAATTCGGCGAGGATTTCGGCTAAATCGGGGTTGTGGTGGGCTATTTGGTGGATGGTTTGTTGGGCGGCATCTATGTCTATTTCCACGGCCGCTTGTTGCAGAGCCACCACCAATTCGGGGGGGAGTTGGGTTACGGCCGTAGCCAATCCATCCGCACTCCTATCAAACGGATTGAGTTTCATTGGTTCGGCCACTAACTGCTCATACTCATACCGCACCCCCAAAACTCACCCATTTTCTCAAGACCAACGCTTCACGCACAGGTTTACGCACAAAATCATCACAGCCCGCCGAAAGCACAATCGAACGCTCATGTTCCAACGCACTGGCCGTGAGGGCAATGATAATGGGGTGCTTTTCCTTCACGCTCGACTTAATCAGGCGGGTCGCCTCATACCCATCCATGACAGGCATCCGCATATCCATCCAAATGAGGTGTGGTTGCCACGCTTCCCATTGGGCAATGGCCTCACGGCCGTCGGCCGCCTCGCGCACCTCAAACCCCACAGCATGGAGCCATTCGCGCATCAACTGCCGATTTTCGGGGCGGTCATCCACCACCAAAATGCGATATTGGGGGATTTGGCCGTTGACATCGGGACGCAGGCTAAGGACACGACGGTAAACCGTCTCACCGCGCACATCTTCCGGCCGTGCCAAGGTAATCTGAATCTCAAATTGTACCACCGTTCCTTCGCCCAAATTGCTTTGCACCGAAATTTCCCCGCCCAGCAGATGAATAAATTGGCGGGTAATGGTCATGCCCAAACCCGTGCCTTCTTGCCGTTTCAGGCCGCTGGCCGTTTGCACAAATGGCTCGAACAGTACTTGTAACTCTTCGGGCGCAATGCCTTCGCCTGTGTCTTCCACCGCAAAATGGAGCCGGGGGGCGACATCGGCCGCTTCATACCCCACCCGCACGCTAATCCCCCCCTTGTCTGTGAATTTAATGGCATTGCTGAGCAAGTTAATCAGCACTTGGCGCAATTTGCCCTCATCGCTGACCACATAACGGGGCACATCCCCCGCAATGCCAAAGTGCATGTGCAGGTTTTTGCCCTCCGCCCGCACATGAAAAAGCTCTTTGACATCGTTGAGGGTGTGGTGCAAATCAAACGGTTGTTCGGTTAGCACCATGCGCCCCGCCTCAATTTTAGACATCTCCAGCACATCGTTGATGAGGTTTAAGAGGTGGTCGCTACTGCGGGAGATGATGCGCAGATATTCTCGTTGTTTATCGCTCAGGCTGTTGTCGCGCTCCATGACTTGTGAAAAGCCAATGATAGCGTTCATGGGGGTGCGCAATTCATGGCTCATGTTGGCCAAGAAGGCGCTTTTGGAGCGGTTGGCTTCTTCGGCCAATTCGCGGGCTTGCACCATATCGCGGGCATAGCGTTGGCTTTGCTGGAAGAGACGGCCGTTTTCGAGCGCAATCGTAATTTGGTCGGCCAACCCCTGCAAACTGGCCGCATCTTCATCGTGGAAGGCGTTGCGACGGTCTGACTGCAAATCCAACACCCCCAAAACAGAGCCATTGCTGAGGAGTGGCAAGCTGATTTCAGAGGCGGTGTAAGGCAGGGCAGGGTGCGGGACGTAATGGGGGTCGTCTTGCACATCGGGGCTGGCATAGGGGCGGCGTTCGCGCACCACCCAACTGGTAATGCTGTTGAGCCGCAAAGAGAGCGTATAGCCAGTGAGGGAGTTGGCTTCGGAGGGCAAACCCGCCACGGCCGTTATCACCGCCTGCTGGGTTGCCTCATCCACCATCATCAGGGCCACAAAATAAAAGCCAAACCGCTCCTGAATGGTGTTGACCACCAATTGAAGTAGTTCGTCGGGGTTGCGAAGCTCCACAATGCGGCGCGAGATTTCGGCCGTGGCCACCAATTGCGCCGTGCGCTCCTGAATGCGCTCCTCCAAACGGCCGAATGTCGTCGCCAACTCATCCGCCATATAATTGACACCGATGGCCAACTCCCCAATTTCGTCTTGGCGGTCGGTGTCCTTGGCGCGTGCCTGCAAATTGCCCGTCGAAATGCCATGAACCGTATCGTGCAGGCGCATGATGGGCAACGAAAACTGGCGAGCCACTTGTGGCGCTGTCAATCCTATGATGAGGATAGAAACGGCGAACGCAATGCCGAGCATGTTTTGTTGGCGTTTAATCGAGTCAAAGGCTTCATCTACATCTTTTTTAACGACCATACCCCAACCCAAGCCGGGCACCTGCCGGTAGTAAATAGCCGTCATTTCCCCCCGATAATCTGGTGCAACCTCAAAGCCTTCCGATGCTTGCTGATACCCCTCTTGTAAGTGGAAATACCCTATACCTCCATAGGGAATGCTGGACTGGAAACCCTCTGTGGCATGGCGCGGCCGATTGATAACCCGAAATTCGTCCTCTTGGCGTGTGCCAATCAATGTTTCACCCGTCCGTCCCAAATCGTCCAACTCATTAACTATCTGCTCAATGTCACGGCCGTCTATTTGGGTGATGAGGATGCCAATTAATTCGTTGTTGTGCATGACGGGGGCGGCAAAAAAGCTATGCCACTTATCTTGCTCAGGCAAATAGATGAACTGAGTTTGATAGATGCGCCCCGTCTGCCGAATGTAATCCGCCATAAGGCCAATATCCGCTTCGGTTAGGGGAAGGTTGGGTTCCTCATCTGGGCCATAAGCCATAGCCAGCAATTGCCCCGTATGAGTTAGCCCGAATCGTGCGAATGTGGAGTTGGTTCAACAATTGCTTGAACATTGGTACCAGACTTCAATTGTTTTCGTTACTGCGGGAGGGGTTGAGGTGAGCGAATAATGGCTACGATAAGCCGAGTGGATCACTGAATTGTAGCCCTAAATTGTTCTGTGGGGTAATGATTACGGCCGTTTTACGCGGCTACTGTATGTAATAACACAGGCACATGTAAGAACTTCTGTAAGATAACATTAGTACTATGGTCACTATAGATTCAGTAGTTGTTTATTCGAAGCACAGGTGTATTCATGGCAATGTATATCCCCCCAAATCAAAACAATGGAAGACAACATCAGCGTTGAACTGACCGAAACCATTTCTTGGTGGGAAAAATTCCAACCCAGCCAACGCCTTTTAACGGGTTCGCGCTACACCATTGCCAAGCGCATGATGGATTTAGTAGTGGTTGGGTTCGCCCTCCCTTTCTTGCTCCCCCTCTTCGCCATCGTCGCCCTGCTCATTTGGATTGATTCGCCCGGTGCCCCCGTCCTCTTCACCCAAAAACGGACAGGCAAAGATGGCATCCGCTTCAACATGTTCAAGTTCCGCACCATGGTTCCCAACGCCGAAGCGATGAAACAAGAGTTGATGCACCTGAACGAACTGCAATGCCTGGATTTCAAAATCAGCAACGACCCCCCGCATCACCCGCATCGGCAAAATTCTGCGCAAGACCAGCTTGGATGAACTGCCCCAATTGCTGAACGTGTTGAATGGCTCCATGTCGTTGGTTGGCCCACGGCCGACTTCCTTCGCCGCCGAGACCTACGCTCCCCAACACCTGCGCCGCCTCGAAGTGACCCCCGGCCTGACGGGTTTGTGGCAAATCATCGGCCGTGCCTCGATGGAATTCGACGAGCGCGTTGAACTGGACGTAGCCTACATCGAACGTCGTGGCATTGCTCTCGACATCATGATTTTGGTCAAGACAGTCACGGCCGTTCTCGAACAACGCGGCGCCTGCTAACCCAAACACACCTCCTCTAGCCCCTCCAAACGCTAGGTGTTCCCCAACACCTAGCGTTTTTTTATTTCCCCACCCCGCTAGGTAAGGTATACTCGACAATGAGCAATGCTCAATGAGCAATGAACAAAAGGTGCTGGTCAACCTAGCTAACTCCAACAACCCATAACAAATGACCAGTGACCAATGACAAATGACCAAGGACACTAAATGACCAACGAAACCGACCAGCGCAAGGCGGATCACATTCGCATCAACCTCGAGGAAGATGTTTCGTTTAAGAACATCCGCACGGGGTTAGAGCAATACCACTTTTTACACGAAGCGTTGCCCGAACTCGATTGCGACCAAATCGAAACGCACACCACCTTATTTGGCAAACGACTCCGCACCCCCTTGCTCATCTCCTCCATGACAGGCGGCACCGAACGCGCCAAAATGATTAACGAGGTGCTGGCCACGGCCGCTGAACAAGTTGGCATGGCGATGGGGCTGGGTTCCCAACGCGCCGCCATCGAAGACGATGCCCTCGCCGAGAGTTTTAAGGTGCGCCGCTACGCTCCCAACGCCCTTATCTTCGCCAATGTGGGGGCGGTGCAACTGAACTACGGCTACGGTGTGACGCAGATGCAAAAAGCGGTGGATATGTGCCACGCGGATGCGCTCATCTTGCACCTGAATGTTCTGCAAGAGGCTGTTCAGCCCGAAGGCGACCGCAACTTTGCCAACTTGCTCCCCAAAATCGAGCAAGTGTGCCGCCAAGTGAGCGTGCCCGTCATTGCCAAAGAGGTGGGCTGGGGCATTTCGGGCAAAACGGCCGCTCGCCTCGCCGACGCAGGCATATCCGCCATTGATGTGGCTGGGGCGGGCGGAACCTCGTGGAGCCAAGTGGAGATGCACCGCGCTCCCACCCCTCGCCACGCACGGGTGGCGGGAGCCTTTATCGATTGGGGGATTCCCACGGCCGTTTCCCTCCAACAATGCCATCGCGCCGCCCCCCATCTGCCCCTCATCGCCAGCGGTGGCTTACGCTCGGGCATAGACATCGCCAAGTGCATCGCCCTTGGGGCGACGATTGGCGGCGTGGCGGGCGATTTTCTGAAAGCGGCCGTGTCGGGCGGCACAGCGGCCGTCATCGAACTGGCCGACACCATCACCGACGAACTCCGCATCGCCATGCTCTGCGCTGGCGCGGGCAACATCAGCCAACTGGCGGAAACGCCGCTGTATACGGACTGGGGACTAGGGGTGGGGCGCAGGGGGGCAGGGAGCAGAGGGAAAAAGCACAACCGCACTACTTAGCACCAACCACTAGCCACTAACCACTAACCACTAACCACTACCCATGCACCACCTAACGACCGAAATGCTCCCGGCCATACAGGCCGAATTGAAAGCGGTGCTTTGCGCCGAGATACACCCACCCGTAGACCACCTCCACGGGATGATGCAGTACCACATGGGTTGGCTCGATGAGCAATTTGAGCCGCTAGAGAGCAACGCGGGCAAGCAAATTCGCCCTTTGTTGTGCCTGCTCGCCTGCCATGCGGCCGGGGGGGATTGGCGACAGGCGTTGCCTGCGGCGGCGGCCGTCGAACTCCTGCACAACTTCTCGCTCATCCACGACGACATCGAAGACAACAGCCCCACCCGGCGCGGCCGTGCCACCTCGTGGCGCATTTGGGGCGTGCCCCTCGCCACTAACGCGGGTGATGCCATGTTTTCCGTCGCCCACCTCGCCCTCAACCGCTTGGTGGAGCGGGGGGTATCGGCCGACATTACCGTTCGCGCCCTGCGCCGCTTTGACGAGACCTGTCTCGCCCTGACCCAAGGGCAACAGGCGGACATGCTCTTCGAGAGCCGCACCGAGGTCAGTGTGGAGGAGTATGTGGCCATGATAACGGGCAAGACTTCGGTGTTGCTGGCCTTGTGTGCCGAGTTGGGGGCGCTCATTGCGGGGGTGGGGGAGGAGACAGCGGCCGATTATTCCGCCTTTGGCCTGAATCTGGGACTGGCTTTCCAAGTCCAAGATGATATTTTGGGCATTTGGGGAGATGAGGCCGTCATTGGCAAATCGGCCACCAGCGACATTGAAACGCGCAAAAAGACCCTGCCCGTTCTCTATGGCCTTGCCCACAACCCAGCCCTGCGCGAGTTATATGCCCAAGTCGAGCATGGCTCCGACTTTGTGCCCCGTGTGGTGGCGTTGTTGGATGAGAGCGGGGCACGGCCGTATGCTGAAAATCGCGCCCGCCAATACAGCCAAGCCGCCCTTGACCATCTACACACGGCCGCGCCGCGCCACCCCACCCCCCTCGAAGCCCTCACCGAAATGTTGCTCGCTCGCAAAGCGTAAGCCTTCAATGGGTAATCCGCCTCTGGGGCAAAACAGATGCGCTTTCGTTGGCAAACGATTGCCCATTCGTTGACGAACGATTGCCCAATCGTTTGCAAAAAGGTGCGGACTAATCGCTTGATTAGTCCGCACCTTTTTTAATTCAGATAAAGCACGTCTCCCCCAAGTCCCAAGTCCTAAGTCCCCAGTCTCCCCCTACCGCCGTTTTTGAGGGATGCCCGCCAGCAAAAAGTAGGTGCGGGAGAGCGCCAGCCCAATCGTGTTGCCAAAATTAAAGATGGAGCCGAAATTCCACACCCCATAGGCCGCAAAATAGGGCCAACTCACCGCAAAGTGGACAATATCACCCAGCAAGAGTGCCACAATCAGCCAGCGGCGCACCGTTTGGCTCCCCAGCCGGATGGCAGGCAATTGGGCCAGTCCGAGGGTGACAACCATCATGCCGAAGGAGCGCACCAACATTTGCGCCAAATCGGTGCTGATTTCGGCCGTGCTGGCCAAGGGGGCGTACTGTTGCAAAAAGGCCACGGGAGCCAACAGCATAAAGCTCCCCGACCCAACGTTGAGCAGAACTTCATACGTCCCATACAGGCCAACAAAAATCTTTTCGCGTCGCGTCATGTACTTCTCCGAGTTTGTTTATTGGTTTATTCGTGTATTGGTTTATTTGGTCTACTGGTGTATTTGAATAGACCAATACACCAATACACCCATATTATATACCCCCAGCCCCGCGCAGGATTATAGCGAAGAACGGCCGTGTGCCCATGCCTCAAACCGCTCAACTTGCTCATGGTTGCCCATAATGGCCAACACATCCCCTTGCTCGAAAGGAGCCGTGATGGGCGGATTGGCCTCAAAACCGCCCCCGCGCATGACCCCCACCACGGAAACGCCTGTGTGGGTGCGGATGTGTAACTCGGCAATGGCACGGCCGACCAGCGGGCTATTCTCCCCCAACGCCACCCAATCCACCTCCAGCAACCGCGCCGCTTGGTTCAGTTGGGTGAGGGCGTAATAGCTCGTTTGCGCTTCGTAGAGCGGGGCATAAATCTCTTGCCGCACTGCATCGGTGTACTGGTGAATGGTGGTGGAGGGGATATTGAGATGGAGCAGGGCTTGGCGCATCATCTCCAAACTCGCCTCAAATTCGGGTTGCACCACCTCATACACCCCATGTTCGTGGAGCAGTTGCATCTGCTCAATACCCGAAGCGCGGGCGACGATATGCACGGTGGGGTTGAGCTGGCGCACGTAATCCACAATGACTTGGGCGACCAACACGGCTGGGGTGGTTATCAGCACGAGGCGGGCATGGGGCACGGCCGCCGCTTCCAGCACGACGGGTTCGCTGGCATCGCCAAAGATAATGGGCAAACCCGCCTGCTTGGCCTCCTCCACCCGCCGATAATCTGCGTCTATCATCACAAAGGGGAGTTGGAGCCGCTGGAGGACGAGGGCGATATGGCGGCCGACACGGCCGCTCCCCGCAATGACAATGTGCCCATCCAACCCCTCCTCAGGCAAATTAATTGTTTGTACCACTTCCCGTTGGAACAACCGCTGGCGCAAACTGTAGAGCGGCGTGACCAAATTCGAGAGCACAGGCGTGACCAACATGGTCACAATGGCCGTCGTCAGGGTCAGGGCATATAAATCGGGGCTAATCGAGTTGGTAGCCAAACCAACCCGTGCCAGCACAAACGAAAACTCACCCACTTGGAACATGGTCAGCCCCACGGCCAAGGGCACCACATTGAAATAGCCGAAAAGCCGACTGAGCAACGTGAATAGCCCCCCTTTGCCCAGAATGATTAAGCCCGAAACGCCGAGGACGAGCCACACATGCTCGAGGAAAAAGGCGGGGTCAAGCAACATGCCCACCGAGGCAAAAAAGAGCAAGCCAAACAAGTCGCGCAGGGGGGTGATGTTGCTCAGGGCTTGGTGGCTGTGGTCTGATTCGCTCAGAACCATGCCCGCCACAAATGCGCCAAAGGCGAACGAGAGGCCAAACAAAAAGGTGGCGTAGCCAATGCCCAAGCCAATGGCGGTGATGGCTAACAGGAATAGCTCCCGCGAGTTCCAGCGGGCAATCGCCCCCATCAGGCGGGGCATGAGCCGTGTGCCGACAAATATCATCAGGAAGAGGAAGAAGGCCGCTTTGACGGCCGCCCATCCCAACACCCCCAACCCCGCTTCAGGATTGTTCAGTTGGGGCAAGATAATCATCAGCGGCACCACCGCCAAATCTTGCACAATCAACATGCCAATCATCACCCGGCTCGAAAGCGTCCCCACGCGCCCTTGGTTCATCAACGTTTTGAGGATAACCATCGTGCTGGAGACAGAAATCATGCCCCCAAACCACACAGCCTCGACCCAACTCCACCCCAGAAAATAGCCGATGCCCGAGCCAAAGGCAATGGTGAGCAAAATCTGGATGGGCGTGCCGATGAGCGCAATCATCCGCACGGGATTTAGCTCTTTGAGCGAAAACTCCAAACCTAAGGCGAAGAGCAACAGTCCCACCCCAATTTCAGCCAGCAGTTCTATGTCGTGAATGTTGCTGATGGTAATGCCGCCCGTGTAGGGGCCAACGACAATCCCCGCCAAGATGTACCCTAAAATAAGTGGTTGCCGCAATTGTTGGGCGATTAGCCCGCCAATCAGGGCGGCAACGAGAATGATGGCAATATCGGCCGCTATACCCATGGTTATCTCCTTGTGGTGTTAATTTTCGGAGTGTGTCATCTCAATTAAAAGAGAGAGAAAACTGGACACGAATTTCACGAATGACACCAATTTTCCAAACTTCATTCGTGAAATTCGTGTCTAAAAAAGACTCATCTATCCATCAATTTCCCTCACATGAAAAATACCTCCTCGTTTTGAGGGTGATAATTCGATAGGAATTCAATTGTCATCCATAATTACCATGAAAGACGACCAATTACCATTGTATGACCACAATTTAGCAGAACTATGTCATCGCAAAAGAAAAATGAACGTTTGTATCCTGTGCTGATAGCCTTTGGCACGTTTATCATTTTGGGCCTCCCCGGCGGGTTGGGCGGGGTGGTTTGGCCGAGTATACGGGATGAGTTTGGTTTGGGGCAGGATGCGCTGGGGGCGCTATTGCTGGCGGGCACGGTGGGGAGCATGGCGGCCGGGCTGAACAACGGCCGCTTCCTGAACCGCTGGGGCATGGGGGCCACGTTGCTGGGCGCGGCCGTCTTCGATGCGCTCGGCTTCCTCGGCTATGGCTTTGCCCCCAGTTGGCGGTGATGGTCGCCCTGGGGTTGGTGACGGGGGCGGGCGATGGCTGGTAGATTCGGCCATTAATACCTATGTTGCCGAACACCACAGCCCCGCACCATGAATTGGCTCCACGCCTGTTAGGGGTTGGGGCCACCTTGGCCCCTTGTTGATGCGCTTGCTGTTTGAGTTGCAACAGGATTGGCGGGTCGCTTATTGGGTGGTGGGGGTGGCCAAATTGGTCGTGGCGGTGGTGCTGTGGCAAACACGCCATGTGTGGCGGCGGGCGGCCGAACCCGCTGGCCAACTCTTCTCAGCCAGCCGTGCGCGGCCGTGTCGTTTTGCGGATGCCTATCGTCTGGATTAGCATCACCCTCTTCTTCTTCTACGGCGGCCTCGAAGTAACCCCCGCCCAATGGGGCTACACCTATTACACCGAATCGCGCATGGTGGCCACTACGGCCGCTATTTGGTGGACAGGGCTGTTTTGGGGGTGTTCACCCTCGGCCGTTTTGTGTTGGGGGCGATGGCGGGCTGGCTCGGCCCCGTGCGGTTGGTGCGCATCTGTTTGGCGGTGGCCTTGGCGGGGGCATTGCTCATGTGGCAACCGTGGAGCAACCTGCTTAGTTTGGCGGGCATGGTTCTGATTGGTGGCGCACTCGCACCCATCTTCCCCACGCTTGTTTCGCTCACACCGGCGCGGGTGGGTTATCAACGCGCCGCCCATGCGATTGGGTATCAGGTGGGGGCGGGCGGCATTGGCATTGCCTTGTTGCCCGCTTTGGCGGGGGTGTTGGTGGCTCGATGGGATTTATCGCTCATCGCCCCATTTGTGGTAGCGACGGCCGTCATTGTCATCTCCTGCCACGAATTGCTGTTGTGGCACAGCACGGCCGAGACGGCGTAGGGGGAGCAGGGGAGAGGGGGAGAAGTTTTAATCTCTTACCCTCTTCCTCCCCATGCTTTATAATACCCCCTATGAGCAACAACACACGATGGGAAGATTCAGGTTTTGATTGTACCCTGTGCGGGGGGCCAATTTTCAAGCGCATGGAAGTGGAAGAAGAGGTGGCCGGGCGACTGCCCTCTAGCTATTACCAGTGCCAACAGTGTGAGGCGGTTTGGTCGCTAGACCAGCGTTTGTTGTCGCCGGGGCAGGAGGAAAAGCAGTATCAAAGGCCGACAGCGGCTGTGGGTGGCTGGCCGTGGTGGGTCTGGCTCCTACTCGGTCTCACCCTCATGTTCCTGCTCACCCGTGCGGGCGGGATTGGCGCATTGCTCCTCCGCTATGTCGTGCCCCTCGTCTTCGTGGCCATTGTCGTGTGGGTGCTTTACCGCGCCCTGCGCGACTTAGGCGAGTAAAGGTAGAGTGTAGAGATAGAGATAGAGGGCCTCTTGGTTGGTCAAACGACCACGTTTCCTCTATCTCTATCTCCTGTCTCTATCTTTCTTACCAAACCCGGCAGAGGAAGCCCTTGAGATAGGCGGATTCGGGAACGGTGAGGGCGATGGGATGGTCGGCCGATTGCCACAGGTGTTGCAAGATTTGCACATCTCGCCCAGCATCCACGGCCGCGCCAAAGACCACCTTTTGGAATAAATCGGCACTGACGAGACCCGAGCAGGAGAAGGTAGCCAAAATACCACCGGGGCGCAAAATGCGCATTCCCAACCAATTGATATCTTTGTAACCCCGCGTGGCGCGGTCTATTTCCTGCGAGGTTTGCACAAATTTGGGGGGGTCGAGGATGACCACATCGAATTGCCGCCCCGTGTCGCGGTATTCGCGCAACACGGCAAAGGCATCGCCGAGGAGGTATTCGTCTTGCGGCCGTTCACCCACGGCCGTGAGCATGTTATGCTCGGCCATCGTCAATGCCTCGGCCGAAACATCCACATTGATGATGCTTTTGCCCGCCACCGCCCCATAGACGGCGAAGCCACCTGTGTAGGCGAACATATTGAGCACTTCTTTGCCCGCCATAATGTGGGGTTGCCCCAAAATGGCGCGGTTTTCGCGCTGGTCGAGATAAAAGCCCGTCTTTGGCCATCGAGCAAGTTGACGCTAAAAGGGAAGCCGTTTTCGTGGATGGTGATAAGTTCGGGGGGAGCTTCGCCTGTCAGGATGGCAGCCACGTCTTGCAACCCTTCTTTGCGGCGCATCAGCCCTTGCGACCGTTCGATGATGCCTTTGGGTTGGAGCATCTCTTGCAGAAGATTGGCCAACTCTTGCTTGCGCAGGTCTATGCCGAGGGTCATGGCTTGCAGGACGAGGTAATCGCCGTATTTGTCTACGATGAGGCCGGGCACGCCGTCCGCTTCGGTGTTGACCACGCGGTAGGCATCGGTGTGGGGGTGGAGGGGGAGAAGTTGACGGCCGAGGATGGCCCGCTCGAGCTTGCGCCGCCAAAAGCCTTCATCTATCTGCTCCCCTTCTTGCCAGCTTAGAATGCGCCCCCGAATTTGGGAGTTTTGGTTGAAATAGGCGGTGGCCAGCCAACGGCCAGATGAATCCAGCACATCTACCAGTTCGCCCGCTTGGGGCGTGCCTTCGACACGGTGAATGGCTCCCGAGAAAACCCAAGGGTGGCGATTGACGACAGGTTTTTCGCGCCCACGACGCAAGTGTAAAATACCAGTTGTTTGGTGCATAAGTTTTGCTGTTGTGTACCCTGTAAAAGATAAAAAAGGTGAAAGGTGGGACATACACGACCACCTTTCACCTTTCACCTTTTACTTCTTACTTTTTACGAACTGCTTGCTAAATGTTGGTGAATAGATTCCGACAATTTCAGGGGAGAGAAGGGTTTGAGGAGGAACATATTGGCGCCGCTGGCCAATGCTTCTTCTTCGCGGCGGTCGTCGCCCGAGGTGACAATGACGAATGAATCGGGGGCGGCGGCCGTTTGCCCTTGGCGGATTTCTTGGAGCAGTTCCAGCCCTGTTTCCCCTTGGCCAAGGTAGTGGTCAATGATAAAGGCGGAAACATCGGCCGTGATGGCCGCCCGTGCATGGCTCAGGCCGGGGCACAGGGTGACGGTGTAGCCATCCATTTCTAAGCTGAGTTTGAGCAGTTCGCCGTTTACCCGTTCGTCGTCTAAAAGAAGAAGTCGTGTCATAAGAAGTGGTTAGTGGTTAGTGGTTAGTGGCTAATGGTTACTTAAGTTCTCCAATAACCAATAACCAAGAACGAGTAACCTGTTTTATTTGCGATCCCCCAAGGCGGCAATGCCGCGCACGGTGCCGATGACGGCCACGGCCGCTTTAACAGCATCGCTGGTGGAGATAGCTGGTGGGCCGCTTTGGTTTTCTTCGGCCGTGCGTGCCATCAGATAGGCGGTGGCCGAACCGACCACGGCTCCCAAAATGCCACCAATGAGGATGAATTTGGTGCGCCAGTTCATTTGTTGTTGTGTTTCTTCTTGCATAAATCCTCCAATTTTAGATAGAGAGAGGAGATAGAGGGAGAGGAAAACCCATAGCAGGTCAGCCAACAATGTATTCCTCTAGCTCTACAATCTAATTTAAGTACCTAAATAGTTGCTAAAAATGCTCTTTTTTGTCCCCAGTCCTTATTTTCCCGTCAGGATATGCCATAAACGGGTAGCCAGCGAGCGGAAGAAGGCCAGCCAGCCGTTGCCAGCTACAATGGGGCGGGTGAGTTTGGGGGCGTGTTCGGCCGTTTGCCCGCGCACCCACTCCACTTTGTTGTCTACCCACCACAATTTTTGTTGGAGCCAACCAATGCGGCTCACTTCACGGCCGCGATCATGCACGGCCAGCCCAATGGCCAACCCCGGCAAAAGCAAACAGGCGAAGGTAATGGGCAAGCTGGTGGCGATAATAATGAGGTCAGCTACGGCCGAGACATCTACCCGTGCCCCTTCGGCCGTGGGGCCAGCCAGCGTCGCCCAAATCAGCCACACCATCAGCCCAATGAGACCGACGGCCAAGGCGAGCAAAGGGCCATAGACAAAGAGCCAATTAAAGCGGCGCAAAGCCGCCACCCGTGCCAATTGCGCGGCTGTTGGTTCCACCACGGCCGTTGGTTCGGCCGCATCATTCAGCATCTCCGTTTGCATCATGGCTCTGATTATATCATCACATAGACCTAGAGGGGAGAGACGGGGATAGTTGTGGGGGGAGTCTCATAGATGTGAGTAAAAGGTGAAAGGTGAAAAGTAAAAAGCACTCTCTTCTCTCTCCTCTCTTCTCTCTCCCCTTCCCTTGACAATTCCCCCCACCCCGCCCACAATAAATCCATGAGCCAACTCATTGCCCAACTCCACGACTACCTCAAAAGCCATGTGCCCGCCATGACTAGCTTGCTGGACGCAGTTGGTCACGGCCGAATCCCCTACCAGCGTCCCTCGAAGCACAGGTAGAGGTGCAAGCCATCCTCATCGAACAGTTGCGCCAGCTCGACTACGATGTACAATACATCCTCGCAAAACCAGCGGCGGCATGTTATATGCCCGGCCGGCTGTACTGCCCCCCACCAACCCAAAACAACCTCCTTGGCCACTGTGATACAGTTTGGCCGCTCGGCACACTGGCCGAAATCCCCGTTGTGCAACAAGGCAACATCATGCGCGGCCCCGGCATCTATGACATGAAAGCGGGGCTAACCCAAATGATTTTTGCCCTACGCGCCCTGCGCGAATTTGGGATAGAACCAGCCGTGGCTCCCCTCGTCTTTATCACCAGCGACGAGGAGACGGGAAGCCACGATTCTGTCACTCGCATCCGCCAGTTAGCCACCCAAGTCCAGCGCGTTCTTGTGGTGGAGCCATCGTTGGGTGCCCAAGGCAAGCTAAAAACTGCCCGCAAAGGAGTCGGCCAATTCCACATCACCGCCTACGGCTGGGCCGCCCACGCGGGGCTAGACCCCGATAGAGGAGCGAGTGCCATCGTCGCCATGTCCCACGTTATCCAAAAATTGGCCGCGCTCAACGATTTAGAGCAGGGTATTTCGGTGAATGTGGGCACTGTGGAAGGGGGTGAACGGCCGAATGTGGTCGCCCCCGAGTGCAAAAATCGAAGTAGATGTGCGCGTTCCCCGCACGGCCGATGTTCGGCCGCTCGAAGAGGCCATCCGCCAAATTAAGCCCAATTTGCCCATCGTCGTCCTCGACATCCAAGGCGGCATCAATCGGCCGCCGCTGGAGCGCACCCCCCGCAACCAAGAATTGTGGCGGCTGGCGCAAGAAGTCGGCCGTGAGTTAGGGCTAGAACTCGAGCAAGCTGAAGCAGGCGGCGGCTCCGATGGCAACTTCACCAGCGAATTTGCGGCCACGCTGGATGGCCTCGGGGCGGTGGGAGATGGTGCTCATGCCCGCCACGAATTTATCTACATAGACAAATTGGCCGAACGCGCCGCCCTGTTGGCGGGGATTATGGCGCGGCCGTAAAAAAACCTCTGCGCCAACCTCCCCTCGCCCCATTTCGCCCCCCGCCCCACAATCCTGTATACTCTTTATGTCACCTTGCTGACACTCTGCCAAACTATTTTTAAGGAGAAGAAGATGGCAGGCAGAGGAATAGCACGTTTGCCCTAAGCCCTAAGCCCTAAGCTATTAGCCAGACGCTCCTAGCTTACAGCTTATGGCTTACAGCTTACGGCGTAAATCTCTTCTGTTTGCCCGACGTTATGAGACGGCTGGGGCATTATGGGTTGGTCATCCTCCTCTTATGGGTGACCAGCAATTTCACGGCCGCGCTCCCTGCGCGGCCCGCATCGGCTCAGGTCGCGCCCGACTACGCGGCCGAGGCGCGGCTTTGGCTATCCCAGCTAACCCCCGCCGAGCGAGTCGGCCAACTTTTCCTCGTCACCTTCCCCGGCGAAGAACTGCCCCCCACCAGCGACATTGCGACCCTCATTACCGATTATCACATTGGTGGTGTGGTGCTTTCGGCCGCCAACAGCAACTTCAGCGGCTCCCCCCAGAACCTGCCCACTCAGGTGCATAACCTCACCACCCAACTACAAAACCCTCGCCCTGACAGGGCAGTTGCCCCTCACAAATACGGCTGAACTCACCAACACGGCCGTTTTCACCCCCCACGTTTCCCACCCACCCCATTCCCTGCTCATTGCTCCCAGTGGCACGGTAGCTGATTTACAACCCGCCCTCACCGAGACAACCAGCAACATGGCTCTCGCCGCGACATGGAACCCCACCCACGCCCAACAATCTGGCCAGCTCCTCGGCCAAGAGCTGGCAGGACTCGGTTTTAATCTTTCTTCGGCCCGTCGCTCAACGTCATCGAGACCCCTCAACTGGCGGTAAATTCCCATAACCAACTGGGCACGGCCGTTTTTGGCGGCTCCCCCTATTGGGTCAGTTTGTTGGGGCAAGCGTATATCACGGGTTTGCAAGAAGGTTCCCACGGCCGCTTGGCCATCATGCCCACCCACTTTCCCGGCGCGGGCAGTAGCGACAGGGCGGGCTATTTAGAAATTGCCACCGTCCGCAAATCGCTGGTTGAACTGCAACAAAGCGATTTGGTGCCGTTTGCGGCCGTGACCCAAGGCAACGCCCCCGTGGCAGGTTTGTTAGCCCCCCACATTCGCTATCAGGGGTTCCAAGGCAACATTCGCGCCTCCACCCCGCCCGTCAGCTTCGACCCCCAAGCGCTGGAGGGGTTATTGCGGCTGGGGCAACTGCCCACATGGCGTGCCAACGGCGGCCTCATCACCTCCAACCCACTCGGCGTACCCGCCATCGAACGCTTCTACGACGACACAGGCCAAATCTTCCCCCACCGCCAAGTGGCCAAAGATTCGCTCTTGGCGGGCAACGATTTGCTCTATGTGGGCGAATTTGGGTTGGGGAATGACCCCGTCAGCCACCTCGAAAACGTGCGCGACACGATTGTTTGGTTCCAAGAGAAGTACGAAACCGACCCCGCCTTCCAGCAACGGGTGGATGAGGCGGTCTGGCGCATTTTAGCTCTTAAATTGCGGCTGTATGAGGGGGATTTGTCCCTCGAAAACATTCTGCCCACGGCCGAGCAGTTCACCCAAGTGGGGCACAACCCCAGCCCTGCCTTCGCCGTTGCCCAAGAAGGGCTAACCTTGCTCTTCCCCACGGCCGAAGAACTCCTCGAACGGCTCCCCGGCCCACCCACCGACACCGACCAACTGGTCATTTTCACCGATGTGCGGTTGACCCAAGCCTGCCCGACCTGCCCCGCCACTGCCCCCATCGGCCGCGAAGTGGTTGCCGAGCGCATTTTGGCTTTGTATGGCCCCCAAGGGAGCGGCCAAATGCAAGCCAGCCAATTGCAGAGCTTCGCCTTTGATGAGTTGCAACTATTTTTAGATACCCCCGGCCCCATCCTGCCCCCCGCCACACCCACGCCCATCCCCACCCCCGAAATACCCGAGGGCATTGAGGTGCTGATTACCCCTGAGCCAGTGCCCACCACGGCCGTTGCCCCCCCTCCCTCGGCGTATAACGTGCAAGAGGCGATTGGCACGGCCGATTGGTTCATCTTCGCCATGCTCGATGTGCAACCGGGCACAGCTTCGGCCGCGCTCAAAAACCTGCTCGCCCAACGCCCCGATTTGCTCCGCAACAAGCGCATTATCGTGCTGGCCTTCGATGCGCCCTATTATTTGGACACCACCGAAGTGAGTAAGCTGACAGCGTATATGGGTGTGTATGGCACGGGGGCGAGCGGCATAGATGCGGCCGTTCGCGCCCTGTTTCGGGATGCGACCCTGCGCGGGGCATCGCCTGTGACGGTTGAAGGGGTGGGCTATAACTTGCGCCAAGCCCTTGCCCCCGCCAGCAACCAAATCATCCCGCTCAACATTGAACTGGATGGCGAATTGGAAACGCCGCAAGATGGCTCCGCGCTGGAATTGCTCCCCGGTGCGACGTTGCGCCTGCGCACAGGCATTATCCACGACCGCAACGGCCGCCCCGTGCCGGATGGCACACTGGTGCAGTTCACCTTGCAAGACCGCACCCAAGGCTTTTTTAGTGTCATTGGCGAAGTGCCCACGCGGGAGGGGGTGGCTGGCTTTGATTATGTGTTGGAGGCGCGCGTGGGGCAGTTTCGCATTACGGCCGCGACGGGGCAAGCCCGCACATCCGAGGAGGTGAACATCGCCATTGGCGAGAATATCTCCATTGTGGTGCTTTCCCCCACCCCCGAGCCAACCGCCACCCACACGCCCATCCCCACTACCACCCCCACACCCACGCCATTGCCCAGCCCCACGGCCACGTCATCCCCCACGCCCACGCCCCTCCCGCCCAGCGAAGGGGTGCAGGTGGCAATTAGCTGGCCCCAGTTGCAACATCTGGCGGGCTTGGTGGGGGGATTGGTTCTGGTGGGGGGCACGGCCGGGGTGCTTAATCGCGGCCGTGGGCGGCGCACCCCCAGCCAAAAGTTGGCGCAACTGTTGTGGGGGGTGTTGGGCGGCTTGTTGGCTTATAACTATGTGCTGTGGGCGTTGCCGGGCACGGCCGTGTGGCTCTCTCTCTTTGGCACATGGGCTACCTTTTGGGCCATTCTCTTTGGTGGCCTTGTGGGGCTTTTAAGTAGCCGTAAGCTGTAAGCAAAAGTACCATTACGAAGTACGAATTACGAATATCGTACTTCGTACTTCGTACTTACAACTCCATATCTGCCCATGAACGGGGGTCTTCTAATGGCTCCATGTGGGTGAAGACGGAGAGGGCGGGCACGGCCGTGCGTAGCTCGGTTTCGATTTCTTCAGCCACCGTATGTCCCCGTTGCACGCTCCATGCGCCGGGCATTTGCAGGTGAACAGAGAGAAAGCGGTTGGCTCCTGCTTGGCGGGTGCGCAAGGCGTGGTAATATATACCGTGTTCGGCCGTGTAACGCTCCAAGACGGCCACCGCCTGCGCCAATTCCTCCGCAGGCAGAGCGGCATCCATCAGCCCTTGCCCCGCTTCGCGGACGAGAGCAAGGCCAGCCCAGCTAATTTGGGCGGCGGCCAGCAGGGCGACGAGGCTATCGAGCCACGGCCAGCCTGTGAGCCAAACCAGTGCTACCCCCACCAAAACCCCCACCGAAGTCCAGACATCGCTCATCAGGTGGTGCCCTTCGCCGACCAAACTGGCCGAGCGATGGGCACGGCCGGCGCGAAGCAAAACCCTCGCGACGACAAAATTGACCACGGCCGCCACGGCCGAGATGAGCAACCCCCAACTCAACTGCTCCAGCGGGGCGGGGTTGAGCCAGCGTTGCACGGCCGAGTAGACGATGGCCACGGCCGCACCCAAAATGAGCAGACCTGTGCCACCGCTGGAGAGATATTCCGCTTTGGTGTGCCCGTAGGCGTGCTCTTCATCGGGTGGCTGGCGGGCGATGTTTAAAAATATGATGGTGCTAACGGCCGTGACCAAATTCACGCCTGATTCGAGGGCATCGGATAGCAAACCGACTGACCCTGTGAGCCAGTAGGCGGCGACTTTGAGGCTGATGGTGGCCACGGCCGTGGCTAACGAGAGCCATGCGTAGTGCGTTAATTTGTTCGTTGTCATTTGTTGGTTGTCATTTGTCATTTGTCATTGGTCATTGGTCATTGGCTCGCAGTGACCAACAACTTTTTTGTTCATTGTTTATTGCTCCTTGTTCATTGTAATTGCCGTTTGACCAGATAGCGAACTTTAGGTTGGGCGTATTTTTTTGCTTGTTGTGGGTAAAATTTGTTGTTTGCGAACCGAAAAGAGGTGAAAAGTAAGAAGTGAAAGGTAAAAAGTAGGGTAGCTAGTTACACAACTGCTCACTTCTCTCTTCTCTCTTCTCTCTCCCCCCATGCTTCCCATGCGTTTTTGGCCTTTCTTTTTACTCGTGCTATTGGCTTGTCAGTTGGAGACGGCCGTGCCGTTGCTTTCGCCTGTGCCGCTCGCCACGGCCGTGCCTGCCCCTGTAGCCGCCACCATGCCAGCCCCGCCAGCCATCCCCACCCCGCCACCGACGGCCGCACCGCTTGTTTTACCGCCCGTGGAAGCGGGGGCGGCCACCATGCCCGTTTTGCGCGTGGGCGAACTGGTAACGGGGCGCGTGGGGGGAGGCAATCCGCCCCAGTGGGAAATTCGCCTGACGGCCGGGGATGACTTTTTGGTGTGGGTGCAACCGCAAGAGGGGTTGGAGGCGGTGGTTCAACTCTCGCGGGAGGGGGAGAGGGAGAATTTGGTGAACTTAGCCACGGCCGACCCCGCCGGGGCATGGGCGTTTTTGACCGCTGGCGAAACCAGCTACACCTTGCGCGTGGCTGGCTCGAACGGCAGTGAGGGGACGTTTCGGTTGGGGGTGTTGGATTGGCAGAGAGCGGCCGTGTTGGCCGTGGAAGGGGCTGTGGCTGAGGATGAGGTGGCGAGTTATCGCCTCCCTTTTACAGCAGGGCAGACAGTTCTTTTTTGGCTGGAGCCAGTGGGGGCATGGGATGGGGTGTTGGAGCTTTACGCCCCCGCTGGCTTTGTTTTGGCGCGGGATGAAAGCGGTGAGGGGGCACGGAAGAAGGCACGGCCACGGCCGAAGCAAGTGGCGAGTACCTCATTCGCGTGTTTGGTTACCTTGGGCAAGAAGGCGCGTTTGCCTTTGCGCATTTTTTGTGGTGGAATGAGGTCTAGTCTGTCAGTCTGTCAGTCTTTCCGTCTTTCAGTCTAGCAGTCGGTCAGCTACTGACTGATAGACTGACACTTACTGATGACTTCTAGCAGTAGTCGCTGAGACGGACGCGGACTTCTTCGGGGATGGTGACGCTGTGGCTGGTGTGGTAATCGTACATGACTTGGACGGTGCGCCCTTCGGCCACCAAACGGCCGTCGGCCGCTACCACCTCATACGCGAGGTGAAAACTCTTGTTGCCCACATGCGAAACACGCATCCCTACCGTGAGAATTTCGCCCATGTAGGCGGGCGAACGATAGGAACATTGCGCCTCGGCTAAGATGAGGGGGATTTCGTTGGCCCCTTCCACGCCAAGCAAGTGCGCCATGAACTTAATCCGCGCTGTTTCAAAATAGGTGAAGTACACGGCGTTGTTCACATGGGTAAAACTGTCAATATCGCGGAAGATGACTTCGATGTCTATGCTGAAGGGATAATTGCTCATAGGTAGGCTGTCTTGGTATATTGGTGTCTTGGTTTATTCGTGTATTGGTCTATTTGGGTCAGGTGTTTGTAGTATACCAATTCGTGGGCAGACAAATAGACCAATAGACAAATAGACAAATACACCATGAAACAAATCCCACCCATAGACAAATCTATTTTTGGAGAGTTCCATGACTCAGTCTGAATCGCCCCCGTGGAATCGGCCGACGAAGGTAGGGGTAGCAATTGCGGCCGTATTGTTTGTGTTGGTGGTGCTGTGGCGGTTCCAATCGCTCATCAGCCCGTTGATTATTGCCATTATCATGGCCTATTTGCTGAACCCGATTATTGTGTTGGTGGATGACCGCACAGCACTCTCGCGCAATGGGGCGACGAATTTGGTTTTTAGCTTGCTGGTGGTGGGAATTATCGCGGCCGTCATTGCGTTGGGGGTGGCGCTGTACAACCAAGCCGTTAGTTTAATCGAGCAGATTCCCAGTTTTATTGAAACAATGCCTGCCCGCATTGAAGAGATTTGGCGTTCGCTCTCGAGCCAATTATGATTGGCTCGTTTAGCTTGCAAATTCCCCTGCCCGCAACGCAAGAGATTGATTGGGGAGCTGTTTCGCAACAAATTTTGGGCTATATCAACCCGATTATTAGCAGTGTGGGCAGTTCGTTGGGGCAAATTGCCATTATGGCCATTGAGACGTTGGGATGGTTTATTTTTATCATCTTTACGGCCATCTATGTCTCCAACGACATTCCGCGCATGGGGTCGTTAATCGGCGATGTGGCGACTTTGCCGGGTTATCGGGAAGATGCGGAGCGGTTGTGGCGGGATTTCGGCCGTATTTGGAACGCTTATCTGCGCGGCCAAGCCATTTTGGGCATTATTATCTTTGTGGTGGTTGCGGCCGTGTTGGGGGCCTTGGGGGTGCAGAACGCCTTGGTTTTAGGCTTGATTTCGGGCTTGTTGGAGTTCATCCCCATGGTTGGGCCGATTATCGGCACGGGCGCGGCCGTTGTCGTCGCCTTCTTCCAACCCGAAAATTATCTGGGACTTGGCCCCGTGCAATTTACGCTGGTGGTGTTGGCGGTCATGTTGGTAGGTCAACAGGTCGAAAACAGCGTCCTTGTGCCCCGCATTGTGGGCGATGCGCTTGATTTGCACCCCATTTTGGTTTTGGTAGGGGCGATTATGGGCAGTTCGTTGGGCGGTATCTTAGGGGCTATCTTGGCCGCGCCTGTCATCGCCTCCATCAAACTGGTGGGAACTTACGCATGGCGCAAGATGTTTGACCTTGACCCCTTCCCCATGCCCGAAGAGGAAGATGGGGATAAGCCTTCGTTTATGGAAAGCATGTGGGAGCAGTGGCAATTGCGCCGCGCTCGAATGCGCGGGGGCAAACCAAACACAGGGTCGCCCAAAAGCAAGGGGGGCAGTGATTAGTGGCTAGTGATTCATGGTGAGTGGTTAGTGAGGGAGTCACTAACCACTCACCACTAGCCACTCACCACTAACTCCCCCTCGGTAATGTTTATTTGGGCGAGGGAGAGGATGGGGCCGTGGGGGAAAACGGCCGCAACGGCCGCCCTTCCCGGCTCAAAAACCTTCTCCACCACACAGCCAACCCCACACAACACAGCCCCACTTTGGCGCACAATATCCACCAACGCCAACAGCGTTTGTCCCGTGGCCAAAAAATCATCAATGATTAGCACGCGGTCGGCCGCGCCCAAATAATCGGGCGAGACCATGAGCGGAACCATGCCCCCTTTGGTGCGGCTGGGTGCTTCGGCGTAGTAAACCTGCTTCGACATGGTCAAGGGGGTCTTCTTGCGGGCGTAAATCAGCGGCACATTCAGCACTTGGGCGGCACAAAGGGCGGGGGGGATGCCGCTCGACTCGGCCGTGAGTATCTTTGTCACCCCCACCACGCCTGCGTCGGCGAAACGGTCGGCCAATTCACGGCCGATGCGCCCCATCAACCCCGCATCAAGCTGATGATTTAAGAACGCATCCACCTTGATGATTCCCCCACCCACATAAACCCCATCTCGCTTAATTCGTTCGACTAATTCTTGCATCGCATTGCTCGTTTGTGGTGTGGCATAGCCCCTTGGGCAAAGGGGCTACGCGATTAAAAGCGGAGCACGGCCGCCCAGTGCGCCCTTGTTCAGCCCCAGCAGGTCTCCTTTGCGCGAAAAGAGTAGTCCAATCTGGCAAATTAGGCCAATTTTGGCGAAACGGCCGTCATCGGCCGTGCATTGCCCCACCCTAAAATAATTGTAACTAGGCCGGGGTGATGTTTTGAGAGCTGTGACAAGTTACAAGTTACAGGGGATAAGTTATATGAGGCCATGTAACTTGTCATCAAGAACCAAGGCGTTAAACCTAAATAGTTGCAAAGCGTTTTCGTGAACCTCAAAAGCGTTTTCGTGAACCTCAAAAGCGTTTTCGTGAACCTTAAAAGCGTTTTTGTGAACCTTAAAAGCGTTTTCGTGAACCTTAAAAGCGTTTTCGTGAACCCCAAAGAATTTTGGAACCCAAAAGATTTTTGAACCCCAAACTTTGTGAACCCAAAGTAAAGAGTTTTTGTGAACCCAAAAAGGGTTTTGGGGTTCACACAAAACGCTTTGCTATCTAGCCCAAAACTCATTGAAGGAGCCACCAACAAGCAACACGGAAACCTCGCGGTCATTGTTCCCTTAGCCAATCCAAACAATTGCAACCCCAAAAGCGATTGCCCCTCCCAGATGAAGAATACCCCCAAACCGATTATAATAATCCCTACTTATCTGCCGCCCACCACCCCACCATTCCCCCATCTTTCCCCATGCGTGCCTTCATCGCCATCGAACTACCCGCCCCCGTGCGAACCTATCTCCAAGAACTCGGCCGCGAACTGGCCCAGCACACCCCGCCCGGCGCAGTGCGCTGGCTCGGCCGCGAAGGCATTCACCTCACCCTCGCCTTCTTGGGAGATGAAGTCACGGCCGAGCAAATCCCACCCCTCCGCGAGGCCATGAACAAAGCCACGGCCTCGGCCGTGCCCTTCCAACTTCACCTCGGCAAGCTCGGCTGTTTTCCCAAACCAATTGCGCCACGAGTTATTTGGGTGGGTGTGCAAGGGGCAGTGGCTCCGCTCCAGCAACTCAAAACAGGGCTAGACCGCGTTCTCGCTCCCCTCGGCTTCCTTCCCGAACGCCGCGCCTTCAATCCTCATCTCACCCTCGGCCGTGTCAAAGATTTTGAAGCAATGCGCCAAGCGTTCCTCCCCTACGGCCAACAAGTGCGCGAAATACAGTTCGAGGTCACGGCCGTTCACCTCTTCCACAGCACCCTCACCCCCACCGGCGCCGAATACACCCTCCTCCACACCAGCCCGCTTGGTTAAAAAAGAAGGTTACAAGTTACAAGTTACAGGTCACAATTAATCTGTAACTTGTAACCTGCAACCTGTAACTGACAATCTACCCTCGTTCGTATTGAATCACTGGATGCGTCGTCCGCTCAATCTCCTCCCCATTCGCCGCAATCAATTCCCCCCGCTCATATAAGTATTCCACATGCGCCCCCGCCTCCTCCAAAGCCAACAATACATGGTAGGTGTGCCGCTCCCCAAACAACTCTTTGCTCACTTGGGCGATGGTTTTCGGGGTGGAGCAAATCTCTAACACCCGCTCCAAACGCTTATTGTGCGACACCTTTATCTCTTCGATACGGCCGTAAACATCCTCCACTGGCTCCTCATGCCCCCCCAGCCCCAACCGAATGTTGGGCACACGGCCGATTTTATCCAGCGAATCGAGGTAATGCCCCAACCCCATGTTCAGCGTAATGCTCTCGGGTGCTTGATGGGGTGTGATGCGGCCCAAAATATGGTCGGCCGTCAACATCACATCATCCACCAACAAACACATCTGCCCCGGACAATGCCCCGGTACATGGAAAAAGTGAATATCATGGAACGGCTCCCCCTCCTTCAGGAAAAACTGCACCTCTTGCGAACGATACAACCCCTTCGCAAAGAGATAAATCGCCATCATATTTTCCCGTGCGGCCGAACCAAGCCCTGCTTGCTCCAAATAAATCTCCAACCGTCGCGCCGCCACCACCCGCCGCTCCTCATAATTAGAAACCACCCGCACATCCAACTGGTGAATCCCCACTGGTGCTTGGCTAAATTGCCGCACAAAGGGCAACCCCCCAAAATGGTCAATGTGGCCGTGCGTCAGCAAAATCGCATCCAACGTCTCCAACCGAATATCCTCCCCATACGCATCCCGCACAGCTTGGAACCCATCCAGCAATTGCTGATTAGAATCGGGCAAGCCCGAGCCACAATCCACCAAAAACGTGCGCTCTCCATCGCGGATAAGATGAATGTTGGCAATCAGTTCGGGAAAAGCCCGCACGGGGAAACGGTAAATAATGCGGCCGTTGGCAGTCGTAAATTTAGAAGTAGTCATGGGTTTGGGGGAGAAAAATGCGCTGTTAATCAGCTCAATTCTATCATTGCTCAGGGCGTTTCAAAAATCATCCTCGCTGGCCAACTCCCATTTGCCTCTCCCCACGGCCGTGCTATAATTTGGCCTTGTTCAAGGGGCGCATAGCTCAGCTGGTTAGAGCGCACGGTTCACATCCGTGAGGTCAGGGGTTCAAGTCCCTTTGCGCCCACCAAAACAAAAAGACCTGCTAGGATTTCCTAGCAGGTCTTTTTTTGTTCTCTCCCTACTTCAAGGCCGTTTCCACCAGCCCCGGCACGGCCGCCAACGCCTCGGGGAGCTTGCTCGCATCCTTCCCCCCCGCCTGCGCCAAATCAGGACGGCCGCCGCCGCCGCCGCCCACCGCCTGCGCCACCTCGCGCACAAGGTTGCCCGCCGAGAGGCCACGGCCGTGCAAATCCTTCGTCACCACCGCAATAATCAGCGGTTTGTCATCCTTCACCGTGGCCAACACGGCCGCGCCCAACGTCGGGAACCGCTCGCGGAACTTATCCGCCAACACCCGCAAGCTATCGGGGTCTGCCCCCGCCAGTTGTGCCACCAATAGGTTCACATCGCGCACCTGCGTCGTTTGCCCCAATACCGCCTCAAACTGGCCGATGAGGTTCTGCTGGCGCAACGATTCGACCTCTTTTTGCAACCGTTTCTGTTCCGCTAACAGCGCATCCAACCGCCCTTCCAGTTCGGCGGGGGGGCAGTTGAGCTTGCTGGCCAAACTATCCAGCATGGCCAACCGCTCCTGCACATACGCTTGGGCGGCGCGTCCCGTCAATGCCTCAATGCGGCGCACCCTGCCGAAACCGCGCTTTCGCTGGTTAGGATAAAGCGTTGAATGTCGGCCGTTTCGCGCACATGCAAGCCACCGCACAGCTCGAAGCTATACGGCTTTTCGCCCGCCCCAATTTTCACTGTACGTACCACATCGCCGTACTTTTCGCCAAACAAGGCCATCGCCCCTTGGGCAATCGCCTCTTTTTGACCCATCTCCGTAATCACAAGAGGATAGTTGGCCGAAATAGCGGCGTTGACAGCCGCTGTAATCTCGGCCAATTGCGGCTTGCCCACGGCCGCATCGTGCGTAAAGTCAAAGCGCAATCGTTCAGGGGCCACCAGCGACCCCGCTTGGGTAACGTGTTTGCCCAACTTGCGCCGCAGCTCCTCGTGCAAAATGTGGGTGGCCGTGTGGTTGCGCCGAATGTCGCCTCGCCGCTCGTCGTCTACCCGCAAAATAACCTTATCCCCCAATTTGAGCGCACCCTGCACCAAACGGCCGCGATGGACAATAAGACCCGCCACGGGTTTGGCCATCTCCACCACCTGCATTTGCCCGCCCGAAGCCAGCGCGGTAATCACGCCCACATCGCTGACTTGGCCGCCCGCTTCCAAATAGAAGGGGGTCGCGGCCGTAATCACCTCCACCTCATCCCCCATTTTGGCCGCATCGGTGCGCTCCCCATTGCGCAACAGGCCAATGACGGTGGATTCGAGGCGGGGAGCCGTATTGGGCTTGGCTCACCCCCTTCCGCTGGCAATTTGCCTTCGCTGATTAAATCTTGGGCGATTTGGCTGTAGATGTTGCCACCCAACTCGTACCCCTTGAACGCCCCCCGAACCGCTCGCAAGGGCGTGTTCCGCTTTGGCCACCACATAGCCCGCTTCATCCACGGTAAAGCCTCGCTCCTCGGCCAAGTCGCGGGTAATTTCGAGCGGCAGGCCGTGGGTGGCGTATAAATCGAAGGCGACATTGCCGGGGATTTGTTTATCGGCCGTCTCTTCCAGCACCCGCTCCAATTGCACCAGCGCATTGTCCAGCGTGCGGGCAAAGCGCTCCTCTTCTTGGGTTATGGTGCGCTTAATGTGTTCCATTTGGGCGATGAGTTCAGGGTACGCTTCGCCCATGTGTTGAATGTAGGCTCCTGCGACATGCGCCATGAATGGCTGGCTAAAACCCATGTCACGGCCGAACCGCGCCGCCCGCCGAATGACCATCCGCAAGACGTATTCCGCGCCGTCGTTGCCCGGCCGTACCCCATCCGCAATCACAAACGTAGCCGCCCGCACATGGTCGGCAATGACCCGATAGCCGACGTAGTTCGCCTTGCGCTCTTCGTCGCTGTGGCGCAACAACTCTTGCACCACGTCCATGGCGGGGGTGAACAAATCGGTGTCGTAGTTATTCGTAAACCCTTGCTTAACTTGGGTGATGCGCTCCAAACCCATGCCCGTATCAATGGAAGGGCGGGGCAGGGGGGTGAGGGAACCATCGGCCGCTTTTTCATATTGCATGAAGACGAGGTTCCAAATCTCGAGGTAATCATCCTCGACATTGACCCCTTCCGCTTTCATGTCGGCCATATCGCCCAAGTAATAATGTATTTCGGAGCAGGGGCCGCAGGGGCCGACATCGCCCATCTCCCAGAAGTTTTCTTTTTTGCCAAAGCGCAAAATCCGCTCAGGGGCGATGTGCGCCTGCCATAGCTCTTCCGCCTCGTCGTCATCGGTGTAGACCGAGACCCACAATCTGCTTTTGTCCAGTTCCATCACCTCGGTCAGAAATTCCCATGCGTATTGGATGGCGTCTTTTTTGAAATAGTCGCCAAAGGAGAAGTTGCCCAACATCTCGAAGAAGGTGTGGTGGCGCGGGGAGGGGCCAACGCTGGTCAGGTCGTTGTGCTTGCCCGAGACGCGCATACATTTTTGGGAGGTGACAGCGCGGGAGTACGGCCGTTTTTCCTGCCCCAAAAACACCTTGGCAAACTGGTTCATGCCCGCGTTGTTGAACAACAGGGTGGGGTTATCTTTCTGTGGCAAGGGGGAGCTGGCCACTTCTTCGTGTCCCACGCTCCGAAAATAATCAATAAAGGCACGGCGGATTTGGTTGCTACGGTCATAGGAGTCTCTCTAGAGCTTTCAGCTTGCTTTAGCTTTCAGTCGAGTCAGTTGGCCAGCTAATTGGCTGATAGACTGAAAGACTGATTGACTAGCTCCTTAAACAAAAAACCGCCAGATGGGTGTCCGTCTGGCGGTGGTAGTTACGGTAGAAGGGGATGTTTACCCAGCGCAACGAACCAGACGGGGGGACTGGCTGTGTGCGGCGGCCGTGGCCGAGGGTTGAACCAACGGAGTAAACATGAGCGGAATGTTAGCAAAGAGTGGGGGGATGGTCAACTGGCAGATAGAGATAGGAAATGTAGAAAAGGATAGAGGAAGCAGGGGAGTGACACTACACTGCGTTCCTCTCTATCTCTATCTCTCATCTCTATCCCCAATTGCTCCCCTTGCTGAATGTGTCAGAATCAAGGGTTATGCCCCACCGCTTACAACGCCTTCTACTCGTGCTTTTTATCGGCTATGCGGCCGTTGCCCTAACCGTGCTGTATTGGGGCGTGTGGCGGAGCGAGGAGCTACTGGTGCGCGAGGACAACCCGCGCACAGTGGAGGCGGAGTTGCGGCTGGTGCGCGGCCGAATCTTGGATCGCAACGGCGTGGTGCTGGCCGAAAGCATCCCTTTGGACGAGAGCGGCCGACTGCTTCGCCACTACCCGTGGCCCGATGTGGGCGCAGCCGTGGGTTATTACAGTTTGCGCTATGGCACAGCGGGGGTGGAGCAGGGGTATGATGATGCGTTGCGCGGCCAAGCGGCCGTGGGGCTGGCCAGTGTGTGGCGCGATTTGCTCAATCAGCCCCCTCTCGGGCGCGATGTGCGGCTGACGCTGGATGCCCAATGGCAACAAACGGCCGCCCAACTCCTCGGCGACCAGCGGGGAGCCGTCGTCCTCATCTCCTTGCCCGATGGCGCCATTCGCGCCCTTGTCAGCCACCCCAGCTTTGACCCCAGCCAGCTTGACCAACAATTTGAGGCACTTGCCCAAGACCCCACCGCTCCCTTGCTCAATCGTGTGACGCAGGCGAGCTACCAGCCGGGGTTGGCTTTGCAACCCTTTTTGCTGGCCGCCGCGCTGGATCAACAACTGTTGCGGCTGGCGGATGAGGTGGCCGAGGCGACGGCCGCTGTGCCGCTCAATGGGCAAACCATCACCTGTGCCAGCGAGCCACCCATCCCCACCACATGGGCTGATGTGCTTCGCGCCAGTTGCCCCGCCCCCATGCGCGGCTTGCGCCTAAGCGCGGCCGATGTGCAACAGGTTTTGGCCAATTTTGGGCTAATCACCCCTCCCGTTTCGGCCGCGCTCCCCTTGCCACTGGCTCCCGCCCACACCGCCCCCATTGCCGACCTTGAGCCGGCTTTGCTGGGGCAAGAGCAACTGACAGTGACCCCGCTCCAACTGGCGTTGGCACTGGGCATGTTGGCGCAGGATGGCCAGCCTGTGGTGCCGCGCTTGGTTTCGGCCGTGCAAGATGAGGCGGGGGCGTGGCAAAGTGTGGCGATGGCCACGCCAGCGGCGGCGACGACAACGGCCGTGCGCCCCGACACGGCGCAAGCCATCCGCGCCGCCTTTACCCTTAGCCCCGACCAACGCCTTGCCGAGTTGGCCACGCTGGCTTTGGCGGGAGAGACGCGCCATGCGTGGTATTTGGGGCTGGCGCCTGCCACTGCGCCGCGCTATGTGGTGGTGGTGGTGGTCGAAGAAGCGGCCGATGTGTCCGCTGGCCAAGCTGTGGGGCGGGGGGTGTTGGCGGCCGTGTTGCAATAAAGCGTTATTGGTTATTCGTTATTCGTTACTGAGCGACTGAAAGACTGACCGACTGAGAGACTGAAAGACTGAAAGACTACCTAAGAGGCTACCCATGCAAGAACAGATGCTGACGGATGAACACCGCATGTTTCGGGATGCGTTTCGCAAGTTTGTGGAGAAAGAAATTGCCCCTTACCACGCCCAATGGGAGAAAGAGGGGCAGGTGGATAAGCGCATTTGGCGCAAGGCGGGCGAGAATGGCTTTTTGGGGATGGATGTGCCCGAGGAGTACGGCGGGTTGGGGGTGAAGGATTTCCGCTACAACACGCTCATTGCGGAGGAGCTAACCCGTGTGGGGGCTTCAGGGGTGGGCTATGGCTTGCACAACGACATTGTCATTCCCTATGTGCTGGATTATGGCACGGAGGCGCAAAAACAGGCGTGGTTGCCCAAACTGGCCTCGGGCGAGTGGGTGTCGGCTATTGCCATGACGGAGCCGAATACGGGGAGCGATTTGGCGCGGGTGCGCACGACGGCCGTGCGCGATGGCGATGAGTGGGTCATCAATGGCCAAAAGACGTTTATCACGAATGGCATCCACAGCGATTTTGTGATTGTGGTGTGCAAGACCAAGCAAGATGCGGGGGCACATGGCATTAGTTTGATTGTGGTGGAGGAGGGGCGGGCGGGGTTTGAACGCGGCCGTAATCTGGAAAAAATTGGGCTACACGCCCAAGACACGGCCGAATTGTTCTTCCGCGATGTGCGCGTGCCCGTTACCAATCTGTTGGGGGCGAAAACAAGGGCTTTTACCACCTGATGCAACAGTTGCCCCAAGAGCGGCTTTCGATTGCGGTGGTGGCGGTGGCTTCGGCCGAGGTTTCGCTGGAGCAGACGCTGGCCTATTGCAAGGAGCGCACGGCGTTTGGTCAGCCGATTGGCTCGTTCCAAAATTCGCGCTTTAAGCTGGCGGAGATGAAGACGGAGATTGAAATCGGCCGTGTGTTTGTGGATAACTGCATCAATTTGTTGAACGTGGGCCAGCTTAGCACGGAGACGGCGAGTATGGCGAAGTGGTGGTGTACGGAGTTGCAGGGGCGGGTGATTGACCAGTGTGTGCAGTTGCACGGGGGGTATGGGTATATGTTGGAGTACCCGATTGCGCGGGCGTTTGGGGATGCGCGGGTGCAACGGATTTATGGGGGGACGAATGAGATTATGAAGGAGATTATTGTGGTGTTGATATTAAAGTTGTTTCGCACAAATTCAAGTTGTGTCTCTCACCCCGCCCATTCGCGGCTTCGGTGCGCAAAACAAATTAATCGCCTCATCCAAACTTTCATAAGTATGAGTCGCCGTTTTACCTGTAGCCGTTATATCATCGGCAAATTCCCATTCCCATGCAGTCGCGTTGTCCCCAAGAGCAGTCACTGTTACGTGTTGCCCTCACGTATAATTGTAAAGTCGGCTGTAATAGCATCTACCACAGTAACTTGGCGGCTCATGGTGCTGGTATTATTTTGGTTAGAAACTGCGCTGTGACGGTGTAAACACCAGCCGCATTATAAGCCAAATTTTGCCACATATGCTGGGTCTTCCAAATTCATGCTCCATCAATATCGCTGGATGGGATTAAGTTGGATTGACCGTTCAAACCATTCCCTAATTCCCACTGCCAACTGCATTGTGACAATATGTGGTTAGATTTAATAACTTCTATTTCTTCACCCACAATATTCGCACTTTATCTCTCAAAGTTAGCCAATAGAATCATTAGCAGTTGATGCACGTGGGCCTGAATACACGGCCGAAACTCGGTCGTCACCGTAGTTTGATACTCTACGAAAATAGTAGAGCCAGACCAAGAAATTGTATTCGTGTAAGGCATCCAAGCCGCATCTTGTAGACCCACTTCGCTTTCTGCGACACGAAAATCTTCCACTTCTGCTAAATAATCAAACGCCCATAGTTTGACTTCATTGGATGTTGGTTCTGTATTGAGGCGGAATTGAACCATGCCATCTGGTTGCACATCTAATGGATTAGCATACATATCTTCTTGTTGTAACAGCGAACCAATATAATTGCCTGAAAGATGGTATCGCCCTGCAAGAGGCACGGCATTTCCTGTATCTTCAAAGGCAACCCATATTCTGGGTCCACCATAAGTACGATTCACATGAAAATGGAGATGTGCACCACAGGAATAGCCACTATTGCCTGAGTACCCAACAAGTTGCCCGCGTTGCACAAATTGCCCTACACTAACCGCTACACCTCCCTGTCTTAAATGAATGTATTGGACTAACCGTGTTGTCACTTCGCGTCGTGTACATAGTTGGCTGATTGAGATAACTTGTATTGTATGCACCATTCGTGGGGAAGTTAGGTTGCTTGTCGCAATCACAACACCACTACGAGCCGCAAAAACTGGCGACCTATGGGCATGGCAAAATCATAAGCTGGGCCACTGGAATGTGCAGTACGTGTTAAACGCCATGATGTGCCTCCCGGATATGGAAGTTTATATCCATTGGTTGTGTTGTTTGGCACAAAACGTGTATAGCATTGCCCTTGCCCTCCTGTGGCTGTAAAACAACCCAGGGTTTTCACGAGACAAGGCAACTTTTACCAATTGTCCTGGTAAGTTATCCGCACGAAACTCAATACTTAAGCGGTTGTTATCATGTATAACAGCCAAGCTTCTTAATGTCCTAAAACAATTGGGGGTGGTGGCGGATTAACAATTTGTACAAAACGTACTGTACCGGCACTGATAATGCGATAAGGGTTATCCCCTGTAATCTCCTGCTATATACATGTCCACTTTCAGGCCAGCATTGAAGGTCAAGTGCCTAGAACCGTCCAACCACATTGGTTTTGAGTTTGGTTCACCACCACCATATTACTTCCATTTGCATGGTGAGTTTGGTAACGCACCATCGTGGAATTGGTAGTAGATCCCGTCATTAGGCAACAAACCCCTACCCGATACTTACCAGATGTTGGCAGTGTTCGGTCGCCATCTTACCAATCACAATCCCCCCGTTTGCCCAACCCATCTTGTCCGCGTATTGAGGACAGGGTAGTTTTAGCCGAACACTAACTGTTGGTGTTACCCAATTCGTTGTTCCCGTGCGTTCAAAGGTAGGGGAAGGGTCCGCTGGCGTAACAACATATGTATTATACGTCTTGCTCCCCTCATAAGCTTCAGGTATACTGCTGGAAATAATTTGGCCTTTAGCGGGTTGGTGAACTTTCATCCTACCAAACAAGCCGAGACATAAGAATAAAGCAATCAACAATTTGATACTCATGGGTACCCTGCTGTTTTGAGTAGCGTAATAAAGACAATTAAAAACAGGCTCCCCCTCTTACTCATTGCACTGAGGTGATTTCACACATCTTATCTTTTTCTTGACAAAGAGCGGTATACAAACGTTCATTTCTTGCCCTCCAAACATTTGTAGGTACAATCTACAAACATTTGTAGTAACCCATTGTTCCCACGAGGAGGAAACCGATGGAAGCCCTCTGTTGATAGATATGATGTGGATGAACCACCAAGGTATCATCACCTCCCCGGTTGCCTACCGCAATATTGTCCCGCAACTGTCCACCTTTGCCGAAGCACTCACTTATCTTGCCAAAGATACCCCCATATCGTCATCCTGACCTTATATGCCAGACCCGCGACAGTGTGCGCGATTATCACGTGCCGTTTGGGATTCTGGTCGCCCGCCAATTGAGCCAGTAGTATCCCCATTTGCCGTTGCCCTCTCTACAGCAAACTATGTGCAACATTTGCCCGATTTGGAGGCGATGTTGAATCAACATCAGGCGGGAGCTTCTATTTGCATAAAGGGTACGCAGGTGATGAACTGGAAAATATTTGCGCCACGGTGGATGGCGCAACCTGCGTATTTTCGTATGTCTCGCGCACGGCCGTTCCCCTCTCACAACCACCCCACCTACTTTCTCCCCGAGCAACCCGGCCCAAGTCAAAAAATTCACTCCTGCGAGTTAGTGACAGCAATACGCGGCCGAGGGCTTCTCCAACCCCGAAATCGCCCAACGTAGGGGTCACCGTTCACGCCGTGATAGGCATTTCCCACAACATGTCTAAAAAGCTAGAGGTGAACTGAGGAAGGGAATGGGGAAAATCGGTCGTCAACCCTCGTACGCCTCACCAACATCTATGGCTACCCGCGTGACCCCAAACGTAATCCCACCCCACTAGTTATTTAGACCTTGGAGGTCTTCAAGACCTCCAAGGTCTGCCTAAAGGAGGCAATGAGCTACCCCACAAAATCAAATTATTTAGCTGGTTGGTAGGCTTCTTCTTTGTTTGGAGTGGAGCCACCATTCTTGGCGCGGCCGCCTCCTCTTCTACCCCTCGGCCAACAAACCTACGGCGGTTTCTACTGGGCATGGGATAGCGTCGGCCGCTATTACCACCCCAACGACGCTTATATCCACCCACCCTACGCGGCGCTTGAGCACGACACCATCATGGTAGCCATCAATGGCTTGCCGATTGACGAACGGACTGATTAACGGCCGTTTACGCCCTCTTCCACCAGCCGCCCCCACCTGCGAAGTCATCCCCCAAGCCCCACCTCTCCAACACACCCTCATTGAAAACAACCAACGGCTTGAACGCGCCTTGCCCATCTTTTGCCTAACGATTTGGGAGCGCATCCCCCTGCTCTTCCCTATCACCCTCTTGGCTCTATTTGTTCTCAGCACGGGCTGGACAATTTTCTTGCGCCATCGCCACCAAAGCGATGAGCGGGAACAGGAGTTGACCTTGGCCATTAGTTGGGTCATTGCCATTACGGCCGCCCACATTGGCAAACAGGCGTACAACGACCCCGGCATTCAGACCTTGACCACCTATCTGATGGGCATGGCCGTGAGTGCCCCAATAGAGCTTTTTACGTGGCCTCGGTATGGCAAATTGCCACTTGCTTGTACCCCCCTTTCCCCCGCTTTCGCCGTTTAGCTATCGGTATTTTGCTTCTGCTTAACTTGGGTGTGGTCAGCAATACGCTTCAATTCTTTAACAGCTATTACACCACCACGGCTTTGGCCGAATGGTACGCCCTAGACCGCCGCCTGACAGTTTTATTGATGATTTTTAGCTTGGCCCTCTTCGCTAACGTGCCCGCGCCGTTGCCCGCAACGAAACCATCCTGCTTACTTTTCGCAATCAGGGGCGAGCCGTGGCATGGTCTACCGTTTTAGTCATCGCCATCGTTGTTGTGGATTTTGTATGGGCAAGCTACCCAATGGGTGTTTCTCCCGCCACCCCAACCCCTCTTTGGCGATTATAGCCTTTGCCCTTTACTCATCGCTATCGCCAGTCTTAACCAATTGGCTTTTGCCCAGTCGGCCACCTGTGTGCGTTGGCTCACTTTTGGAGGCGTTTGGGCAGTGGCCATTTCTGTCTTGACATGGGTGGTCTTGTTAGGGGATTGGTCAGCAAATTGTGGCAGGTGGTGGTTTGCTCTTTCTCACCATTCTCGGCTTACGCCCCCCCTATGGATGGCAACGCTGGCTCGAACGCCTCACTACCTACCGCACAATCCGCCAAGAAACATCGAACAATACACGGCCGACCTCCAACGCACCCCACCCATCAGCAACTCACCCACACCATCCCCACTGCCCTCAACCGCGCCCTTGGCACAGCCACGGCCGGAACTCCACCTCTCCCCCCACATTCCCAGCCCCCCTCCCCGACCAACCCCAAAAAAGCGGGCGATAACTGGCTCATTCCCTGCGCTAACGAGGAAGAAACAGGTCTGCTCACCCTTGGCCTCGCCCCTCCAGCGAACCATTTCACGAGGCAGACCGTGAAAGCCTGCAAAACATCGCTTTACCACCGCCTCGTTCCCTCTGCAAACGGCCGCCCGGGTCGGTCGTGCCGATCGACGAGCAAAACATCCGCCTCGCCGAACGGGAAGAACTCGGCCGTGAACTGCACGACACCACCCTTGCCCAACTAAGCACCCTTTCGTGGACACTCGATAACTTGCGTCAAACTCTCCCCCAACCCACCTCTGCCCAACAACTCCTCCTCCACCAAGCCGAGAATCAGCGCAACAATGCCTGCGCTAATTGCGCCGCATTATCAACAACCTCTCGCCCTCGACTACACCCACCAAACCTGCCGCCAGTTTATTGAAAACCTTTTCCACGAAGCCCAAACCCACCATCCCCAACCTCGCCTATCACCTTATTTGCCCCACCCCTTTCCGCCCGACCCATTCCTCAGCTTAGCCCAAAACAAACCCTCTTCCTCGTCTGCAAACAAGCCTTTGACAACGCCCTCCAACACGCCCAGCCCCAAACCATTACAATCACTTTACTTTAGATGGCACATCCACCCAGCTAACATTTTCATTGCTGACGACGGCCGAGGTTTCACCCCCAATCACTCCCAACCACCACGGCCTCACCAACATGCACCCCGCCTCCTCAGCCTAAACGGCCAACTCACTATTATCAGCACCCCCACCCACGGCACCACCAACATCACAGGCCACATACCCCTATCAAAAGCACAACCAAAACTGACATTAAAA
>JADJSZ010000048.1 GCA_016711405.1 Candidatus Hadersleviella danica | reverse complement strand
TTCAGAAACCGCCACTGTTCGACCTCTGGCAACAGAGGCTAAATGGAAATTCTGCCCTTTGGCAAACCAACGCCGACGCTTCGCTGATACGGCCGCTGAACAGCCAGTAACGATCCATAGCCTGTATCGAAAGCGCACCGGCCAACGAGCGTTATCGGCCTGCGCGTGACCGTTTCGGCGAACCAATACGAAGTGGCAGCAAATTGCCATCCTCGCGACTCATCTGGCGAATGCCATCTATTTGCTTCCTTTTAAAACAGGTCTTGCATCCATTGTTCCACAAGGCGGGTGTACTGGTGGGCGTGCCGCACAATGGTGCGCGGCCGAGGCATCGGCCTTGGCCAGCCGTTCGGCCTGGAACCTCGCGCAACAGTTCCAACCAGCCGGAACACTTGCATCTTCGTCGGCCGTAATCCCCGGCAAAGTCAGCAGGTTTTTCCGCCGAGTGCCGGCAAAGGCTTCTAAATCCCCCCGCACCTTGGCCACGGCCGCCAAAGTTCCCCCACCACCCGGGTTACGTGCTCTTCCCAAACCGCTTCTCCTCGTCCGTCAGCAATTGGTAGCTCCCACTCAATCGCCCCGCGCATCGTTTGCCGCCAATCGTGGTCATCCCGCTTGCCTGTCAGCCGGCCAACCGCTTGCATCCCGGCAGGCCAGCATCGCCTCGGGGCAAGGAGTTTAATGCGGGCGGCAGCCGGTTCGATGGCCAGCGGCAGGCCACATCGAGCCGTTGGCACAGTTCCGCCACGGCGGGCTGATTGGCGGCCGTGAGTTGCCAACTTGGATTGCGCCGCTTGCGCCCGCTGAACCACACACACAAACAGCCGCACCGCTGGCGCGCGTAGTTCTGGCTCCACGGGCAAGGGCGGCCGGGCAACGATTCATTTTCCCCGTTCAGCCGCAAAATTTCCCTGCTTGTTACCAGCACCTTGAGCTGGGGGCATGGCGCAATGATCTGCTCACCACTGGCGCGGCGGCGATAATTTGCTCAAAGTTATCGAGAATGAGGAGTTGGTGACGGCCATTACCTGACGCCTGTGACAACGTTTGTTCGGCCATGTTATCGGCCGTTTCAGGCAAATTCAGGGCGTGGAGCAAGAAATTTGCGGGGCAACTGCAACGGGTCGCGCACCGTGCTTAAATCCACAAAGAGCGCCCCTTCCGGCAAATTGGCTGTCCATTTCGGCCGCTGTTTGCCGCGCCAAACGAGTTTGCCAATCCCGGCGACGTCAGGATGTGAAAGCGAATATCGGGGTTCTTGAGCAGTTGCCACAAAATGGCCACCTCCTGTTCACGCCCCAACAGGCTGGTGAGCAGGGTGGGCAAACTGAGGATGGGGTGGGGGTAGGGGAGCCGTTCGGCGGCGGCGGCGTGTTGATGGTTTGGGTTTGGAGTCCGGTTCAGGGTTACGGGGGGTGCTTCTTTGGCTTCGCCTGACCGACGGCCGCCAAAGCCATCGACCGCGCCACCCGTTCAGGCTCGCCATCTAACTGCAAGGCGGGCACAAACCGCGCCAAAATCATGTTCGCCTCAGGGAAGCGCTCATTCCGCTCAATGCGGCTCAGGTAGGAATAGTGGTAGCCCACCTGTATGGCCAGTTCCCGTTGGGTAATGGCAACACGGTGGCGCAAATAACGCAATAGCTCACCAAAATTAGTAAATTTTTCGGGGGTGTATTGTTCGTCTTGTTGCCAGCCATAGAAAGCCGATTTTAATGCAAGTTGTCAACAAATGTCACCATAGTCAACAAAGGGGGGGCTAGAATGTTGATACATTGAGTGGTTAGTGATTAGTGGTTAGTGATTAAGTAGTAACCGTACTAGCAAGCCACAACCACTAGCCACTACCACTAACCACTAACCTCCCCCATAGGAAACGTCCTGTCTTAAAACGCATCGTTAAAACGGTCGAAATCGTGACTTGGACGTTGGAATATGAGGATCGATGTTCCGCCGAGGAATTGGCGGATGGGCAACCAGCCGATTCTGCCCCATCCCTCTGTCTCACCGATTTACCCACCCCACCCCCACGCGGGGAGAAGTTAGACACAGCAGAGGCAGCTCATTACAGCGTACAGAGATTGACGGCCGTGTCAAAATCCACATCTGCCCCATTGCGGTGCGCGCCGACCAAACTCTGCCATTAGCCACACCTTTAGCCGCAAACAAACCTCTCGCACCAAGAGCTGCCACAAAACCACGCGCACCTATTACGATACCGAAACCTTCCGAGTTCCCTTTTGCACCAACCTGCATCGCCCTCCACCAAGCCGAAGTTGTATGCCCTACATGGGAAGCAGATGGGCTATCGGGCACTGTCTGTAGTTTAAAACGCCATTTTTGTGGGCATGGTCATTTTCTTTCTAAGTACCATGTGGCGCGATTTACCCGTAAGAAGAAACGATTGCCTTACCCTTTATTTTAGGCAGTGCCATTTTCGTCCTGCTCAAGGGTATTGCTCCCCCTCTATTTGTCCATTCGCCGTTCGCGTCACCACGTCATCTCGCGCCCACACGCATTAACCAGTGCCGTTTCTTTGGCGATAAAGTCGCGGCAAGTTCTCGGAACATTGCCGTCGGCACCTTTCATTTCAGCCATGCCGTCATGCCCAGCAATTGTGGCCGAAAACGGCGAACGTGTCTTAAGCTCATCCCCTTTCGCGGCGTCACCTCCGCGAAGGTTTAAGAGATGGGTGGGAACCTGTGCCTGTATCCCAGTACAGCTACTTAGGAGAACTATCTGATGAAAACCAAACTTTGCGTCTCGTTGCTCTTGGCCTTCTGCGCCACCCTCTTATTGGCCTTGGTCGCTGTGGTGGCGGTAGGCAAGTCACCGTGGCCGATTGCCCACTTTTACCCCATGCCGTCCGTTTTCAAGCGGGCGAAGACCCCTTGGTGCCGACACATTAGCTAACAAACATGGCAAAAAGTGGGTGCCATGACCAGCAGTTTAAGCGTGGGCGGCTCCATTGAACAAGTCGCCTTCCGCCTACCGGCAGGCACCACATGAGACCACTCCAATGGCTTCCTGACCACCGGAAAACTGGATACGGCCGGGGTTGGGGAGACAGGCATGGGCGGCCCTGGCGGCGATATTGCCAGCCAAGCCTTAGCCAGTGCCAACGCAGGCGGCACCATGTTCCAAACTGCCATGTGGAACGAGGGCGACCAAATCCTGACCGTCTTCCGCCTGACCACCCCAACAACGCCGAGCAACCCCTACCTGATTGTTTCGTTGAACCGAATTAGCCTAGTCAGCCTGTCAGCCTGTCAGCCTGTTAGCGGTTCGCTTTATCGGAGCCGCTGACAGGCTTTTTTTTATATTGGGAAGATACCGAAACCACCTTAAACGAAGCATATTCCAACATTAAGGAAAAACCATGCATTGAATTTACCGCCACGACTTTGTTTGCTGAAAATGAGGAGGATGTCGCCTATTTTTCGCTGATGGATGGCGGGGAGGACGAGCCCGAAAACATTCTTATTTTCCAAACTATGCTCCCTAGTACAGGTGAAGTGGGTGATATTCACTTCGAGTATAACGACCAAAGCAATGGGGCTTATGGCGCTATTGCCAGTTGCCGCCTCGGCCGTGGCTCGCTCCACATCACGCTCCAAAAACAACTCGGCCAGTTGGAGGGTGTAGATGGGTTTGATGTGCAATTAGAGCTAGATGATGACACCTATGCCGAATTAGCCGATGCGTTAGCCCTCATTTTTGCCGATAACCCCCTCTTTGAGTTGGTCTCCAACTAATTAGATAGAGACAAGAGATAGAGATAGAGGGGAACATGGTTGCTCTGCCGACTAAGGCTTCCTCTCTCTCTATCTCTACACTCCTATCTTGACCCACCTGAATCGTTACGGAGATTTTACAGATGTTATTTTCTAAATTATTCCTCCCGCGCAAACTAACCCCTTGCCTATTGGGTATGGGGCTGTTAGCTGTGGTGGCATGGAGTGGTGTGGCCACCCCCAACGGCCGTGGCCAGCCCCAACAACCTGCCCAGTACCATCACCGTCAACACAGCCACCCTCTCCCCCACAACCCAAGGCGACCCCAATGACGGCAATTGCGACCTGCGCGAAGCGTTGCAGGCCGCTTTTACGGCCTCCCTCACAGGCCAAAGCACCACCTTTAACGAATGCACCTCAGGCGCAGGCCCCGTCTTTATCATCTTTGAAGGCACGGCCAGTGCTCAACCCATCACCATGCCCGCTGGCGGCACCATATTGCCCTTCATTCGAGGCAATGTCACCCTCACTACCCTGTCACCCTTGCGGGGAGCGGTGTTTTTGACCCACCGGCGACAACCATGACAGCCGTCTTCTGCGCGTGGCCAGTGGTGGCATGTTCAAATCTCGTCGCGTTGAATATCGCCAATGGCTTTACCTCTGGCGGGGTGGTGCCATTTGGGCGATAACAACTCCACCATTAACACGGCCGGGGTGTCGTTCATAGGCAATGCCGCCTATGGCGATGGCGGCGCCATTTACAGCAACGGCTCGGTGAACATCTTGGCCACCAATTTTTCGGCCAACCAAGCCTTGGGCAAACACCCCGCCAATGGCCAAGCCAACCCCAACACAGGGCATGGCGGCGCTATTTACATTTCGGGGTCTGGGTCGCTAAACATTGCCCTGAGCAATTTGAGAGCCAACACCGCCTCTAAAAGCGGGGTGGGGTGTATGGGGCAAAGCACCACGGCCACCATTAGCGACAATAACTTTGCGGCCAATGTGGCGGGCGGTGGCGGCGATAACCGGGCAGGTGGTGGGGCTTTTCTACAACTCCGCTGGAACTGTCTCGCTTATCCGCTCCACCTTCAATGCCAATCTCCCTACGCGGGTATGGCGGGGCCATTTTCAACCAGCTCAGCTCCAGCGGTTTTACCATTGAAGATAGCTCGTTTAACGCCAATGTGGTGCAAAAGAACGACGACAATGGCGGGTTTGGGGGTGCCATCTACACCGAAGAGGACATGAGCATTACCCGCTCCACGTTTAACGCGAATGTGGTGCAGGCGGATAGCGGCCGTGGTGGCGCCATCGCCAACAACCGCGCCGCCATCTTGCGCGTCACCAACTCCACCTTCATGGCCAACGTCGTCACCCAGTTTGCCAGCGTGGTTCCCGCAGGGGCAGGCGGGGCGATTGCCAACTACGACAACCCTTTCCCGTCAGCTCCGAATCCACTGTAGAGCTACGCAATGTGACCCTGTTCCTGAACAAAGCGGGGATGATGCGGGTTTGTACAACGCCAATGGGGAGAGCATTAAGCTGTGGAACACCATTTTGGACCACGGCTTCAATGCCGCCCCGCTTTGCTCGGGCACGGCTCCCGAAAACATGGGCAACAACATCCAAAGTGATGGGACGAGTTGTGGGGCGGGGATTCCTACAGCCGACCCCAAGCTGAACCCACCCGATTTTAATGGCGGGGCGATTACCAGCTTGTTGAGCCTGATGCCCAAGACGGACAGCCCGCCGTAGATGCAGGCAACGAAAGCATCTGCACGGGCAATTATGTGAACGGCGAAGACCAACGCGCCAAAAGCCGCCCCAAGGATGGCAATGGCGACGGCATAAGCAGTTGCGACATTGGCGCGATTGAAGCAGACACGGCCGAGGTGGGTTTTGCCTCTAACCCTGTCGCCCCCGGCCCCATTGATTTTGGAGTGGCCACGATGGCCCAGCCCAGTTCGCGCTCCTTGTCGCTCATCGAAACAGGCAACCTGAGCCTGAGTGTGAACGGGGTGTTGGGTGGCCCCAATGCGGCCGAGTTCAGCATTATGGGCAACAACCCCGCCACCATTAACGATGGCGATATCCCCTATGTGTGGACACTGACTTGCCAGCCCAACAGCGAGACGGCCGGCACACGCGCCGCCACCCTGACCCTGACCACCAACGATTTAGACAACCCCACTGTCGTTTTTGACCTCACTTGCCAAGTGCCACCCGCCCCAGTGCCTTCGTTCTATAGCGACCCTGCCGCGCCGGGGCCAATCGAGTTTGGTGAGGTGGTGTCGGGTAGCCCTGTGGTTAAATCCCTGCTCTTGGGCAACTCGGGCACGGCCACTATGGCGGTGAGCAATTTGGCCCTCTCTGGCCCCAACGCGGCCGATTTCAGTGTGGAATCGTTGCCCGACCCCCTTAACATCTCCCCCAATAACTCCCACTCGTTGCAACTAACCTGTGACCCAACAGGATTAGGTTTGCGCTTGGCCCAACTGACCCTGACCACCAACGATGCCACCCACCCGAGTGAGCAATACAACTTGGTCTGCGAGGGGATTGTGTTGCCGCCACCCTTCTTGCATGTGCCCGGCACTGTTGTGCCCAACGACAATCCCACCCAAAGCAACGGCACGTTGTGGGGCATTGCCACCAGCCCCGACGGCCGTCACCTCTATGTCAACGACCGCGACGACGACATGCTCACCGTCTTTGAGATTTTGCCCACGGGTGGCATCCAGCGGTTGGCCGTTTACAAGAATGGGGTCAATGGGGTCATGGGCTTAGCTACCTCGCGCCATTGCCATTTCGCCCAATGGGTTGAATGTGTATGTTTCGGCCGTAGATACCGATGCGGTGGTGGTCTTTAGTCGAGACACCCAAACGGGTTTGCTCACCTATATGCACTATGTGGCCGAAGGGTATGGCTATAATTGCGAGTTTTTAGGGCCCTGCGCCGACACCATTGATGGGCTGGAGAACCCCTATGAATTGGCGGTTAGCCCCGATAACCAATACCTATATGTGACGGGCGAAGCAGATGATGCCATCGTCGTCTTCGAACTTGGCTCCAGCGGTGAGATTGCCACCATCATCACAGGGGCAAACATTGTCGAAATCATCAACGACCCACTCTTAGATGGGGCACGTGGCATCGCCCTCAGCCCCGATGGCCAACATGCCTATGTCGCCTCGGGTGTGGCCGATTCGCTCGTTGTGTTTGCCCGCAATGGGCAAACAGGCAAACTCACGGCCGTGCAACCTCCTCGTTGATAACATCATTTTGATGGGGCAGGCAAGGTGTTGGTCAGCCACGACGGCCGTCATGTGTATGTTGCCTCTTATGCAAGCGATACAGTCACGCTCCTCCAACGCAACGCATTTTCAGGGCAACTCACCTTTCTGAAGATATATGAGGATGGGGTGAATGGCTTTGATGGCCTAAACTACCCCGGCGGCATGGCGCTCAGCCCCGATGGGCAGTACCTGTATGTGCCCAGCTACTTGGACAATGTGCTGAACATCTACTTGCGCTCGCCTGGGACAGGGTTGCTCTACCCCACCCAAATCATTGCCCAACCCGAGTTGGATGGGGCGTTTGGGGTGGCCATTGGCCCAGACGGCCGTACCGCCTACGTCGCGCCCTTCAACACCAGCAATGTGGTTGTCTTGCAACCCTCCAACCCTCTGCCGATCATCGAAACACTTCTGCCTGCCTCGGCCGTTGGCGGGAGCAACAACTTCCCCTGACCATCGTGGGCGAAAACTTCACCCCGCTTTCGGTGGTGCAGTGGAACGGCACACCCCCGCGAGACGACGTTTGTCAGCGAATCGGAGCTGAAGATAACGGTGAAGCGGCCGATGTGCCCGCCAACCCGCCGTGACACAAGCGAGCGTTTCAGTGCATAACCCCGCTCCTGGCGGCGGCGGCTACTCCGCGCCTTCTTCATCACCCAGTCCACCGCTTAACCCCGTGCCGCCATTGCCCAGCTTGCCCTGGCAAAGTATGCCTGTCGGCAGTGACGATTTCACACTCACCATCTACGGCTCGGGCTTTATCGCCAGTTCGCAGGTGCAGTGGAATGGGTAAATGTGCCCACCACCTATGTCAATGGCACCGAATTAACCATCACTGTCTTGAATGACCAGTTGCTACAGGCAGGGACAGCGGTGGTGACAGTGCAAAACCCCGCCCCTGTCGGTGGGGCATCCAACAACGCCCCGTTTGATGTGGTGGCGGTGGGCCAAAATCCCACCCCCAGCCTGACCGAAATGACCCCCAAACACACCATTGCTCGTGGCCCAGCCAGCAAACAGGTGGTGGTGACGGTGTATGGGGTGAATTTCCTCGAGGACGCACAGGCGCAGTGGAATGGGTTTAATCGGCCGACGACGGTTGTCAGCGAGACGGAATTGCGTGTGACGTTGACGGCGGCCGATGTGGCTGAGGGGGGTGTCTATGGCATCCGCGTGCTCAACCCCGAACCTGGCGGTGGAGCATCCAACACCCTCTCCTTCGCTGTCCATGCCTATGTCATGTATCTACCCATGATGATTCGGTAACGCGGCTCCAGTTTCACCCGTAGTGGCGCAATGGATTGCGCCACTACATTCACCTTACTCGGGGTGTAACAAAACCTGTTACACCCCGAATTGTTAAGACGATAAGTTTCCCTTCAGGTGGGGCAAGATAGAGGGTAGAGATAGAGGAAGCCTTAGTCGGCGGAACAACCATGTTCCCCTCTATTGTGTAAAGGATTCCTCTACTCGAGTAAATAGTAAGTAGTGAATAGTGAGTAGTTCCCCACTACTACTCACTACTCACTTTTCATCCGTGAGTGTGTGACCACTCTCATACGCAACTATCTCTATCTCTTGTCTCTATCTGAATAGTTACCCTTGTTTATTTATTTTCACCCAGTGCGTTTCCATCAGTAGAGGTTAACCCCATGAATCGTTATCCATCCATCTTCTTCATCCTATTCATCATCCCTTTAACGACCCTCTTGGGATTGTGGAGTGTGTTCTCGCTTGCCACCCCTGTTTATGCCGATACCCACACCGTCAGCAATACCGATAACAGTGGGGCTGGAAGTCTGCGCCAAGCTGTTTTGGATGCCCAAGCGGGGATGTGATTGAGTTTGCGGCCGAGCTAAACGGCCAAACCATCACCTTGGCTTCCGAAATTGTTCTCAATAAATCCCTCACCATTCGCACGGCCTTTCCCATTATTATTAGTGGCAACAATGCCACCCGTATTTTTAGTGTGGCCAACGCCGAAATTGTGTTGGAAGGGTTGACTTTGGAGAAAGGCGCTGTGCAAACGGACGATTGTGGGGATGTGTCCGATTTATGTGGCGGAGCCATCATCATCCAATCTGCGGGGGGTGTGCTGACGGTGAAAGATAGCACCCTGCGCCAAAATGCGGCCAATTATGGGAGCGGCATTTTTAACAATGAGGGGGTGTTGGTGGTGGTGGATACCACGCTTGAAGAGAACGTGGCCCAAGTGGCGGGGGCGGGTATTTACCAAGTGGGGGGGACATTGACTGTGTACGAGAGCGTGGTGGCGGAAAATTCGGCCGAGTTATACGGCGCAGGGGTGTATGGAACGGGCGCGGCCGTGGTCATTAGCCAAACTCAGCTCCTCAGCAACACCCTCAGCCACACCACAGACAGCCTCGGTGGGGGGATGGCCATCGTGTCAGACAGTACTCTCACGCTCCACGAAACAACGTTTACAGGCAATGGCGCCTATCAGGTTCTGGTTTGTATCTCAAAGAGAGTTTGTAGATATTACCCACAGCACATTTCCCTACGAACCAATTACAAACGGCCACCTATGGGGCAGGTCTATACAACGATTCTAGCCTTGTAACGGTTACCCTAGACCTCATTTACTAAGCAAATATGGGTTCAGGTAATGTTGGTTGCTGTGGGGGATATTTCTAATTCAGGGCAATGAGAGTCTTCTTATCAGTATGACACAGCAGCACCATTGTGGATAATAGAATACAAACCTGATGGGGGGGGGTGGCATTATTATGGGGAAACTCTATCATCCAGGATGTCCTCAGTGGCGATAATCAGGCCGTGACTGGGGGCGGAATTTATGGTATAGGCTACATCGAATTAAGCTATAGCCAGATATGGTGAGCAACACCGCCGCAAGGAGATGGGGAGGCAACAACAGTTGAAGACCGGAACAGATTCCGTGATATCGACTGCGGCGGCATTATTCACCATGCGGACTATCGCCTACCCTCATCGCCAACGCGCGGAAGAATCGCCTGGGGGAGGTTTGTTCGCCGCACAGTGGCCAACATCGCCTATGTCATGGGGTTTTCTCTTTCCGCTCAAACTGCCAAGACCCCCTTTTGAAATCCAAAATAGCACGGTTAGCGACAATTATGCCACAGGAGATATCGGGGAGGGGGTTATACACCATTGGCTGTGGATACCTCACACACCTGACCATTACCCAAAACGAAGCCCAGAATGGGGAAGTGGCCTGTATTCACTCAATGGGCATGATCGACTGTACTCGTATGGCACATAGCTTGATTGCGGGCAATGTACAGGATGATGTGCGTGCGGGAAATTCGCAACAGCGGTTTATCAGCCTTGGCTACAACATCATTGGTGTGGTGGCGGGGCAGGTGGATTTGACCCAAGAGTTTAATGCGATGGGGGACCAAACGGGGGTGAGCAACCCCGGCTTGTTCCCCTTGGCCAACAACGGGGGGCCAACGCTGACCCATGCCTTAACGGCCGATAGCCCCGCACTAGATGCAGGTGGGGCGCTATGTGCCGCCACTGACCAGCGGGGAGTGGCACGGCCGCAACGCGCCGCCTGCGACATTGGCGCGGTTGAAATGCAACTCCATGCCATTTACCTGCCCCTTATCGTGCGCTAATAGTGAGTAGAGAATAGTAAGTAGTTCGACAAAATTACCTTACAACCTCTCGAGACAAAACCGCCCTCACCTCCTGCCCCTCTCCCCGTGGGAGAAGGGCAGGGGTGAGGGAAAGTAGTGAGCCACCTCTCTGCCCCACAACCACAAAACCAACCATTTACGCCCCCATGAACCAAAATAATTTCGACCTTCGTGCCAAAGTACTTGGCTCTAGTGCCCAAGCCCTTGTATTGGCCAGCCAGCGTCTCGGTTTTGATGCGGATTATTACCAACGCCAACATAATTATTACCCCCACCCCACAGCGTGGGCCGACCTGCAAACGTACTTGAACATTATGCAGAGTTTACGCAGGCGCGAAGGTCACTTTATGGGGTTAATTGCCCTTGGGCAAACCATTCCGAATGTGATTGATTTACCGCCCCATATCCAAACATTGGAAGATATGTTCCAGAATTTCAACACACTTTATCGCTCGGTGCATCAAGGAAATGTGGGGCAATATGTTGTGAAATTTATCAGCCAAACCCATATTCATGTTAAAGCGTACACCCCTTATCCCAGTGATTATGAATATGGGTTGCTCTATGGATTCGCCCACCGCTTTTTGCCCCCCACCACAGAGATTACGGTGTATCGAGAACCATACCCCTCTCGTTTACAAGGGGATGACCATTGCGTCTATGATTTGCGCTGGTAGTTCCCTAGCAGTTCTTAGTTAGGGTGTGTTGGGCTAATCCCCAATGGGCATGGTTCAAGCCATCTTTGCAATTTCGGACGGGTGACGGGGACAAGGGACGGGAGGTTACAAGCGTCCCAAGTCCCTTCTCCCCAGTCAAAATTTGTAAAGATGCTTTCTCCAGAACCGTGAACGATGCCGCTATAAACTAAAATAGACGGCCGTTAGGGAGCAGACGGGCCACTTCCACACTTCCACAACCAAAAGCAAATAGATGGACGGCCGTGTTGGCACACCCAATTTGGGGAAAAGCAGGGGTTGTCAACAAATATCACCATAGTCAACAAGCAAACCAGTATCTTAGGTTTTGTGGCTTGTTGAAATTTTGGTGTCTTAGGGGCGCGCCCTTGTATTCCCGTTTTGAGAGCAAGTCTATTTATCCCTGAAGGGGGACAAGGCCAGTCCCCATCACCTATCAACATCAAAGCCACCCTTATTCCTCATTACCACTTTGTAACTATTCGGTGGTCAAGACCCTTTTAAATAAAAAACCTTCCCCCGAAACCCCTCTACGAAGTTACACCACTTAGTCAACACCATTCCCAAGGTAAGATCCTCATGATTCACCGTCTATCCTCGCTGAGAATATCCCTCTTTCTCCTTTGTTTCTTGTTGCCCCTTCTCCTTTCAGTAAGCCAAAGCAATGCTGAAATCGAGACACCCCATGAAATTCTTGAAACCCATATACCCAATGAAACCCCCACCGTGATGGTGGAGGAAGGTGTCTCCAGCTACACCGTCGCTTACCCCCGTTTATTGTGGCACACCAACTCGAATTGCCAAGGTGGCCCGAATTTAACAGCAGAAAGACAAGCCCTCACGGCCGCTCCCGAAGACCCTGAACTCATCAGCCGCATGTTTACCTCAGGTGGCGATATTCGCGTTTTGCTGGAAAAGAACGACCCACGGCCGCCCGCCGAATGCAACCCCTACAAAATCCACTCCAACTTGGTGGGCGACGACGACTATGTGTATTGGGCGGATGACACAGGGCTGGTGCGCCAATCCACCCAAGCCAATGCCAATGATGAGCCAGAATTGGTTAGTTCGGCCATTAAAAGCACCCACAACAGCAACCAAGTGCTATTGGCCATTACCGATGACTATGTCTATGCCATCATTTCTACCAGTGTCGTCTCCTCGCGCCTGCACCGCATAGATAAAACCACACTGGCGGCCGTGCCCCATTTGGGTATTGTGGGTTACCCCACCCAACTCAAAGCCGATGACGACTACGCCTTTTGGCTCTTTTCAGGCGAATTGTGGCAAGCCGAATACATCACCAACACAGGTTGGGATGCCGCTTCCATTGCCACGGGAGCCACCAGCTTTGCCAGCACCACCTTCTACGTGTATATCGCACGGGGGATGAAGTTGTGCGCTACAACAAAGTCAGTGGCACGACGGGTACTCCCTTCTACACCAGTGCCAGCCCCGATTCGCCCAACATTTACAGCATGGAGGCCGATAGCTTCAATGTCTATTTCCTCGAAAGCCGTGCCAATCTGCCCTGCCCGCAATGCCTCTTTGAGTACACCCAAGTATTGTTCCGCCTACCAGCAGTGGGGGGCACGGCCGCGCCCCTCTACACCAGAGTTTCGCCCTTCAGCGGCCTCAATGTCGGCACTTTGCAACAAGGGGACGATTATCTCTACTGGCAAGAGGATGGGACGATTCGCAAATTGGCCAAAGATGCCGCCGCCTTGCCCCAAACCAACATCATCATCAACCGCATGGAAGTCACCCAAGGGATTCAGACCAGCACAAACACTGTCTCCCTTATCGGCGGCCGACGCACCTTTGTGCGCGTCTTCGCCATGGGCCAAGGCGCCGAGGTATACGGTGTCACGGCATGGCTCTACCGCATTGACCCCAACACCCTGCAACCCATTGGCGAACCGCTGGTTCCCATGAACAGCACAGGGGGAACCCACAACACCATTCACAGCCTCACGCTTCCCATTTTGCTAGACAACAGCTTTGTCTTCGAGTTGCCCCTTTCATGGGTGCAAACGGGCGCACCCCTGCGCCTGAAGGCGGTGGTGAACCCCTACAACACCCCCTTGGAAAGCAACCCCAACGACAACACCGTTTTCTCCCCAACCTTCACCCCCATCGCTTCAGCGCGGTTAGAGGCGGAGTTCTACGCCTTGGGTTACAACTTTACCCTGAGCGGCACCACCCATTTCCCGCGCCATATCGAAGACATAGACCAAACCTTCAGCTATATCCGCCGCACCTATCCCTTGGCCAGTGCGCCGGGCGGTGGCACTGATAGTTCCGTAGGTTTTCGGCCGAATGTACACTGGGTATTTTTTAACCGCCTAGAGGCTTTACTCAACCAATCCGACCCTTATTGCGCCGATTTTGACCCTGGCGACCCGAACGACCCTGACAAGCCAAACGAGCGTGTCTCTTGTGCCTCCACCTTTGTGCTAGATACCCTCCGCGCGTGGCAAGACCGCGATGAGGATGCCGATGGCACCGCCTACATCTATTATGGCTGGATGCCCGACCGGGGCGGTTTCGGCCGCGGTTTGGGCGGCGGCGGGGCGGCCACAGGCCCCACTGGCTCAGGCGATTTTGGTTGGGATTTCGATGGCTCCTATACCGATTGGTACACAGCGCACGAATTCGCCCACGCCATCGGCCGTGAACACCCCTCCAAAGGCAATGAGTGTGACCACTCGGCCGATGACGACGACTTCCCCTACACCGACAGCGCCATTGGCCCCTTACAACGGCGACGGCTCCGAACTGGGTCTTGTATGGGGCTTCGATTTCGGCGACTCCCTGCTCGGCTTGCCCCGCCAACCCCTCGCCAGCTCTATGTGGCGCGACTTCATGGGCTATTGTAGCTTCCAATGGATTAGCGACTACACCTACAACGGTTTATACGACGACATCCCCGACTGGGTAGATGGGGTACGCAAACCCAGCAACGGCCGTGTCGCCGCCCCCTCGGCCGATATGCTCGCCATTTACGGCTCAATCCTGCCCGACACAGGGGTGGCCAAGCTCACCGTCATCGAACGCACCAGCTTTAACACGGTGCCCCCCCTCGTTGCAGGCGAATTCGCCATCCGCTTGCTAAACAGCCAAGGCCAAACGTTGGCTAACCACCCCTTCACCCCCAACGACCCCGAAGACCATGCCCAGTGGACATTTGGTCAAGCGGTTCCGTTTGTGGCAGGCACGGCCAAAATACAAATTGTGCAAATCGGCACCGAAGCAGTGTGGGGCGAGGCGGCCGTCAGTGCCAACGTTCCCGTGGTCAGCAATGTGGCCGTGGTGGCCGGAACCAACCCCGTCACAGGCACTGTTAGTGTTAACTGGACTGCCACCGATGCCGATGGCGATGAGTTGACGGCCGACATCTTCTTCAGCCAAGATGGCGGCACCACATTCTCCCCCTATGTGCTGGGGGTGAGCGGAAATAGCACGGCCGTAGACACCAACTTCCTCGGCGGCGGTAGCACCATCTTCCGCGTTATCGCCAGCGATGGGGTCAACATGGGCCAAAGCGATTCCGCCCCCTTCACCTTGGCCAACAAACCCCCCACACCCGCCATCCACAACCCCGGCGATGGGGCGGTGGTCAGTTGGGGCCAGCTCATCAACTTCATGGGCGAGGCAATGGACTTGCAAGATGGCACCGTCGCGGCTGATAATTTGGCATGGAGCAACCAAGATGGCCCCTTGGGCACGGGTGCAGTCTTAGCCATAGACGATTTGCCTGTCGGGTTGAATGAAATTACCCTGACCGCCACCAACAGCAAAGGCGTATCCGCCAGCACGACCATTACCGTCATTGTCGAAGATAATTGGCAATTGCCTGTGGCCGATTTGCAAGTTGGCCCCAACCAAGTGGGTTGGCATGTGGCCGCTGGCGAGGAAGCGTTGCAAGCGACGGTTGTCCATCTGGTCAACATCGGCATTGGCAACCTAACATGGACGGCCAGTGAGAATGCAGAGTGGCTGACGCTGAACCAATACAGCGGTTCGGCTGATACCACTGTCACCTTTGTGGCCAATCCCAGCGGGCTAGAGGCGGATAGAAATTACACGGCCGATGTCACCTTTGCCTACACCGATGGCAATGGCCAATCCAAGACGATTACCATCCCCGTCTCCCTCTCGATTGGCGATGTGCGCAACAATCCCCCGCATCTCTTAAAAACGATACGGGCTTACCTACCCTTTATCGGGCGCTAACAGATGAATGTCTAAGCCTCCAACCAGCAAGGTTTGGCAGACCTTGCTGGTTGGGGGGGTGATCGTACTATGAACCGTAAACTTCTTCTTTTTTCCCCTTTCTTTTTGACATTAATATTGGGGCTGGTTGTTCCTGTGCAGGGGGAAACGGCCGCTCCCCTCCCCGACGAGCCACCCCTTGGCCTCATATGGGAATTCAACACCCTCGATGGTGTGGGCGATGCTGGAACCTTTATCTCGATGGCCGTGCAACCCACCACAGGTATCCCCCACATCGCTTATTACAGCATTGAAAGCGGGCTAAAACTGGCCGCCCGCACAGGCAACGGCAATTGTGGCCCCCAAAACAGTTGGAACTGCACCCTGTTGGCTCCCCACAGCTCCACAGAATGGGCAGGGCGGTATCCTGCCTTAGCCTTTAATTCCAATGGGGAGTATGGTGTCGTCTATCAAAGATTATCTGGCATCAATCGCGTGAGTGTTTACCAAACGGCCGCCAACCTAACGATTCTTACCACGCCTACTTTCCCCCCCGATAGGTTCAATGGCATGCACAATGCCTTGGTGTACGACAACCAAGACCAATCCCACATTTGGTCTCATCAAAGCGCCGAAGAGACGATTAACGAGAGTGAGCTACGTTACTTTGGCTCACCAGCCCTGCTTTGGCACGATAACATGTACACGACCAAGATAGCCACCAGCCAAAACGCTGTCGGCCGTCCTGCCGTAGCCTATACTGGCTATGGCACTGGCTTTTACCCCTCCATTTTTCATGCCGAACCAAAGACAGGGGGGAATTGCCACAATGGCACATGGCAATGCACATTGGTCAATACGGTTGGCTCTAATCCCTATGAACCAACCCAAACGGATATTGGCCTCGCTCTATACCAGAGCAAATGCATCTTTGGTATATCGTGCGATATTCCCACCTCGATTTTTTCCTATTCCATTCAATATGGAGCCTTGCGGTTGGCCGAAAAAATACCCAATACAAATAACCCCTGCTTTGCGGGCGACCCGATTAACCTGAATTATGATTGGCGTTGTTCCACTTTAGATATCAGTGTCGGGTGGTCCCCCAAGGGATGGCAGGGCAGTTTAGAAAACTACTGGCCAATGGGAATTGATGTGGTACTCCATGAAGGGCGGTTAATCGTCTTTTACCAAAATTTCCAAAACCCATTAGTGGCCAAAGTAATGATGGCGTATAAAGCAGATGTGCCGGGCACAGGCACATGTGGGATCAACAACGAATGGTACTGTGTGGTGGTGGATGATGGCTCACGGGGGGGCGGCTTTGTCAGTGTGGGTTTTGGCTTGCAGGCAGAGGTATTGCCCGACGGCCGTATCCTCCTCGCCTATTATGATATGAGCAACCGCGACCTAATCATTGCCGAAGCGGAGTTACCCCCCTCACGCATCTATCTCCCCCTTGTCGTCCGCTAACCCTCCCCCCAAACCATACACATCTCCCAGATTTGCAAGGTTTACCCCACGGAAACCATGAAACCAGCTTACTTTGTGTGGCACTTCACCCTCCTCTCTCTCTTGGGTCTGTGGCTGGCCGTGGCCCACACGCCCACGATTACGGCCGCTCCCACCGACCCGCCCTACGAATGGGAATTTACCACCCTCGACAGTGCGGGCGATGTGGGGAGCCACCTCTCACTGGCCGTGCAACCCGGCACAAACATCCCCCATATTGCTTACTACAGTGTCGAACAAGGGCTGAAGCTGGCCGCCCGCACGGCCGAAGGCACAGGCAACTGTGGCTCCGCCAATACGTGGAATTGCACCATCTTGCAACCGACTGTAGAAGGCGTATCTATCGGCCGTTTTCCCGCCCTCGCCTTCCGCTCCGATGGTTCTTATGGCGTGCTCTACCACAACAGTGCCACCCACACAAACCACTATTTTGATAGCCAAACCACCAGCCAAACAGCTCTCGGCACACAAGGCTACTTCAACCAATTGCAATACAACCTAAACGACAGCCCCACGTTTCTATTTGAGACGAACACCAATGTCAGCCTTAGCACGACTGTGCCTTGCCCCGGTGGTGGTTGTCCGATGCTCCACGGAGCCAATGTAAGTGCCTTGGCCATAGATGCCAATTTGTTGGGCACGCCCTCGGCCGTGCTTATTGATGAATACGACGATTTGTATTATGCCAGCCAACGACCGGGCAATATCGGCGGCAATTGTGCCAATGGCGCATGGCAATGCACCCACTTGCAAGATTTACTCAACACCATCGGCCCCGATGGCTCCAGCTATACGGGCATTGCCTTCTACCAATCCAAATGCCTACTACCCTCCAACTGTACCCTCAAAAGCACCGTGGCATGGTACAACTACGAATGGGGAGCTATTACCATCTGCAAGATTGACCTAACAAGTTGCACGGGATGGCAAAATGTTGGCGCCGCTCCACGGCCGATTAACACCTCCCCCTTGGAATGGCCCGTAGGGATGGATTTGGTGGTGTACGAGAATAAATTGCTCCTCTTTTACCAAGATTTCAACGACCAACCCTTTAACGCTGTGGTCAAAATGGCCTATGAAGTCCCCGCAGGCACAGGCAACTGTGGTGGCGATAACACATGGCAATGTATTGTGGTAGATGATGGAAATCGTGGGGGGGGCTTTATCAGCGTGGGCTTTGGCCTGCAAGCCGCAGTCGTAGACGGCCGCATCCTCCTCGCCTACTACGACCTCTTCAACAAAGATTTGATACTGGCCGAAACGGCCGTTCCCCTCCCCCCCATCGAAAACGATTTTATCTACCTCCCCCTTGTGGTAAAGTGAGTGCTGAGTGCTGAGTCTCTTACTCCCCTGCCCCCCTGCCCCTCATGTTCCTCATCTCTGGCCTTATCAACATCGAAACAACCCTTAAAATCGAGCAATTCCCGCTCGATTATTTTCCTGTCACCTACAATTTTGGCGGTGTGGGGGATACAGTTTCAGGGGTGGCTACCAACGTGGGCAAGGCGTTGCACACCCTCGGCCGCGAGGTGCGCTTGGTGGGTTTGCTCGGCCGTGACCCGCTCAGCCAATTGGCCGCCCACGCCCTCCAAGCCGATGGCCTAGACGGCCGTTATCTCCTCCCCCACCTCGCCCAACTCCCCCGCTCCGTCATTCTCTACGATGAGAACGGCCGCCGCCAAATCCATCTTGACCTCAAAGAAATCCAAGAGAGCCGCTATCCCGAGGCCGAGTTCACGGCCGCCCTTGCCGGTTGCCACATGGCCATAATCAGTACGGTTAACTTCAACCGCTTCCTGCTCCCCCTCGCCCGCGCCGCTGGCCTGCCCATTGCCACCGATGTGCAAGCCATTCAGAATTTACACGACGAATATAACCGCGATTTTATGGCCTCGGCCGACATTCTCTTCCAAAGCCACGAGCAATTGCCTTGCTCACCCGAGGAATGGGCGGAAGCGGTCTTGGGCACCTATCCCGCCCGCATCGTGGGCATTGGCATGGGGGGCGATGGGGCACTGTTGGCCGTGCGGGGGGAGGGACTGCGCCGTTTTGCGGCCGTCACCACCCGCCCCATTGTCAGCACCATCGGCGCGGGGGATGCGTTGTTCTCCGCCTTCTTACACGGCTACACCCAGCACAACGACCCGTGGCAAGCCATGTCAGCGGCCGTCGCCTTCGCCTCGTGGAAAATCGGCACACGCGGCGCGGCCGAGGGGTTTCTCAACGCGGCCGAACTGGCCGCCTTGCTAGGGAAATAGGCGAGCCTGCCAGAGGGAGCCACAGCCCAACCAACCAATTTGGACACAATTTGAAAATTGCTTGTAACGCCGTTCGCGGCCGTGCGTTATAGCTGACATATAGTGCGGAAGTACTATAAAAACCATCCATTTTGTAGTTCCAGCAACCGCATAACGCAACCCAAACAGCCGTTCACGGCCGTTTGGGCTTCAGCCACCTTGGTCTCGGCGTTGTGGTTGTTGCGTTCTACCCGCAGGAGGTGTTTCGCGCTCCCTAAACACAAACCCCACCCATCCATCCCCTGTGTCCCAGCCACTTTCTGGCCGCTCTCCCGTTCCCCGTTTCGCCAGAAGCTCTGCCAAAGGCACTCTCTTTAACAATGAATCCCCACGCACAGCTTCACCTTGTATCGCTCCCCTAAACTAGAATCGAAAGGAAAGGATTTTGCACATGTCTACCATTCACAAGACGAAGTTTGTTCTGGCCTTCACGGCCGTCCTTTTACTGGCCCTCTTCTTCGCACCCCAAACCCGTCAGCCCGCCTTGGCCAATGGCGATGCCATCCCCGGCCACTACATCGTCGTCCTCGCTCCGGGAACCAACTCACTTTCGGCCGCTAATGACATGGCCCGTGAACATGGCCTGACTGTCGCCCAAGTCTACAGCCACGCCCTCAACGGCTTCGCCGCCCGCATCCCCGATGCCCGGCTGGAAAAATTGATGCAAGACCCCCGCGTCCTTTTCATTGATGCTGACCGCGTCATGACCATTCAAGCCCAAACCATCCCCACAGGCATTATGCGTATTGATGGCGGCCTGAGCAGTACCAATTCGGGTGACGGTGCAGGCAGTGTGGATGTGGATGTGGCCATCATAGACACAGGTATTCAGACCAATCATCCCGATTTAAACGTAGTCGGTGGCAAGAATTGCGTTAAAGGCAAGAGCACCATTGAAGATGGCAACGGCCACGGAACCCACGTAGCAGGGACTGTTGCCGCCAAAGATGATGGCAACGGTGTTGTTGGGGTTGCTCCCGGCGCACGCCTCTGGGCTGTGCGTGTGTTGGATAACAATGGTTCGGGCACAACCTCCACCATTATTTGTGGGGTGGATTGGGTCACAGCCAACGCAGGAACCATCGAAGTGGCCAACATGAGTTTGGGCGGCAGTGGCACGGACAGCAACTGCGGTGGCACGGATGCGTACCACAATGCCATTTGTAACTCGGTCAATGCGGGTGTGACCTATGTGGTTGCGGCCGGGAATTCGGCCGCCAACTCCAGCAACTTCCGCCCCGCCACCTATGCCGAAGTCATTACCGTCTCGGCCTTGGCCGACTTTGATGGCCAAGCAGGTGGTTTAGGCGCTTCCACTTGCCGTGCCGATGTAGACGATACATTTGCCAGCTTCAGCAATTTCGGGGCCGATGTAGACATGATTGCCCCCGGTGTGTGTATTCTTTCCACATGGAAAGGCAGTGGCTATAACACTATTTCGGGTACTTCGATGGCTTCCCCCCATGTGGCGGGCGCGGCCGCGCTCTACCTCTCCCAAAACCCCAATGCCACCCCCGCCCAAGTCAAAAGCGCCCTCATCAATGCGGCCAACTTTGACTGGAACAATGTGGACGACCCCGATGGCATCAAAGAGCCATTGCTCAACGTAGACGACTTTTAGATAGGATTCATCTCCGTCTATTGCCCACCTCTTGGCCTAGTTCTGGAAACAGCCCTCCCCTAACCCCCTCCCCAGGGAGAGGGGGGGGGGCCCCTCCCTCCGGGGAGAGGGCTGAGGTGATTCAGCACAAACGTAAACTTGGGGGTAATAGATAGATTCCCTCTCCGTTAAGACAAAGCGGGTGTCGTGGCGCAATTAGTTGCGCCACGACACCCGTTTTTTGTTGGAACTAGGCGGCCGATTGGTTAAAGAGCAAGAAAAATGGCTAAACGGCTTTAAGGAACGAGCGAACGGCTTTAAGGAACGAGCAAACGGCTCTTAGGAACGAGCGAACGGCTTTAAGGAACGAGTAAACGACTCTAAGGAACGAGTGAACGGCTCTTAGGAACGGGTGAACGGCTTTAGGAATGAGTAAACGGCTCTAAGGAACGAGTGAACGGCTCTTAGGAACGAGTAAACGGCTCGAAGGAACGAGTAAACGGCTCTTAGCAACGAGTAAGCAAATATGCTTAGTCATTTTATTTAAACGGAGAAAGCATATCCATTAGATTGGATAGTTAACGGGGTACTTGATAATGTGATTGACTCCCGAGCGGCAAATGGGCACGGCCGAGAACAGAACCATGTTCCCCCATAATGCCAAAAAAAGCCACCCCTCCCGTCTTACCCAAGTTCTCTTTTATCTAATTGAGGCCAATTATTCCCCTAATTGCTTTTTCTTGTGCCGCTCATTCAGCCCAAGGCCAATAGGCACGCCCATGCTCGCCCCAATCGGAATCATGTAGCTCCACACCGAATCGTCGCCTGTGGTGATGTTGACGATGAGGGCGATCAGTGCGCCGATGGCAATGCCAATACCCATGCCTTGGCCAATATATTTGCTTTCAATGTTGTTTTGTTTCATCAGTTTTCTCCTATGTTTAGACCGTGCAGGTCTTTAGTGCCTGCGCGGGTTGGTTAATTAAGTTGACTTAATCATAGGTGAAACGGCCGCTCCATCCCTCCCCCGCTGGTTGTGTTTGTCTCTATAACTTTGGTTATAGACTCCCCCAGACCGAGCAAGTCGCCAAGACCTGCAAGGTCTAACCCCCTCACAAATGCGCCAACCCGCGCCGCAACGCTTCCGTCACCGCTTGGGTGCGGTCGCTCACCCCCAACTTGCCCAGCACATTGTTGACATGCGCCTTCACCGTGCCCTCGGTGATAGATAGTTCTTGCCCGATTTCCTTGTTGCTTCGGCCGCGCACAATCAAATCCAACACAGCTTGCTCCCGCTCGGTCAGGGCGGGGCCGAGCATGCGCTCGGTCAGTTTGGCCGCCACCTCGGGGGGGATGCGCTTCTGCCCCGCATAGACAGCGCGAATGGTGTCGAGTAACTCTTGGCGCGGGGTGTCTTTGAGCAAGTAGGCCATCGCCCCTGCTTGCAAGCCACGGTAAATGTCCTCGTCGCCGTCATAGGTTGTCAGGATGATGAAGCGGGCGGTGGGGAATTGCTGGCGCACGGCCGTGATGGCCGCCACGCCCCCCATGCCGGGCATCCGCAAATCTATCAGCACCACATCGGGCTGGTGCTGGGCATACAGCGCGACGGCCGTTTCCCCCTCGGCCGCCTCCGCCACGACGCGCATCTCCCCCCGCCGCTCTATCAGCGCGGCCAACCCTTCCCGCACAATGGGGTGGTCGTCTACCAGTAAAATGTTGATTGGGTCAGGCATGGGTTATTCGTTACTCGTTATTGGTTATTGGCTCACAAGTTCATGGCCTTATTTGTTCATTGTTCATTGCCAGTTGAGCGTAATCGTTGTGCCGTTGTGCGGTTGGCTGGCGATGGTGAGTTGGCCGCCGATGTTTGTGGCGCGTTCGCGCATACTGGTCAGGCCAAAACCGCCCTGCCCATTGCTAGATGGGGTCTGGGCGGGGTCAAAACCTCGGCCGTTATCAACCACACGCAGTTGCACGGCCGCTGGCTGGTAAGCCAAGGCGATAGTGACGGCCGTGGCCTTGGCGTGGCGGATGGCGTTGGTGACGCTTTCTTGCCCAATGCGGAGCAAAGCATCTTCCACAGCGGGTGGCAACGGCCGTGGGGTGCCCTCCAACTGAAAGGCAACGGCCGTTTGCGCCCCCATCTGCTCGGCCAAGAGGCGCAGGGCGGTGGGCAAATCCCGCTCTTCCAGCACTTCGGGGCGCAAGGCCCACACCGAGCGGCGGGCTTCGGCCAAGCTGGTGCGGGCAAGGGCGCGGGCACGGCCGAGATGAGCCACGGCCGCTTCGGGGTCGTTTTCTTGCAAGCCATCTTCGGCCGCTTCAAGCTGGATAACGATGCCCGTGAACCCCTGTGCCAAAGTATCGTGTATCTCCCGCGCCATTCGGCTTCGTTCGGCCAAGATATTGTTCTGGTGGGTCACTGCCTCCAGCACCGCCTCTTCTAAATGGCGGGCAAAGAGCCACACCAGCCACCCGACAATGACGAGGGCGGAACTCCACAGGGCAATCCACAAGATGGCTTCTTCGGCCGTTTGCAGGGGATAGGCGGCCGTGGGCAAGGCACGGCCGTTCACTTCGCCCACGCTCCACAAAATGACGAAGAAGATGCCCATTCCCGCCCACAAACGCAAAAACCAGCCGCCAATCAACATGCCCGCCACGACGATGCTAACTAAATAAAGGGCGGTGATGGGGTGGCGCACGCCGTAATACTGCATTTCATAGGTGGCCAAGATGGAGATGCTGGCCACGAGCCAACTGGCGGCAAAGCTGGGTTGGTAGCGGCGGGCGGCGAAGGCGCACAGGAGGGCAAGGGTGAGGATGAAGATGCCGTCCCACGGGTAGAGGTGGAGGTTGGGGCGCAGGGGGGGGAGCCAGCCGAGGGCGAGGTAGAGGGCGGCCGTGGCGGCCGTGCCCCGGCTGATGTGGGTGAGAAGTCGGCCGCGTAGTTCGGCTTCGTGGGGCTGGGGGGTGTAGAAGAGGGACTGGTGCATGGGGAAATAGGTTTTCGATTGGGTAGTTTAACCAATTTCACAGATTGGTTGTAACGCGGCCGTGCGCCTCGCAGGTGCGGATAGCGGTCATGTAACAGGTTTTTATATTGACATCAATCGGCCGTGTCCATATTTTAGAATCACATTTGTCCTTCCATATAATATATTGACCAAATAGTTGGGGCAGAGTATCGTAAAGACTTGAAATGCTTTCCATGAGCATCCCTACTCAAATGTACCTACCAACCAACCAGAAACCCTTTCAAGGAGTGACACCCTGTGTTCTATTTTGACCCCCTCTACCTTCTGTTCGTCATGCCCGCCTTCTTGCTCGGGCTATGGGCGCAATACCGCGTCAAAAGCAACTTCAACAAATATTCCAAAGTCCGCACCACCCGCAACTGGACAGGGGCACAAGTAGCCCGCGCCATGCTGGATGCGGAAGGGTTATACCATGTCAAAGTGGAACAGACGCAAGGCTTCCTAAGCGACCACTACGACCCCGCGACAAAACCTTGCGCCTTAGCCCCGATGGTGTACAACACCCCCAGCGTAGCCGCCGCAGGCATTGCCGCCCACGAAATGGGCCATGCCTTGCAAGATGCCAAGAGCTACACCCCTCTCGTCGTCCGCTCGGCACTGGTTCCCGCCACCCGCTTTGGCAGTAGCCTCGGCACATGGATGCTCTTTGGTGGGCTGATTCTGAACTCGTTTACGGGGTCGGAAATTGGGTTTATGGTGGCGGTGTTGGGGTTGGGGCTGTTCGCGCTGACGGCCGTCTTCGCCCTTGTCACCCTGCCCGTGGAGTTTGATGCCACCAAACGCGCCAAGCAATTGCTCCAAAGCCACGGCGTTTTATACGCCGATGAGATGGTCGGCGTGAACAAAGTGCTGGATTCGGCCGCGTGGACTTACGTCGCCGCCGCCATTCAAGCGTTGATGACCGTGCTGTATTACGCCTACATCCTCTTCGGCCGTCGGCGGTAGAAGTTATTCGTTACTGGTTCAATACCCCTCGTTATTAACGAAAACCAATAACCCCCGCGTAGGAACAAAGGGGGTTTGGGGTTGTTTTAACTCTATTTTTGCCTAAAACTAACTTATAACGAATACTAACACCTAACCAACAACGATTAACTCACGCGGAACGACGAGAGGGAGCGGTGGCCAGCGGCCGTCACCACCACATCATCTTCCACCCGCGCCCCCCCCAGATTGGGAATGTAAATACCCGGCTCAACGGTGAAGACCATCCCCTCCACCAATTTCTGTTGGTTGCCCGTCATCATCGAAGGAGCCTCATGCACTTCGAGGCCAAGGCCGTGGCCTGTGCGGTGGATAAAGTAATCGCCGTAGCCAGCGGCCGTAATCACCCCCCGCGCCGCCTCATCTACCGCGCTACAGGTTGCGCCGGGCTTGCTGGCCGCTTTGCCCGCCTCGTTCGCCGCCGCCACCGCCTCGTAAAGCTGGCGCAACTCGGCCGAAACCTCGCCCACGGCAAACGTGCGCGTCAAATCAGAGGGATAATCCGCCACCACCGCCCCCCAATCAATAATCAGCAACTCACCCGCCTGAATGGGGCGGTCGGTGGGCACGGCGTGGGGGGAGGCGGCGTTGGGGCCACTCGACACAATCGGCCCAAAAGGCATCGCCTCTGACCCCGCGTTGAGCAGTTCTTGGGAGAGCAACCCCGCGATATATTTCTCAGTTTGCCCCACCTTAATTTGGGGCAAGAGGGCGTGCATGGCCGCCTCGGCCGCGGCCACCGCCCGCTCCATGTGGGCCAATTCCGCCTCATCTTTGACGAGGCGCAGGTTGTTCAGCAACCCATCCACATGAGCTGTTTTGACGTTGGGAGCCGCCTCCTGCAACATTTCTAGCTCGAGAACGCGCATGTAGAGCGTTTCGACAGCCACCGTTTTGCCTGCTAATCCCAGTGCATGGCTGGCGCGGTGGAACGCTCCCTGCAAACCCTTCGCCATCTCCCCAGCCAAAGATGCGCTCGGCCGAAATGCCTGCCGCTTCCGCCTTGGGCGATTCGAGAATGGGGATGACCACGGCCGGCTCGCCGCTGGCGGGGATGAGGAGGACAAGCGGCCGTTCGCTCAGGTGGCTGTGGATGCCCGTCAGGTAGAGCAGGTTTGGCCTGGCTGAATGGCGGCAAAATCATATTTCTGTTGGCGCAAAAGTTCTTGGAGTTTGTGGAGGCGGGTCATGGGTACTCGTTACTGGTTATTGGTTATTGGTTATTGGCTCCCCCTCCCTTTCTCTCTTACTCCCTCCCTCTCCCCCTCTCAATACGCCGCGCCTTGTTCCAACTGAGCCAAGGCGGCACGAATTTGGGCTTGTTTGGCTTGCACGGCCGTGCTGATTTTCTCAAGGTCGGCCGAGAGTTCGCCTAAGAGGCGATAGGTGCGGAAGGCGAGGGCGGCTGTGAACAGAGCGATGAGCATCCCAAGGGGAGCTACTTCGCTGATGAGGGCGAGGGGAACGCACAAAATAACGACGGCGCGGCTGATTTGGTATTGATTTTCGGTGGTCAGGCGGAGGTGTTGTGCTTCTTGCAAGCGGCCGTGCAACTCGGACAATTCTAACTTGAGTTGTTCGAGTTGGACGAAGTTGTGGATTTCGATTTTCATGCGTGGGGAGAGAGGGAAAGGAGAGAGGCCGTGTCAGTCTATGCGACTGACACGGCCTCTCAACGGAGGTATGATTTTATTTTACCAAATAAACGGCCTTTTGTGGGGTAGGTGGCGGGGAAATTCTCGCGTTGGGGCTATATCTTTAGCCAACCTCAAGCCTCATAGACGGCCGTGGCCGAGGCCACGGCCGTGCCAACACTCCCTCGTCCACCCCCTGCTGGCGCAAACTCGCCACCAACTTCGCCACCTTGCCCTCCTCCGCCAACCGCGCCAAATCCGCCCGCAACCCTTGCCCAATATACGCCCGCATCAACGGCTGATACCCCGTAAAGCCCAGCAGGGGAGCCACCTGCTTCAAATCTTCCACCACATCTTCAGGCATTCGAATACTAACCATCACCGTCGGGCGGTCTTTGTCAAGCCGTTGTTTAAGCTGTGTCGTGTTCATAGATTTTCCTTTCATGGCTGGTAGCTATACGGGCAGAAATAAGACGGATAGCTTCACCGCGCCAGGCATACACCATACAAAAGGCGCAGTGGGTCGTCAGGCCAATGACGGTGTGCCGCTCTTCGGCCGCTGTAATTTCATCATCAAGAACCACCAGAAAAGGGTCGAAAAACACCCGCTGGCAGTCTCAAAATGGATGTTTGTGCCAATTTAACTCACCTTGGCACTATCCCATAATCAACCTCTCTTGCAGATAGTAATAGGTATCCATTTTCCGTTGGATTTTTGACAAAAATATTTGACAATGTCAATACAAAAATTGATTGAATGACTCCCTCCCTCGGCGTGCCCTCATATATTCCGCTGATACTGCCCCCACCGCAAACAACGCCCCCGTCACCTGCCCCAACGAACACACCTTCACCGCCTCCATCAACGCCGCGAAGAGATTGCCGTTCTGCACGGCCGTGTCCTGCAACCCCGCCAACGCCCGCACGGCCGCCTCCCCACCCCGCCCCTGAAACGCCGCCAACGCCCCAATCTGCGCCCCCTTCTCCTCCTCCGTCGCCCGAATCACCTCCCCCGGTGTCACCGTCGGCGAGCCATCATCCGACAAAAACGTATTCACCCCAATAATCGGCAACTCGCCGGTGTGCTTCAGTTGCTCATAATAGAGCGACTCCTCCTGAATTTTGCCCCGCTGATACATCGTCTCCATCGCCCCCAACACCCCGCCCCGCTCTGTCAGGCGGTCAAACTCCAGCAAAACCGCCTCCTCCACCAAATCCGTTAGCTCCTCAATGATAAACGCCCCCTGCAACGGATTTTCATTCTTAGCCAGCCCCAACTCCCGATTGATAATCAACTGAATCGCCATCGCCCGCCGCACCGATTCCTCCGTAGGGGTGGTGATGGCCTCGTCGTAGGCGTTGGTGTGCAAGCTGTTGCAGTTGTCGTAAATGGCGTACAGCGCCTGCAAGGTGGTGCGGATGTCGTTAAAGCCAATCTCTTGGGCGTGGAGCGAACGGCCGCTCGTCTGAATGTGGTACTTCAACATCTGCGACCGCTCACTCGCCTTGTATTTCAGCTTCATGCCAATTGGCTGATGGGATTCGCCCCCGCCTCGGCCATGTGGTAGCCCGAAATCGAGACAGAGTAAAAGTTCCGCACGCCGTGGTCAATGAAGTATTGTTGCACGTCCCCCATCAGCCGCAGGGAAAATTCAGTCGAGAAGATGCACGTATTTTGCGCTTGGTCTTCTTTTAAGATGTCCGCCTGCACCGTGCCGCGCACCTGTTTCAAGCGCGCTGCCTTGATTTGGCGTACACGTCGGGTTCCAGCACTTGGTCGCCCGTCAGCCCCAACAGCAACAGGCCCAGGCCATCGTTGCCTTCGGGCAGGTCGCCTTGGTAGAGGGGGCGAGGTAGCCCCTATCATCATAAATCTCTTTAGCTTCTTCTCCACCCGCCTCCAACCCTGCTGTTTGCGATGTAAAGTTCGCACTGCTGGTCAATCGCCGCATTCAGAAAAAAGGCCAAAATCGTCGAGGCCGGGGCCGTTAATCGTCATTGAAACCGAGGTCGTCGGGTCGCACAAATTGAAGCCGCTGTACAGCTTTTTGGCATCGTCCAGCGTCGGCACGGAAACGCCCGAATTGCCCACCTTGCCGTAAATATCGGGCCGATAGGCGGGGTCGTTGCCGTACAGCGTCACCGAATCGAACGCCGTCGAGAGCCGTTTGGCGGGTTGGCCGTGCGACACATAATGGAACCGTTTGTTGGTCCGTTCAGGGCCGCCTTCGCCCGCAAACATGCGCGTCGGGTCTTCGTTTTGCCGCTTGAAGGGGAACACGCCCGCCGTGTAGGGGAACTCGCCGGGGACGTTTTCTTGCAGTTGCCACTCCAAAATATCCCCCCAACTGCGGTAGTGGGGCAGGCTGACGCGGTTGATGTGGTTGTGGACAGGGTTTCGACGCGATGGGCAAGCGGATTTCCCGCCCGCGTACCTGATAAATGAACTCCTCGGCCGCGTACTTGGCCACCTTGGCGTCCCACTCCTCCAAAAACGCCTGATTATTCTTGTCCAGCGCCAACGCCACTTGCGCCGCCACTTGCTCAATCTCCTTAATGATGCGCCCCTTATCCGCCAAATCACTCTTTTCCAGCGCGGCGATGCTTTCCCGCAACGCCTGCCACTGTTGCGCCACCTCAGCCTGCTCCTTGCCCCACGCGTTATACTGCCGGATCGCCTCGCTAATTTCGCTCAGGTAGCGGGTGCGTTGGGGCGGAATGATGTAAATCTTTCCGATTCCCTTCGGCAGGGCCAATCTGGGGTGCAAATCCGCCCCCGTTTTGGCACAAATCGTCTCCATCACCGCCCGATAGAGCCGATTGGTACCGGGGTCGTTGAACTGGCTGGCCATCGTGCCAAAGACGGGCAGAGCTTCCTCGGCCGTGTCCCATAACGATGGTTGCGCTTGTACTGCTTCTTCACATCCCGCAGCGCATCTTGCGCCCCCGCTTGTCAAATTTGTTGAGGGCAATCACGTCGGCGTAGTCCAGCATGTCAATTTTCTCGAGCTGGGTGGCCGCGCCATACTCAGGGGTCATCACGTACAAGGCCACATCGGAAAAATCCACAATTTCGGTGTCGGATTGCCCAATGCCGCTGGTCTCCAAAATAATTAAATCAAACTGCGCCGCCTTGAGGATGCTAACCACCTCAGGGATGTGTTTGGAGAGGGCGAGGTTGCTCTGCCGCGTCGCCAGCGAACGCATGTACACCCGCTCGTCCCGCACGCTGTTCATGCGGATGCGGTCGCCCAGCAGTGCCCCGCCCGTTTTCCTCTTGGAGGGGTCTACCGAGACAATGGCGATGTTTTTCTCGGGAAAATCGAGCAAAAAGCGGCGCACCAACTCATCCACCAGCGACGATTTGCCCGCCCCGCCCGTGCCCGTGGTTGATGGCCTCGGCTGGCGAGTCGGCCGTCCACCCCCCATACGCCTCTTCGATGGCGTGCTTCCACTTGTCCACGTCCAACTCCCCCGTGGGGAAATCGGCGCGTTGCAACAGGTCGTTAATCATCCCTTGCAAACCCAACGCACGGCCGTCGTCGGGCGAGTAGAGCCGGGCAATGCCGTGGGCGTGTAGCTCCTCCAACTCGCTGGGCAAAATCGTGCCGCCGCCGCCACCAAAAATTTTGATGTGGCCGCATCCTTTTTCCTGCAACAGGTCGTGCATGTACTTAAAAAATTCGACATGCCCGCCCTGATAGCTGGTAATGGCCACGCCTTGCACATCTTCTTGGATGGCCGCCTGCACAATCTCTTGCACACTGCGGTCGTGCCCAAGGTGGATGACTTCGGCGCCTGTGCTTTGCAAAGTGCGCCGCATGACGTTGATGGCCGCATCGTGGCCGTCGAAAACGGAAGCGGCCGTGACCAATCTAATTTTGTTCTGGG
>JADJSZ010000047.1 GCA_016711405.1 Candidatus Hadersleviella danica | reverse complement strand
CAAGATAGTGGTTAGTGATTAGTGGCTAGTGATTGACGACAGCACTAGCCACTAACCACTAACCACTAGCTACTAAATAACTAATCGGCCGCGACGGGCGCGAACTGCGCCTCTTCGGTCGAGCCGTGCATGGCCGTGGTCGAGGCCTGTGCCCTGCATCACCGCCTGTTGCACTTCATCAAAATAGCCCGCCCCCACAAAACTTTGGTGCTTAATCGCCTTGAAGCCCACCTTTTGCATGGCGAATTCCCGCTCTTGCAACTCGGTGTACGCCCCCATGCCCCGCTGGGCATAGCCGTGTGCTAACTCGAACATGCCCGTGTTCAGCGAATGGAAGCCCGCCAAGGTGACGAATTGGAAAGCGTAGCCCATCTTGCCCAACTCTTCTTGGAACGTCTCGATGGTGTCCACATCGAGGTGCATCCGCCAGTTGAACGAGGGGGAGCAGTTGTAGGCCAACTTCTTGCCGGGGAATTGGGCATGGATCGCTTCGGCAAAGTGACGCGCCTCTTCCAAGTTGGGGTTGCTGGTCTCCAGCCAAATCATATCGGCATAGGGGGCATAGGCGAGGCCGCGCATAATGCCGTACTCGAGGCCGTTGTAGACGTGGTAGAACCCTTCGCTGGTGCGTGGCTCATCATAATTCACAAACTCACGGTCGCGGATGTCAATATCGGTCGTAATCAACGTGCCCGATTCGGCATCGGTGCGGGCGACGATGATGCTGGGCACGCCCATCACATCGGCCGCCAGCCGGGCCGCCACCAATTTGTTGATGGCCTCTTGCACGGGCACGAGTACCTTGCCGCCCATGTGGCCGCATTTCTTGGCCGAAGAGAGTTGGTCTTCGTAATGAACGGCCGCCGCCCCCGCCTCAATCATGCTCTTCATCAGCTCAAAGGCGTTCAGATTGCCGCCAAAACCCGCTTCCGCATCCGCAAAAATGGGAGCCATCCAATAAATGTCGGAGCCGCCATTCACGTGGTCAATTTGGTCGGCGCGTTGCAGGGCGTTGTTGATGCGCTTGGCTAATTTGGGGCGCTATCGGCCGGGTAAAGGCTCTGGTCGGGGTAGGTGTGCGCCGCGTCGTTGGCATCGGCCGCCACTTGCCAGCCGCTCAGGTAGATGGCTTGCAAGCCCGCTTGCACCATCTGGGTGGCCTGCCCGCCCGTCATCGCCCCAAGGGCGCGGACAAAGGGCTGGGTTTCCATCAGCTTCCACAGCCGCTCCGCGCCCATGCGGGCGATGGTGTACTCGACTTGGAACGAGCCGCGCAGACGCAGAACGTCGGCGGGCGAATACGGCCGTTCAATCCCCGCCCAACGGGGGTTCGTGGCCCAATCTTTCTGCAATGTTTCGGTTTGTTGTTGTTTGTGTGACATGGGTTTCATCTCTCCTTAAAAAAGTCTGTCAGTCTTTCAGTCTTTCAGTCAGTCCGTCTGTCAGTCGGGCAATCTGCTGAAAGACTGACCGACTGACAGACTAAACCAGTAGCCCGTAGGCGGGAATGGTTAAAAATTCGGGAAAATCGGGGGCGAAGATGAGTTGCTCGAAGAGGGCGGTGGCTTGCTTGAAGGCGCCTTGCTTGAAGGCGGCCGTGCCCACCATCGCTTCGATGTTCTGCAACTCTTCGGCCAGCATTTGGCGGCACAGTTGGGGGGTCAGCCGACGGCCGTCTTTGAGTTTGCCCTCGGGGTGGTTGAGCCAGTTCCACACTTGGGCGCGGGAGATTTCGGCCGTGGCCGCATCTTCCATCAGGTTATAGATGGCCACCGCCCCTTGGCCGCGCAACCACGACTCGAGATAGAGCACGCCCACGTTCAGGTTGGTGCGCACCCCTTCCTCGGTAATCGTCCCCCCTTGGATGTCGAAATTGAGCAGGTCAGCGGCCGTGATGTTGACCTCTTCCCGCAACTTGCCCTTTTGGTGGGGGTGATGCGCCAGCGCATCTTGGAAAATTTTGTAGGCCACAGGAACCAAATCGGGGTGAGCCACCCATGTGCCATCATGCCCCGCTTGCGATTCCCGCTCCTTGTCCGCCCGCACCTTGGCCAGCGCATCCCGCGTAATTTCGGGTTCCTTGCGGTTGGGGATGAAGGCGCTCATGCCACCCATGGCGTGTGCGCCCCGCTTGTGGCAGGTTTGGATGAGCAACTCGGTGTAGGCGTGCATAAACGGCACACGCATGGTCACTTGGGCGCGGTCGGGCAGAATAAAATCACCCTGTTTGGCAAACTTTTTGATACAGCTAAAGATGTAATCCCACCGCCCCGCATTCAGCCCGGCCGAGTGGTCGCGCAGTTCGTAGAGAATTTCGTCCATCTCGAAAGCGGCCAAAATCGTCTCAATGAGTACCGTCGCTTTAATCGTGCCACGGGGAATGCCCAACGCGTCTTGGGCGGCGTTGAACACGTCGTTCCACAAGCGGGCTTCCAGATGGCTCTCCAGTTTGGGCAGGTAAAAAAATGGGCCTGCGCCACGGTTAATCAATTCTTGGGCGTTGTGGAAGAAGTAGAGGCCAAAATCGAATAGACTGGCCGAGACGGGTCGGCCGCCGACCTGCACATGCCGCTCCTCCAAGTGCCAGCCACGGGGGCGCACCATCAGCAGGGCGGGTTTTTCGTTGAGGGCATATTTTTTGCCCGTGTCGGCCGTGAAATCCACTTGCCGCCGAATGGCATCGCGCAAATTGGCTTGCCCTTCAATCAAGTTGTCCCATGTGGGGCGTTGGCATCCTCAAAATCGGCCATGCACACATCCGCACCCGAATTCATGGCGTTGATGACCATTTTGCGGTCAGTTGGGCCTGTGATTTCCACCCACCGCTTTTGCAACACGTTGGGGGTGGGGGCGATTTGCCAGTTGCTGGCGCGGATGTCGGCCGTTTCCAGCAAAAAGTCGGGTCGTTCGCCAGCGTCGAGCCGGGCTTGCCGCTCGTGGCGCAGGGCGAGCAGTTCGCGGCGGCGTTCGCCGAATTGACGTTCGAGTTGCGCCACGAACTCGAGAGCGCGGGGGGTGAGAATGCCGGCCGTGTGGGGGGTGGTGGCGGCCGTCACGTCTGTGCCGAGCATGAGGCGGGAGGGGGCGTAGTCAATCATAGTGGTTAGTATTTAGTGGCTAGTGGTTAGTGGGGAGTTTGCAGTGGGCGAAAATCTTTTGTTTAGCGAATTTTCGCTAGTGGAGAAAATTTAAGCACAGGGCGCGGCCGTTGTCAACCCCTAAATGGCTACTTTTTGGGAAATAATTCGGGAGAAGGCTCTTTTCACGGCTCTCGGAAGAGCATCTTTGCAAAGTTGGACGAGGGACAAGGGACTTGGGACACTTGCGCCTCTCTAGTCCCTTGTCCCCAGTCCCCCATCCCTAATAGGCATGAGTATCTGCTGATGTCACTCGTTGGGTGATGGCTCTCTTGAGTATACTCCCCCGAAATTCATCTCCCCCTCTGCCAAAATGCAACCCACCGTGACCATCTTGTTCTTTCGCTCCCTGCCCTTCTTGCTGGCTGTTTGGCTGTTGATGGCGTGCCAGCCCACGGCCGCGCCTCTGCCACCCCCCCAGCCCCATCCGCACAAACACCCCCCCGCCCGCACTAGCCACGCTAACGGCCACGGCCGACCCCACACCCACGAGTACAGCGACGGCCGTGCCCACCCACACCCCTGTACCATCGCCCACCGCCACCACTCCCCCCACAACTATTCCCACCGCCACAGCAACCCCCATCTCCTATCCGCTCGTCTCCGTCCTCGGGCTATCCTACGAACGCCGCGCCCTCGTCGCCTACCAATGGGGCACCACCAACACATCGTTCTGGTGGGGGCATACACGGCGGGTATGAGTGGAATACGGTGTTGTTGGGCTACCAAATGGTGGATTATTTTACAACCAGCCCCCACCTCATCCCCGCCCACCTCACCCTGACCATCATCCCAAATGCCAACCCAGATGGCATGTTTTGGCTGTTGGGGCGGGAAGGGCGTTTTGGCGCGGCCGACATCACCACCTCGACCGAGGGGGCGTTTCCCGGCCGTTTTAACGGCCGCAATGTAGACCTGAACCGCAACTGGGATTGCAACTGGGAGCGCACGGCCGTGTGGCAAACGACGGCCGTCAACCCCGGCACGGCCCCCTTCTCTGAACCTGAAACAATTGCTTTACGGGATTTTTTTGTGGCCGCCCAACCCGCCCTCGTGCTTTTCTGGCACAGTGCGGCCGAGGCCGTCTTCCCCGCTGGGTGCGGGCGAATTGATTCAGCCTCGGCCGAGTGGGCCGACATTTATAGCAACGCTTCGGGCTACCCCGTCTACAACGGCTTCTCCGCCTACCCCATCACAGGCGATGCCAGCAACTGGCTCACCACCCAAGGCATCCCCAGCATCACCGTCGAACTCATCACCCACGACGACCCCGAGTGGGCGCAGAATGTGGCGGGGGTGATGGCGGTTATCAATCAATGAATGCGGAATGCGGAATGGGGATTGCGGATTGAACACATTCCGCAATCCCCATTCTTTTTACTTCTGGGTCACTAACATCTGCGTCAGCAAGCCCGAATTTGGAGGAACCAGTGTAATCTTGGTCTTGCTTTCAATCAGCCGTTCCAGTTCCAGCACCTCGAACATGGCGTTGGAAACTTCGGCGTTTTCGCCGATTTTTTGGAGCGCTTCGCCGACGATTTTCGGCCGCATGGCGTTCGCTTGGGCAAAGGCCACGGCCGCTTGCCGTTCGGCCGAACTGGTAATGATGTTCACCTGATTCGCCCCATCCTGCAAAATGGCCGAGGTGACTTGCCGCAACCGGTTCACCACCTTCTCCTCAATTTGGCGAATCATGTTCGCATCGCGGAAATGCACCTTGCGGATGTAAACGGAGCCGAGCTTGTAGCCCCACTCGTGCGATTTGGGCGAAACATCTGTCCGCACAGTTTGGCTCATCACATGGCGCGTTTCCAACATCGCCTCTAGGGGCATGTTGCTCAGGCAACGCACGGTTGAGTTGCTCACATTGGCCGCCAACGAACCCTTGGGGCCAGTGTTCTTGAATAGGTACGCCACAGGGTCGCTGATATACATCTCATACCAAATGCCAATCCCCATCGGCGCACCCTCTTCCGAGTTCACCGCTTGGCTCCGCAAGTATTGCTGGTCGAGGCGCATATCCAACACATGCCGCTTGCCAAACCAGTTAATAATCAAGGCCGATGGCCCCATTTTGAGCCACAAGAAATAAAGTCCCGGCTCGTTTAGAATGGCCGTGACCTTACCGAACAGTACATAGACATGGCAGGTGCCTTCTTGTACCACGGCATACACGCCAAACATGCGCAAAAACCAGCGGAAAATTGGCTCACCAATGAGAAAAGCGAAGAACACAGTCCCCGCTGTCGTGAGAAAGGAGACGAAGCTGTCCATTATTTGCGTTCCTCCACAATGGCGTGCCCCGCTTGGCCATACAGGCGCAAGCGCACATTTCGCAGGTAGTTCACCAACACTTCGGGCCCATTTTGGCGCAGGCTGGTGAGTTGTTCGGCCAGTGAATTGAGCGGCTCCACCTCGGCCAACGCCTTGAGCGTTTCAATTTCCACGGCTCGTTTCGATTGGACGATTTTTTGGTCGGCGCCTGCTTGCGCCAAACTAATCTCGGAGGAGACGTGGTTGTGGGCGGTGTTGATGGCGGCGAGGGCGGAATCTACCTCGGCGGGTGGGTCTATGCCTGTGATGAGCGAGGCATCTAGCACAATGCCATAACGCGCGGCCGAAGACAGACATTCCCGCTCCATGTGGTCGTTAATGTCGCTCAGATTTTTCCGCAAATCGTTGATGGAAATGCCCCCCATCACTGTGACAGCTTGCTTTTCGATTTCATCGCTCAACCCTTCTAACAACGGGGTTGTCTCAGGTGCTTCGTAGCTGGCGATGCGCTCGCGCAGGACGGAGACGAAGTAGCCCATCACATGAGCGATGGGGTTTTTGACCCCGAACAAGTAGGCGTACATGTTGCGTTCGGCCACCCGATAGCGCAATTGCCCCGTCAGGCCAATGTTGAGTTGGTCCTTGGTGACAGCTTCCAAGACGGTGCCGCCCTGATTGGCCGTGGGGTCCAACACATCTTGAGCCATGCTGACAGTTTGGGTGGCGATGGACACTTTGTAGACGCGCTCCCACGGCCAGCGAAAATAAGGGCCACCCGGCGGAATGATGCGCACAAGGGGGTATATGTAACGCTCCTTGTCCTTTTCGGGCAAAAACTCCGTAATCGGGTCATCGAGGGTGGTTTTGCCTTTGATGCGCTGGGCACGGCCGAAGCTCGTCTTGACCGCCCGTTCGTTTTGGTTGACGGTGTACAAACCGCTCAACACATAGCGCAGGAAAAACCAGCCCAAAAATCCCGCCAAGATACCAGCAAATACACTCATACAGACCTCTCTTGGTTAATTAGGTTGGTAAGAACAGACGCATTGTAACAGCAAACCGTTTGTGAAGAGAAGAGCAATTGAGGCTTCCTCTATCTCTCTCTCGACACTCTATCTTGACCCGCCTGAATCGTTACTTTAGATTAGATTGGCCATTTGCTGAAATGCCGAGGGGTGGGAGCGATTTTTCCATTCGGCTATCAAAACGGCCGCATTTTTCTCGGCCGACTGCTCCGAGTTTAGCTCCAAATCATAGGTGCCAAAGCGATGCACAATCTCTAAATCAGCTCGCGCATCGCCTGTGCGGCGGTTGCCGCGTTGCTGTTCGCGCCGCTCAAGCTCGGCTAACGCACAGTGCAAACCGACAAAATACACATCAAATTCGGCCAGCAGTTGCACCAATTGCGCCAACCACGCTTTTTGCTCAATGATGTGGTCGAAAATGACGTTATTGCCCGCGCTGGCCAGAGCGGGGAGGCATTGGTGGAGGCCGTTAAACACGGCCGGCCGCATATCGCCCCACACAAATGTGCCGTTGCTAATTTGGTGCATGGGCAGGACGCGGTTTTCAAGGAACAGGTCGAATGAAAAGCGGATAAAGGGCACATCGAACTGTTTTTGCAGAGCCAGTGCAAGGGTGGTTTTGCCAGCGCTGGAAGGGCCGTTGAGGATGATGATTTTGCCTGTCATAAATACCTCTGCATGAGGTGGATGAAAAACGGCCGTCCTGGAGGGAGGACGGCCGTGGATTTTGAGGTTCAAATAACTCAAGCATTATAGATGATTTCCAAGCATTCATAGAATCCGCAAAATTTATTTTTCAGAGAAAACAAAAGTTCGTCACCAACTCTTAGATGCAGATTGAGAAGGCTAAGGAGGTGAAGTTTGGGAAACCAGAAAATTCTTGTTAAGCCGAACGCTGACTGGCGTGAAAACGTCAACCCAATCACGCTTCCCTGCATAACGAATCACAATGTCATCATCCGTCAATTCACTATCCGTGCAAACTCGGTTTGGCGAAATGATGTAAGCACATCTGCCTCGGCATCATATGTTAACCATAGAGATTGGGCAGGAGCTTGTTGCCAGTACAAGGCTAAATAATTTTGAGGGGAATGATCGGAGCTAAGGCCATAATGGTATAGAGCGAAATGTATGTTCGGCTCCCTCCCTAGCCGCTACACCCCATAAATTTCCCCAAACTTAGCCGTCACATAGCGCACAAACGGTTCATGCGTCAGCCCGCCGCCTGTCACCCGCTGGGTCAACTCGGCCGCGTCATACTTACTCCCATGCTGGTGGATATTCTCCTTCAGCCACGCGACCAACGCGGCCGTCTCCCCCTCCGCCAACTCGGCCGCGATGGCGGGATTTTGAGCCACGGCCGTTTCCATAAACAACGCCGCATACAAATTCCCCAGTGCATACGTCGGGAAATAGCCAAACAACATACTCGACCAATGCACATCCTGCAAACACCCCTCGCTGTTGCTCGGCGGAACCACCCCAAGGAGCGCCTGCATCTTATCGCGCCACGCCGCTGGCAAATCGGCCACGGGCAACTCCCCATTCAGCAACGCTTGTTCTAGCTCAAAGCGCAAAATGATGTGCATATTGTAGGTCAACTCATCCGCCTCCACCCGAATATAAGAAGGCTGGACTTTGTTGATGGCGCGGTAAAACTGTTCCACACCCACCCCGCCCAACGCCTGCGGGAAGAGGCTTTGCAGGTGGCCATAATGCCGTTGCCAAAAGCCCCGGCTACGGCCGACCAAATTTTCCATCATGCGCGATTGGCTCTCGTGGATGCCCGACGACGTGCCCCGCGCCAGCGGCGTGCGGGCAAACTCGTCGTGCGTATTTTGCTCATACAGGCCGTGCCCCGCTTCGTGGAGCGTGCCAAACAGCGCGGCGTTGAGGAAATTTTCATACCAACGGGTCGTAATGCGCACATCGTTTTTGCCAAACCCAATGGCAAAGGGGTGCGTCACCGTGCCAATGTGCCCTCGGCTCAGGTCATAGCCCACGGCCGTGGCCATATACGGAGCCATTGCCTGTTGTTGGGCGATGGGAAACGTTTGGTGCAAACAGCTATCATCCACCGCACCCAACCGTTCGTTGATGGCATGGATAAGCGGTACAGTCGCCTTTTTCACGGCGTTGAAGGTGGCGCGGACATCGGCCGTCTTCATCCCCCGCTCAAATTTGTCCAGCAACGCATCGTACTTTTCATCTTCGTAGCCATAGAGCTCGGCCGCTTCTTGCACCAACTCCATGACCGCCTCAAGGTGGGGCTGAAAATGGGCAAAATCATCTTCGTGGCGGGCATGGAGCCACGCCTCGTGCGCCGCCCCCGTCACCTCACTCCGCCGCCGCACAAAATCCTCGGGCAAACACCGCGCCTCGGCGTATTGCCGTTGCACCAGCCGCAAAAGGCTGGCGGGTGTGCTGTCGTACTCGGCCGAGGCGACTTCCTCGGCCGCCCGTTCAATCAGCTCGCCCATCTCGTCGTTGGTAAACATCTGGTGGCTCAACCGCGCCAACGTCGTCATCTGCTGGGTGCGCACGGCCGCCCCTGCACGGGGCATATTCGTCTCGCGGTCCCAACTCAACACAGCCCCCGCCTTCTGCAAATCGTTCAACTGCTGAATTTTCTCAACCAATTGGGTGTAATGGGTCATGGTGGTTACTCGTTATTCGTTACTGGTTACTAGTTACTGGTTATTCTCTCCTCTCTCCCCTGCCCCCCCTCTCTTCCCCTCCCTTACTCCCCCTCACAAACCCCTCCGCCATCTTCCCCCCTATCGCCATGGCCAGCATGGCCACAAATTGAATGCCGGGGAAGGCGAGTTGGTCATCAGCCACATAGCGGGTTTGGCCAGCGGCCGTGGTCACGGCCAACCCAATCCTACCATACACGCTTTGGATGAGTTGCACCGCCCACAATTCCCCCTTGTGAACATATTCCTCGGCGCGTTCATTGACCAGCACCGAGCTATCCAACACCTCTTGGTAAATGTTGGCCATGTTAAAATCGCGGCGCACGGCCGCTTTGTCATGCCCATGCGTGTAGCTCAGTTGGATGAGTTTATAGGCCACCGCCTCGAGGGTGTTGCGGCAATCATCGGCCGTGAACTCCACCTCATCCCGCGTTAAATCGGTGCCTGCGGCCACGGCCAATAATTCGCCGTGGAGCAACAAGCCCATTGTTTGGGGGATGGTGTTCAGGTTGGCCAACGTAATGGCGCGGGGCAATAACGTCGGCAAGCGCAGTTGGATTTGGGCCAACTCGGCCGTTTGGGTCTGCCAGATGGGACTGTGGTTGGCAGGCTCGGCCGTAAACAACGGCGTGCCAAACTCGGGCGGCAAGCCGTACTCGGCCGCAAACGCCTCCAACCCCTCCAACGGCCGTAATTCACCAGCAAGTGTAAGTTTCATAATCAATGAGTAATGAACAATGAGCAATGAACAAAGAGAGTTGGTAGATGTAGGCCAATAGGGAAGTACGAAGTACGAATGACGAAGTACGAATGATCAACGACAAAACCAACTTAGTTGAGTTTAATCCCAGAGCGGGTAAAATTCCAGCGGCAAGTCAGTCTATCAGCTTATCAGTCTGTCAGTCTGTCAGCCATTCCGCATTCCACATTCCGCATTCCCCATTCACAATTAACCATTCCCAATTCACAATTCACAATTTCCATGAGTGACGACAAAAAAATCATCTTCTCCATGTATCGGGTAAGCAAAATTTACCCGCCCAACCGCGAAGTCATCAAAGACATTTCCCTTTCCTTTTATTATGGAGCCAAAATCGGTGTCATCGGCGCCAACGGCTCGGGTAAATCTACCCTGCTCAAAATTATGGCGGGGCTAGACGACAACTACAACGGCGAAATCACCCGCGCCCCCGGCTTCACCTTTGGCTACCTCTCCCAAGAGCCATTGGCCAACGAAACCCGCACCGTTATCGAGGTGGTGCGTGAAGGGGTGCAGGAAACGGCCGACCTGATGACCGAATTCGATGCCATTAACGCCAAATTTGGCGAACCGATGAGCGACGACGAGATGATGGCTCTCGTGGAGCGGCAAGGGCAAGTGCAAGATGAGTTAGACAGGCTCAACGCATGGGATTTGGATAGCCAACTCGAATTGGCCATGAACGCCCTCCGTTGCCCCGCTGGCGATATGCCCGTTAATCTTATTTCGGGTGGCGAGCGGCGGCGGGTGGCTCTAGTGCGCCTGCTCCTGCAAAAACCCGACATTTTACTGCTCGACGAACCCACCAACCATTTGGATGCTGAATCTATCGCGTGGCTGGAAAAGCACCTGCAAGATTACGCGGGCACTGTCATCCTCGTCACCCATGACCGTTATTTCTTGGACAATGTGACAGCGTGGGTGCTGGAGCTGGATCGCGGCCGTGGTGTGCCGTGGCGGGGCAACTACTCCTCGTGGCTCGACCAAAAAGAGAAGCAACTGGGCAAAGAAGAAAAGGATGCCTCCCTGCGCCAAAAGACGCTCCAACAAGAGTTGGAGTGGATTCGGATGGGCACCAAAGCGCGGCAAGCCAAAAGCCACGCCCGCATCAACGCCTACAACGCCCTGCTCGAGCAAGATGTGCAAGAGAGCATTCGCAAGTTGGAAATCTACATTCCGCCCGGCCCTCGCTTGGGCGATATCGTCATCCGCGCCCACGATGTGCAAAAAACGTTGGGCGACAAGCTCCTCGTCGAAAACATGAACTTCGAGGTTCCCCCCGGCGCCGTCGTGGGGGTGATTGGGCCGAACGGTGCGGGTAAAACAACGCTCTTTCGCATGATTACAGGGCAAATGGAACCCGACGCGGGAACTATTGAAGTGGGTCAATCGGTGGAAGCGGCCTATGTGGACCAAAACCGCGATGTGCTGAACGACGAGAACTCGGTTTGGCAAGAGATTTCGGGTGGCCAAGAAGAGTTGCAATTGGGAACCCGCTCCATGAATTCCCGCGCCTATGTCTCGCGCTTTAATTTTGCGGGGGCAGACCAACAAAAGAAGGTCAAAGAGCTATCGGGTGGGGAGCGCAATCGGTTGCTCTTGGCCAAAACGCTCAAAAGCGGGGCGAACTTGCTCTTGTTGGACGAGCCAACGAATGACCTCGACGTGGCCACCTTGCGGGCACTCGAAGAGGGCATCATCAACTTTGGCGGCTCGGCCGTGGTTATCTCCCATGATCGCTGGTTTTTAGACCGGGTGGCCACCCACATTTTGGCCTTCGAGGGGGATAGCCAAACCACCTTCTACTACGGCACATACAGCGAATACGAAGAGGACAAGCGCAAACGTCTCGGCAAAGCGGCCGATATTCCCAAGCGCGTCACCTACCGCAAACTAACGAGATAGTGGCGAGTGGTTAGTGGCTAGTGGCGAGTAAATGCACTAACCACTAGCCACTAACCACTAACCACTGAGGAACTCCCATGCGTTGGTTAGATAATTTGATGGGTTGGAAAAATGTCACCTATGATTGGGTGGCGGATAGAAGTCGGCCGTTGGTCTACGACTTTGACGAACACCGTTTTTGTGGCGTGCGCGTCGGTGGGGGCATAGATGGCCTCGCCCACCTTGGGCCAAGCGACAACAAAAATGCGCTAGACCCGGCCGCCCTCTCCTACAAAGCGTTGGGGCTAGATGTGTTGTACGAGTCTGAAGCACAGCGTATGGAAGGGGTTGTTTTTGTCTTTGAAGATGCCACGATGGGCAACTACACGGGCACATTCCGCTGGCAAGGGCAAATTGTTTCGCTCGGCCGTCACATGACTACCCGCGACCTCAGTGCCATTTTGGGCGAACCGTATTGGCAAGAAGCGGAAACGGAGACAGATACAGTGCTGTACTACGAATGGCCGGGCATCGAAGCCCAAGCCGCCTTCGAAAACGACCATCTAGCCAGCCTCGAAATCAGCATCTACCCCGAGTTGGCCGATGCCGATGTGCGCGAAATGCTAGGAGTGACCAAGCCGTGGACCTATTAAAAAGATAGAGGATAGAGATAGAGCTAGAGGAAACACGATAGGCTGACCAACGAAGTTCCCTCTATCTCTATCTCCCCTCTCTACCTATCTCTATCCCTCCTGCTTAAATCGGCAAATCAAGGTATGATTGTGGGGTATGGAAGAGCAAGAGTTTGAAGTAGACGACCCAGAAATGGATGACCTAGAAGTAGCGGTGCTAGAGCCAATTTTGGCTGAATCACCCCCTTCTTCTTTGTGGGCGGCCGTGAACCCCCTGCAAGATGACGAAAACATCCCCTTTTACGGCCGTGACGATGTCTACAAATGGGTGCAACGCACCCTCCTCCCCTCAAGCACTTCCACCGAACCCCCCGCCAAAAAAGTCCCCTTACTGCTCTACGGCGAGACTTATATGGGCAAAACGGCCGTGCTCGGCCAAATGTTGCAAGGCAAAATGGGGCAACAATTCGTCTGCTTACGCCTCGAAGCGCGGCAACTTGCCCGCCGCCAAGAGCCGTGGATGTGGGTGCTAGACCGCCACCTTGTCACCCAATTCAAAGCGGAGGGCGTGACCCTGCCCAGCCTGAGCAAAAACAGCTTCATGGCCGACCCCGCCGCCAATCTGCGCACCAAAGTCCTCGACTTAGGCTTCCAAACCCTCCCCCAACACCAACACCTGCTCATTCTGATAGATGATGTGGACTTTTTGCTCAAACAGAGCAATGAAGGCCGCGCCTTTTTGTTCGCTTTGTCCAAGTTGGTGGAGCAATATCCTCGCTTGCATACCCTCTGGACAAGTACCACCTTTCCCGACCAGTTAGCCGACCAACTCAATGGAGTTCCCTTCGTCGCCCATCGGCTCATGCCCCTGAACCCAGCGGTTGAAGCGCGGGATTTTGTGCGGTACATGATGCCTGTCTACCTGTTTCAGGAAGTCGCCGACCATATCGTGCGCCTCACGGCCGGCAACCCCTATTATTTGCGCCAATTTTGTCGCTTGCTCTATGAACACGGCCGCCTCCACCACATCCGCCAAATCTCGCTGACTGATGTGATGGCTGTGGCGCGAAGCCCCGAGTACAACGACCTCCAACCGCCCCTCGACCCGCGCACAGTCCCGAACACGCTCATTCAAGCCTCGGCTACCAAAAGCACTGTGCGCTTGCCCGAGTTGCCCGTTAACGGCCGTTCACAACCCACTTCACCCCCAGCCCCCACCCCCGCCCCAGACCGTTGGTCGCGCTGGCTGGTTCCCTTTTTGGTGATGGGTTTGGTGGCGGCCGTGGCCATTTGGCAATTGCCCCCCTTGCTGGCAGGAGCAACGGCCACGCCAACGGCCGTGGCTGTGGTGCAACCCACCCCCACGGACCCACCACCCACCGCTACCGCCACGGCCGAACCCAGCCCAACCCCGCGCCACCCACCCCCACCTCGCCCCCGCCGATACCCCACGCCGCTGGTGGTTATCATTACAGCCACCCCCGAGGAGCAACCCACCAGCACCCCCACGGCCGAACCAACGGCCGAGCCAGAAACGACTGCCAACCCCGACCTTTTTATCCGCCCCCTCGATGAAATGCCCATGCGCCTCATCCCAGCGGGAACCTGTTTGCGCGGTTCGGAAGAAGATGTCCCCGACTCCGATTTTGATGAGCGGCCTGTGCGCTCCGTCAGCATCAGCGCCTTTTATCTCGACCAATATCTGGTCAGTGTGACCCAATATGCGGGGTTCCTGAATGATTTGGGGACACACACGGCCGCTTGCAACAGCCTTGATTGCGCCCGCACCACCACCGAAACATCCGACACATTTTTGGTTTATAATGGCACGACATATCTAGCACGGCGCGGCTTTGAGGATTACCCCATCAACAACGTCAGTTGGTTTGGGGCGCGGGATTATTGTAGTTGGGTGGGCGGCCGTTTGCCCAGCGAGGCGGAATGGGAATATGCGTCACGGGGAAGCGACGGCCGTCTCTATCCGTGGGGCAACGATTTGCCCAACCCCGCCCGCGCTGTCTATGGAGCCGAATTTGCCAATCTCCTTCCCGTTACTGCTTTGCCTGATGGCGCCAGCCCGTTTGGGGTGTACCAACTGGCGGGCAGTTTGTGGGAATGGACGAACGATTGGTATGCCGAAGATTATTACGATTGGGGCGCCACCGAAGACCCACCCGGCGCACCCCAAGGCGAAGGGCGTGTCGTGCGCGGCGGCTCGTGGACGATAGACAGCACGGCCGAACGCATCCGCAGTGCCAATCGCAACTGGTTCCGCCCCACCGCCCTCCGCGCCGACCTCGGCTTCCGCTGTGCCTTTGATGTGGCTGATGAATAATGCGGAATGCGGAATGCGGAACTGAACACACTAACCACTAACCACTAACCACTCTCAGGAGAACCAATGACCGATACAACCATGCCCATTAGCCAAGAGCTATTCGAGATTTTGCGGTGCCCCAAGGCTGTGCAAGAAAAAGAGAAGTACGGCGACCCCCGGCCGTTTGCGCCTTGCCAAAAACAGTTGGCTCGTCTGCGACGATTCGGGTTCAAATACCCCATCCGCGATGGCATCCCCGTGATGCTGATTGAAGAAGGGGAGAAATGGCAAAACACGGCCGAGGCCGACTTGCCTGTGCCACCACCTGCTTAATTAGTGCTGAGTGCTGAGTTGAAAGTGCTGAGTACCAACTCAGTACTCAGCACTCAGATCTCCCTCCCATGCTTCCCGAAACGCACCTCGACTTACTCGATACTCCTGTGGTGGTCACTTTGGCCACCCTCATGCCCGATGGCTCGCCGCAAGTGACACCCGTGTGGTGTGACCGACACGGCCAGCAAATCTGGGTCAATTCGGCCGTCGGGCGGCAAAAAGACCGCAACATGCGCGACCGCCCCGACGTGACCATCTGCGCCCTTGACCCCACCAACCCCTACCGCTATCTGGAAGTACGCGGCCGTGTCGTGGAAATTGTGGAAGGCCCCGCCGCCCATGAACATATTGACCAGCTTTCGGAGCAATATTTTGGACGGCCGTTCCGCACCAACACCCCCGACGAACAACGGTGCATCTACAAGATTGAACCCACCCGCGTGATGGCGCATTAAAAGGCAGGGAAGAGCCATAAACAAACGCACTTCCCTGCCCCCGCGTTGCTCCCATGAAAACCATTCTGTACATTGAAGACAACTCCGCCAACCGCATTCTTGTCGAGCGCGTGTTGACCAAGCACGGCTACAACCTGCTTTTCGCGGCCGATGGTGAAACTGGCTTGAACATGGCCATGGACAACCAGCCCGACCTCATTCTCATGGACATTGGTCTGCCCGATTTTGATGGGCCAACCATTGGGGCGATGTTGCGCCAAGTGCCCCATCTGCAAGGTGTGCCCATCGTGGCCATTACCGCATGGCCCCCCGAAACGGCCGAACAGATGGTGCAACGGTACAATTTCGATGGGTGCATCACCAAACCCATCAGCGTGGCCAACTTCCCCAGCCAAGTCGCCCAATTTGTGAAGTAAAAAGTAAAAAGTAAAAGGTAAAAAGTGGGCACTACCCACTACCTTTCACTTCTCACTTTTCACTTTTTACGTCTCACTTCCCCATGTCTTCCCCCCTCACTCCCAACCACGTGGCGCAAGCGATGATGCGTTTGCGCGGGGTGGTACACCACACCCCTGTCCTCACTTCACAAGCCCTGAACCAAGAGGTTGGGGCACAAATTTTCTTCAAGTGCGAGAACTTTCAGCGGGTGGGAGCGTTTAAGTTTCGGGGAGCCTATAACGCCATCGCCCAACTCACGGCCGAGCAAAAGCAAAAAGGGGTCGTCACCCACTCCAGCGGCAACCATGCCCAAGGGGTGGCCTTGGCCGCCGCCCTGCAAGGGGTGCGGGCGGTCGTAGTCATGCCGCCCGATGCGCCCGCCATTAAACGCGCCGCCACGGCCGCTTATGGAGCCGAAATTGTCACCGTGCCCGCCGTGGAGCGCGAAAAAACATCGGCCGCGCTGGCGCACGACCACGGCTACACCCTCATCCACCCCTACGACAACCCCGCTGTCATTGCGGGGCAGGGCACGGCCGCATGGGAATTTTTTGAGGAGATTGGCCCGCTGGATGAGTTGTTGGTTCCTGTGGGGGGTGGGGGACTGGTTAGCGGCGCGGCACTGGCCACGGCCGCGCTCTGCCCCACTTGTCGCGTGGTGGGTGTAGAACCCGCCACAGGGGACGATGCTGGCCGTTCGTGGCGGGCGGGGGAAATCATCGCCCTCGAGCATTTGCCCCAAACCATTGCCGACGGAGCGCGGACGCGCTTTATTGGCCACCACAATTTGGCCGTCATGCGCCAATATGTGGCCGATATGACCGTCGCCACCGATGATGAAATTCGGCTGGCACTGAATTGGTTGTGGGGGCGGCTGAAAATTGTGGTGGAGCCAACGGCCGCGCTTCCTCTGGCCGCTTTGCTGGCGGGGCGGGTGGCACACGGCCGTCGGGTGGGGGTTTTGCTCAGCGGGGGGAATGTAGATTTAGCGGCTGGCTGAGAAGCTGAAACTCTTTGACGAGGGGACGCGCAAAGACGCAAAGGAGCATTCTCTGCGTCTTTGCGCCTTTGCGTTAAAAGAGAAAAAGGGTCTTTTAGGGCTGAGTTGCCAAGAAGGTGGCCAATGCCTCAGCTTGGGCATAGGTGCGCTCGGTGAGGGCTTGCACGGCCGCCGCGAACGCTTCATCGCCATCTTCCTCGGCCGCATACGGCTCAATCACGGCCGCCCATGCTTGGTATTTTTCCGCCAACGCTTCGGGGTCGAACAGGGTGCTGGTTTCCTCGAGATAATCCACATAAAGCGCGTTATAAACGGGGTCATCCAGCAAGTAGCGGATGAGCGGCCAGTTTTCGCCCACCTCGGCCTTGTCGAAAGAGACATTTTGACGGCCGCCGGGGCCACCCCGGCCGTCCACAGCGGCGGGTTGCCCTTGCGCCTCGTTTTGCCCGTTTGGCCCGCCCCCCAACCCACCCAACACCAAATTATGATCCCACGAAATCCATGTCAATTGCCCCGTCTCGGGGTTGTTGTAGAGGTAAAAATTGTGGGTCATACTGCCATAGGTGTCCCAATGTTGCAGGGTGGCACTAAGAGCCAGCCAGTGCAAAAAGCTATCCACATCAAAGACCGCCTCTAATTCGGTGCGCCACGCCTCGGGGTTGGTGGTGCGCTGGTCAGAATGGAGGGCGTTGTACAGGGCTTCGAGGTCGCTCCAATCCGCCTCATCTTTGTTGTTCTCTTTGGGGAAGCTGTCGGCCAGTTGCTCGGCCGTGCCCTCGGCCAATGTCACCGCTTGGCCATCCCCTTCGTAGATGTTGCCGCTGTCGTCGCCAAAATGGCGCTCCACAACGGTATCGTCTATCACTTCAATGGCCACGTATAGCCCCAAATTCACAGGCCCTTCGCCATAATCGAGGCTGACTTCGTAGTAGGCGGTTTCGGCCGCGACCAGCCCCGCTTCCTCGAGTAAATCATAGGTCAGCGCGTCGCGCATGTAGGCCGCATCGCCAAAGCCATTGGCCAAGGAGAGCTGTTGGAAGCCGTAGAAGCGTTGGTTGTCTATTTCGGGGTAGATGTCCTCAAACTCGTCAAAATCGAGCTTGAAGGGGAGCTTGTCCTCGCCACTGCGCCAGCCACTCATCAGGGAGGAGTTGCCCTTGTAGCGCACACCGACGTTGGTCCATGTGTGCCCCTCAAATTCGATGGTGGCCGCCACCCACATGGGGTTTTCGGCGGCAAAATCACCGCCGCCGCCCATGCCGCCCCCAGCGGGTGGGGGAAAGCCACCTTCACCGATGGGCGGCCGTCCCATCCCTGCGGGCGGTTCGCCCATGCCACCCCCAGCGGGGGGAGGCATACGGCCGCCAAAACCACCCTCATCTGTACCCGCTTCGCCATATAACTCGGTCATGTTGGCTTGCATCGCCGTCCAATCTTCGGGGGCAATGGTGATGGTGATTTGGTTGACCTTGTCTTGGGGGTAAACGACTTCGTAGTTGGGGTCTACGTCGTTGCTGTGGCTTTCTTCGGCCCAGCCTGCGGGGCGGGTGGTGCTGGCCGATGGGTTCCCAGCGGCCGTTTGTACCACCGTTTGGCTATCACTGGTGGTGGTGGAATTACTGGCCACGGCCGCATCCTGCGCTGTGTTGGTGGGTTCCTCGGCCGTGCAGGCGGAGGCCAATAGGAGCAGGCCAAGTAAAAGTAAAAATCGTTTCATAAATTGCAAAGTGGGTGACATGTTTCGTAATCCTCCAAAACGGTTGCTGAATGTATTGGGGAAGCGTACCAATCAAACTCACGTTTCTTGTGCAAAAACTTTATGAGATTTGTAAAATGTTTGCGGGGAACCTGTTGGGATAACTATTAAGGCCATTCCCAAAATTTAACTATCCTGACGGGTGAAGAATTTTTTGACACGAATTTCACGAAGACACGAATTTCCCGAATCTATTGAAATTCGAAAATTCGTGAAATTCGTGTTTCGTTTTAGGTTGGAATTATTTTTCTCTGTACCTAAGCGACACGCCGCCCCTTTTTTCCCAGCGTACCCTTTCCGTAGGGTAGACAACCCCTACCCGCCATCCCCCGCCGCGCATCATTGGTTAGAATATCCTTAACTATTCAGATAGAGACAGGAGATAGAGATAGAGGAAACCTGCCCCCTTCCCCCCCTTTTCTTTTCCTCTCTCTCACTCTCTCTGCCCACGGGTGAACGCCATGAAAAAACGCCTCCTCCTCTGCCTTTCTATTTTGCTTCTGCTGGCTTGCCAACGCTTGCCTGCCCCAACGCCCCAACCGACGGCCACCTTCTTGCCCGAGCCAACGGCCGTGCCCCCCACCAGCACCGCCACGGCGACGGCCACGGCTGTGCCAACGGCCACCGCCACCCCCATTCCCCCTACGCCAACGGCCACGGCCGTGCCCGCCACGGCCGAACTCTGGCTGGCCGAAGACTTGTCGCTAGAACGTTACCCAGCCGACCAACCCATCACCATCCACTTCAGCACCCCAATGGATGTGGAAAGCTCGGACAACCCCCTTTCCATCACCCCTCGATTGAGTGGGGGCAGGGCATGGGACGAGAGCCGCACCACCTTCACCTTCACTCCCAACGAATTTATGGAGGCAACCACCTACACCCTCCACCTGAGTGACAACCTCCGCACGGCCGCTGGCGACCCCATTCCCAATCGCCCCGAATGGCAACTCAGTTCCTTGGGGGCGACCACCGTCGTCGCCCTGCCTAGCACAGGGACAACCTTTAACACCACTCGGCCGATTCTCGCCCTTTCCTTTGGCCAAACGATGGACACCGCCAGCGTGGAGCAGGCGTTGCAAATCACCCCCAACCTGCCTTATGAAACCTCTTGGAGCAATAGCAACCCACGGGTGGTGGACATTCTCCTCCAAGCTCCCATGCAATTGGGGGTGGTATACACCCTTAGCCTGAGCCAGACGGTGTATAGCACACAGGGGGCGATGGTTCCCGCCCAAACATGGGAATATGCGTTGACGGAACCCACGCTAAGAGCCGTGCCCCCCACGGCCGAAAACCGCTCCGCTCCCCTCATCCTCCAACCCAACTACGAAATGAGCTTTTTCCGTGGCCTCACCCAATCGTTGGAGATTGAGCCAGAGGTAGATGGCGTATGGGTAGAAGGGCTCACCCACTGGTTCTTTACGCCTGAGGGAGGCTCCTTTCCCTCAGGGCAGGTGTATACGCTGACACTCACGGCTGATATTGCCCTCGACGACGGCCTCGCTTACCCCGCCCAAACCCTCGCCACTTTCGGTCCTACACACCCTTCCTCCGTGCATCCCACAACCTCCTCAATGAAGATGGGGACGAAGAAATCACCATCGTGTTTGACCGCCCGATGGAGCCAACCAGCACTTACGCCGCCCTACAAATCACCCCACCCCTTTCGACCACCCACAAATGGGTAGATGCTCAAACCTTAACCCTCATGCCCAACATCGAATTGGGGCGCAATCTCACCTACCAAATTGAGTTTGACGAAACGGCCGAGTTGGCTACGGGGCAAGTCGCCTTTGCCGCCCCCTTCCAGTACGAGTTGCGCACGAGCAACAGTTCGGTCACGCTTTCGGCCGCTTTTGGTTTTGGCTCAGGCGCCAACATGCAGGTGGTGCAAGCCGACGGCCGTCGAGCCGTCCAATTTACTCGCTATGCGGGAGAAGCCGCCTCTCACGATGGTCTCCTCGCCACCCTCCATCCCCTCACCCCCGCCCAACTTATCCCCCGCCTCGAGATGGTGCAAAACACCAATTCAGAGTGGGATTATTACGGCTCAACCGTGCGCCGCTTCCGCACCAGCGAGCTAGAGGTAGCCTATAGTTGGCCGCTGACCGATATTGTGCGCTTCAACGCCGACTCCCCCGCCCATGAGTTCACCATTCCCGCCGAAGTACCAGCCGGGTTGTATGTCCTCTCGCTTCGCCAAGATGGGGTTCTCAACGACCAACTCCTGTTGGCCATTACCGAAAATACAGTGGTGGCCAAGCGTGCCCGCGACAGTGTGCTCGTTTGGGTGACGGCCATCGGCGGGGAGGCCAAAGCCAATCTGCCCGTGCAAATTTTCGCGGCCGATGGCTCCCTCTTGGCCAATGGCACAACCGATGACGGCGGCCGTGCCCAACTCACCCTACCCCCAACAGCACCCCCCACGGCCGTTCTCGCCCAAGACGGCGACGACTACACCCTCGTTAATATCCGTAGTTGGTTTTATTGGGATAATAACTCGGGCGGACAACGGAGCGAAGCATTCACCGCCAACATCTACACCGACCGTCCCCTCTACCAGCCCGGCCACACCGTCTACTACAAAGCCATCCTGCGCCGTGATGACGATGCCATTTTGAGCAACGTCGGCGCAGGGGTAACGGCCACCGTCATTATTCGCGACTCGCGCCAGAACATCATCCACACCGCCACCGTCACCAGCAACGAATTTGGCACATTTAACGGCCAATTTGCGCTGACCGAAGGGGGCATGTTGGGGAATTATCTCGTTTCGCTCGAGGTAGGAGTGAGCAACGGCCGTCCTACCTACACCAAAAGTCAAACCTTCAAGGTGGAAGATTACCGCAAGCCCGACTACACCGTCAGCGTAACGCTCGACCGTCCCTATTATTTGCCGGCGACCCCGTGACCGCTACGGTATCCAGCCAATACTTCTTCGGCCAACCCGTCAGCAATGCCAATGTCGAAGCGACCTTCTTTCAATCCTACGTCTACTATTATTCCTACGACGAGCAACCCGAACCCGAGCCATTGGCCGACCAAGAGACGGACATGGACGGAACCACCGCATTCAGCTTCACCGCTCCTGCGATTGATAGCGAATATGGATATGGGTATTGGTACGGCCGTATCCCCTCCACCAGCTACCTGCTCCAAGTCGCTGTAGACGATGGGAGTAGCCAAGCCGTAGCCGCCTTCGTACCCGTTCGTGTCTACCACAACAGCGAAGCCCCCTCGGTCACCGTCAACTATTGGCAACGCCCCGACACCCCCTTTAATGTGGGCGTGCTGGTGCAGGGCATCGAAGGCAACCCCATCGCGGGGCGGCGCACGAGCTTTGAATTATCGGTTTACGAAAACAGTCAGTTTCGTGCCTTGGCCGAACGAGCGACAACCCTGACCACGGCCGAAGATGGCCGTGCCACCCACTCCCTCACCCTGCCCGACGGGTATTACCAACTTCGGGTGAGCGGGCAAGACCCCGACGGCCGTGCATGGCAAACCGAGCGGGAATTTTACGTCAGCCCGCGCAACACCCCTTGGGTCACTCGCCCCCGCACCAGCCAACTCTCTCTCGAGTTAGACCAAGAAGAGTATGCCCCCGGCGATGTGGCTCAATTGGCCATCCACTCCACCGTCAGCGGCCCTGCCCTGCTCACATGGCAACGGGGAACCATTCGTGGAAGCGAACCCATCGAGCTGACCGCCCCGTTGACCGTCGTTCCTGTGCCCGTCACGGCCGCCGATGCCCCCAACGTCATCCTCAACGTCACCACATGGCTCACCCCCTCCGTCACCATTCCCGACTATGTCAGCTATAGCTTGCGCGATGTCAATGTGGCCAACCAATCCATCAACCTGATTGTGCACCCCAACGACAAGCTCTTAAACGCGGCCATTGTGCCCCAAGGAAGCCAATTCGCCCCCGCCAAGAGGTGACGGTGGCTGTGCAAGTGACCAACTTCAAGGGGGAACCCGTCTCGGCCGAACTCTCCTTGGGCATGGTAGATGAGGCGATTTACAGCCTGAGCGCAGATTTGAGCCAACCGCTCTACGATTCCTTCTACTTCCGCCGTGCCAGCCAAGTTTCTAGCTACCACAGCTTTGTCCCCACCCGCTTTCTCGATTACGGTGGTGGCATGGGCGGGGGCGGCGGCGAAGAGGGGTACGGCCAAGAACCCCGCGCCGAATTCCCCGATACGGCCGCATGGTTCCCCGCCCTCCAAACCGATGCCAACGGCCTCGTCACCGTCACCCTCACCCTGCCCGACTCCCTCACCAGTTGGCGGCTCACCGCCCGCGCCGTCACGGCCGACACCCAAATCGGCGAAACCACCACCAACATCACCGTCACCCAACCCGTGCTGGTGCGCCCCATCCTGCCCCGCACCCTCACCGCTGGCGACGACGTGCTCATCTCGGTCATGGCTCAAAAACTACCTCACCACGGGGGTCAACCTCGAACTCGAACTGCTGAGCAGTGACCCCAAACTGCTGACCATCACCGACGAAACCACCCAAACCGTCGCCCTCTTCCCCGACCAACGGCGCACCTTGGGCTGGTCACTCTCGGCCGAGGCCGCTGGCGAAGTCCAACTCACTGTTATTGCCCGCCAAAACGGCGTGGTCTACGATGCCATCCAACTGCCCCTCACCATTCAGCCGCTGGCCGTGCGCGATGTGCAAGCCCAAGTGGGGCAACTGACGGCCGGCACACGCACCCTCACCCTCGATTTGCCCGCCACCACCCTGCCCGTCAGCACCGTTAACCTCGAGCTGAGCCGCTCCATTGCGGGCACCATGCTGGAAGGGCTGGAATACCTGACAGGCTTCCCCTATGGCTGTGTCGAGCAGACGATGAGCCGCGCTTTGCCCAACGCCGTCGTCGGCCGTGCCTTCAACCAACTCGGCTACAACACCGACTTGCTGGCGGGGTTAAACGAACCCATCAACGCGGGCATCCAAAAGCTCTATGGCTTCCAACACCTGGCCTGCTCACCACGGCCGAAGCGGGTCACTTTGTAGACCCCGTCGTTATCCAGCGGGGCGCGAATTGGCTCCTTGACAACAGCGCCTCAATGGATGTGAATACCCGCGCTTTCGCCCTGTATGCCCTCGCCCGCGCCGCCCAATACGAAGGCGTGACCCTGGACGAGGAATCGGCCGCCTTTATCCTCGACCAAATCACCGTCTTGCGCGATTTTAACAACGCCCAGCTAAACACCTTTAGCCAAACAGCCCTTGCCTTGGCTTTGTGGGAGATGGGCGAAGAGACGGCCGCGCAAGACCTGCTAGACGAAATTCTGGCCACGGCCGAAACCAACGCCCAAACAGGAGCCACCCACTGGTCGGGAGCCAACCATGATGGCTACTACCACAACAAAACAATGGCCTCGGATACCCGCACCACCGCCTTTGTCGTCACCGCGATGAGCCAAATGCGGCCGACGGCCGACGAACTGCCCGGCGCGGTGCGCTATCTGCTCGGCCGTCGCCAAGCGCAAGGATGGGGAACCACCAACGAAACAGCCTTCGCCATTCTCGCCCTCACCGATTACCTACTCGCCCAGCGCACCACCCAAGGCGACGCGCCGTTCAACTACACGGTGCAGGTCAATGGGCAAACGGTGGCGCAAGGGAGTTTGACCCCCACGGCCGAATCCATCACCATCCCCCTCCCGCTCGACCTGCTCGATACGGGGGCGAACGAAATTACCCTCATCCATGATGGGGTGGGGCCGCTTTACTACGCCCTGCGCAACGAATGGTATTTGGCGCAAACGAGCATCGAAGCGGCAGGTTCGCTCACTGTCAAACGCACCTATTGGGATGCGGAAGGCGAGCCTTTTGACATTGCCAACGCCGAGGCGGGGCAGTTGGTGCTGGTGCGCCTCGAGGTGACAAACCCCGAAGACCTCTCCTATGTCATCATAGAGGACAAGCTCCCGGGGGTTAGAGGCCTTAAATAGTCGGCTGAACAGCCAGCCCCGTGGCCTTTCGTCCTATGAAGGTGACCTATTACTGGCGGGAATATGGCTACAATTACAAAGAGGTGTTTGCCGATAGGGTCAGCTTCTTTGTAACCACCCTGCCCGACGGCCGACACGTCTACGAATACACCGCCCGCGTCACGCACACAGGCCAGTTCACCGCCCTGCCGGCCGAGGCGTATGCGATGTATGACCTCGAGCAATGGGGCCGCTCGGCCAGCGATTTGTGGGGGAGTGAGTAGAGAAGTGCTGAGTGCTGAGTAGAAAGTGCTGAGTGAGAACATCTCACTCAGCACTTTTTGTCCGTGGGCTGAAAGCCCACCATCGTATAACCGGGGGCAACACCCCCGGTTCCAATTACCTCGTTAAGCCCAGTTCTTGGATGGCAAAATTGGGGAAAATATCGGCCGTGGCGGGGTTATTCAGCCGCTGGCGAAGCACCTCCGCCAGCACATGGCGGTAATCCGTCGTAATCCCCACATCGCCCGGCCCAACCAACTGGTCGGTGTGCAAGCCCGGCCACTGCCCATACACCCGCCCCCCCGCAATGCCTCCGCCCAACAACATCATCATATTGCCGTGGCCGTGGTCGGTTCCCAAGCCCGCATTTTCCTTCACCCGCCGCCCAAACTCCGACATGACCATCACGGTGACGTTGCCCATGTGCGGCCCCATGTCCTCGTGGAAGGCGGCCAACCCCTCGCCCAATTCGGCCAACAGACGCGCCATCGGCCCTTCTGTTGCGCCTTGCCCCACGTGCGTATCCCAGCCCCCCAAATCCACACAGGCCACCTCCACCCCCACTTCCGCCTTGATGAGTTGGGCGGTGGTTTGGAGCGCTTGCCCAAACGGCCGCTCCCCATACCCCCGCCCCACCGCCCGATAACTGGCCGTGTCTATCTTGCTCAACACATCCAGCACGGCGAAGGTTTGGCTGGCGGCCGTGCTGAGAATATCCCCCTGCTGGGCATACAGGGCGGCCAACAAGCTCTGCATTTCGCCGCGCCGCTCGGCCGTGCCCTGCAAATGGTAATCGGCGATGGATTCGAGGGCGGTGGCACTCAGCGCCCCCGCCAGCGACATGGGCAAAATGTCGCCCACGCTGACGGCACGCAGGGCGGAGCCGTTGCCCGTATCCAGCGTGCTGAGATGGCGAGCCAGCCAGCCCGTGTATTCGCCGGGGACGGCTCCCCGCTCCATCATGTCCATCGCCTCAAAGTGGGAGCGGGTTTCGTCGGGCGAGCCTGTGGCTTGCACCAAGGCCAAATCGCCCGCCCCGTAAATGGCGTGGAGCGGTTGCAGGGCGGGGTGCAGGCCGAAGAAGCCATCTAAATCGAGCACGCGCTGGGTTGTGCCAAACGTATCGGGGCGGGGCAGGGCGAGGGTCGGCCGCTGGGCGTAATACCCCTCGTCGCCGTGGGGCACGACGATGTTGAGGCCATCCGCCCCGCCGCGTAGGAAGACACAGACCAAAGTATCGCCCCGAGGCCCTGTGTGCGGGTTGGCCAAACGCAAGCGGGGCAAATGCTGGGGCAGGGGCATGATGGCTTGCCCAAAGAGCAAGCCAGCGGCCGATTTAAGCGACCCGACCATAAAATCTCGGCGGCTGAGTTGGGTGTATTCTAAGCAGGACATGGGCGTTACTCGTTATTTGTTACTTTACTGATGGGCAACATGTAGGGGCAACCCTTGTGGTTGCCCTGAATTCTGGTTATGGCGGGGATAGGGTAGGCACAACGTTCCGCAATCCGCATTCCCCATTCCGCAATCCCCCCTACGTCCATTGGAAGGCGGGGCTGGCGAGGAGGAGGGCGAGGGCTTCGGCCGTGCGTTCTTTGGTTTCGCGGGGGGGCAAATCGGCCGCGCCCAGATAGGTGGTGAAGAGGGCCTGCGTCGGTGCGTCGAGGGGACGGCCGAGGGTCAGCGTTGCCCACAGGTCGAGTTGGGCGGTGGGGGTGGCCGCGCCGCTGGCTTGGATGAGCGGCTCGAGGGCGGCCGTCACGCCGTTCATCTCGCCCGTGGCCAGTGCCAGCGCAAAATTCCAGCGGGTGAGCAGGGTTTGTGCCCATGCCGTGGCCACATCAGGATAGCCATTGGGGGCGGGCCATGTGAAGGGGAGTTGCCCGAGCCAGCGCAACCAGTGGGCCGCCTGACGGCCGTTTTTGACATCTGCCCCCGTGGCGCGGAGGGCAGAGACGACGTAGGTGAGCGGCCGTTTGAGCTTGGGCGGGGCTTGGGCAAACTCGGGGCTGAGGAAAATGAGGCGCAACATGCTTTTAATGTCGCCGCCCGTCTGCAAAAAGGTTTGCGCCACGCTGGCCACAAGGGCGGGCGGTGGCTCATCGGCCACAAAGCGGCGCACCAATTTGGTGGCGATAAAGTCGGCCGTGGCGGGATGGCTGGCCAGAAAGTCGAGCAGTTGGGTTATGTCCGCCTCCCCTTGGCCAGCGGGGAACACCTGCCCCAGCACCACCTTGCGGCCGTTGTCGTGTTGTTCGGGATTAAACCGCTTTTGCCCCGTGCCCCCCTCTCCTTCGCGGCGGGTAATGCTCAGCCCCGTTAGAATGCGGGCGGTTTCCATCACATCTTCTTGCGTGTAGCCCGCATGAACGCCAAGGGTGTGTAGCTCGAGCAGTTCGCGGCCGTAGTTTTCGTTGGGCGCAGAGGCGGTGTTGCGGGCATTGTCCAGATAGTGCAACATGGCGGGGCTGTAGGCGGAGGCGAACAGCAAATCGCGGAAGTTGCCAAGGGCGTGTGGCCGAATCACGTCGCGGTCGTCGAGTGCCTTGAGCGCGGGCATGTACATGCTTTTGTGCAGGTAGATGTGGAAATGGTCGCCCCAAAACTCGACCATCGCCTCGTAAAGTTGGCGGCGGGAGTAGGTTTGGCGGACGAGTGTCGCCCACAGCAGTTCTCGCACCACGTCTGGTTCGCCGAGGTTGATCAGTTGGTCGCTGTCCATTCGGCCGATGCTGAGGTTTTGGACAAGCAGGTTGACGGCCGTGTCTTCCACCGCTTCATGGTCTAGTTGCTCCTCCAAATACGCCTGCCAGCCCATCTGTTGCACCTGTTCGAGTTGTCCGGGGCGGGGGCCGTAGCCTGCCCTGTTGAGCAAACGCAAAGCAATCGGTGGCGGTTGGTTGGGGGCAGAGGCGGCCGTGCGCGTGGGGATGGCCAGCGTTTCGGGCAACTCATCTTGGGCGAGCTGACGGCCGAGGGGGGTGCAACCAGCGGCCGTAGCGGCGGCCGTCAAAGCACCAAGGCGGAGGAAATCGCGGCGGGAGAGTGACATGGCAAAGGGGGGATTTGACGGGTTCGGGAGGGTTTTTAAAGAGGGACGTAGGTGTTGATAAAAAGGTACGTGTTAATCAAGCGATTAACACGTCTTAGTTGCCAACCAACACGTCTTGGTTTGCCAACCAACACGTCTTGGTTTTCTGACCAGTTCGTACCTCTGGTAGGACAGCGTAGGGGCAACCCTTGTGGTTGCCCTGCTCTTTGGGTAGGCATAAAGCCTACCCCTACGAGTTGCTGATGGTTGGTACAGCGACAGGGCGGGGGCGGCGCATGGCCAGCACGGCCGCGCCAAGGCCCATCAGACCCATAAGCGGTAAAAAGACAAACCAGCCCAGCAGGGGCACGAAGGCGGCCAACTCGTAAATAATCGCCCCGCGCACGAGGTTTTGCAGGCGCGAGGTGGGCGCGGACCAATGGCCGAGGCGCAATCCGAGTAGGCGGACTATGCCCGCCGCCCCGAGGGTTCCCACGGCCGTGCCCGTCAGCCCGACCACCCACGCGAGGGTGCGGAGCGGCCCCGGTGCTTGGGAAAGCGCAATCGTGAGCAGGACGACGGCCAAAGCGACAATGCCGCCCAGCACCAACGCCTTAATGGGGTTGGCTTGCGCCCTCTGCTCGATGCGCTCGGCGGCCGTGGGCAACAGCAAATTCAAGGCGATGAGCAAGGCGGGCATACTAAGCAGGATGCCCAAAATAATCAGGGTGACTGTATAAACATCGGCTAGAACAAACATGGGGAACCTCGGGAGAAATGGAGACGAGGGACGTAAGATGGGGAATAATCGGCTTGCTTGGTTATACGGGGAAACGTGGGACAAGTTGCACCTTGCCCACTCTTCTAAAGAAAATATACTCACGTGGGTTATTCGTTACTCGTCATTTGTCATTGGCCACTTGTCATTTGTCACTGGTGACCAATCCAAAATCCAAAATCCGCAATCTAAAATCCCCTATGCCTGCTTATCTTCTCTTAATTTTGGCTCCGCTCTTTTGGGCGGGAAATGTCGTTTTGGCGCGGGGAGTTGTCACCTTCTTTCCGCCCATCGCCCTTGCCTTTTGGCGCTGGACACTCGCCTTTCTCTTTATTTTGCCCTTCACATGGCGGGCGGTGGCGGCGGATTGGCCACTGGTGCGGCAGAGTTGGCGGCCGTTGGCGCTCCTCGGCTTCTTGGGTATCTCCTGCTTTAATACCCTGCTCTATGTGGGTGTGCAAACCACCACGGCCATTAATGGGGCACTCATCCAAACGACCATGCCCGCCCTGATTATTCTCATTTCGTGGGGGTTGTATGGGGAGCGGGTACGGCCGTTGCACTGGCTTGGTGTCGCCCTTTGCACGGCCGGGGCGTTGCTCATCGTCGTGCGCGGCGATTGGCAAGTGCTGGTTTCCCTGTCGCTGGTCACGGGCGATGCGCTCATTTTGTTGGCCGTCTTTTTATATGGGCTATACTCGGTTTTGCTGAGAAAACGGCCGCCGCTCCGCCCCGCCAGCTTCTTGGCCACCACCTTTGGCATGGGTGTCTTGCTCCTTCTTCCTTTTTACATGTGGGAATTAGCGACCAATCCCATGCCCGCCACCTTTAACCTGCCAGCCATCTCCGCCCTGCTCTACATGGCCATCGGCCCCTCCATCTTGGCCTACATCTGCTGGAATCGGGGCATCGAACTGCTGGGGGCGAGCAAAGGCGGGCTGTTTATCAACTTTGTGCCTTTGTTCGCGGCCGTCCTCTCCATCCTCTTCCTCGGCGAACACCTGCAATGGTTCCACCCCACTGGCATGGCCCTCATTGTGGGGGGGATGTTGGTGTTTCAGGTGAAGGGTGGTAAGGCAGGGGCGCAGAGGGGCGGAGGCGCAGAGGAGAGACTGACGAGCTGAACCGCTGACTGGCTGAATTGCTGACAAGCTGAATTCCTACCCATGCTATACATCGACAACCCCACCAACAACGACCCTCGCTTGAACTTGGCTTTGGAAGAGTATGTGTTGCGCCATGTGCCCACCGAAGAGCCAATTTTGCTCTTTTACGTGAACGCGCCAGCGGTCATTATCGGCCGCAACCAAAACACCCTCGAAGAAATAGACCCCGATTATGTGCGCGAGCAAGGCATTCACGTCGTGCGCCGGCTTTCGGGCGGCGGGGCTGTCTACCACGATTTGGGCAACCTCAACTTTAGCTTTGCCACCAGCGGCCGTGAGAATTTCCATAACTTCGGCCGTTTTACCGCTCCTGTGACGGCCGTGCTGAACAAGCTCGGCCTGCCCGCCCAACTGCACGGCACCAGCGACATCTTCGTGCATGGCAAAAAAATATCGGGCAACGCCCAATACGCCACCAGCCAGCGCATGTTCAGCCACGGCACCATTCTGGTCAACACCGACTTGGGGGAGATGCTCAAAGCGCTTAATCCGCGCCAAGTGCAAATCGAATCGAAGGCGGTGCAATCTATCCGCAACTTTGTGGCCAATGTGACCGATTTTGTGCCCGAACTGACGCTGGCGCAGTTGCGCGAGGCGATTTTAGAGGAGATTTTTGGGGCAGGCGGGGTGCAGGAATACCCTCTCACGGCCGCTGACTGGCAGGCCATCCACCAATTAGCGGCCGAGCGGTACGGCGCATGGGAGTGGAACTATGGGGCATCGCCCAAGTTCAACGTGCAAAAAAGCGGCCAACTGGGGGCGGTGAAATACGATGTGCGCTTGTGGGTGGAGCGGGGGTTGGTGCAGGAACTCTCCCTTTTCGGCAACTTCCCCAGTCGGCGGGAGATGAGCGAGCTGACCAGCAGTTTGGTGGGGGTGCGCTACGAGCCAGAGGCGTTAGCGGCCGTGCTCGCCCAACACACCCTCACCGATTACGTCGGCACCGTCAGCCAAGAGGAACTCGTTGGCTTGCTCTACTGAGTGCTGAGTTGAAAGTGCTGAGTGCTGAGTACAATCACTCAGCACTCAGCACTTCACTTGAGGTAGTCGCCCAAAAACGAGGTAATCAACTCGGGGTGTTCGATGGGGTATTGGTAGCCTGCAAAGCGGTCTTTGGCATCTACCCAAAGCGTGGCCACCGTGCCCGGTGCTTCCATAGCGATGTGCGCCACATTGTCCACACTGCCCCACGGGTCGCCCTCCCCTTGGATAAACAGCAGGGGCGTGTGCCCCGTGGCGGGGGCAATCGTCAGCGGGTCGAGGGCGTGGAGCGGAACCCCACCCAAGCGTTGCACGAAAAAGTGAATGAGGGCGTTGAGCGGCCGTGCCAGCGGCCCAACCATGTAGCGCGTAAACCGCTGTTGAAAATGGGCGATGCTGGTTGGCTGGACAAGCACGGCCGCCCGCACGGCCGTTGTCCGCGCCAGTGCGTACAAGGCGGTGTTAGCCCCCATCGAAAAGCCCACCACCCCCAGCCCATGTTGGTCTACATCCGGCCGTTTGGCCAAATAGTCGAGACAACCCAGCAAGTCGTTGGCTTCCATATAACCAAAGGTGACGGGGCCGTGGCTGGCACTCTGGCCGTGGTTACGGCCGTCGTATTGCACCACATGGTAGCCTGCCCGGTGCAACGCTTGGGTCAGGCGGAGCAAATCCACCTTGCCGCCGTGGGTCACATTGGCCACAAATCCTTCCCCCGTACTCCCCAACCGGTTCCACAACCAGCCATGCACCACCACCACGGTAGGAGCCAGCCCCACTTTGGCGGGCACAAACCAGCCCGAAAGGCGCACCGCATCGTCGCGGGCGGGGAATTCAATGGGTTCAAAGGCCAGTCCTAAATCACTGGGGGTTGCCCACACCTTTTCGCGGGGTGGGGCGGTGATGAGGCGGGCGACAAACAGGGCGATGGCGGATAAAACGGCCATCAATACGGCCGTGCCCGCAAGGACAAAGCGGATGGTGCGACGGAAGAGGGACATGGGGAATTGGGGATTGCGGATTTTGGATTGCGGAATAACGAGTAACGAATCACTCGTCACTAACCACTAACCACTGAATAAATCGTGTTCCCGCCAGCCGTTGGGGGCGGGGGGGTGGGCGCGCATGAAGAGTTCGCGGCCGAGGAGCCATTTGGCCATCGGGCGGGGCAAGTAGCGGGCAAAGCCGCCCCCCCCTTGCGAGGCGTGTTCGGCACTGGCGCGTTGCTTCACTTCCCATGTGGGGCGAATGTCTATGCGGGCGTGGATGCGCTCATCGGGCATCCCCAACTTGGTCAAATCAATGTCTTTGTTGCGCCCTGCTTGGCTGGGGTCTTGGCCCCGCAAGCGCATCATCAACGAGAAAAATTGAATCCACCGCTTGGGCATGGCTGTGTAATAGAGGCGGAGGGGTTGATGGGGTGCGCCCGCTTCGGGGTATTGGCTGGGGTCGCCTGCGGCGTGGAAGGCGGGTGTCACCACTTTCCAACACATAATGTGGTCGGGGTGGTAGTAGCCGCCCGTTTCGTCGTGGGTGATGACCACATGCGGCCGTACCTCGCGGATAAGGCGCACAACACGGCCGATGGCTTCCCCCATGTCGGCGTTAATAAACGCCTCGGGGTGTGCGTTGGCGGGGTCGCCCGTCATACCCGAATCGCGGTAGTTGAGCCTGTGCAGGGTGGCGCCGAGGATGGCCACGGCCGCGTCCAACTCCTTGGCTCGGACTTCCACCAAATTGGCGTGGGATTCTTCGTGCCCTTCGGCCACGGAGCCGGCCGCGCCATCGGTGGCAATGGCAATGTGGACTTCGACACCCGCCGAAGCATAGCGCGAGAGGGTTCCGCCGGGGCCGAACGATTCATCATCGGGGTGGGCGAGAATGGCAAGGAGACGTTTAGGGGGCATGGGAGGGGGGGGATTACGAAGTACGAAGGACGAATTGCGAAATACGATGCATCTCGAGTAATTTCGTACTTCGTAATTCGTACTTTCTATCTTCTTGAGGTGGCTGACCTGTGAAAGGCCTGCATCATGGGCAGGAGAGGGATGGGTTGAACGGTGGCGAAGGAGTGTTTGGTGTTGGGCAGAACGAGCAGACCCGCATTGGGTAAAATGGTGCTCAGGCGGTGGGCTTCGGGCAGTTTCACCATCTCATCTTTGTCCCCCACGCTGATGAGCATGGGCGTTTGGAGCCGAGCGACCATGCCCTCGGTTAGCCCTTTTTGGGAGAAGCCCGCCACCAAATCGGCCGATTGGCGGACGAGGGCGCGCCAACGGCCGCCGCCATGCTCTTGGGCGAGTTGGTTGGCATAGGTAGGCACTTTTTTGGCCAAAATGTCGGGGTCGAGTTGTTCCTTCATGGACTCGACAGTCTCTTTGGTCCAATAAAATTTAGAGCCGTGCATGAGCAAGGTGTGGACGCGATTGGGGGCGTTCAGGGCGAGAATCAGCCCCAAGTAGCCGCCCAAGCTGTAGCCCGCCACATGAAAGGTGCGCGCCCCGACCGAATCCATCAGCCCCAACATGTCTTCGACCATTTGGTTGGAGTCTAGTTTGGTGGCGTTGTTTTCGGAGTGGCCGTGGCCGCGATAATCCATGAGGACGACGCGGAAGACGTTTTCGAGTTGGGCAAGGAACGGCCGCCATTGCGTCGTGATGGAACCCAATAGTCCGGGTAAGAGCAACAGCGTCTCTTTGCCTGCGCTATCCCCATGTAGTTCAAAATTGATGAGCGACCCGTCGCTCGCTTTCCAGTTTGCCATACTGCCCTCAAGGTGGTGGTGCAAATTTGCAAATAAGCTACTAAAACAGGCTTGTATGATACAAGTTATCTTGTTGTCAGGCTAATGCAAGTCAGAAAAGAGGTGGTTGAGGCTGTGGGAATTGGCACTGCCTTGGCGAACCAACAGGCGGTTCACCACTATCATCGGCATCTGGGTTGGCCCCCCCCCCCCGCCGCAACCACCCGCGGATAGCTGGGCTGGGTTCCCCGCCCCTTTTCCCCCCCCCCACCCACCCCCCCCCCCCCCCCCCGGGGGCCCCCCCCCCAAAACCCGGCCCCCCCCCCGGGGCCCCCCCTCCCCCCAACGCCCTCATGGACTTGCCCATCATCCACCAGCGGAATAGATGGGCTGGGCAACGCCTCCCCATCCAGCGATACTAGCTGGAAATCCCCTGAGTTTTTCACGACAATGTGGTAGGTGGCACGGCCGTGCTTCACCACCACCTCAAACCCATCCCACTTGGCAGGAATACACGGCGCGATAACCAACGTTTCCCCCCCCTTGCGCAAGCCCAAAATCCCCTCCACCCCCAGCCGCCACATCCAGCCCGCCGACCCCGTATACCACGTCCAGCCCCCCCGCCCCACATTGGGAGCCACCCCATACACATCGGCCGCCAACACATATGGCTCCACCTTATATTGCGCCACCTTAGCGGCCGTGTCCCCGTGGCTAATCGGGTTCAGCAAGGCAAACAAGCTGTGCGCCACATCCCCCTGCCCTAGCTCCGCAAACGCCCACGCCGTCCACAGGGCGGCGTGCGTATATTGGCCGCCATTTTCGCGAATGCCCGGCAAATAGCCCTTGATATAGCCGGGGTCGCGGGATGTTTTATCAAACGGCGGCGTGAGCAACAGCACCAGCCGCTCCTGCTCCAGCACAAGCCTGTCGTAGCTCGAAATCATCGCCCGTTGCGCCCGTGTAGGGTCGGCCGCACCCGAAAGCACCCCCCACGCTTGGGCAATCCCATCAATTTGGCACTCCTGATTTTGCGCCGACCCCAACACCGCCCCATCATCATCAAAAGCGCGGCGATACCACTCCCCATCCCAGCCGTGTTGCTCGATGGCCTGTTGGTACGCCACAGCTTGCTGGCGATACCCATCTGCGCCGGCCGTGCCCACCCGCTCGCACAAAGCGGCAAAATTATTGAGCGTTTTGTAGAGGAACCAGCCCAGCCACACGCTTTCGCCGCGCCCTTCAATGCCCACCCGATTCATGCCGTCGTTCCAATCGCCGCCACCCATGAGCGGCAGGCCGTGTTGCCCCGTTGTACACCCCTTGAGTAGGGCGCGGCGGCAATGCTCGAGGAGGGTGTGTTGTTCACTGCTCGTCTCGTAAAAGCCATACCGTTCTTCTTCGCCCTTGGCCAGTGGTGCGCCCAGTAAGAAGGGGATTTTCTCCATCAAAATGGTCTCGTCGCCTGTGCTGGCCACATAGGCGGCCGTGACATAGGGCAACCACAGCAAATCGTCGCTGATGCGCGTGCGTACCCCGCGCCCTGTGGGGGGATGCCACCAATGCAACACATCGCCTGTGTCGAATTGGTGTTGGGCGGCGCGGAGAATGTGTGCCCGCGCCAAATCGGGGCAGGTGTGGAAAAGGGCCAGCACATCTTGCAACTGGTCGCGGAAGCCATATGCCCCGCTTGATTGATAGAGCGCGGAACGCCCCCATAACCTGCACGCGACTGTTTGGTACAACAGCCAGCGATTGAGCATCAAATTCAGGGCGGGATCGGGTGTTTTCACCGTCACTGTTCCCAGCAGGCCATCCCACAGGGTTTGCACGTTGTCCCACACGGCCGCCATGTTCCCCTCCCCCTCGCCCTGAAACTGCTCCAACAATGCCAACGTTTCCCCCTCATTCGCCCCTTGCCCCACCAGAAAATAGACAGTTTCGGTTCCCTCGGGCGGCAAATCAAAATGGAGTTGCAAGACCGCACAGCTATCCCTGCCCGCCCCCACATGGCTGTTCAGGCCAATGCGCCCCAGCGCGGCCGGCTGGCGCAACTCCCCCAAACGGCCGATAAACTCCGCCCTATCGGTTGTGAAGCCATGTAAAGATTTAGAAGCGGCCACAAATGCCACTCGCTCTCCAAACTCGGTGTTATAGGGGTTCCGCGCCAGCAGGGCGTATCGTTCGCTGTTGTAGCTGGGGATGAGATAGGGTTCGGTGGTGGCGCGGTTTGTGCCCAGCACCCATTCGGCGTAGAGGGTCAGCGTCAGGCGGCGCGGCCGGGTCAATTTGTTTTCCAGCCGCACCTCGATAATTTTGACGGGCGACTCGGGGGCGACAAACAGGCGCGTTTCTTGGTGCAGGCTGTGGCTCTGATGCTCAAAAATGGTGTAGCCCGCCCCGTGGCGCACCAGATAGGGGGCATCGGCCGGGGCGGGTTGGGGGGTGGGCGACCAGATTTCGGCCGTTTCTTCGTCGCGCAGGTAAAGCGCTTCGCTGGGCACGTCGCTGACAGGGTCGTTGCGCCACGTCGTCAGGCGATTTTCGCCACTGTTGACTGCCCATGTAAACCCGCCGCCCGTCTCGGATGCGATGAAGCCGACTTCTTCGTTGGCCACCACGTTAATCCATGGGGTGGGTGTGCTCTCTTGCGGCCGCAAATAGATTTGGTACTCCTTGCCATCCGCGCTAAACCCGCCGAGACCGTTGTCAAATTGCCAATCCGTCGGCCGAGCCAACCCGACCTCCTGTTCCTCGTCCCCTTTTCCCTGCCCTTCGCCGCCCGTGGCCACAAAGGCTGGCAATGGCGTGGGCTGGTTGAGCATGTGCCCCAACTGTTCGCCCATCGTGCCCCGCGAACCATCCAGCACCACCCGTGCCGTCGTTTTGAGCAGGATGCGGTCGGCCAGCCCCATTTGGTCTTCGCGCAAGACAAACAAGCCGCCCCGCCGATTGAGCCAGCTTTCGCTGTGGGTGCGGTGGATGAGGTGGTAGATAAACCCTTGCACCTCTTGGCCATAATTTGATTCTTGCTGGTTGAGGATGACCAAATCAATTTGCAAATCGCGCCGCCGCCAATAGGTGTGGGCGCGGAGCAGTTCCAGCAACAGTTCGCCATCTTCTTCGCGGTGCAGTTGCACCAGCAAAATGGGGTAATCGCCCGAAATGCCAAAGCCCCACAGGCCAGATTGCCCTTTGCTGTTGCTGGCCAACAAGGCGGGTTCGGCACGGCCGTGCCCATGCGGATAGAGCAACAGCGACAAGACGCGCTGGATTTGCTCCAGTTGCGGGGTTGATAGCTCCAGTTGGCGCAACTCTTGTTCGGCCAAACTGCGGGCGCGGGTAAAGGTGCGCTCCAGCAAGAGCCATTGCTGGTAACGGCCGCCCCACGCGATGGCTTGGCGGCGGGAAGGGGTGGCGATGGTGATAAAAGCCAAGCGCACCGAAGTGTGGGGAGCCAGCGTCAACTCTTGGCTGAGCGACATGACGGGGTCGAGCGTCGCCCCTGTATGTTGGCTCAGGCCGTGGGCAAGGGCGGCGGGCTGGCGAGATGTCTGGTTGCGCCCCAAAAAGTAGGCGCGGTTGCTTTCGTGGCCACGGGTTGCGTTGTCGCCCAGAGCGGGGGATTGCTCCATGACCAACTGGTGGAGCAAATAAATCGGCTTTTCGCTGGCGGAGCGCGGCCGACGGCGGAAGAGCAGGCCGTTTAACTCGGGCAGGTATTCGCTTTCCACAAACAAATTGGCAAAGGCGGGATGGCGGGCATCGGCCGCCGCTGGCCCCAGCACCACTTCGGCGTAGCTGGTCAGGCGCAGGCGGCGGGGTTTGTCACTGTCATTGGTCAGGTTGATGTGCCTGATTTCCACGTCGTCCTCGGGGGCAATGGTGACGCTCATTTGGAGGGCGATGCGCTGGTCGTAGCGGCGCAATTCGACCATGTGGGGGTGGAAGAGCAGTTCATGGTTGGTGGGGGAGACGGCCGTGGGTTGCAAGCCGGCTGACCAAACTGCGCCACTCTCTAAATCTTGCACATAGAGCCATTGCCCCCAATTGTCCAGCGTCGTATCAGGTCGCCAACGGGTTAGGGTGGTTTCGTTCCAACTGCTGTAACCACCGCCTGCGTTGGTGAGCAAGGTGTGGAAGTTGCCGTTGGAGAGGAAGTGGACGAGCGGCATCGGCGTATCTGTGGGCACGACCCACGGGTCAAAGGTGACGGCCGCTTGGCCTGTGCTGGCGAGCGTGTCTTCGGGTTGGGGCGGCCGTTTATCGGACAAAGCCACGGGCACTTGCTCTTGCAGGAGCAACTCCACACTCTGGATTTGGGGGTCGGCGTGGAACCGCGCCACCATCGGCTCCCCTTCTAAATAGTTGACCAGCGCCAACAAGGCCATGCCCTGATGGTGGGCCATGTAGGAGCGGACAACGGCCGATTTCTCGCCCAGTTCCAGCCGTGTCGGCGAAAAATCAATTGCTTCGTAGAGGCCGTAACGCCCCATCATGCCCAACTCGGTTAGGTGGGCCAGATTTTGGCTGACAGCTTGCGGGGCAAAGGGCAAGGCCAGCACGGAAGCATAGGGGGCGATGACCAAATCGTCAGCCAAGCCACGCTTGAAGCCCAGCCCCGGCGCTCCAAACGCCCGATATTGGTAATTCTGGTTGCTATCAAAGGTGTAAAAGCCCGATTCGGAGATGCCCCACGGCACGGCATGGTTTTGCGCATAGGCAATTTGGTGGGCGACGATGCGGTGGTAGGTTTGGTCTAGAAATGTGCCCACGTAGCTCCGCATCAGCAGGGGGGCATGAGGTACTCGAACATGGTGCCGCTCCACGAGAGCAGAGCCAGCCCTTCGTGTAGTTCGGCAAGGGGACGGCCGAGGTGCAACCAATGGCTTTGCGGCACTTGGTCTTGGGCGATGGCCACGAGGCTGGCGATGCGCGATTCCGAGGCGAGCAGGTCGTAATAGTTGGCATCCAAACGGCCGCTGGCCAGATTATAGCCAATGTGGAAAACCTCCCGCTGGGGGTGAAAGAGGAAGCAAAAATCCATCTCCGTGATAAAACGGGTGCATTGCTGGGCTAAATCGGCGTAACTGAGCAGGAGGGGGGTGATGTGCAGGCGGGTTTCTTGCAAGGCGGTGGCCAGTTGGGCGCACCATGCGTGGGCCTCGCTGTCTGTGGCGGGGAGCAACGCTTGCAGTTGGGTGAGGGCTGTTTGCCCTTGGTGGCACAGCCCCGCAATTTCGCCAAGGCGTGGGGTGAGCGGCAAGTTGGTTTGCAGGGTTTGCCATGCCGCTTGGATGGCAGGGGAGTCGTTGGCTTGCACCAAAGAGGCGGGGGGCTGGCTAAAGAGAAACGCCCACGGGAGCAGGCTATTGAATTCGCGCACCATGCCTTGCAAATGGACGTGGACGCGGTCGGCGTAGATGCGCCATGTGTGGATTTGCTCGGCCGTTAACAGCCCTTCAGTGTCGGCCGAGACGAAGGTGATGAGGTGGGTGGCAAGGGCGGGTTGCTCGACAGCCAGCAGGTGGCGCAGGACATGCGCCCATTGGGTGGGGTCGTTTTGCACGGCCGTGATTTGGTCGCACATCTGCGTTAAATGGTGGTGCAGGGCGGGGGAAGGGGGTTGTTCGGCCGTTAAAAGAGCCTCATCCAACAAGGCCAGTGCATCTAACAGCCCCTGCCACATGGCCCAACGCCACGCCGTTTGCTGGGGCATGGCCAAACAGCCCTGCTTGAGGGCGATGAGCGAGCCAGCCAAGTTGCCGCTATCCACAGTGGAAACATAGCTGGGGGGCAGGGCAGATAAATCGCGGGTGTCTATCCAGTTTAGAAAATGGCCGCGATACCGCTCCATTTTGGCCAGCGTGTCGAAGGTCGAACGCAGGCGCAAGGTGAGATTGAAGGGTGTGATATACCCTAAATCATAGGCACCGAGGGCGGCCAGCAGGTAGAGGCCGATGTTGGTGGGGGAGGTGCGGTGGGCGGTTACGCCACGGGGCGATTCTTGGAAATGGTCGGGCGGCAACCAATTGTCCTCGGGGCCGACAAACTCCTCGAAGAAGAGCCATGTGCGGCGGGCAAGGGTGCGGAGCTTTTGCTGTTGGTCGGGTTGGAGGGGGGTGACTTGGGCACGGGCTGATTGGCTGGTGCGGTAGGCGATGAAGGGGCCAATGGCCCACAGAAAGAGGAGGGGCAAGGCGACGGGCAAGGCGGCCGGATTGAGCCAATAGACCAACAGCGCCACGGCCGCCCCAAATGAGCTGGCGTAAAGGAGTTGGTAGACGACGGAGGTGGTGGTGTCGCCTTGCTTCGCTTCGAGGGAGGCGGCCGTGACCCACTGGAGCAAATTGCGACGCGAGATGAGCAAGCGCCATAAGGTGGTGGCAATGGCGGCGAGGGTCAGGGCACTTTCGTAGGGCAAAAAGGCGAGGAATAGAAATCCGCGCAGGGCGGCATCTCGCACGGGGCGCACCAACTCGGCCCATGTGGCGCCATGCAGGGCGCGGCGCAGGGTGCTGATGAGGGTGGTGAAGAGGGGGATGGCGGCCGTGGACAACCCCAAAATTGTCCAAACGAGGGGCGCACCGGGGAGCAGAACCCATCCCGCCATAAAGAGCAAAATGAGCCACGGGGCGAGCAGACTGCGCCGCAAATTGTCGGCTATTTTCCATTGCCCAATGAGGGATAAATCGTTGCGAATGCGGGGGGTGGGGGAGGAGGCGGCCGTGGGAATCCACGGCAGGAGCCACGGCAAGAGTTGCCAATCGCCCCGCACCCAACGTTGGGCGCGGCGCATACTTGTGAAAAAGTGGGAGGGGTACTCTTCGTATAAAACGATGTCGGTGACGAGGCCAGCACGGCCGAGAATCCCCTCGAACAAATCGTGGCTGAGGAGGGTATTTTCGGGAATGCGCCCCGCCAAACTGCGCTCGAAGGCATCAATGTCGTAGATGCCTTTGCCGACGTAGCTCCCTTCGCCAAATAAATCTTGATACACGTCGGAGACGGCCAATGTGTACAAATCGAAGCCGCTATCGCCCGCAAAGAGGCGGGTGAAGAAGGAGCGGTTGGCACTGGTGGGCTGAATTTGGGTGCGTGGTTGCAGAATGGTGTAGCCCGCAATCACTTTGCCCGTCTGGGCATCGAATTGGGCGTGGTTGAGCGGGTGCGCCAATGTGCCAATCAGCCGATTGGCTCCCTCGCGGGGCAAAATGGTGTCGGCATCGAGGGTGATGATGTAGCGGATGTGGGGCAGGATGGCCAAATCGCCCACCTGCACGTTGTAGGAGGTGTTGCTGTCGCCGCGCAAAAGGCGGTTGAACTCGTGTAGCTTGCCCCGCTTGCGCTCCCAGCCCATGAACTTGTTTTCGCTGGCATTCCATTGGGAGGCGCGGTGAAACAGGTAAAAGGGTTGGTTGGGGTAGCGGTGGTTGAGCGCTTTGATGCCCGCTTGGGCTTGGGCGATGAGGGGGGAATCGGCCGTGGGTTCTGTGTCTGAATCGGCCAAATCGGTGAGCAGGGCAAACGAGAGATGGGGGTCGGGGTTGCGGAGGTAATGTAGCTCGAGCTGTTTGAGCAGGGAGGTGACTTCGGCGGGCTGGGTCAGCAGGGTGGGGATGACGACCATTGTGCGGGCGGTAGCGGGCACGCCGTTCTCTAAAAAGTCGAGCTTGGGCAGGGTGCGGGGGGAGGCGAGTTGGGTGACGAGCCAGTTGACGCTCTGTTCGGCCACGGAAAGGGCGGGGATGAGGGCGATGAAAACGGCCGCGACCATGCCCACCACACCTGCGCCTTGTTGCTGGGCATAAAAGGCTACCAGCACAATGAGGAGCAGGGCCATGCCATTGAGAACGCCCAAGTAGAGCGGGGTGGCATAGGGGGTGAGGCGGCGGCGCAAGTGGGCCAGCCCCTGTGGCCGATAGCCGAATTTGGCTTCGAGCTGGGGCAGCCCGCCCCGAGCAGGTAATGGCCCACGTGGCGGGCGGTGATTTGGGCGAGGAAGATGGCCGTGTTGGCTACCAATACCTCATTTTGCTCAATGTCCCGCGCCAATGTTTCGATAACTTTGCGATATTGGTCGCGGGTCTCGAAATCCATCAGTTCATACACACCCGCAGGGTCGCGGCGCAAGGTTTGCTCCACTTCGCTGATGCGCTCGAAAAAAGTGCGCCAATCTTCGGCCGATAGCAGGCGCAAACTGGGGATGCAGTTGGCCACCACATCGGTATCACTGCGGCTGTGGGCGAATTGCAGGGCATCGGGCAAGGGTGGTGCGGCCGGGTCTGGCTCTAAATGGGCTAAACGGCCGACTGCTTGGGCGAGGCTCCCCAGCAGAACGAGCCGTAGCATGATGGGCAAGGCCCACATCTCCCCCGTGGTGAGGGGCGTAACGGATTGATACGCCCACAAAAAATCATGTACCCGCTCCATATCGAGCTGGTAGGTTTCGGCCAGCAAAAATTGCCGCGCTACTTCGTAGATGCGGGGATAGTTGTGGAGGGGGGTGTTGGCCGCCAGCTTGGGCAGGTCTTGGTAGAACGCGGGCGATAAATCTTCTTCGACTTGGCGTTGGGTTTGCTGGACGATGTAAAAGTTGTCCAGCAACCATTCGGCGGCGTAGGAGAAGGCCAGTGCATCGGCCGTGGTGTGGCGAAAGGCGAGATACCCTCGTTGCAGGAGGTTGGTTTGGGCGGGCAGGGCGCTGAGCAGGTCGCGGCCGTGGGTTTCGTAGTAGACAGCTTGCTGGGTGGCGGCCAACTTGTGGGCGGCTACGGCAAGGGGGGTGAATGGCTTAGTGGGCGTAATTGGTGTTGGCAAGGGTTGCCCTCGGCGCGTGGCCGTTAGTGGCTCCTTGTGACCCAATTAGACCCATTCGAGCCATTTTGTGGTAGGGCACATCTTGAATGATTAGCAGGGGGACACGGCCGTAGGTGATGAAGTTGGTGGTGGTGTTGCCATACGGCCGTTCACAGCCGCCCGAGTGGCCGTGGGCGCTGAGGAGCAGTAAATCGGCTTGCTCTTGGGCAACCAATTCGTGCAAGGTGGCGATGACGTTGTCGCTGACGACGAGGCGGGTTTGGGTGGCGGGGGGCAGGCGTTGTTGCAGTTGGGCCAGATAAGTGGTGGCGGCCGATAGGTTGGTTTGCACGATTTGCTCGCTGAGGGCGTTGTCGGCGGCCGTGAGGGTGTGCCGCTGGACCATTTCGGGGCGGGCGACGATGTGCAACAGGAGCAATTCTGCTTCGTGGGTTTGGGCGAGGCGGGTGGCGATGGGCAAGACGCTTTCGGCGCGGAGGGAGCCATCGAGCGGGACGAGGATGCGCCGATAGCGCAGGGGGGTGAGGGGATCGGCCGTGGGCCACTCGGCCCTCACCAGCAAAACGGATTTGCGGATTTGCCAGATGACTTTTTGGCAACGCCGCCTTCGCTGTGGTTGCTGAGGACGACTAAATCCATGTTGTGGTCGTGGGCGTAAGCGACGACTCGCTCGGCCGTGCGCCCTTCCAGCAAGACATTGGTGATGGGTTGGCCTGTTTGTTCCCATGTGCGGCTGACCTGCCCCATATAAGATTGGGCTTCCGCTTTACGCAGATACCAATTGAGCGGGTCTACTTGGGGTTGGTTGTCTAATTTGGGTTCAGCCACGACGTGTAGAAGGAGGAGTTGTGACCCCATGGCTTGGGCGATGGCTTGGGTGTGGGGCAGGACACACTCGGCGAGGGCAGAGCCTTCGAGGGGGACGAGAATTTGGTCTAACATGGGTACTCCTTGTGGGCAGCACTAGACCGCGCAGGTCTTAAGAAATAAATCAGGTAAACACAAAACCCCCTCACCCCAGCCCTCTCCCTCGAGGGAGAGGGGTTAGGGGTGAGGGTTTTTTACGAATAATTTCTTGATATCCAAAAAGACCTGCGCGGCCTATCTGGCTAGTTAACCAGCGTAAACGGTGGGATGGTCTTTTTCCTGTTTCTTGTCTTTCTTGGCCTGTTTCTTTTCTTTGGGGGATTTAGCAGGCTTTGTTTTGTCGCTTTTCTTGCTGTCTTGACCTTTGGACATGGTTTTTCTCCTAATACTTGCTTGAAGCCAGCGATGGCTATTAAAAAAGTTGAAAATTTGAGATTTGTTTAATTCGTGGAACGCAAACGGGGGGTGGGGGTGTTGTTACGGCCGCGAAATAAAAATGTGAGGGCAAAGCCCGCTACAAAGCCGCCGATATGGGCCATGTAGGCCACGCCACCTGTATCGGCCGTGTCGGCAATGGAGCCAAGGCCGCTAAAAAATTGGAGGACGAACCAGAGGCCAATGACCATGAGGGCGGGTACTTGCAGAACCCGTTGCCCCTGCAACACGCGCACATTTTGCTTGGGAAAGAGCAAAATGTAGCCACCTAAAACCCCTGCCACCGCCCCCGATGCCCCTAAATTGGGGATGTTGGAATCGAGGCTGAAAGCCAATTGGGCAAACGTAGCGGCCAAGCCGCAGATTAAGTAGAAAATGAGGAAAGGAATATGGCCAAAACGGTCTTCGACGTTGTCGCCAAAAATCCACAAGTAGAGCATGTTGCCGCCCAAATGGAGCCAACCCGCGTGCATGAACATGGCCGTGAAGAGGGTTAGCGAATCGGCGATGGGGTTCGCCAAAAAGCGGCTGGGCACAAAGGCCCATTTTTCAATGAACGCATCGCCCCCACTCAGTTCGACAAAGAAAAAGAGGACGTTTAGCACGATGAGTGCATACGTCACGATGGGGACTATTCGGCGGGTGCTGTTGTCATCACCAATGGGCATCATGGGGTTTTTCTCCTCTAAAATGGAGGTGGAGGGTGGAGATAGAGGGTAGAGATAGGATAGAGGGGTACGTGGTGGGCAGGTCTATTGTGTTTTCTCTATCTCTATCTCCTATCTCTATCTCCTGTCTTTATCGGGCCGAGTTCTTCTTTTGCTTCCCGTTCCATTTTTGCTAAACGGGTGTAGTAATCGGCGAATTCGTTGAGGTGGGCGAGGGCGATTTTGCCTGTCAGCAGGGGATCGTTGTGGGTTACGTCGGTGGTGGGGTCTTGTCGGCCGTGTTCCAGTTCCACCTCCAGACCCATATGGAATTGGGTCACATCAAAACGACTCCAATCAATGCCCAATTCGTGGCCAATGGCGCGAACTTGTTCGGCCGTAAAGTAGTTTTTAGGTGACATATGTGCCTCCTTCTTAATTAGTAATTAGTAATTGCTCTACCTCGAGATAAATTAGTTGCCAATTACCAATGGGTGTATTTCATGTGAGTTGGAGCTTTGTAGGGGTAGGCCTTGTCCCTCTTCAGGGATAAATATGCCTACCCCCAGTCTCACATTTACCAGAGGTCAGGGCAACCACAAGGGTTGCCCCTACGACGGCTCTCAACTGAGATGAAACACACCCATTACCAATTGCAATTTTTTTAAACCACGCCGAGCAGTTGCAAAACGACGAGAATGAGGATAATGACCAGAAGGGTGTGAATCCCATTGCCCATGCGGGGGATGCTAGGGCTGATGTTGTTACCCAAAAAGCCGAGTAGCCAGAGAATGAAAAGAACGACGATGATTGTCCATAACATGATGTTTTTCCTTGGGTGGCATGGCCTGAAGGCCATGCCACCAACTTACTTATTTGATGGCAAACGTAACTTGAACTTGGGTGGTAAAGCTGAGTTCACCGGGGGAGATGCTGGGCGCGGCCGATTCGGCCGAAACAGCATTTAAATCTGCTCTGCCCATTGGCATGGGGTAATTGGAGCCGATGACTTCGGTAATCATCAACACCTCGCCTAGCTCCACGCCAGCCAGTTCGGCCAGCGATTGGGCACGGGCGCGGGCATTGGTGATGGCGGCCGTGCGCGCTTCTGTTTCTAAGGCGGCCGTATCCGCTACCCCAAAATAGACCCCATGAACGGCATTGGCTCCTGCTTCGGTGGCGGCTTGTAATACAGCCCCTACCTTGTCAATATCGCGGATGGTAATGTTGACCATGTTGGTCACACGATAGCCGCTAATGCCTTCGGCCCCATTTTCGCCATAGACTTGTTCGGCCCAGACATTGTAATTGCTGGTCTGAATGTCTTTTTCTTCAATGCCCTGTTGGGCGAGAGCATCCAAAACTTGGGCCACAATGGCCTCGTTTTGGCTGGTTGCTTCGCTGACGGTGGCGGCCGAAATTTCGACCCCGACGCTGGCGTTGGCTTGAGTGGGTTGCCCCATCGCTTCACCTTGGCCAATGACGGTGATGCCGCGCCCCGTGGCCGTTCCGGCAGGAACATCGGCCGTGGGGGTGCAGGCCACCAAAATCATCCCCAACAACATCAGCAGAAAGGCCCATCCACTTTGTTTGTTTATTTTCGGGTTCATGATTTACCTCCGAGAGGTTAGGCGGTCGCCTTTTCATTCAAACCTTCAGTTAAAAAGCCGCCCATCGCCAAATCGTCCAACTGCTGGTCGCAGTCGTACTCTTCGTCCAAGATGCCTTGTAACTGGGGAACCACATCCGAAAAGCCCAACGCTTTGGCATAAGTACGCAGACCGCCATAAGTGGCAATCTCGTAATGCTCCACTTTTTGAGCCGCTAAAATAAGCGCCGCATCTTTGGCTTGCGGGTCGCCTTGGAGATTGATAATTTCCGAGGCTTCTGCCACCAGTCCTTCCATCGCTTTGCATTTTTTGGAGCCGGGGTTTTGGTTTAACCCATTCAGAATGGCTTGCACAGTGGCCAGATGATTGGCTGTTTGGTCTGCATGATTCTGAAAGGCCAGCTTCAAATCAGCATCGAAAGCGGCGTTGGCCATTTTGGGCAGGGCTTCCAGCAATTGCTTTTCAGCGCTGTAAACATCTTTTAATTGGTCAACGTAGAAATTCTGAAGAGAGTGAATAGTCATATGATTGTCTCCTTGGTGTAACGAGTGCATGGGGATGCTTGCTCGGGATTTTTTAGGGAAAGGTGGCTCTGCTTTGCTCTGATTTACATCATCCCCAACGCCAGCCTGACCATTGTGGAAAGAGTATCGACATGATAGGGCTTGTGCAGGATGGGGGGCGATGGGTTGGGGGCGAAACGCTGGAACACTTCAGTTTGGCTCAGGCTGGTAGAAACGATGACCTTGGTCTTGGGGGCGATTTCTTGCAATTTGGCGTAGGTTTGTTCGCCGTTCATCAGGGGCATGTTCATGTCTAGCAAAATTAGACAAATAAGGTGGTGCTTTTGGCGCATAAGTTCTACCCCTTCGCGCCCATTTCTGGCTGTATAGACCAACCTGTTGGTTATTTCTCCGAGCAGGTCGGTGAGTGCTTCGCGGATACCCCAGTCATCATCTATGACGAGAATGGCTCCCACCAAGAGCGTTGCTTGTAAATTGGTGGATACGGGTAATAGGTCGTTCATGGCGTGGACGGCCGTGGCATACCCGCCTCATTTTGCAGGCGCAATGAGTGGGTATGCCACGAGAGAGGGCTAGGAGCCATTGACGGCCGCTTTGCTCGCCTCTACCACAGGGGCCCAACGCTCTTTTTGTTGTTCAATTGCGTCGTGGCCACGTTGTTGCAAATCGCCCGCTTGTTTTTGCAACTTGGTTGTCACCTCATTCGCTTTGGTGCGAACTTCTTTGGCTTTGGTGCGAACTTGGTCTACGCCCTCTTCGAGGGTTTCGGTCGCTTGCTCGCGCAATTCTTGGCTTTTGCTTTGGATCTTGGCCCGTGTTTTCTTGCCCGATTGGGGGGCTGTCAACAACATGACCAACGCTCCTGTCAATGCGCCAATCAGGGTTCCCATCAATACAGTGCCTAAGCTCATGCCTTCCGCTTGTTTTTCTTGTTTTTTCTTAGCCATTTTCATGTCTCCTTGGGTGGTAATTTCGTAAATTGGTGTTGGTAATCTGACAGCTTGATGGGGGGATATTTTGTAGGGGCAACCCTTGTGGTTGCCAAGCTCCAAAGGTACACACAAGGCCGACCCCTACAGAATGTTATCCGCCAAGATGTGACTGTCAGACGACTAGACTCGCTATCTAGCGGCGTGCCCCGCTCCGAAACAGGCTGACCACGGCCAGCAAAATGACGGATCCCATAATCGAAACCAAAACGCCGGGCAGGCTAAAGTTGTTTTGGTTGATGGTGGCAATGCCGAGCAGGGGGGTTAAAACCACACCCGCCACGAATGCGCCGACCACACCGACGATAATGTTGAGCAGTAAGCCTTGTTGTCCGTCTGTGCGCATAATCATGCTGGCCAGCCAGCCCACAATCGCGCCTACGATAAGCCATATAATGAAGTTCATCTTGTACTCTCCTTGTTAGAGTGTTGGGGGGCACGGTTTCGGCCGTGCCTAATCATCAAAAAACTTGATTGGTGTTTCGCCCTGTTCGGGTTAGACACCCGAGAACACAGCTTTAGCCAAGCTCGGCCGAGGCGAGGCGCCGCGAGTACTCTTTTTCGGTGTACCGTCGGCTTGTGCCATAACTCTTTTGGAGCAAAGCCACGATTTGTTCTGCCTTGCCTTGCACACGATTCAAGTCTTCATCGGTGAGTTCATCCCACCATCCTTGGACTTGCACGCGCATTTCGGGCCAATTTTTTTCAAAACTATCTTGGTTCATGCTGTATCCCCTTGGTTAACAGCTCCCTCCCCCTTGTCTGAGTTAGTCAACTTTGGCCGCTTCGAGCCGCTCGTTGTATTGAGCTACCCGACGGTCGTACTCTTCTTGGGCGCGTTCTTTGGTGTAGCCATACTTCTGTTGAAGCAAGCCCACCAGTTGTTCCGCCTTGCCTTCCACACGGTCGAGGTCATCGTCGGTGAGTTCGCCCCACCATTCTTTGACTTGGCCGCGCATTTCTTTCCATTTGCCTTCAAAGATATCTTGGTTCATGGTTTTTCTCCTGTAGCTAGTATCTGTCTGTCAATAAAGTGCCCTAATTTTTGGATCCGACGCTCTTTTGATGTTGAAGAGCAGGCTCATCTTTGTCCAATTCGGCCGTGTACTATGGCCGCATGACAAGCGGGAAATAAAGAAACTCGTAGAAAGGGGTGTTGCTGATGGGCAAATCTGTGCCATTGGTGTCTATGACCACTGCCCCATTGAGAGCTAAGGCACGGCCGATTAACCTTGCCCCTGTGTCGAGGGTGATGCTGGCATCGGCCAGAATGTTGCCCGCAAATTGGGTTCCTGTGCCCAGCGTGGCGGAGCTACCCACCTGCCAGAACACGTTTACAGCACGGCCGTCGTTTATCGTCTCGACTGTGGAAGCGGAAGCACTGGTTAGGGTGCTACCCATTTGGAAAACCCACACAGCTTCGGGGTTGTCCAACCCATCCAGTACAAGATCGCCTGTTAATTGCGCCGATGTATTGAAGCAATACACACCGGGCGTAAGAATCATTCCGCCTAAATCCTGTCCTGTCAGTTGCACATTGCACACCTGCCCCGCTAGGTCGTCATACGCTATTTGGGCATCCACTTGGGCCAGCTCTGGAATAGGGCCGCCCATGTAAATGCTTCCATGGCGAACCGTTCCCGGAGGAAAACCTGTCACTTCGGTGCCGGGGAACACCCCCACATTGCCTATAAATACGCCTGACCCTGTATTGGTGAGGGTGGAACTGGCCAAAGCGACAAAGGTTGCGGCCGACCTTAAGTCGGGAGCCACCGCTTCCGTCTGGGCCAATACATTGGTCAACGGTTCTTGACTTGTGATAACCAATGCCGCCAGTAAGACGGTATAAGCGATTAAATTTTTAAGGTTGTGCATGTTTTTGGTGCTTTAATTGGGCAACCACAAGGGTTGCACTGCCTATGGTGCGAGAGGTTCTAAGGGTTGGCCGTGTCGTTGGTAATTGGCGGCCGCCTCTCTTAAACGGTCGGCAACGCGGCTAGGAGCCTCACCTTTGCTGATAAAAACATCTGCCCCGGCCGAGAGTGCCGCCTGATGGCGGGCATCCAAATGGCTGATGAGGACAATGACCACGGCCGCAGGGCACACCGCACGCAATTGAGCTAGTGTGTTGCCCGAACCGAGAGGGGTTAAATCCCAATCCAATACCACCATATTGGGTTTGGTTTCCGGCGCAAGGGCTAAGGTGGTGTCCCAGTCGGCCGCTTCGCCCACAACCTGCATCCCTAAATCAAGTATTAGCAAGCGTAATGCTTTGCGCAGATCAGGTTGTGGAGCGGCCAGTAGAATACGTATCATGCCCTTATAGTACTTGTTTAGTACGGAGGTCACATCGGCCGTTCAGGGGGTTTGGGCTTCCCCCAGTTGGGGGATATACAGATAACGGCCGCAAGGGAGGATGGGTGTATTGGTATATTGGTATATTGGGGTATTGAAATATTGAAATACACAAATACACAAATACACCAAAACAAAAACCACCACATGGCGGCCGTGAAAAATATATTTAATTGGGGGGTTAAACGGGGGGATTGGTCAGGCGACCAAAAGGCTCGAGAGGGGCTTTTAAATCGAGGAGGGCAGGAAAAGGCGCAGGCCATCGGCTTCATCTATGATATAAGCCTTGGCGGGGTAGCGACACACAAAATAGGTCATGTAGACATCGCCACAAGCTCCCGTGGCATTGAAACTGGCGCAGAGGGCGAGGGTGAAGCCAACGGCCGTGCCCCCCGCCAACACCATCCCCACCACCGCCAGCAGAGTGATGATGACCAGTGGAGCCAGCAAAATTTGCACATACTGGTTGCGCGTAAAGGCATAGCCGGGGGCGGTGGCATACAGAGCCAACAGCTTGGCCTTGAAGCCATACTGGGGCGTTGCCCCAAATCGCTTCATCACCCATCCATGAATCAATTCATGCAGGAGCAAGGTCAAGACCACCGCCCCCACCAGCCACAACATGCGCCGCAAATCCACGGAGCCTGATAAATCCCCGCCCAGCCACCACAGAAGCCAGAAACAAAAAATCCCCACCCCTAGGCCCAGAGGAATGGAGATTAGATTGATGAGGATATATTGTTTTTTATTCTCGCCCAATTTCCAATACACCACCTCTTGATAGTGGGCAGGAACTTGGCCGGGCGTGGGGGGATGGGGCATGGGAAGGACGGGGGACTAGGGGCGGGGGACAATATGCTTCGAGAAATTCGTACTTCGTACTTCGTATTTCGTACTTTCCCTCCTCCCCCTATCGCGGCACATCGGCCGCTAACTTCTTCTCCACCTGAAACTCTTGCCATGCCGCATTAAAAGTGGCGATATGGAGCGGTTTCGACATGCCAATGACAATATCAGCCCAGTTTTTGTGTTCATCAGGCTTGCGCCCCAATAATTTTTGGGCAACATCGGGCATGTTCAGGCCACGCGCAAAATCACCTACTTCATCTTGGCGACCTTTTTGGTCTACCAACCATTCTTCAAATTTTAAGTTCATGTTTAAGTTCCTGTAATCACGTAGCGCCCCTTATCGTGACTGAGCGTGACCGTTGTCGCTTGGCTATCTAGCCGGCGAGCTAATTCCCACCCTGTAGCTCCATTTTTAAAGAAGATGTCGTAAGGGCCGAGCACGGCCGCCAACACACAACTTTCGCTTGGCCCTGCCAAACAAGTGCTAATCAAGGTGCGTCCTGTAAAAATCTGCGCCTGCACCTTAATCAGCGCCTTGTTGTGAAATGTTACCTCTGGTTCAACCATTCATACCTGCTTGATGCGCCACCTGTACCACATGTACACGCCCCTAGCACACCGCTAAAAAGCTCTGCCGCCCCAGCCATATTTCATGCGGCATCATCAAGCATAGCACCCATTCCCCTGCCCGCCATCGGCCAGTCGGGTAGTATCTTAAAATTTGGTTGCTGTTCTGGTAGAGATGGCGTGCTCCTCATTGAGTTGTGGTAGTGGCGCAATATATTGCGCCACTACGCCCTTTGCAATAAAAATTGGGAATTGTCCTATTTATCCAAGGCCATTGAATTATCGAACTGCCGTTGTCCCACATAGGCCGTGCCAATGCTGATGAGATAGAGAATGACTAACGGCAACATGGTTAAAAGCATCGTAATCGGGTCAATGGAAGGGGTGATGGCGGCCGCTAAGACCGAAATCCCCACCACCGCAAACCGCCATTGTTCCCCCAGTGCCCGTGCCTGAACCACCCCAATCCGAGCCACAAAATAAGCCACCACAGGCATCTCAAAACTCAACCCCAGCCAAAAAAGCATGGCCAAGATAAAGCCAATGTACTCTTGCCCTGTCCAATCCGCCACAAAAATATCGGGCATAAACGTGGAGAGAAAGGTAACGGCCGCTGGCACAAGCACCAACCATGCAAACACAATCCCCGTTAGAAACAAAAGCATGGTGATGGGAATGAACAGATAAACATACCGCTTTTCCCGTTTTTCCAAGCCCGGCGAAATAAATTTCCACAATTGAAAGAGAACGAAGGGCATCGCTAAAATGACACCCGCTAAGAGAGCCACCTTAAAATAGGTTTCAATGCCTTCCGTGGGGCGCAAAACTTGCAATTCACCATCATAAGGCGAAAGCAAAAAGAGGAGAATGTCGCGGGCAAAAAAGAAGCTGGCAATCGTTCCCAGCAAGACGCTGACGGCCGCCCATGTCACCCGTATCCGCAAATCATTCAGGTGGGCTAAGATGGATTGGTTGGTTAATTCTGCGCTTTGGTTAGTTGTCATGGTCATTTGTCATTGGTCATTTGTCCCCAGTCCCCTTGCTAATCATCTTCCACATCCAAAGGTTGAGGCAGGCGGGGCAGTCCGTTGCCATTGGTGTGGGGTGGTGGGGTTGGCTCTTCCACCAACGGCCGTGGCGGGGCGATGCTGTTTTGCACGGCCGCTTCCGCCTCGCTTCCCACCCCTTGCAACTCCTTGCCCATCCCCCGCACCTCGCGGCGCAAACTTTGCACCTCTTTTTGCATGTTTTGCATCTCCTTCAACGCTTCGCGCAAATCCCCCTTCTCATCAATCGTATCCAGCTCATTGCGAAGCTGGAGGGCAAAGCCACGCGAGACGCTTTGGAAGTAAGCGGTTGTTTTGCCCAGCCATTTGGCCGCTTGGGCAATCCGTTCTGGCCCCATGACAATTCCTGCGATGATGAGAATCACCACCAATTCCATTGAGCCGATGCCGAAAAAGCTATCCATAGAGATAAGAGAAGAGAGATAAGAGAAGAGAAATAGAGAAGGGAGATAGAGATAGAGGTAAACGTGGTTGTTCCGCCTACGAAAAATCCCTCTATCTCTATCTCGACCCTCTATCTTTGCCAAATTATACCCAAACACGGCCGTCGGGGGCAGTTCCTCAGCGGCCGTTCAGTTCGGCCAGCCGCTGTTGCTGGTGGTTATAGGCCAGCGCGGGGTGGGGCAAATATAAGAATGCGGGTTGGGCGGCAAGGGCAAAATCGGTCAGGAGCGCGGCCGAAGCGGCCGTTTCTTGCCCATGACCCGCCAAAATAACGGGCACGGCCGCCGCGCGGCACACCTGCACCGCCTCCACCACCGCCGCCAGCGAGCCAAACCGCCACACCTCGAGGTGGCATACCTGCCCCTTGGTCAGCCAATCGCGCACGGCCGCCACACTGCCCAGTGGGGCACGGCCGACCAAGGCCGTTTTGAGCCGCCGTTGCCGCACAAAATCGCGCAGACTGGGCAACACCTCGGCCGCTTTGGGGCCAAGGGCCACATCTCCCAGCCAAAGCTGGTGCGGGGTGCAACTGCTTTCAAGGCCGCTGATAGCTCCCAATAGTTTGCCCGCAAAATGGTTGTATACTGTGCCCAAATGGCCGCGCACATCCACATAAATGAGCGGTTGTTGGGCGGCCGTTTGCCCCAGCCATGTGCCCAGTTGGCGCACATACGCCTGCAACCGCGCCCCATCACGGCCGATGAGTTGCGCCGAATCGCCTGCGGGGACGGTGTAGGCCACGGCCGAGATTTGCCCCAACACGGCCGTTGGCTCCACCTGCGCCACATCCCCCATGAGCGGCACGGCCGCGACAGGCGTATCGGCCATGCCCAACTCCACCTGCCATTGCGCCAGCGGAGTGCGGCCGTGGGCATGGGCGGCGGCGTGTAAACACGCTTGGCTCACCCCATAGGCCAGTGCTTTGGGCAAGGGCGCATCCACCAAAACGGTGCGCGTCTCCGTGGGGTTGATGGATTCGGGCTGGAAGCCGCGCAAAAGCTGGCGGCGGCTCGGGTCGGCTACTTGGGGAGCAAGTGGGGCAACGGCTTCGGTGCGCGGGGTGATGGCCGTGCGGTGCGCCCAACGGCCGCACATCTGCCCCAAACTTTCGGCGGGCTGGCCGCGCAGACCAATGCGAACAGTTTGGTTGAGCAGGTTATCCGCTTCCGCCAATGTCGCGGGGACATCATCCCCCACGCACGCGCCCCATGCCGTGTAGCCATCGCTCAGAACGAGGCCAATGGCCAGCGCGGCCGTGCCCGCTGGCGTTAGCTGGGGGATGATGTCAAGGCGTTCAATAATAGGAATGCTCATGCCAAATATCGCCATAAAAAACAAAAAAACTGGCTGGTCGAGTGTGGCCTCACCCTCTTCTTGGGAATGGGGGTGGTGGGTTTGGCTTGGTTGGGGCTAGAGACAGATAGGTCGGCCAGCCGTTTCCCCAACGCCGAGCTTGTCTCGCGCCAAAGCAACTACACCAGCTTCCCCTATCGCTACCGCTGGGACGATGCGTATCTTATCACTGACGCAGATTTTCGCACGGTGTACACATGGTATTCTTTGCAGTTTGGGACGGGGCCAGAGCGGCAGGCCAACGGCCGTTGCATCTTGCTGGAATCGGGCCAGAGCAATTTCTTACTCGAGCGGTATAATGTCATTACCTTGTGTGACAATCCACAGGTAGGCACCCGCGCCTATGTTCAGCGGCTCACCTCTTGGCGATGACGGAGGAGCAAGGGAGCGGAGGGGCAGAGGAGCAGGAGAAAGCGACTGAAAGACCGAAATGCTGACAAGCTGAATTGCTGACTAGCTGAATTGCTGAAAGGCTCCTATGAACAAACAACGCATTCGCAAATCGAGAACTGAACCAACGGCCGTGGAGCGGATGGCTGACAAGCCGTTCCAAATAACGCGCAACCCCTACCCGCCCATGAACCCTCTTTCGGTCGAGCAATTGGGCCGAATCCACAACGCTTCGATGCGGATTGTGGAGGAGATTGGGATAGATTTTCTGGACAGCGAAGCGCTCGATATTTGGGAAAAGGCGGGAGCGAAAGTAGACCACGCCAGCCAGCATGTGTGGATAGACCGCCATTTGCTGATGGAAACCATCGGCCGTGCCCCCCACAGCTTTGAGCTACGGGCGCGGAACCCCGAACGCCACCTTACCATTGGCGAAAACTATATTAATTTTTGCACGGTGGGGGGTGCGCCCTTTTACTCCGATATGGAACGCGGCCGACGGCCGGGCGAACTGGCCGACTACGAACGCATGGGCCAAGCTGGCGCACATGTGCGGCCCCATCCACATCGTCGAGGCGTTGATGATTGAGCCACAGGACAGGCCCGTGCCTGTGCGCCATCTGGAAAAGGCGTGGTTGCAATACACCCTCACCGATAAGGTGGTGACGGGGGCGGCGCACGGCCGCGAAGTGGCCGAAGATTACGTCCAAATGGCGGCCATTGTGCATGGCGGGCTGGCCGCCATCGAAGAAACCCCGGCCGTGATTAGCGTCGTTAATGCCAACAGCCCCCTGCGCTACGACGACCGCATGTTGGGCGGCCTCATCAGCTATGCCCGCCACAACCAAGCTGTTATCGTCACACCCTTTATTTTGGCGGGGGCGATGAGTCCCGTGAGCATGGCGGCGGCCGTGGCCCAGCAAAACGCCGAGGCATTGGCGGGCATTGCCCTGATGCAACTGGTGCGGCCGGGTTGCCCGGCCGTTTATGGCGCCTTCTCCACCAATTTAGACCTCAAAACAGGCGCACCTGCCCTTGGCACGCCCGAAGGGGCGCTGGCGTTGTTGATGGGCGGCCAGTTGGCGCGACATTATGGCTTGCCCTTTCGCGGCAGTGGCGGGCTGAACAACAGCAAGGTGGTGGATGCCCAAGCGGCGGCCGAAACCCAGATGAGTTTGTGGCCCGTGGTCATGTCACACGCCAATGTCAGCTTGCATTGCGCGGGCTGGCTAGAGGCGGGCTTGGTCTGCTCGCTGGAAAAGTTTATGGTGGATGTGGAGGGGTTGGCTATCATGCAACGGCTGTTGCAAGGGGTGGTGGTGGATGACGAGACGCTGGCCTTCGATGAAATCGCCCAGATTGGCCCCGGTGGCCATCATTTGGGCACCGATTACACCCTGAATCGTTTTCGGGAGGCGTTTTACATGCCTGTGCTGGCAGATAGGCAGAATTATGAGAGTTGGAAGTTGGCGGGGGCGCAGGATGCGGCCGTGCGGGCGCACAAGTTGGCCAATCAACTCATCGCCGAATATGAAGCCCCTGTGTTTGATGCGGCCGTGCAAGAGGAATTGGCCGCCTTTATCGCCCAAAGAAAGGCGGCCGTCAACTAAACGCCTTTAGCACTCAGAACTCAGACTTTAGCCTCCACATAGACACGAGCCATCAAAAACAACTTGGCTGTCACAACTTTGAAGATGCCAAACGCGGGCCGACATCTCATTTTAGATGATCCACGGCAAATCGCCGTAGAAATGTCTTTGCCTGTAATGCTGTTCGCCTGGCCATCCCCACATAATGGTTTCCTTTCCCATCCCATACGAATAAGCGCCCGGGTGCCAACTCCCGCCCATGGCGCCGGCACTCCTCTCCACGTATCGCTGCTCATTAGCTCCGTCTCTGCACTGTCACCATACGAAATGGTAAAGATGGTTGTGTTGTCGCCCGTAGCGAGGTCTATTAAATCGGCCGTAATCCCTGTGAAGGAGACGCTGGCCGTGTCTGCCCCATCGCTCAAAACCACCATTACATTGCTGGCACTCGAGGTTGTGGTGCGGTTGATAACCCGCCCACCTTCTCCCACCGCATCATACAACGTGGTGTTGCCCCGTGCTTGCAGTTGCTCAATCAGGCCAATCACCTCATTGCGAGAATCGGCTAGGCGGGCATGGCTCACAATTTCCATTGGGCTATCGGCAAAAGCGATGATGGTAATGAAGTCATCGTCGCCCATTTGCTCCACAAAACTCACGGCCGCGCTCTGCATATTCTCCATCCGCGCCCCGCGCATACTGCCCGATGTGTCCAGAAGCATGACAAGGTTAATCGGTTTCCGCGCCGCTTGCCACACGCTTTGCACGGCCAGCAACGTTTCGGCCGAGGCGGGTGCAAAACGGATGAGCGGCTGATTGGCATCTAATCCTGCCAGAGCGGCCGAGTTAAAGACGGCCGTGCCACTCACGGGGCGCAGGCCAAAGGCCACGGCCGAGCTTTGCCCCGCCGCCGTCTGCAAATAATCCCGAAACGCAGTTGCGCCCGCCTGCGCCTCGGCCGAGGCGTTGCCATCAACACAAGCGGGGTTGGTGGCCACAAACGTCCCCTCAAAGGGGTAGATGGGCACAAGGGCAGGGTCACCTTGGCCGTAGCGGATGGCCACATTTTCATACATCACGGCCGCACCCAGATAGCTGGTTCCCCGCTCGCTCATCGTTTGGCCAAGCTGGGCGGTGGTCGGGCTGAACCATGTCACGGCCGCCTCGAACGCGCCCACCGAGGCTTGCACGATGCGGCTTTCAATATCGTCCACGGTCACCGCCTCTTGTTGCCGTTCGGCCGCTTGCACAATAGCCAGCAAGGTGCTGGCTCCCGTGCCCGAAAGGCCGGGATGGGTGTGGCCCAGTTGGAGCGAATCGCCAAATTGGCCGCCGCTGTAATAAGCCCATGCAGAGGGGTCGGCCGCGATACTGCCCACATCGAGCCAGCCCAATTCACGGCCGGGCCAGCCCAACGCTTCGGCAATCGGTTGCCACATGGCAATGACCAGTGGGCTTTCGGCCACGCTGGCGCATTGCCCTGATAAGCGGCCGTGCCCAATTCGGCCAGCACATCCACCCATGCGGGTTCGTCGGGTATCCACAGGTCGGCCGTGAGTTCGCCTTGGCTGAGTTGCACGGCCGCTTGCCCCGCCTCCACCCCTTCAACGGTGACAAAATAGGGGGCTTCGGCGCCCGCTTCTTGTTGGGCGGCGAAAAAATCGGCCGAGGCTTGCGCCAGCCACGGCTCCAAACTGGTGTGCGCCACCACCCGCACGGGGATGGCTCCGCTGGGGATGGCGTTGGGGTCGTCGTCGCCACCGCACGCCACCAGCAAGAGTAAAAGGGTCAGCAGAAACAGGGTTCTGCGCAGATAGTTAGTCATAGGATGTCTCTGGGGCTGTTAGCTTTTAGCCGTTAGCTATCAGCATTCAGCACATTTATCTATGGATGTGTTTCATTTCAGAGGAGGTAGGGGGTAGGGGCAACCCTTGTGGTTGCCCTTGCCTTTGTAGACATTGGAGTTAGAGGGTAGGCACAAGGCCTACCCCTACCTTACCGCCCCGATGTGATGAGCGACATTTCGACAAAGCGGTCGAGGGCTTGGATTTCGGGGTCTTCCGTTTCCCGATTTTCGGGCGGGGGCAAAACCGAGGTGACGATAAAGCGAGCGGGGTCAATCCCTTGCGTGACGAGGTAATCCACCACCGATTGGGCACGCGCTTCGGCGAATTCAGCAATTTCTTGTTCGGTAAAGGTTCCCGCGGGGCCGGGCCATGCCGAAGAGCCTTCCACTTTGAGGAGCAAACCCACGCTTTGGAGCATGGTCGGCACGACACAATCATCTAAAATGCGGCGCGATTCCAACGTCAGTTCGGTGGATTCGGGCAGGAAGGTGAAGCGGCGGCAAGGCAACACGGCCAGTGTGGCCGCATCGCTGTCGGGGCTAATGTCGGTTAAATCGAGTTGGGCGTTGATGGAAAAGCTGTCGTTGATAGGGGTGGTGGTGGTGGAGAGCGCCGCTTGTTGCGCTGAACGGGCGACAAAGCTGGGGTCTATCAACTGCTCAATATCCACATCGGAGACGGGCAAGCCCGAGGCGGCCCAGACGCGGCGAGCGATTTCCATGCGGGTGATGAGCGGCCGTGTGTCGCGCATAATGGTCGTGTTGTCGCCCAAATCAGCTTGGGCAACGTTTTCGAGCCATGCCGTAAAATCAGCGGCGGCCGTTTCGGGGTAGACGAAGCTCCAATCGTTGTGCCCCCATGCGGCGATTTGTTGGGCGGCCGTGTCGAACCCTTCCACTTGCGCCTTAAGCGTGGCGAACCATGCATTGTGGAAGTTTTGCACCAGTTCCGCCTCGCTGGCCAGCGATTGGCGGGAGGTGACAACCACATCAATAATGACCCGCATTTGGGCGGAACTGAGCAGGGGGGAGCCGCCACTCGTTTCGGCATCGTAAATATCGGGTTCCCAGCCCGAAACGACATCGGCTTGGCCGCTGTTGAAATAGGCGACGGCTTCGGCAACACTATCTTGGGGGATGAGGGTCACATCGAAGCGGGGGTTAAGGCGGGCAATGGAAAGGGCGTAGTACATGAAATACTCGCCAACACTACCACGGGCAAAGGTGATGCGTTGGCCTTGCAGGTCGTTAATCGTGTTGATGTCGCCGCGCACCCACAGTTGGTCAGCGCCTGCGCTCTCATCTACCACGGCCGTGACCACCCCCGGCGCATTCAGGGCGACGGCATCCAGCGTGGTCAGCAGGCAATCCCATTGGCCGTTTTCCAACAGGGCGGTGCGCAGTTCTTCGGAGACATCATAGGCGGGGTCGCCATCTAAAAAGAAGGGCACAATGCCAAGGTGGAAGCCGTTGGCAATGTCGGTGCCCGCCATTTGCATCTGTTGCAGGGTGAAGTAACTGCCGAAGGCATCGGCACCGCAGATGTAGGTGGGCAGGTTGCCATCGGCCGTGTAATTTGGCCCAAAAATTGGGTTGGGCGAGGTGAAATTGACGGCGGGGGTGGGGTTGTCTTGCCCTGTGTTGGCGGCGGTGGTGGGGCTACCACTGGGGGTAGCGGTGGCTTCGGGGGTCAGGGCTTGGTTGGCGACGCTGTAGACAATGGCGGCGCAGATGATGACGGCCGCGAGGCCGACTATCACAAAAAATATCATGCGGGTGCGACTGGTACTCATGGAATTCTCCTGAGGGGGTGAGAGATAAGCGGTGAATGGGGACGAATCAGAAATATCACCACTTATTGTGCAATGGATTGCAAGCTCTTGGGCAAGCTTAGGCTTTGCCTTGTGGGATCGGGTGCATATTGGGGGGGACAAAAAAGGCCGGACGGCGTAAAAATCGAAACCAAACGCCTGAAACTAGGCATCATATTCTATTTTGTGGTACTCCCAGTCATGGTATTCATGGGTTTACTCCTGTTGTTGCCATTGCGAACTGCCGCTACCGCCCTTTTCCCCCCCAGAAAAACACGACTTCTTAAATAGAAAGACGGCAGCGCTTCCTTGCCGTTCGCTTATTTCACCACCTCCCCTAACGCTCTCCCCCACAAGATTTGCGCGTTTTTCGCTGGCAATAGTACCACATAGTACCCAACCGGCCCCCCTTACATGATACCCCAAATTGGCCAACACCTCGGCCGTGCTTTGCCCCGCGATGATGCGAAATTGGAAACGGCCGCTTTCAGCATCATAACCCTGCACCACCAACTCATCCGCTTCGGGCAAGACACAATGCTTGCTCCCCCGCGCCCCGCCCAGCATCTCTTGGTACGCCCCAATGCCGAAAAAGCCAATGTGCAACCCCTCTGTTTCGACAGGCAGGTAGAGCGTGGCGGGGTTTTTCTTGGGCGGGTAAATATCGTCGCTGTCGCAGGTGATGCCCCCAAGTTGGACTTGTTGGAAGGGTTGGTCGAGGTGGTTGAGCGGTAAGACAATGAACAGTTCGCCCAAAGCCCACACGTCGGGGAAGGAACTCATCACCGAGCCGTTGAGGATATACCACGGGGTGGGGGAGTTGTTTTCTTTGGCGGTGACGATTTGGAAGAGGTGGGCTCCGTGTTCGGCCGTCGTATAGCGCCCCATCTCGCCCATAATATCGGGCACGGCCACTTGGTATTCGGCGCAGACGGCTTGCATGGCTTGCAAGAGTTTGGTGGCGAACTCATTATAATCGAAGGCGAAGTCCAGCGTGAGTTGGACGGGCACGCCGCCGCCGAAGTTGAAGATGGACAGGGTAGGGAAGCGGCGTTTGAGTTGGGCGTATAGCACCATGCCGGGGCGCAGTCGGCCGATAAACGCCTCCACATCCGTAATTTGCCCACCGACCATGACATGGAGCATTTTGAGGGAGAGGTTGGGCGCGGCCGAAATATAATCGGCCGCTTTCCACAAATCTTGGCGCGAGAAGCCGAAGCGGGAATCGGCCGTGCCCTCGGCAATCTCCTCGGTGTTGGGACTGTAGCTTTTATAACGCAACCCCACCTCAAACGGTACGCCCGCGCCCAAGAAGGGGCTAATTTCGCTCAAATCTTCCAGCACAGGGATGAGGTTGTTGTGCTTTTGCTTCAGGCGGAGCAAATTTGCGGCATAGGGGGAGCCTGCCCCCTTAAAGCCATTGGCAATAATCATTTTGTCGGGTTGGAGCAACCCTTGGGCAATCATCAGTTTGGCGATGTTCACGTCTATGTTGGAGGACATTTCGTGGTGTGCACCAGCGGCGAGGGTGGTGCGGATGACTTCTTCGGCCGCGTTGGCCTTGGAGGCGTAGGCGTAGTGGAAGGCTCCCGCATAGCCTGTGGCGGAAATGGCCTTGTCGAACACAGCCTGCAATTGGGCGATTTTGTCTTTGATGATGGGCAGGTAGACCAGTTCGAGGGGGCTGGAGAGGGGGCCGAGGCCGTGGCCGCCTTCTTCGTAAAGGGCGGCAAGGTCGAGGTCGGCGAGGTAAAGACGGCCGTTTTGGACGTGCAGATAGTCGTTAAAACGGTGGCCGTCGGGCACGGGGTCGGTGGATTGCCAGCCAATCAGGGGTGTGGTCATAGGATTGTCCTTCGTCTTTTTTCGTTTCGGTTGCTATAGCTCAATTCGCATCATCAGTTCGCCATCATCTTCTTCACCTGTGTAGGTGAAGCCGATTTTTTCGTAGAAGGGGCAGGGGCTACCTGTGCCGGGCACGCAACTGAGGGTGAGGTGGGTGGCGTTCGGCCGTGTACGCACATGGGCCATGAGGAGTTCGAGTGCTTGACGGCCGTAGCCACGCCCCTGATACCCCTCGGCTATCATAAAGCGCCATAAATAATAGGAGGATGTCTCGGGGTCATCCTCCAACATCATAAAACCCACAGGCGTTTCATCGGCATAAATGGCTCGGAACCATGCCTTTGGCTCAAAATATGCTTCAGCGATTGAGGTGGCGTTGTCCGCCACAAAATGGGTTTGCTCGGGCGAGACTTTCAAGTTGAGTATCGCACCAACAGTTTCTTTCGTAATTTCGCGCAGGGTTAAGGTGGTCATGGGAAGATGGGGAGATAGGATAAATGGAAGACAGGCAATTGTCGTTAAAATTTACCGCATTCAACCCCGTTAAGCCATAATTAGTGCTGAGTGCTGAGTGCTGAGTGCCAATGACAAATGACCAATGATAAAAGGACAAACCAAATGACAACATGGTGGCAGAGTAAAAAACCGTTTCAATGGGTGGTGGGGGCATCGGCGCAGTTTGTGGTGCTGACGCTGGTGGCGATGTTGTTTTATCCCGGCGGCACAGTCGGCGAAATAAACACATCGGGTTATGCCTTTTTCCGCAACTTTTTCAGCGATTTGGGAATGACAGTGGCGCACAATGGGGCGAGCAATTGGTTTTCGGCCGTGCTCTTTTTCATCGCCCTCAGCGGGGCGGGGTTGGGGATGGTGGTGCTGTTTTTGCGCCTGCCTCGCGTGTTGGGTTACTGGTGGTGTTGGATTGGCTCTCTGTTTGGGGTAATAGCGGGTCTCTCTTTCGTTGGCGTGGCTTTCACGCCCGCCAATTTGCTTCTCACCGCCCATGCGGGGTTTGTCTACGCCGCTTTTCTGAGCTTTTTTGTGGCCGCGCTGGTTTATAGCGTGGCCATTTTGCGCTCGGCCGCTTATCCGAACGGGTATGCGGCCGTGTTCGGCCTCTTCACCCTCTTGCTGGCCAGCTACATTTGGCTCCTTTTCTTTGGCCCCCGCGCCAGCACGGGCAACGGCTTGCTCATTCAAGTCACGGGGCAAAAACTCATTGCTTACGCAGGGATTATTGCCGTGCTAATCCAAGCGTATGGGGCGCAGAGGGTGGAATTTAGTGAAAAGTGAAAAGTAAGAAGTGAGAGGTGATGAGCGCACACTCGCGTAAGCCCAAACTTTTCACTTTTTACTTCCCACTTTTCACGCTTACTCGACAAATGTCGCAATTTGTTCGAGGGGCTTCTTTGCGGGTGGCGAAGAGGGGCACTTCGGCCTCTTCGGCCGGGTAGCCGACGACGAGGACGAGGAACGGCCGTTCATGCGCTGGCCGCCCCACAATCTCATTCAAGAACTTCATTGGGCTGGGCGTGTGCGTCAGCGAGACAAGACCCGCATGGTGGACGGCCGTAATCAACATCCCCGTGGCTATGCCCACCGATTCGGCCGCATAATAGTTCTTCACCTTGCGCTCCTGTTCATCCATATCAAAGCTTTTGGCAAAGATAAGAATCAGGTAGGGAGCTGTCTCTAAAAACGGCTTCTGGTCGTCTGTACCCAGCGGGGCAAGGGCATCCAGCCACTCTTGCGGGGCACGGCCGTTGTAAAAATCGCGCTCTTCTTCCTCGGCCGCCAATCGAATTTGCCGCTTTACCTCGGGGTTGCTCACCACCACAAAGTGCCACGGTTGTAAATTGGCCCCATTGGGAGCCGTGCCCGCCACCCGCAAGCAATTTTCAATAATATCACGCGGGACGGGGCGGTTGGAAAAGTGGCGCACCGTGCGCCGCCGTTGCATCTCTGCCAGAAAATCGGCCGCGCGCACCTGCATTTCGGCCACAGGATATTCACGGTAAAAGGGGGTAAGGGGGATGTGGGGTGGATTAGACATCGTAGTGGTTAGTGGCAAGTGGCAAGTGGTTAGTGCGTCTACTAGTCACTAACCACTAACCACTCGCCACTTCTTAAAGATTGCCGCGCAACGCCTGCTCCCGCTCGATAGACTCGAACAGTGCTTTGAAGTTGCCTTGGCCAAAGCCCCGCGCCCCGTGCCGCTCGATAATCTCAAAGAAGAGCGTCGGCCGATCCACCAACGGCTTGGTAAAAATCTGCAACAGGTAGCCATCGTCGTCGCGGTCTACCAAAATGCCCAGCTTGGCCAGCTCTTCGATGGGTTCGTTGATTTTGCCCACCCGTGCCTCTAAATCATCGTAATAGGTCGTCGGCACATAGAGAAACTCCACGCCGCTTTCCTGTAGCTTCTTAACTGTTTCGATGATATTGCCCGTGGAGAGGGCCAGATGTTGCACACCGGGGCCGTAATGGTAATCCAGATATTCTTGAATTTGGGATTTTTTCTTGCCTTCGGCTGGCTCATTGATGGGGAACTTGATTTTGCCATCCCCACCTTGCATCACTTTGGACATGAGGGCGGAATATTCGGTGGCAATGTCGTTATCATCAAAGTGAATGATTTGGGTGAAGCCCATTGTTTGGGCAAAGAAGTCTACCCAGCGATTCATGGCGCCGAGTTCGACATTGCCCACGATATGGTCAATATGTTTGAGACCAAAACCTTGGTAACGGCCGTGCCCCTGCTCCCGTTCATCCTTGATTGCCCCGTTTAGATGGCCATTCCGCGCCGCAAAACCCGGTGCAAACGCCCCGTGGTATTCACTGCGGTCTATATATTTGATAAGCACGTCCCCATAACACTTAATCACCGCATAACGATAAACGCCATGCTCATCTTCTTCTTGGGTAGGGGGAATTGCTCCTGTAGCACCCCGTTTGGTGGCTGTTTGATAGGCATATGTGACATCGGGCACTTCCATAGCCATCACGGCCGCTGTATCCCCGTGCAGATGCACCGAACGACTGATGGGATGGTCGGGGGTGAGGGCGGTAGAGATGACCAAACGGATGAGGTGTTGTTCCAGCACGTAGGAAGTCACTTCACGACTGCCCGTATGCAGGCCACGATAGGCGGTGGGGGTGAAGCCAAAGGCTGTTTGATAAAAATGAGCCGCTTGCTTGGCATTGCCAACATATAGCTCCACATGGTCAAACTTCTTAATCGGGAAAAAATCTTCGCTCATGGGGTTCTCCTTGCTGAGTGGGGGAAATAGGGGATAAGGGCTAGTGAGTAGGGGATGGCGACTGCTGATAGTTAAAATTGTAGCGGTTCAATTTTGGCACGTCAACAGCGAATTAAGATGGAGAACCAGCAAATTTTCGTTGCTCTTTGCCAATCCCCCCTACAACAGGTTTAATTGCCACTGCTCACGGCTCACTAACCACTAACCACTCTTCACTAACCACTGCCCCCCCATGTCTACCATTTATGATGTGGCCAAATTGGCCCGAGTTTCCCCCGCGACCGTCTCAAATGCCTATAATCGGCCGCATCTCATCAAGCCAGCCACCCATCAGCGCATTTTGGCGGCCGCGCAAGCCCTGAATTACACCCCCAACGTCTTTGCCAAGGCGTTGGCGGGCGGCAAGACGCAAATGATGGCCTTATTGGTGCCTGATATTCGCTACCCTTACACAGCGACTGTGGTGCGGGGCATTGAGGAAGTGCTGACGCGGGAAGGGTATCTCGCGGCCGTCTCCAGTACCGACGGCCGCCCCGCCAATGAGCAACGTTTGTTGGAACAGCTTACCCGCCAAGGCGTAGGCGGCTTTATTTTGGTGCCCGCGCAATACGGCCTGAGCGAGCGGACGCTGGCCGCTCTGGAAAAGCTCACGGCCGCAGGCGTGCCAGTTGTCCTTGCGGGCGAACAGGTGGAGAGCCAGCAGTTGCCGTATGTTGCTTTTCACTCTCAGGAAGGCACGCGGGAGATAGTGGATTACTTAATTCAGCTTGGGCACCGGCGCATTGCGTTCGTCGGCGGCCGTTTTAGCGAAGGCGTGGCCGTTTCGCGCTGGTTGGGCTACCAAGAAAGCTTGGCCAACAACGAGATTGAAGTGCGCCCCGATTATGTGGTTGAGACTGACTTAACTCCCGCCGATGGGGCACAAGCTTTGGCGCAGTTGCTCGATTTAGAGGAGCCGCCCACGGCCGTTTTTGCGCTCAACGACTTATTGGCGATGGGCATGTTGGATTTATGCTACGAACGCCATTTGCGTTTGCCCGACCACCTTTCTCTTGTTAGTTTTGATTACCAACCTTTTGCGGCGCACCACGCCCGCTGTAACGAGCGTGGTTGTGCCCGCGCAAGAGATTGGACAACATGCGGCCGAATTATTGATTCAGCGGCAACAGGAACCCGACGCACCGATTCAACAAATTATGGTTGGGTATCGCTTGGCGGTGCGCCAAACCACGGCCGTTTTAGATGTTTTATAGCGGAGCGGGAGCTTCTCCATGAGAATAAGAAAGGTATAAAGAGCTTTTGGTTCTGGCGAGCTTCCCCATAAACTAATACACAAGACACCCATAGACGTGATTGACTGCTAAAAACTTATTTAACCGCGGAGGACGCGGAGAACGCGGAGGAAATTCCAGAGACCTCTCTGCGCCCTCTGCGCTCTTCGCGGTTATTAAAAAAGCTCACAAAAAGATTTGAATGCCCTGAAAAAATGCTTTATTGCAAAAGGGCAAAAGAGCGAAAAGGCAAAATTGTTTAAGAAAGAATTCGTGCAATTCGTGTAATTCGTGTCTAAAAAACCTTTTTCAGTAAGCTCAGATTGGCTAGTTAGTCAGCTTGTAGACCTATTTTGGCAGGAGAATGACCTATGATGGCACAACGGCACGGCCGCTTACGGCCGTTTGCTTATGGCACAACTTATTTTTGGCTCAGCCTCGCTTTTTTATTGCTCCTCAGCGCGTGTGGTGGGGCAGAAGAGCCATTAACAGGCGAAGTTGTGACAGTGACGCGGGGAGATTTGGCCGCCAGTGCTTCGGCCAGCGGCCAAGTGCAAGCGGCACGCGAAGCAACGCTCTCTCTGCTGACACCCGGCGTGGTGCAACAAGTCACTGTGCGGGTGGGCGATGTCGTAACAGAGGGCCAGCTTTTGGCCAGCCTCGACACCTTTGCCCTTGAACTGGGCGTGGCCAATGCGGCGCAAAACGTGGCCGTGCGCGAAGCACAACTGGCACAATTATTGGTGGGAAGCACGGCCGAAGAAATCTCCGCCGCCCAAGCGGCCGTCGCCAGTGCCCGTGCCAACCTAGATGCACTCTTGGCTGGGCCGCGCCCCGAAGAGATTACAGCGGCCGAAGCGGATGTGTTCGCGGCGCAAGCGGCCGTGGCGGCGAGTGCCGCCCAAGCGGCCGATGCTCAAAGCGGCCCCAGCGCGGCGCAACTAGAGGCGGCACGGGCGCAACTTTTGGCGGCCGAGTACCAGCTTGAGCAGGCACAGGCGGCCAACGACCGCATTGCGGTGGAGCAAACCCACACCCCGCTGGTCAATGCACAGGAGGCGCTGGCCGTTGCCCAAGCCAATTACAACACTCTTTTGGCAGGGGCTGACCCCAACACGGTGCGCGTCGGCCAAGCGGAGGTGAGCAGTGCCACAGCCCAACGCGACCGCGCCCAAGCGGCGTTAGACAGCTTGTTGGCGGGGGCAACCGAGGCGCAAATTTCGGCCGCCGAGCTACAAATTGCCCAAGCAGAGGCACAATTAGACAGCCTGCTCAATTTGCGCAATGAGGAGCCAGTGCGGGTGGCCGAGGCGCAACTGATTCAGGCGGAGTTGGCCTTGGCTGACGCGCAGGAGCAACTGGCGAAGGCACAAATCATCGCCCCTTTTGATGGGGTGGTAACGGCCGTGTATATCCGCGAGGGAGAATTGGCCAGCGGCCGAGCCATAGACGTGATGGACACCACCAGCTTGCAAGTCGTGCTAAACATTGACGAGGTAGACATCGCTTTAATTAGCGAAGGGCAAGCGGCCACGTTGCGCCTTGAAACTTGGCCAGACACACTCATTCTCAGCACGGTGGGGAGCATTGCCCCTGCGGGAAGCAACACGACCACAGGGCTGGTCAACTACCAAGCGCGGCTTAACTTAGACACAACTTTGCCCGTACGCGTAGGCATGACGGCCAATGCCATCTTAACCACGGCCGAACGCACCGCTGTTTTGCTGGTTCCCAATCGAGCAATAACGGCGAACAGACAAACAGGGCAATTCTTTGTCTATAAAGTTATCGGCCAGAACGAAGATGGGAGCTACCTGACCGAAGAAGTGGAAGTGCGCGTCGGCTTGCGCGACGGCCAGCAAACAGAACTATTAGAAGGCGTAACAGAAGGCGAAGAACTGCTCATCAGCCGCGCCGTGCAAGGATTTGGGCCGGGGCAATAAAAGCCATAAGCTGTAAGCCGTAAGCCGTAAGCCCAGAGCTTCTGGCTTACGGCTTATAGCTTACAGCTTATGGCTAAAAGAGAGACTTTTATGAGACGACTGATTTGGATTATCGTAGCGGCGGCCGTGATTGTAGGCGGGTGGTGGGGCTGGCAAGCCATCGCCCAGCAACGTGCGGCCGAGGCGGAAGCGGAAGCGCAACAGGTGGAGACGGCCGAGGCATTTATTGGCAACTTGGCCGCCAATGCGTCGGCCAGTGGCAATTTGCAACCCCAACAACGCGCCCAGCTTGCCCTTGGCACGGCCGGGGTGGTGGCGGATGTGGCCGTGGAAGTGGGTGATATTGTTCAGGAGGGGGCTGTTTTGGTGCGGCTGGAAACGGCCGCCCTCGAGCGAGCCATCCTGAACGCCCAGCAGACGCTGATTATTCAGCAGAGCAACCTCGCCAGCTTACAGCTTGGCTCATCGGCCGCCCAGTTGGAGGCGGCGCAAGCGGCGGTGGCCAATGCCCAAGCCCAGCTCGATAATTTGTTGGCGGGGGGGGCCGACCAAGTGACAGCGGCCGAGACCAGTTTGCGCATTGCCCAAGCCAACGTGAGCGGGGCGGCGGCGCGGTTGGCACAGGCGCAAGCGGGCGGCTCAGAGGGGCAACGGTTGCAAGCCCAAAATGCGCTGGCCGATGCCGAGAGCGCCTATCTGCGGGCGCAGGAGATGCACCGTTCCACATTTAATTGCACCTATGACCCCGCGACTGAGGCGTATGATTGCGAGGGCGGCTCGGCCGCCGAAGAGGCGATGCGGGTACAGGTGCAACAGGCTTACGCCAGCTTCCTCACCGCCCAAGAACAGCTTGAAGCCATTGCGCCGGGGGGCAACAGCGGCGGAATTGGCGTGGCACAGGCGAGTTTGGCGCAGGCCAACGCTTCTCTTTCGGCCGCCCAAGCCCGTTATGAGTTGGCACTGGCTGGCCCGACTGCGGCGCAAATTGCGGCGGCCGAGGCGGCTCTTTTGCAGGCCGAGGCGCAGTTAGCCCGCACCGCGCAGGGTGTTACGGCCGAGCAAATTCAGATTGCGGAGGCGGCGGTGGCGCAAGCGGAGACAGCGGTTGCCCTTGCTGAATATAATCTTAGCCGCGCAACATTAGCGGCTCCGTTTGGGGGAGTGGTGACGGCCGTTTTTGTGACCAAGGGGGAGTTAGCGGGCGGCGTGGCTGTCGAAATGGTTAATTTGGAGAGCCTTGAAGTGGTATTGGATGTGGACGAGGTGGACATTGGCCTGCTCTCGCTCGGCCAGCCCGCCACGATTGTCATTGAGAGCTTCCCCGACGACGAATTGAGCGGCGAAATTGTGGCCATTGCCCCCAAAAATAAGCTTGGCGTAGCGGGTGGGTTGATTAGTTATGAGGTGAATTTGAGCATGGGCGAGCATGGGTTGCCCCTGCGGCCGAATATGACCGCCAGTGCCACCTTAATCACGGCCGAACAACGAAATGTGTTGCTCATCCCCAACCGCGCTTTGATTATCAACCGCGAAGAAGGGACGTACACCGTGCAATTGCAAACCGATGGGCAAATTGTGGAGCAAGCGGTGACGATAGGGTTGCGCGACGGCCGTTATACTCAAATTACCAGCGGCCTTGTGGAAGGGGATGTGGTCATTATTAGCGCAGTTAATGCTCCGCGCATTACATTTGGGCCGTAAAAGCTGTAAGCTGTAAGCCATAAGCCGTAAGCCAGAAAAAACATTTAAATAGGGGGTAGACATAGCGGCCGTGGCCATGCTAAAATGCCGCCAATGTTGTGAGGAATGGTCTAAAAAGCGACAAGGAGTTATCAGCCTATAACTTTTGCGGTTGGAGCGCGGCAGATGTGTTGAGTGAGAGCTTAATCCCCTTTGCGATTGCCTTTTGTTTTCTCTCCCCTTCCCCATTTTCCCCCCTCTACCCCCAAAAACAAGCAGATAATTGCTTTATAAGCGTCTGTTTTATCCAATTGTTTGAAAGTGCGCGTAGTGGCGCAATATATTGCGCCACTACGATTAGTCCACTGCTCAATAAAATGGAGCAGGCTTGCTTAATTATCGTTCAGGAAGCCCTAGCAACGGCTCAGGAAGCCCTAGCAACGGCTCAGGAAGTCTCTAGCAACGGCTCAGGAAGTCTTAGCAACGGCTCAGGAAGCTCTAGCAACGGCCGAGGAAGTCTAGCAACGGCTCAGGAAGCCTCTAGCAACGGCCGAGGAAGTCCTAGCAACGGCTGAGGAAGCCTAGCAACGGCCCAGGAAGTCTAGCAACGGCCAGGAGCTCTAGCAACGGCTCAGGAAGCTCTAGCAACGGCCGAGGAACCTTTCTCACCCATTTTCTTCAACAGTTCTTTATTTCCTGTAACCATTCAGACCTCGTTTTTAGGTGGTTGGTTAAAAGGCTCAGATTACTTTTGGCCATGTAAACAGCGGCTGATATCCTCTCCTAAAAATAGGTTTCTTGAAAGGTTATATTTTTTTGATACCCCAATAATAGGAGGTTTTGAGTATGTCCCGTCCAAATACTAGTATTGCCGAACGTTTGTTGAATGCTGAGTTGGCCATTAATAACACGTTGAATAGCCCAACGATATTAGCGGCCGTAACTCCCTTTGGTTACAACACAACACGCCTCGAAGCGGCCGTGGCTTTGCTCGATGAAGTACGTCTTTTAGCCGAGTTGCAAGGAAAAAGATATGGTGAGCAATACGAGGCAACCAATCAAGCACAAAACCTGCGCGACAACGCTACCCTCGCCTACAGTGCCGCCCTCAAAATAGCCCGTGTCGCTTTCAAAAATAACGAATCGGCGCGCAATGCGCTGGTGCTGAGTGGTACACGCAAGAAGAGCTTTAGTGGCTGGATGGATCAATGCCGCCGCTTTTACAATAACCTACTTCGTACCCCTGATTTCCTCGCCACTATGACCCTGTACAACTATCCTCAAGCAAAACTGGAGGCGGAAGCGGAGCTGATAGCGGCCGTGGCCACGGCCAGCGAGGTGCAACACAAGAAGCGCGGCGAAGCGCAAGAGGCGACCAAAGCCCGCGATGCAAAACTGGTCGAACTAGACAGGTGGGTATCTGATTATCGCTTGGTGGCGGAAGTGGCTCTGGCTGGTTCCCCCCAACAATTGGAGCAACTGGGTTGGACTGTGTAGGAGTTGGCTAAAAATTACAGGTTACAGGTTACAAGTTGCAGGTTACAAGTAGTTTTCCCACCTGTAACTTGTAACTTGTAACCAAAACCCCTCACCCCAACCCTCTCCCCGAGGGAGAGGGAGCCAATCCCCCTCTCCCTTGGGGAGAGGGGTTAGGGGTGAGGGCTGGTTTTCCCCAAATTTTCATTCGCTCATTAAAAACTAGAACTGTCTGGGTCGCTCCCCCGCCTTTCTAATTCGCCGCAGGCAACGTCACGGTGAATGTGGTGCCCTTCCCCTCCGTACTTTGCACAGTTAGCTCCCCTTTGTGCTTCTCAATCCCCTCTTTGACCATGTACAGCCCAATCCCTGTGCCCGCAATGCCTCGCTCCACGGCCGTCTGCGTCCTGTAAAACCGCTTAAACAAGTTCGGCAAGGCCGCCTCGGGAATCCCAATCCCCTCATCGCTGACTACCACGACAATTTTACGGCCGTCCACCCGCGCATCCACCTTCACCGTGCCCGCCAGCGTAAACTTCAACGCATTCTCCACCAAATTCTTGAAAATCATATAAATAGTTTCCCTATCCGCCACAATCGGGGGCAAGTCTGGCTTCACTTTTTGGATAAACGTCAGCCCTTTTTCCGTCGCCCGGTCCGCCATCGGGGGCAATATCTCCTCCAAGATGGCGTTCAATTGCACCCGCTCCGCACTCCGCTGAATCTCTTTCGCCTCCAACTTGGCCAATTGCAACATCTGCCGCACCATTGTCTGGAGCCTGTCGCTTTCCCGCTCAATCACTTGCAAAAAGCGCGTCGTCTTTTCCTCATCATTGCGGGCACGGCCGTTTAATAACAGCCGCGCATACATCAAAATCGTCGCCAACGGCGTGCGAAGCTCATGCACCACATTGTGGAAGAAGTCATCCCTCATCCGCTCCACTTCCCGAATCTGCCGCAAGTCGGTAAAGGCCACAATTAGCTCGCTCACCTCCCCTTCCTCATCCACAATGGCCGCCCCACTGGCCAGCACAGGCACAAACGACCCATTTTGCTTAATTTCACAGGCCAACTGCGGATAATCCGCGTCGTCGTTCAAAGCATTCGTGCGTATCTCTTGCAAAAAGCTGGTGAAATCCCCTTCCTTTAAGATGATGGCCTCTCGTGCGGGCTTGTCCACCAAACTTTCGGGCTGGCGGCGAAGCAAAGTGAGCATCGAATCGTTCACGGCCGTAATCTTGCCCTCCCCGCTAATGTTCAGCATCCCCTCCGACATGCTCTGGAACATCGTCTCCATGCGCCGCTTCTCCGAAACGACGTTCTGGTGCAAACGCGCATTGACAATGGCCGTCGCCAGCGGGCCACTCAGCGCACTTAATAAAATCTGGTCGTGCTGGGTAAACTCCCCATTGTGCTTATTAATGGCCTCCATAATCCCAATCACCTGCTCCCCCGCCCGCAACGGCACACATAAAATCGAATGTGTCTTAAACCCCGTCATATTGTCCGACTGGGAGAAAAAACGGGTGTCCGCATAGGCATTGTTCACAATCACAGGCTCCCCATGCAGAGCCACCCAGCCCGCAATGCCCTCCCCCGGCCGTAATTCAATCGGCGGAATCTTTTGGAACAGTGCCCCCATCATCTCGGGCACAAACACAATCATGCCTGTCGCCTCATTAATCAACGCCAACGAAATCGTCTCCACATCCAACACCCGCCGAATGTCCGCCACCACCCTATCAAAGATCTCTTCCAGCCGTAAAGAGGCGGCTAAGGAGTGACTAATGTCCGAAATGACAGCAAACTCAATCGCTTGTCGGTCCCGCTCATACTGCAAGGCCGCCCGCTCCAAAAAGGGGGTCAGAAAGGTAATCGTGCTGTGCAAACTGGCCTCGCTCAGGGGGCACTCGGCCGTGGGATCCACCAGCCCAATGATGCCTTGCAGGAGCGCATCGCCAAAATAGTTCGCGGGGGGCAAAGCACTCAGCAACAAACTCTCGCGGGGAATCACCCATAGCTCGTTGGTGACAATTTCGGTGGGGCTTTGGTCGTGCTTGCGGTGGCGGGTGGGTTGCGTGGGGTTAATCAGCTTGGTCAGGTTGATGCGGCCGTTGTCCCAGCGCGTTTGTTCGCTTTCGCCATCCGGTTGGGCAATCCAAATGTCGTAATAACGGCCGTAAGGCTCCTGCAACCCCACGATGGTCGTTGTGCGGGCGTACATGGCCAATGCGCTGGCGGCGGCCGAACAAACCCCATGCACATCATACGTCGTCGCCAGTTCTTGGCTCAATTTTTCCCACAGGTCATGGATATGGGTAGTCATAAAAGTGCTGAGTGCTAAGTGCTGAGTGTTAAGTGAGCTTTCCTCTATCTCTCTTCACCATTCGTTTACGATATTACCAACTTATCAGATAACAGGAAATAGAGGTACTGACGTGGCGTTGGGTCATCGTCGGCAAGCCATTACAAAACTCATCCTATATGCCTGACAGAGCGACTGACGGCTGGGGTACTTTTGGGCTACAATAGGCTTCGTCGTTACTCGTTATTGGTTACTGGTTATTGGTTGTTTATCAACCAATACGCTGGTTGCCCAACAACCCCAATAACGAATAACCTAATAACAAATAACCCATTTAAGAGAGGTACAACATGAGTGAAATCATCGAAATTTACGGCCGTGAAGTCTTGGACTCACGCGGCAACCCCACTGTCGAAGTGGAAATCGAACTGATTGATGGCTCCCAAGGGCACGCCATCGTCCCCTCGGGCGCGTCCACAGGCGCACACGAGGCGTGGGAAATGCGCGATGGCGACAAGAGCCGTTACGGCGGCAAAGGTGTGCTCAAAGCTGTCGAATCGGTCAACGACGAAATCGCGGAGGCCATTGTTGGCTGGGATGCCCGCGACCAAATGGGCATTGACCAAGCCATGATTGAGCTAGACGGCACAGAAACCAAAGGGCGTTTGGGAGCCAATGCCATCTTGGGCGTTTCGCTGGCCGTGGCCAAAGCGGCCGCGCAAAGCTGTGGCCTGCCGCTCTACAATTACTTGGGCGGCCCTACGCCCACATCTTGCCCGTGCCCATGATGAACATTATGAACGGCGGCAAACACGCCGCTGGAGCCACCGACTTCCAAGAATTTATGGTCATGCCCGTGGGCGCGGATACCTTTGCCGAAGGGTTGCGCTGGGGTGTGGAAATTTACCAAAGCCTGAAGAAAGTATTGGAAGGCAAGGGCTACCGCACCACCGTCGGCGACGAAGGTGGCTTTGCCCCTTCGGTCAAAGCGAACAGCGAAGCCATCGAACTGATTCTGGCCGCCATCGAAAAAGCGGGTTACAAGCCCGGCGACCAAGTTATGCTGGCGCTAGACCCCGCCGCCTCTGAAATTTATGCCGATGGCAAATACCACCTCAAAACAGAAAATAAAGTGCTGAGTGGCGCTGAAATGGTGGATTTCTGGACGGATTGGGCGGCTAAATACCCCATCATTTCGCTGGAAGATGGCTTGCACGAAGATGACTGGTCAAGCTGGCAATTGCTCATGCAAAAAATCGGCTCCAAAGTGCAAATTGTGGGCGATGATTTGCTGGTGACGAATGTGAAGCGCATCCACCAAGCGTTGGAACTGAACGCGGCCAATAGTTTGCTGTGCAAAGTGAACCAGATTGGCTCGCTGACGGAATCTATCGCGGCCGTGCAACTCGTGCAACGGCATGGCTGGACGGCCGTTGTCTCCCACCGCAGTGGCGAAAGCGAAGATTCGACCATCGCCGACTTGGTGGTGGCCATGAACGCGGGCCAAATCAAAACAGGTGCGCCCGCCCGCAGTGACCGCGTGGCCAAATACAACCAACTCCTGCGCATTGAGGATGAGTTGGGGGATGCGGCCGTCTACGCCGGCCGTTCCGCCTTCAACAACTTGCGCTAACCCCACAAGGGGAGAGATAAAAAATGGGGGATTGGTCAATTGGCCAATCCCCCATTTTGTTTACCCTTCTAATTCGCTAAAATAAAATCATCCTCTCCTTTTCCCTTCCGCTTTTTCCGCCTATTCCGTGACAAAAAACAATTTTCCCCCCTAGAAAATATTATGGAGCAAAGCAAATGACCAAACTCATTTACGAAACAGAGACTTTTGCCATCAGAGGTGCGATATATGCCGTGTATCGTGAAATGGGAGCAGGTTTTTTAGAGGCAGTTTACCAAGAATGCCTTCAACGCGAATTTACCCAACTCAACATCCCTTTTGTCGCACAGAAAAAGCTCCCCCTCTCATACAAAGGCGAGCCTCTAAACCAAATTTATATCGCCGATTTTATTTGCTATGACTCGATTATTGTAGAACTCAAAGCCGTTCAAACAGTGAGCGATTATCACCGTGCCCAAGTTCATAACTACCTCAAAGCGACAGGCTTCAGGTTGGGATTAATTGCCAATTTCGGAACATATCCTGCCGCAACGGTTAACCGTGTGATATTGTCAGGTACAACTTAGCCCTCCTATAAAGTACGGAAAAGTTAGTTGGATCGGCCGATGGACGGACACATCTATTTTGGGGTTTTGCTAACTACAGAGGGCAAAAGGTTTCTCTGGTATTTTTCCGTGTTTTCCACGCCTTCCGTGGCAAAAATTGTCGGGGATAACTTAGCCCTTTTATAACACGGAAAGGGCGGAAAACACGGAAAGCACAGAAAAATTAGATGGAGCGGTTTAATTTTCTCTCCTTATTTGTATTTTGTGGTAAAACAGCCCATGAACAATTCCCAAACCCACTACCGCACTTGTAACCTGTGCGAGGCCATGTGCGGCCTCGTCATTCAGCACGATGGCCAGCGCGTTTTGAGCATTAAGGGGGACAAAGACGACCCCTTTAGCCACGGCCACATCTGCCCCAAAGCAACGGCGTTGCAAGATGTGTACGAAGACCCCGACCGTTTGCGCCAACCCATGCGGCGCACGGCCGCTGGCGATTGGGAACCCATCTCGTGGGACGAAGCCTTTGCCGAAGCGGTAGCGGGCATCCAACGGGTGCAGGCGGCGCATGGCACGGCCGCGCTGGCCGTCTATCAGGGCAACCCCAATGTCCACAACACGGGCACGATGCTCTACTCGCCCCCCTTCGTGCGCTCCCTGCGCACCCCCAACCGGTTCTCCGCCACCTCCGTAGACCAACTGCCCCACCACTACGCCGCCTACTTCATGCTCGGCCACCAATTCCTCATCCCCATCCCCGACATAGACCACACCCAATTCATGCTCATCTTGGGAGCCAATCCGCTGGCTTCTAATGGCAGTTTGATGACGGCCGCAGGGGTGGAAACCCGCCTGAAAGCCATTCAAAAGCGAGGCGGCAAAGTCGTCCTTGTAGACCCGCGCACTACAGAAACGGCCGAACTGGCCGACGCGCACCACTTCATCCGCCCCGGCACCGATGCCCTGCTCCTATTTGCCCTCATTCACACCTTGTTTGATGAGGGGTTGGTAGATTTAGGCCGTTTGGCCGCTTTCACCAGCGGGGTGGGGCAGATGGGCGAACTATCAGCCGAATTTACCCCCGAGCGTGTCGCGCCCCATGTGGGCATCGCCCCCGCCGCCATGCGCCAACTGGCGCGGGATTTTGCGGCGGCCGAGAGCGCCGTCGCCTACGGCCGTGTGGGAACCTCCATGCAACCATTCGGCGGACTGGCCACATGGCTCATCAACGCCCTCAACATCCTGACGGGCAACTTCGACAGGCGCGGCGGGGCGATGTTCCCCACGCCGGCCATAGATGTAGTGGGCATTTTAACCGCGCTGGGCAACAAGGGGAGCCACGGCCGTTGGCGCACCCGCGTGCGCGGCCTGCCCGAATTTGGCGGCGAATTGCCCTCATCCGCTTTGGCCGAAGAGATGCTCACCTCCGGCGAAGGGCAAATCAAAGGATTGGTGACAATTGCGGGCAACCCTGTGCTGTCCACCCCCAACGGCCGTCAGCTTGATGAGGCGTTGACTGGCCTCGAGTTTATGCTGGCCATTGACATCTACATCAACGAAACGACCCGCCACGCCCACCTCATTTTGCCCCCCACCACAGGACTGGAAAACCCCCACTACGACCTCGTTTTCCACAATTTTGCCGTGCGCAACACGGCCAAATACTCGCCCGCACTCTTCCCGCCACAGGCGGGGCAGTTGGCCGATTGGCAAATTTTGCACGAGTTGCGCTTGCGGCTGGCTGGCCCATCCAAAAAGCGGCGGCGGGATTTGCACCAGCGCAACACGCCCCCGCAACTGCTCGATTTGGCTTTGCGGGTGGGGCCGCACAAGCTGAAATTGCGCCACTTGCAAGCCAATCCCCACGGTGTGGATTTGGGGCCGTTGGAGCCGTGTTTGCCCGAGCGTTTGGCCACGGCCGACGGCCGCATTCAGCTTTGCCCCGAAGTGCAACTGGGGGATTTGCCCCGCTTGCGGGCTTTGCTCGATGCCCCAGCCGAGGCGGGCTTGCGTCTCATCGGCCGCAGGGATTTGCGGAGCAACAATTCGTGGATGCACAACAGCCAGCGGCTCGTAAAGGGCAAGCCGCGCTGTACGGTGTGGATGCACCCGCAGGACGCGGCCGAGCGGGGGCTGGCCGATGGCCAAACGGTGCGGGTGCGCTCGCGGGTGGGCGAGGTGGAACTGCCCCTCGAAATCACGGCGAAAATCATGCCCCATGTGGTCAGCATCCCCCACGGGTGGGGGCACGGCCGCAAAGGGGTGCGCTTGCAAGTCGCTCAAGCCCATGCAGGCGTGTCCATCAACGACCTGACCGATGACCAAGTGGTGGACGTGCTGACGGGCAATGCGGCGTTTAGTGGGGTGGCGGTGGAAGTGGTGGGTTTTGAGTGAAGTGAAAGGTAAAGGCGCTCGCTCCTCTGCCCCTCTGCTCCTCCGCCCCTCTGCTGTATTATGAAACGCCCCTACCTCTGGCTCACCACGGCCGCATTTGGCACGGCTCTCGCGGCCGTGGGCTTCTTCTTCAAGTCGCGGGTCTTTTCGCGCACTTTGGCGCGGCGCACCTCCGATGAGGTTTTGTTTCATGTGGTGACGCGGGAGAAGCTCATTGCCCTGACGATTGATGATGGGCCGCACCCGACGCTGACGAATGAGATTTTGGATGTGCTGGCGCAGTATGGGGTGCGGGTGACCTTTTTTATCATCGGCGGCCGTGTGGCGGGTAATGAGACCGTCATGCGGCGCATGGTGGCGGAGGGGCACGAGTTGGGCAACCACCTGATGACCGATTTGCCGAGTGTGAGCCTGACGGCCGCTGAGTTTGCTCGCCAATTGGCCAAAACGCATGAGTTGGTGAGTGAATTTGCCCCTGTGCGCTGGTTTCGGCCCGGTTCGGGTTGGTACAACCAGCGTATGTTGGAGCAGATTCGGCCGTATGGCTACCGCTGTGTGGTCGGCTCGCTTTACCCATATGACGCACAGGTGTCGTCGGTGGAGTTTGTGGTGAATTATGTGCTGGGCAATGTCCAGCGGGGTTCGATTATTATTTTGCACGATGGCACGGATGAGCGGCAGAAGACGGTGGTGGTGTTGCGGCGGGTGTTGCCAGTGTTGCTCGGCCGTGGCTATCGTTTTGGCACGTTGTCGGAGTTGGTGGGGGGATAAGAAATAACAAATAACGAGTCACCGCATAAGGTGAAACTTCCCCCATTTCAGGTTACAATCTGCCCATTCGTGCCAATTCTTGCCCATTTGTGCCCATTGATGGGAGAAAAAATTATGCCCCCCGCCATTTACCTCGACCACAGCGCCACTACCCCCGTTGACCCGCGTGTCATCGAGGCCATGTTGCCCTTCTGGATAGAGCATTACGGCAACCCCTCCTCCAGCCACAGCCACGGCCGCCATGCCAACCTCGCCCTGCAACAGGCCCGGCGTACCGTGGCCGAATTGCTCCACGCCCAACCCAGCGAAATCATCTTCACAGGGTGCGGCTCCGAAAGCGACAACTTGGCTTTGCGCGGGGTCATGTGGGCGGCGCAAGCACAAGGTAAAAACCACCTCATCACCTCTGCCATTGAGCATGAGGCGGTGCTGGCCACGGCCGAGCAACTCCACCACCACTTCGGCTGTGAACTAACCATCTTAGATGTAGATCAGTACGGCCGTGTCTCCCCCGCCGACGTGGAAGCGGCCATGCGCCCCACCACCGCCCTCGTCAGCATCATGGCCGCCAACAACGAAATTGGCACCCTGCAACCCATCCTCGAAATAGGGGAAATTGCCCACCGCCACGGGGCACTCTTCCACACCGATGCCATCCAAGCGACTTCATTTACGGCATGGCACATGGCCGAAATGCCCATAGATTTGCTCAGTTTGGCCCCCCACAAATTTTATGGCCCCAAAGGGGTGGGCATTTTATACGCCCGCAAGGGGGTGGGGTTGATGGCTTCGCAGACGGGGGGCGGCCAAGAAGACGGCCGCCGAGCGGGCACATCCAACGTCCCCTTGGCCGTTGGCGCGGCCGTGGCTCTCGAGCTGGCCACGGCCGAACGGGACTCCCACATTGCCCATTGCCGTGCCCTGCGCGACCAACTCATCGCGGGAGTATTGGCCGCTTTGCCCCCGAAGAGTGCGTCTTAACAGGCCACCCCACCGAGCGATTACCCCATCACGCCAGCTTTGCCCTGCGCGGCCTAACGGGCAACGACATCCTGATGCACCTCGACTTGCTCCACATTTGTGCCAGCAGTGGCTCGGCCTGCTCCACGGGCAACCCCGAACCATCGGCCGTGTTACAAGCGCTTGGCTTAGGCGATGAGTGGACACGCGGCGGCTTGCGCCTAACAGTGGGCAAACAAAACACGGCCGCTCAAATCGCCCACGTCCTCCAATCCTTGCCACCCGCCCTCCACAAACTGCGCCAATTCGCCCTCACCTACAGCTAACCCATTCCGCAATCCCCATTCCGCAATCCGCAATCCCTTTGGCCATGACCCTGCTCCCCTTTACCCCTTTCACCCCCATGACGGAGTTTCTCAAGCAATTGGGGCTAGATGAAACGACTCCGCCGACGGCCGAGCAGTGGCAGAGTTTGCTTCCCCAGTTGGTGCGCCACGAAGCGGAACTGACCCGCGCCAAGGAAGCGGCTGAAAGTGCCAACCACGCCAAAAGCACCTTTTGGCCAACATGAGCCACGAACTGCGCACCCCCCTCGCCGCCATCATTGGTTACAGCGAATTATTAGAGGAGCAAGCCCGCCTGCGCGAAGATGAAAAATTCGCCATTCGGCTCAATAAAATTCACGTTTCGGCCAATCATTTGCTCTCGCTCATCAACGATATTCTCGACCTTTCTAAAATTGAAGCGGGCAAGATGGATTTGCACCCCGAGGTCTTTTCGGTGCACACCTTGGGGGATGATGTGCTGATTACAGCACGGCCGCTGGTCGAACAAAACCGCAACCGCTTTGAAGTGAACCTCGGCTTGGGGTTGGGCTTGTTGTCTGCCGACCCCGTTAAATTGCGCCAAATTTTGCTCAATTTGCTCAGCAACGCCGCCAAATTCACCCACGATGGCACTGTTTCGCTGACGGCCGTGCGCGAAATTAGCCTCGCCACCACCCCACCCACCGAAGTTCTTCATTTTAGCGTGAGCGATACAGGGATTGGTATGACAGGTGAGCAAGTTGAAGGTTTGTTTCGCCCCTTCACCCAAGCGGATGATTCGACGACGCGCCGCTATGGGGGCACGGGGTTGGGGCTGACCATTAGCCAACACTTTTGCCAGATGATGGGTGGTGTTATCACGGTCGAAAGCAAAGTAACCCAAGGATCCATCTTTTCGTTTGACATCCCCGTGGGCAAGGTAGACACCACGGCCGCCTATTCCCCCCTCACCGCGCCGTTGCATTTGCCACCCCAAAGCCTCATCTTAGTCGTAGACGATGAGCCGATGATTCGCGACTTTTTCGCCCATTACCTCGCCACCGAAGGGTATCGCGTCCAAACGGCCGCCAATGGCCAAGAGGCCCTCGACCTCGCCCGCCAACACCAGCCCAACATCATCATCCTCGATATTTTTATGCCCGTGATGGACGGCTGGACAGTTCTCACCCTGCTCAAAAAAGACCCCGAACTGAGCCACATCCCCGTCATTCTGGCCACGGTGGATGATGCTCGCCAAAAGGGATACGCCTTGGGCGCGGCCGATTTCTTATCCAAGCCGCTCAACAACACCCAAATTGCCAAACTATTGCGCTACCATGCCAGCCAGCGCAACAAAAATATCCTGCTGGTGGAAGACAACCCCCACATGCGCGACCTCATGCGCTCTATGTTGGAAAACAGTGGCTATGTCATTCACGAAGCCACCAACGGCCGTGAAGGATTAGCCCTTTTGCCCATCGCCCAACCCGGCCTCATCCTGCTCGATTTGCTCATGCCCGAAATGGATGGCTTTGAGTTTCTCCGTCAACTGCGCGGCTTGCCCCAAGGCCAAAATATCCCCGTCATCGTCATCTCTGTCACCGATTTGTCGGCGGCCGACCGCCAGAATTTAGATGGCGCCGTCCAACGCATCATCCAAAAGGGAACCTATAACCGCCACGAACTGCTCCAAGAAATCAACCAACTCCTCAAGGTTCACCTGAAACAAGAAAAGTGAAAAGTGAAAAGTGAAAAGCGAGAAATAAAAAGTAAATGCTAAGTTGCACACCAATCACTAGCCACTGGCCACTCCTCACTAACCACTACTCACTCCCACTTCCCCGGAAGTTCGCATGACCAAAATTCTCCTCGTCGAAGACAACGACATGTTGCAAGATATTCTCTCCGCCCGGCTCGAAATGCGCGGCTACAAAGTCAGCGTGACCGACAACGGCCTCGAAGCCCTCAAACTCGTCGCGGCCGCCCCCCCAGACCTTATCCTCATGGATATGAGTTTGCCTTTTATGAATGGTTGGGACACCACCAAAAAACTCAAAGATGACCCCGCCACCCAGCATATCCCCATCATCGCCCTCACCGCCCACGCCCTTGTCAGCGACCGCCAGCGGGGCATCGAAGCGGGCTGTGACGAGTACGAAACCAAACCCGTCAAATTCGACCGCCTCCTCGAAAAAATACAGATTCTATTAGAGAGAAACCAACCCTAACTCCCCTTTGGTATACTCATCGCCTTACCCTAACCCGCATTCACAATTAACGATTCACCATTCACCCTTAACCATTCCATGCCTTCTTCTCGCGTAGTCGTCGCCATGAGCGGCGGTGTAGATAGTTCCGTAGCGGCCGCCCTCCTCGTCGAGCAGGGTTATGAAGTTATTGGCATGATGATGCGTTTGTGGAGTGAGCCGGGTAAAGAGGCTCTCAACCGCTGTTGCACCCCCGACCAAATGGCGGATGCCCGCCACATTGCGGGGCAGTTGGGCATTCCCTTTTATGTAGTGGATGTCAAAGATTACTTCCGCCAACACATTGTCCAATTCTTTTTGGACGAGCACGCCCACGGCCGAACCCCCAACCCGTGCATCGAATGCAACCGCGAAATCCGCTTCAGCTATTTATATGACCGCGCCATGTCCTTGGACGCTGATTATTTGGCCACGGGGCACTATGCCCAGATTAAACAGGCGGCCGATGGCTACCAACTCCACCAAGGGCTAGATGGCCACAAAGACCAAAGTTACGTCCTGCACGTCCTCAACCAAGAACAGATGGCGCACGTCTTGTTCCCCATTGGCGGCTACACCAAGCCCGAAGTACGCGCCCTTGCCGAGAAATACGACTTGCCTACCGCCAAAAAGAGCGACAGCATGGATTTATGCTTTCTCAGTGGCGGCGATTATCGGGACTTTTTACAGCGGCACACTCCCCAAATCTTCACCCCCGGCCCCATTTTAAGCGTGGAAGGGGAGACGTTGGGCGAACACAGCGGCTTGCCCAATTACACGATTGGCCAGCGCAAAGGGCTGGGCGTGAACTCGGCCGAACCCCTCTTCGTCGTCGCCAAAGACCCGCGCCGCAATGCCCTCATCTTGGGCAACCGCGCCCAAGCGGGGCATACCACCTTGTTTGTGGAGCGCGTAAACTGGCTGGCTGGCCATCCCCCCACCGCGCCCATAACGGCCGAGGTGAAGATTCGCTACAAGGCCACGGCCGTGCCCGCCCTGCTCATTCCCCTGCCCAACAATTGCGTCGAAGTCACCTTCGACGACCCCGTCTTCGGAGCCACCGCTGGCCAAGGAGCCATCTTCTACAGCGGTACACAATGCTTGGGCGGCGGCATCATTGAAGTCGGTCAGTCTATCAGTCTGTCAGTCCTTCAGCCTGTCAGCTAGTCAGCAGGTCAGCCAACCCCTCTATCTCTATCTCTCGCCTCTATCTTCCATGCCCAACATCACCATCGCCGCCGCTGGCCTCATTTTGGCTTTCTCGTGGCCACCGCTTATGGCGCGGGCTTCCATGTCATTGTCGGCGGCCCAGCGCGGCACATCCCCCTCTATTTGGGCGCCTCATGGGTCGGCTTTGCCGTTGGCCACTTTGCGGGCGATTACCTCGACATCGAACTCTTTCGCCTCGGAGCCATCCACCTCCTCACCGCCAGCCTCGGCTCATGGATTGGGCTGATTTCTAGCCGCTGGCTCGCCAAGTAATTTTGGATTTTAGATTTTGGATTTTGGATGGCCGCGTCTCAAATCCAAAATCCAAAATCCCCAATCCAAAATCCCTATGTCTCGTCGCTATCTCTTCTTAACCGTCTTCATGGGTGGCATGACCACCTTGGCCATTGAGTTTACCACCAGCCGCATGTTGCAGACGGTGTACGGCACATCCAACATCGTCTGGGCGAATGTGATTGGGTTGGTGTTGCTCTTTCTGACGACGGGTTATTTTGTGGGCGGCCGTTGGGCAGACCGCAACCCATCCCCACACCTGTTTTATAGCTTGGTCACGGCCGCTGGTGGGAGCAGTATCTTCTTCCTCCTGCTCACCAGCGTCATTCTCAAATCCGCCTCGGCCGCGCTGGCCACCTTCGATGTCGGGGCTGTGGCGGGTTCCCTGGTGGGGGTTATCATCGCCTTGGCCGTCCCCATCACCCTGCTCGGTTGCCTCTCCCCATTTGCCATCCGGCTAGGGGTGCGCAATGTGGCCGAGGCGGGGGCGATTAGTGGCCAGATTTACGCCATCTCTACCTTGGGCAGTTTGCTGGGAACCTATCTACCCACCTTGTTTATCATTCCGCTGGCGGGCACACGCGCCACGGCCGTCATTTTTGGCACTATTTTGCTTGTGGTGGGGCTGATTGGTCTGTGGCAGGTGGGGCGCAAAACGGCCGCTACCGCCACAGTGGCCAGCCTATTTCTCATCCCTTTTGTGGCGTGGGGACTGGGGGGCACGCTCAAAACGGCCGAGGGGCAAATCTTCGAGACGGAATCGGGCTACAACTACATTCAGGTGGTCGAACGAGGCGGTTGCACCTATTTGCTTCTCAACGAAGGGCAGGCGTACCACTCTTATTATTGCGCCGCTGGCCAACCCGAGCGCGTTTCGGTGTGGAGCATGATGCTGGCCGCCCCCTATTTTTACGCCGAGCCACCCCAAGTATCGCGCATGGCTGTCATTGGGCTGGCCGCAGGAACCATCCCCAAACTCTATTTGCAAGCCTACCCCGAGGCGCATGTGGATGGCATTGAGATTGACGGAGCCATCATACAGGCGGGCTACGATTTTTTTGCCTTGCGTGATGAGCGGATTCGGACGATTGTGGGGGACGGCCGTTACGAACTCAACCAACTGACGGGCAACTATGAGGTCATTACCATTGATGCCTATAAAGTGCCCTACATTCCGTGGCACTTAACGACGGTGGAGTTTTTTGAGGAAGTGCGCGGGCAACTCACGGCCGATGGGGTGGTGGCCATTAACGTCGGCCGTGCCCCCAACGACAGGCGGCTGGTGGAGGCGTTGACGGCGACACTGCAACAGGTGTTCCCCTCGGTTCACACAGTGGATGTGCCCGGCACGCTCAACACGATTTTGTTTGCCACCGTGCAACCCACAAACGCGGCCGATTTAGCCACCCACACCCCCACACACCCGCTGGTGGCACAGGTGGTGGGAGCGGCCGTCTCTTCACTCCAGCCCACCACCGCTGGCGATGGCGTTCTCTTCACGGATAACCGCGCCCCCGTCGAAACCATTGTAGACTCACTTGTCATGCGCTACCTCCTCCAAGAAGGCCTCGCTGGGCTACCGAGTGTCAATGAGCAATAATCAAGGGACTGGGGACAAGGGACTGGGGACGCTGGTGATGGGAAGCCCATGACCAATGACAATGACCAATGACAACTGACAACCCCATGAACAAAACAATCCACTGGCTCATCGTATTTCTCATGCCCATCTTCTTGGGCTTTGGTGTTATTCGGGCGGTTATCGCGTGGGATTACCCCGCGTGGGAATACGGCCGTATCGCCCCCGATGCCTATGGCTGGACACCCGAGGAGCGGCTGGAGATGGCTCGCGCTACACTCGACTACATGCAACGGCCCGAACCAGCCGAAGAAGTCATTTACCTCTTAGAAGAGCTACGCTTGCCTGAAGACCCCACTCGGCCACTCTACAACGAAGCGGAAATCCACCACATGCTGGATGTGAAGCACCTCACCGACAACATCCGCAACATCTTATGGGTCACGGCCGTGCTTGTCCTTGCTGGCTTTGCTCTCTTATTTGCCCGCCCCGAGGGGCGCAGACTCGGCCGTTTGGCCATTTATCGGGGCGGATTGGCCACTGTGGCCGTCCTAACGGGCATTGCCCTCTTCATTCTGATCGGTTGGAGCTTCTTCTTTGTCTTTTTCCACGAACTGCTCTTCCCGCCGGGCACATGGACATTCTACTACACCGATTCGCTCATCCGCCTCTTCCCCGAACAATTCTGGTTCGACATGGGGCTGATTTTGAGCCTGACCCCGCTCGTGTTGGGGATTGCTTTCACGGCCGTGGGTTACTGGCTCAAACGGCCGCACACCCCCTAAATTTGGCGCGGCAAATTTGACACTCGGCCGTAGCTGTGTATAATCCCAACTTGAATTTGCGGCTATGGTGTAGCGGTAACATACCTGCTTCCCAAGCAGTTGTCACGGGTTCGAGTCCCGTTAGCCGCTTCCAAAACAAAAAAGCCGCTGGCACACCGCCAGCGGCTTTTTTGTTTTGGGTGTGCTTCATTTCGGTTGAAGATGCCTGTAGTGGGGCAATATATTGCGCCACTACGGTGTGGGCTGAAAGCCCACCATAATATAGCAACGCCCCCAGTCCCTCGTTAGATTGTAGTCTAATTTTGGGGGTTGACGCATTTCTAATCCCTGTGCTATAGTTCTGTTCGTGAATAAACTTCTGGACATAATTCCGTCTATTCTTGGAGGTAGGAAAATGATGTTGCAAATCAACAGCACCCAAAACATCATCATCCGCAACCGCGCCGCCGCGCCGTTTGCAGGATTACCTTCTCGGATTGCGCCTATGGCTCAGAACGTTTGTTCCATGTTCTTCTGACATTCGTCAGCTAAATATCGGACACAACAACAGCCACGGCGCATAAGCACCCCGTGGCTGTTTTCGTTTGAGTCGCCCCCTCCGTTAGCCACGGGTTGTGTACACAGCCCGTGGCTTTTGTTGTTTATTGGCCACCCTGTCCCTCGTCTCCCGCCCCAGTCGCTTATCCCAAGGAGTTTTGACAATTATGGAGAAATACCGCGCTTACTAACTTGTAGTCTTTCAGCTAGTCAGCCTTTCAGCCGCTCAGCATTTCAGCTTCTTAGCTGACAAGCTGACTACCTGATAAGCAGACAAGCTGACAACCTGACCTGCTGACGAATTGACAAGCTGACTAGCTAAAATGCTGACTAGCTGACAAGCTATCTGGAGGATTTACTCTTGAACGAAGAATTAGACCTAAAAGAAGCGTTGCATCCCAACCGCGTGGTGGGGTTGTGGCGCATGGCCAAAGGGTACCGCCTACTCTACTTGGCCGCCATTGTGGGGGTCATGTTGGCCACCCTTGCCCAGACAGGGGTGTATTACCTCCTGCGCTACTTTGTGGACGAAGTGCTGTATCTCGACAACCTCGGCCGAATTGTGCCGTGGATTGCCCTGAGCTTTATTGGCTTGGCGCTGATACAGGGTTTGTTCACCTATCTTAGCGGCCGTTGGTCGGCCCACACGGCTGAAAGCATTGCCCAACGGCTCCGCAATTACCTGTTCGACCACATCCAAAGGTTGAGCTACACCTACCATGACCAAACCCAGACGGGTGAATTGATTCAGCGTACCACCTCCGACGTGGACGCTTTTCGCTTGTTCTTCTCTGAGCAGGCGATTGGCTCGGGGCGCATCATCATGCTCTTCACCGTCAACTGGATTGCCATTTTGTCGCTCAACACCTATTTGGGGTTGATGTCTGTCTTGGTCATTCCCTTTGTCGTTTTGCTCTCCATCTTCTTCTTCAAAAAAGTCGGGGATGCGTTCGAGCGGTTCCAAGAGCAGGAAGCCGTCCTTTCCAACCGATTCCAAGAGAACATGACGGGTGTCCGCGTCGTCAAGGCGTTTGCGCGGCAACAGTACGAGATGGACCGCTTCGAGAAAGAGAACCTCGAGAAAGAAAAGCGCGGGGTTGTCTTTGCGTGGATGCACGGCACATTTTGGCCGCTGACCGATATTTTGTGCGCCGCCCAAATGTTGCTTGGCTTCTACCTCGGGGCGCGGATGGCTATTGATGGGACGATTACCGTCGGCACCTATTTAGCCTATTCGCAGATGGTGTTGCAGATTATTTGGCCCATCCGCAACCTCGGCCGTCTGATGACCCAAATGTCCACGGCCGCTGTCTCCTACAGCCGCGTCTCCGACATTATCGCCCAAGAGCAAGAGCCATTGGACGATGGCGACCACTGGCCGACGGCCGCTCTGCACGGCGCCGTTGTCTTCGAGGATGTGACCTTTGCCTATGAGGCGGCTCAAGCGGGCACCACCTCGGCTGAGGCCAACACCGTGGGGGCGATGGCGCGGGGCGCAAAGGCGGACATGCGCTTTGGCGAGACGGTTCTGCACGACATCAGTTTCATGGTTCAGCCGGGACAAACGGTGGCGTTGTTGGGTGGCACTGGTTCGGGCAAGACCTCGTTGGTGAACTTGCTCGGCCGTTTTTACCACTACGACCACGGCCGTATCTTGCTGGATGGCGTGGAACTGCCCCGCTACTCGCGGGCGTATTTGCGCCAGCAGATTGGTGTCGTGCAACAAGAGCCGTTCCTCTTCTCGCGCACCATTCGGGACAACATCACCTATGGGGTGAACCGCCAAGTGACGGATGAAGAGGTACATGCGGCGGCACGCGCGGCGGCCGTGCATGATGTCATCGTCAGCTTCCCCGAGGGCTATAGCACCCTCGTTGGCGAACGAGGCGTGACACTTTCGGGTGGCCAGAAACAGCGCGTCGCCTTGGCTCGCACCATCTTGAAGAACCCTAGCATCCTCATCTTGGACGATGCCACATCTTCGGTGGACACCGAAACAGAATCCCAGATACGGGAGGCGTTGCAGAAGCTGATGCACAACCGCACCACCTTCATCATCGCCCACCGCATCCAAAGCGTGATGTCGGCCGACCTGATTTTGGTATTAGACCACGGCCGTATTGTCCAGCGCGGCACGCACCGCGACCTGATGCAAGTGGATGGCATCTACCGCCGTACCTATGACATGCAAGCCCGCATCGAAGACGAGTTGCAAGCCGACTTGGCCGAAACGCAGGGCGAGAGCGCGGAATTGGTGATGGCCTAGGTTAGCTAGTCAGCCCGTCAGCCAGTCAGCTAGTCAGCCCCAAAGCTGACTGTTGACCGCTGATAGCTGACAGCTAAAAGCTAAAAAATCATGTCTGATAATCATTTTGAAGAAGAAGAATTTACCAGCAATATCACTGGTGGCACCCTCTGGCGGGTGGCCAAGCTCGGCTTTCGCCGTTGGCCGCTGATGGTCGGCTTTTTGGTCTTCATCAGCCTTGTCTCGTTCTTCGACTCCTACTTCACCTACCTCAGCAAGCTCATCATTGATGAAGGCATTATTGCCAAAAACATGGATCGGCTGAACAGTTTGGTGTTGCAGTATGGGTTGTTGAGCATTGTTCAGGCTGGGTTGGTCTTTGGGTTCATCATTAGTGCGGGCCACCTGAGCCAAAGTGTGCAATATGACCTGCGCAAGTGGATTTTTAACCACCTGCAAACCCTGCCCTTCTCCTACTACGACCGCACCCCGCTCGGTTGGCTCATGTCGCGCATGACCTCTGACACGCAACGGGTGGGTGAGTTGGTGGCGTGGGGTTTCTCGACATTACGTGGGGGTGACGAATATCGTCATTGCCCTCATCTTTATGCTCCTTATCAACTGGAAGTTGGGGCTGATTGCGGCCGTGATGATTCCCCTCCTCGTCTTCGTCGCCCACAAATTCGAGGTGCGCATCCTGAGCGAATACCGCAAAGTGCGCAAGCTCAACTCCAAAATCACTGGCTCCTACAGCGAAAACATCACTGGGGTGCGGGTGGTGAAGGCGTTGCGGCGGGAAGAAGAAAACCTGCGCGAATTTGAAGGGTTGACGGGGGACATGTACAAGGCTTCCTTCCGAGCGGCGTGGCTTTCGGCGTTGTTCTTGCCGGCCGTGCAACTCATCATGGCCTTTGCCATTGGTGGGGTGGTGTGGCTGGGCGGCTATGAGTTCCAAGCGGGCGCGTTGAGTATCGGCACGATTCAGGCGTTTATCTCCTACATCACCTTCATGCTCTGGCCTGTGCAGGAGATGGCGCGGGTGTTTGCCAGTATGCAACAGTCCATCGCCTCGGCCGAACGCATCTTCTCGCTCCTCGATATGGAACCCGAGATTGCCAACAAGGCAGATGCGACCGAAGTGCCTCATATTCAGGGGGACATCGTCTTCGACAATGTGACCTTCTATTATGAAGAGAACAAACCCGTGCTGAAGGATTTCAACCTGACGGTGAAGCAGGGCGAGACGATTGCCTTGGTTGGCCCGACAGGGGCGGGTAAGTCCACCATTGTGAACCTGATGTGCCGCTTTTACGAGCCGCGCAAGGGGCAAATTCTCATTGGCGGCCGTGATTACACCGACTTGACCCTGCACTCGATTCAGTCCCGCATTGGGATGGTGTTGCAGACCCCCCACCTGTTTTCGGGCACGGTGCGCGAGAATTTGCGCTACGGCCGTCTCGAGGCCAGCGACGAGGAAATTGTGGCCGCCGCCCACATGGTTGGGGCACACGAATTCATCACCGCCCTCGAGAAGGGTTATGACACCGAGGTTGGTGAAGGGGGTGTGTTGCTCTCCGTCGGGCAAAAGCAACTGCTCAGTTTGGCGCGGGCGGTGCTGGCGCAACCCGATTTGTTCATTATGGACGAGGCGACGAGTTCGGTGGACACGCTGACCGAGGCGTTGATTCAGCAGGCGATGGACAAGGTGATGCGCGGCCGTACCAGCTTTATCATCGCTCACCGCTTGTCCACCATCAAGCGGGCGGATCGCATTCTCGTCTTAAAAGATGGGCAAATTGATGAAATTGGCACACACGCTGAACTCATCCGCAAACGAGGGCATTACTACAACCTTTATACCAAACAGTTCAAGGAAGAACGGGAAAAAGCGTTGGAAAAAGATGTCTTTGGGCACAATGGGGTGGCTCTGGCGGTGTAGGTGGTGGTGCAAGACCTGCGAGGTCTCAAAGACCTCGCAGGTCTGCCTTGCTTCCGAAGTTTGCTCGTTAAGATTCACGCCAGTTGCTCATGGTTAGGTTGTAACCTTGGCCAGCAATGCGCTGGTAATGGCGTTGGTTGCCTGTAATGAGGGGCAACTGATAAACAACGGCCGTGGCCGCTATCATCGTGTTGGCTTGTCCAATGCGTTGCCCAGTTCCTTCCAATTTTGCGTATAGCTCTCCTGCTAAAATGGCACAGCGGTTGTCGAAGGGCAGGGCGATGAGTTTGCCTTGTTTAACAAAACGGAGAACGGCCGTTAGCGCTTCCTGTTGTTGTCGGCGTTGCAACCCGAACACGATTTCCATCAGGGTAATCGTTGTGGTGGTTAGATGGCCGACGGCCGTTTGGTAGGCAGTTGCTTGTTCATAAACCGCCTTGTCTTTCCCTTTAAGGACTTCCGAAAGAATGTCGGTGTCGAGAATGACTTCATTCATGGCCGTCCTCGTCACTACGCCAAGGCATGGTCTGCCGCATGTGCATGATGTCGTCCAGTACCTCGTCCATCACTTCGGGTTGGTGTGCCATGAGGCCAATCAGAGAAGACGTGGGGGCGGTTTTAACGGGGCGCGTCTGCTTTAACTGGGCGCGAATGGCCGACAAAATGTATTGCCCTTCGGTTTCGGCTTGTGTGGCTGAGGAAGATTGAACTGCCAAATAGATATCTAAAGGCAATTCAATTTGCAATTTGATGGTATTCATACCTAAACACCTCCTTGACGATTTTGTTCATTGTAACAGCCTGCAAGTGGGGTTTCAATTGAAAAAAGATAGAGGCTTGAGATAGAGATAGAGGGGAATTGGAACGACGACGTTTTCGTGTTTCCTCTATCTCTATCTCCCCTCTCTATCTGTAGAGGTATCATGTTTCAAGAACTCGAACTGAATGAAATAACTTTGCCTGCGGGCTTTTTGATGAGGCCCGCGCAACTCGAAGATGTCGAAGCGGTGGTCGCTTTGCGCCAAATTTGGGAAAAGAAATTGACAGGGCGCACTGAATCCACTGTGGAAGAAGAACGCTCCGAATGGCAAGAGCCGGGCTACGACATTGCCCACTCCGTGCGCATCGTCGAAAACGAAGCGGGGGAGGTGGTGGCGTATGGCTTGATATGGGACAGTATGCCCAACCCGATTAATATGTGGCTGTTTGCGCGGGTTCACCCAGATTATGAAGGGTTGGGACTGGGCCACGACCGTTCACCGCTGGGGGAGTGCGGGCACGGGAAACCATCGGCCGCCTCCCGCCTGATGCCCAAGTTACCCTCAGTGTGAATGCCCTGAGTACCCACGAGACAGCCCATGATTTGTTTCAGGGGTTGGGCTACGAACATATGCGTTTTTACTGGCGCATGGGCGCGGATTTCCCCGAGGTTTTGCCCGAAGTGGTTTTGCCCGAGGGCATTGTCATTAAAAGCTGGGCCGAATTGGGGGACAGCGTGACGTTGCGCCAAATTGTCGAGGCCAAGGAAGATTCGTTCCGCGACCACTGGGGGCATGTGGATGAACCGCTGGACGAGGTGGTGAAACTATGGGAATACATGCTCCAAAATGACCCGTATTTTGACCCGTGGGCTTATTTCATCGCCTTGGATACGACCCAAAATAATGCCGTGGCAGGTGTATCGCTCTGTTATTTGCAGTCGCAAGATATGCCCACTTGTGGGTATGTGGGGTCGCTGGGCGTGCCACGGCCGTGGCGGCGCACAGGTCTTGGCTTGGCGTTGCTCCTCCACAGCTTCCATGTCTTCCAACAAAAAGGGTACACCCGCATGGAATTGCATGTGGATGGGGCCAGTCTGACGGGCGCGACACGGCTCTATGAAAAAGCAGGCATGTCTGTGGTGGACCGCACTGACCGCTACCAAATGGTCTTGAGGTCTGGGCGGGATATGATGACGAAATAGGTGGGAAGTGAAGTAAAAAGTGAAAAGTGAGAAATACCCACCTTTCACTTTTTACCGTTCACCCCCTTCTCGGAGATAAATAATGTTAGTTTTAGAACACCCCCCTATTACACTGCCCGTTGGATTTAAGATGCGCCACGTAGAGATGGCCGATGCTGAGGCCGTGGAAGAGTTGTTGAATGATTGCCAAGAGCCGTTGACGGGCAAACGGCCGTTTTTGGCCACCGAAATCCGCTCCGACTGGACACAAGTGGGTTTTGATTTGTCCCGCTCGGCGCGTGTCATTACCACGGCCGCGGACCGCATCGTGGGCTACGCCGAATTATGGGACATCAATAAACCCGCTGTGCGGATGAACGCTTTCGCCCGTGTCCACCCCGATTACGAAGGGCTGGGCTTGGCCACGGCTCTGCATGATTGGATTGAGGCGCGAGCGCGAGAAACAGTGCCCGAAGTGCCCGAAGATTTGCGGGTAAGCTTCGAGTGTGGCGTTCTCGACCACCATCATGCGGGACTGAAACTGCTCCAAGGCCGTGGGTATGAGCTTGTGCGCCACTTTTTCCGCATGGGCATTGATTTTGTTGATGTGGCTATTCCCGCGCCTGTCCTACCGGAAGGGGTGGTAATACGGCCGTGGACGGCCGTGCAAGAGCAATTCAGCCTGCGCGATATTGTGGCTGTCTTTGAAGAAGCGTTCCAAGACCACTGGGGGCATGTGGCTCAGCCCTTGGAATCGTTGTTAAAGCGTTGGGAACATTTCGTGGCCACGGCCGAGGATTACCACCCCGACAACTGGTTTTTGGCCATAGATGGCGACCAACTGGCGGGCATCTCTCTCTGTTTTACCTCCTCCCAAGGGGTGAAGACATGGGGATATGTGGGGGATTTGGCCGTTTTGCGGCCGTGGCGGCGGCATGGGTTGGGCTTGGCTCTGCTCCACCACAGCTTCCGGGCATTCCAAGCGGCGGGCTTTACGCGCATGGAATTGCACGTAGATGCGGCCAGCCTGACAGGGGCGACGCGCCTCTATGAAAAAGCGGGCATGTCCGTGGCCGAACGTTCGCAAAGCTACCGCAAAGTGTTGCGGCCGGGGCGCGATGTGACGACGCAGTAAAACAGTTTGGGTCTAATCGTGTATTGGTTTAGTAGTCTATTCGTGTATTGGCACTACACCAATAGACTACTAAACCAATACACCAATAAACCACCTCCCTACCCACAATCGTCTGGCTCTGCTCGTGCATGTACTGTTGTAGGTAGTAGAAACTACCCGCCGCCTTACCTGTCGTGCTACTCCCTTTCCAGCCGCCAAAGGGCTGGTAGCCGGGCCATGCCCCCGTGGTTGCCCCCGCCTCGCGATTCACATAGACCACACCTGCTTCGATGTTGTCTAAGAACCATTGTTGCTCTTGCTGGTCTTCGCTGTAAAAGCCAGCGGTCAGCCCAAAGGGCACATCGTTGGCGCGGCGCATGGCCTCGTCCAAATCGGTAAAGCTATCGAGGACGACGATGGGGGAGAACATTTCGTGTTGCCACAGTTTGTGGTCGGCCGGCAAGCCATCCACCACCGTGGGAGCCACAAAATAGCCCGTTTCGTCTACCACTCGGCCGCCTGTCAGCACCTTGCCGTGGGCGTGTAAATCGGCCGCATATTTTTGGTACGCCTCAAACGCCCGCTGATTGATGACTGGCCCCATCCAATTTTCTTTTTGGGTGGGGTCGCCCACCCGAATGCCCTCCACCAATTCCAGCAATTTGGCTGTGAAGGCTGGGCGGAGATGGCCATGCCCACGGCGTAGCTCCCTGTGAAGGTGATGCCCGCCACATCGGGGTGCGCCACCAACGCCTTGCCCGGCACTTCGCCACCTGTGACCATGTTGAACACGCCCGGGGGCAAGCCCGCTTCGTGGAAACATTGGGCAATCAGGGTGGGGCCAAACGGGGTGTCCTCGGCCGGCTTGAGGACGACGGTGTTGCCTGTGAGCAGGGCGGCGGCCGTTGGCCCTGTTGAGAGGGCAACGGGGAAGTTGAACGGGGCAATGACCCCCCACACGCCATAGGGCTTGAGCACACTGCGGTTGCTGTGTTTGTCGCTTTCGCGCAAGGTGGGGCGGGCAAAGCCCTCGTTTTCTTCCATGCTTTGGATGTAAAAGCGGATGAAATCGGCCGCTTCCTCCACGTCGCCAATCGCTTCCAACCTGTTTTTGCCCACTTCGAGGCTGTTGATGGCGGCCATCTCGAACAGCCGCTCGCTAATCAAATCGGCTACTTTGCGGAGCAGGGCGACGCGCTCCTGCCACGGGGTGGCTCGCCATGCGGGGAAGGCGGCCTTGGCGGCGGCCACGGCGCGGTCAACATCGGCCGAATCCCCTTCCTGAAAAGTGCCCATTGCCCAATTGGTGTTGATGGGGCTGTGGGTGGTGAACGTTTGGGCGGCGGGTTCCCAACGGCCGTTGATGTACATCTGGTGGGTTTGCCCCAACTGGGCGCGGGTTTCGGCGACCGCCTCTTCGTAATACTCGTGCAAGAGCGGGTTAGGGCTGGCCAGTGTGGCGTAGGTCACTTTGATATGTTCGCGTTGTTTTTGCATTCGTGCCTCCTGTAAAAATGGGAAAAGAGTGGGTTTGGGGGAATTATAGCTGATTGGGTGATTAGGGACGGGCAGATTGTTCCATTAGAGTTAAGCACCCGCAGACCCTTTGCGTCTTTGCATCTTTGCGCCTTTGCCATAAAAATTTGGCTTTCTCTCTCAAACACAAAAGATGTAGGTCATAGATAGACTTTTCACTTTCTACTTTTTACTCCTGAAATAACTCATGGCCAAAACCGATAACAAAGCTGACAAAACCAAAGAGTGGCGCAAAATTGTCCGCAAGCGGATGTATAAAGCGACAAAGGAGGAGGCTGTCGGCCGTTACCGCACCCCGTTTCCCCCGTTTAACTACCGCTGGGAGCATGTCCAAACGGTGGTCAAACTGGCTGTGCGGCTGGCGGAACTAACAGGGGCAGATGTGGAGGTGGTGGAAGCGGCCGCGTGGCTCCATGATGTGGCCAAGTACAACGCCAAGCAGAAGCACCCCCAAAAAGGGGCGGAGCAAGCCCGCAAAATTTTGCCCAAAACCGATTTCCCGCCCGAGAAGATTGAGCGCGTGGCCAAAGCGATTGAGGTGCATATGGGTTTGTGGCGCAAGGAGCCACTGGCCAATTTAGAAGCGGCCGTGCTGTGGGACGCGGACAAGCTGACCAAAATTGGGTTAACGGGTGTCTTTCATTGGTTGGGCGATAGCCTCTCCCAAGGTCGTTCGCTCGAGATGGTGGAGATTTTGGAGCTAGGGCACACGGCCAATTGGCAGGAGCGCACGGTGGCTAGTATGCACACCGAACCCGCTCGCAAGGCGGCGGCCGAACGCTTGCGTCGCTATCGCGCTCTGTGGCACGAACTGGAGGAAGAAGTGCATGGGCACGATTTAGGGGGGGGAAGCCGTAAGCTATAAGCCGTAAGCCATAAGCTAGGGTTCTGAGCTTACGGCTTATGGCTTACGGCCTACGGCTTTTACGGCCGTGGCGGCTCCCCTGCATCGGGCGGGATGGGCGGGCCATCGGGCAACTCCCGCAAATAGCCGCAATCATAGATTTGGATTTCCTCCCACACCATCTCCATCGCCTGAAAGGTGGGAATATCCTTCACCCACCGCTTTTGCCCATCTTCAAGGGCATACACATGGGGGCTGTTGGGGCACTTCATCAGCAAATAGATGGGCGTGCCTTCGGGAAATTGAGCCAAAAAGCTATCTTCCACCTCATGCACATTCTCCCAACTATGGCCGTAATAGGTAAACGCATCCAGCGTCGTAATCCAGCGGCGGTGGTTGTCTTGGAGCATGTACACATCCTCGCCGCTTCCCTTCAAAAGCAACCCATTGCGGATAATCAGCGAGGCTTTGTCGGGCATGGCGCGGGCAAGGGCGGTGCCGTATTGGTTGATGGGGATGTTGATGAGCAGGGTGAGCAGGAGAAGCACGGCCGCCAATTTGCCCATCATCTGCCCCAGTTGGATGCTTGGCTGAAGAGCAGGGGGATTTTGGATTTTGGATTTTGGGTTTTGGATTGCGGATTGGTTCGTAGTAACGGCTTTAGCCATTTCTGGCTGACTAGCTGACTGGCTGACAGACTGACTCGCTGACTGGCTGACAGACTGACAGCCTGCCCTGCTTTCCGCGCCTCTTGCCGCTCCTGCAACGAATCGAGCAGTAAATCGAGGAGTTGGTCTATTTTGGATGGGTTTTTCATCTTGCCACCTCCTTAACCGACGATAAAGAAGCCGAAGATTTCGCCAAAGCTGGCAAAAATGTTGGTGTAAAAATTGCCTCCCAACTGGCGGAAAAGCTCGAATTCCATGCTGGGAGCGCCGATAAACGGCCGCAAAGTCCACGCCAATTGGCTCCCCACAAAGGCGTAGAGGAAAATCCAGAGGCGCAAGACCCATGCCCGGCCGTCGTTGCCCGTCTGTTCATGCGCTACAATGGCCATCCCCTGCCGCAAAAAGCTCACCCCCATAAAGCCCGAGACGGCGAAGATGCCGACGTTGAGCAACTTGAAAAACTGGTACTGGCTGGTGGTCAGCAGGAAAAAGAGGGTGATGGGGGCGAAGCTGAGGAGAAGCACGGCCGTGACCGTAATCGCCGTCAAAATCAGAGCCACGTTTTGGGTGAGGCTTTGGTTGGAGCCAAACAAAACGTTGAAAAAGTAGAGCGTGGGGGCGCAAATGAACAAGGTGGCCAGAAAGAGGAGCGGCAGTTTAACGGCCGAACTCAACGCCTGCCACAAACTGTGGGTGGAGCCAAGCACCGCCCCATATAGCCCCAAAAAGAGCAAACTCGAGATGAGCATCGCCCGCATTTTCTGGGGCAAATTCACCCCATCCTTAATCTCGGTGAAGAAGTAATGGCGGTTCCGCAAAATCGTCTCAATCACCGCCAAATCGGTGGCGCGGCCGTTGTTTGGGGCGGCCGTGTTGGTTGTCGCTGTTTTGGACATAGTTCTCCAGTAAATAGTGGTTAGTGGTTAGTGGTTAGTGATTAGTTCCGCAATCCGCATTCCCCATTCCGCATTCAAATCATTTCGCGTAGGATGAAGAGGAACGACACGCTCCAGATGAAGAGCCATGCCGTGATGGTGTAGGGCCAGCGGCGGAATTGGAGGCAGGGGATGAGCAGGACGGCGAGGGCGATGATGAGCACGGCCGGCCGTTGGAGCAAAATGGGCCAGCCCACGGCCGTGCCACTCGGGGCAAAGATGAGCCAGCGCAAGACGAGGCCACCTAGCACAGGCACAAAGCAAGCCAGCAACGCATCGGCCGATTCCCACGGCATGTGAACGGCCTGTAACGCTTGCCCCACTTCGGCCGCGCCGAATTTCTCGGCCGCTTTCAGCAATGCCGTGTTCTCATCCAGCCCCGTAGCGCGGGCATCTGCCACAGCATCTTCCAAATGCCCTCGTATCTCCTCAATCAGCTCCCATTCGGTTGCTTTGCTCAGGTTCATCTCGGCCGAAATTGCCGTCAAAACGGTGTCTATGGTGGTAGAGGTGGTCATGCGTGCCCTTCTTGCGGCTGGGAGCCGCCCAACAACGCTTGCAATTGGGTCATAAAGTTGTGCCACTCGGCCGTTTGCTCGCCCAACACCGCCCGCCCCTCGGCCGTGATGAGGTAATACTTGCGCCGACGGCCGTTTTCCGCCTCGCGCCATTCGCTGGCCAGCAAGCCATCTTGTTGCATTCGGTGCAGGGTGGGGTAAAGTAATCCCTCTTTCATCTCAAAATAGCCACCACTGCGCCGCGTCATCTCTTGGCAAATTTGGTAGCCATACATCGCCTCCTGCCCGAGCAGGAGCAAAACAAGGGTCTCTGTACTTCCTTTGCGAACTTGGTCTCTAAAAGTCATAGGGTTGTTATTCGTTATTGGTTACTCGTTATTACCTCGCATTCACCAGCAACCTTTGCTCATTGCTAATTATCCCCCAAGCATAACTAAATTAGGTATACTGTGGCAGTTTACGCAAACAGACGGCCGCTGTCAACGGCCGTAGGCCAAACGTAGGGTTTGCTTAGTCTTTTAGTCGGTCAGTCTCTCAGTCAGTCCCTCAGTCGCTTCGCCGTCCAACACCTTCATTCCGCAATCCCCATTCCGCAATCCGCATTCCCCCATGTCTATCGTCACCGTCGCACACATACGCAAACTATTTGGCCAGAAAGTGGCCGTCTCTGATGTTAGTTTTGAGGTACAGGCGGGGGAGGTGTTTGGCTTGCTCGGCCCCAACGGGGCGGGCAAAACGACAACAATTCGGCTCATCCTCAACATATTCCCCCTCGATGGGGGGCGGATTGAGGTGTTGGGCGGCCCGCTGAACAAAAGCACGGCCGACCGCGTCGGCTACATGCCCGAAGAGCGCGGTCTCTACCCCGACATGCGCGTCCTCGATTGCTTGGTCTTTTTGGGGCGGCTCAAAGGGTTGGATAAAGCCACAGCCAAACAACGCGCCCTCGGCTACCTCGAGCGGCTGGAGATTGGCGACCAACAGCGCACCAAAATTGGCCAATTGAGCCGAGGCATGACCCAAAAGGTGCAAGTCATCGCCGCCATCTTGCACCAGCCCGATTTGCTCATCATAGACGAGCCGTTTGCCAACCTCGACCCCATCAATGCCGCCCTTGTGCGCGAGGTGATTTTGGAGCTACGCGACAAGGGCAAAGCGGTGATTATGACCAGCCACCAAATGGGCTTGGTGGAGGCGTTGTGCGACCGCATTGGCCTCATCAACAAGGGCAAAGTGGTGTTGGAGGGGAAGGTTTCGGAGGTGCGGCGGCAGTTTGCCAGCCATGTGTTGCGCGTCAGCGGGCAGGGGCATTTGGAGATGGGCTTAGGGGGGGTGGCGCATGTGCAACATCTCCCCTCGGGCGAGTGGGATTTGTTCTTAACGGTCGAAACTTCCACCCAAGCTGTTCTGGCTCAGCTCATCCAGCAAGGCTTCATCCTCGACCGTTTTGAGGTGGCGCTCCCCTCCCTTGATGAGATTTTTGTGCGTGTCGTGAAAGAGAGCAATTCGGCCGTGGCTTAATTGCGATTGTAGTAACGACTTTAGTCGTAGGCTTGTAATAACGGCTTTAGCCGTTTTTTTTCTAACCGCGGAGAGCGCAGAGGGCGCGGAGCTTTCTTTGGAATTTCCTCCGCGTTCTCTGCGTCCTCCACGGTTGAATCAATTTTGCCACCCAAACAAGCCACTACCTGAATCGTGACGAATGATTATCGAATGGGTGTGTTTCATTTGGGTTGAAACATTGTAGGGGTAGGCCTTGTCCCTCTTCAGGGATAAATATGCCTACCCCCAGTCTCGCATTTACCAGAGGTTAGGGCAACCACAAGGGTTGCCCCTACGACGGCTCTCAACTGAGATGAAACACACCCTTATCGAATGACCTGATAAATGCTTGTGCCCCGATTGCGGTAGACCTCTTCCAGCAAGCCTTCGGCCGCCATTTGGTCGAATTTGTACAGGCCAGCGGGGCTGTAGTACACCGTCTCCAACTGCCCCACATACACATAGCCGACGTTGTACTTCTCCAGCAACTCCTGCGCCAGTTGGATGTCTTCCGTGTTGTAGAGCAAGCTGACATCGTTGACGCGGCTGGCGACGAGCCAACCGGGAGTGGTGGCGCGTTGTTGCCGCTGGTGCCAATCCCAACCGACAATGCTGGGCAAACCTGTGTACATCGAAATGCGGTTGCCAATCGAGCGGTAGGGATTGCCACTGTGCGCTTCGGCCACCACGGGCGAGCCGGGGATGTTGCGGTGCATCCATTGAATCGCCTCGTAATCGTAGTTGAGCGACACAGTTTGGCCGTTGTCGCCGTAGGTGACATAGCGCATGAAGTCGAGGCCATTCAGGGTGGTGCGGGCTTGGTCGGGTTTTCGCGGATGCCCCATTTGGCGCGGGTGGCCAAAATGGGGTAGAGCACGGCCGATAACAACAACGCCACCATCACCGTTTGCCACACCTTCTGGCGCGTCTCCCCCCACTCGGCCGTGACCAGCGGCCAGAGCCACGCCAGCATGGCTCCCCCGCAATGCTGAGCAGAATCCAAACCTGCATATAAAACTTAAAGACGGTGTTCATTCGGCCGATGTCCCCATCCAGCACAACCACCTCTACCACCAGTGTCAGGGCGAGGGCGGAGGCGATGAGGGTGTGGACGACGCGGCGGGAGGTATCGGCCGCACCCCACACGGCCAACACGCCCGCCAGTAAAACGAGGGTGACGATGAGCGGGGCGACTTCGTAGCCGCGCACCAACATGCCGAACATGATGCCCGACACGCCAAGCAGACCGATAACGGCCGTGGTGTTGACCGTGGCATACTTGGCCAACCCTCGGCCGTCCATCTCTGCCCCCCACCCTTAAATTCCACCACCAAAAAGGTGACGATGAGCCACAGGAACAGCCCGTAAATCATTAGATAATCGCCAATGCTGGTGAGCGAGCCTTCCCAGAGCTTGACGGAGCCGTAGCCCGAGCCAAAGTTTTGCCAGAAAGGCCAGAACAGCATGACCGATGAGGCGGCGAGAACGGCCGCTTTCACCCCAAATTGCCCCAACATGGGCAACGTCGCCCCCAGCCGCCGCCAATCGTAAAACAAGATGGCCAACGCGGTGATGACCAGATAGGTGGGGAAGTCCCAACTGTTGGTGGGGTAGAGCACGCCCACGGCCAACGCCCCAACGGCGCCATAGGCCAACCCGCCGAGGCGGGAGAATTTGGTCGGCCGCAAGGCCAAGGCCACCGCCCACGCCAAGGCAAATAAGGCCAGCGGCAGGGCTATCATGTGGGCGTGTAAATCGCCGTAGAGGAAGGTGAAGAAGGGAAATTCGGTGATGGGGCCGACTTCGCCGGGGGGCACGGTGATGGCCCGGCTGGCTGTCCAGAACCAATCGCCGGGGTAGATGGAGGGCACGGCCGACCCCGACAAAATGCGCCAGCCGCCATCTATGACCCGCAACAAGCCGTTCGCATCGGGCGGCATCACACTCGCCCTATCCCACACGCTGAACACCAAGGCCAACTGGCGCAAATTGCCCAACAACATGGCCATGATGGTGGCGGCGGTAGCGCCAAAAATGGAAATGCGGAATGCGGAATGCGGATTGCGGATTGCCGACTGACTGACTGACCGACTGACTGACTGATAGACTAGCGTATACGTCAGGCTAAAGACGGCCAACCCTGTGAAGCTGAACAGCATGGGCAGGATGAGGTTGTAGGCCATGCCGGGGACGATGCCGAGCAGTTTGGGGAGGACGGCCGCGTAGACGAAGCCGTAGTAGTAATAGTTGATGTACCCGCCCGCAAACCACGGGTCGTAGGGGGGGAAAGTTGTGCTTTTGAGGACGGCCGTGAAATAAGCCATGTCCATTGGCTTTTCGCCGCCCCAAATGACATGCCACGCATCGGGGTTGCCCATGCGGATGGCGATTTGGAAGAGGTAGAGCAGAACCCCCACTCCTTCGAGGAGGAGCAGGAGCCGTTTGTTGTCGCGCACAAACTGGGCCAGTTCGGCCCAATGCCGCCATGCGACGAGGGCGCTGGCCACGGCCAGCAGAGCCAGCCCCAGCAGGAGCGTGCCCTGCGTGTGCCACAGCCAGCCCAAACTGGCCATCAGCCAGCCAAAGTAGGAGATGATGAGCAGGGCGAAGATACGGCCGAGGGCAAATCCCCTATCGGTGAGGCCGGGGAACAGCACAAAGCAGAGCGGAAAGGCGAGCCATCCCAACGCGACGACGGCCAGCCACCAGACGACGGCCGCCACAAACGAGTTATTGGACAGCACCCCATCCACGTTAAAAATTTCGCTGAATGTGCCGTTTGCTTGTTGGATAGCCGCTTGTTCGGGCGAAAGTTGCATGGCGTTGGGGGCGTTGGTCGCTTCCAGTGGGTTCATGGTGACGACGTTGGTCACGTCTACGGCTCCCAAAATGGCCACGAGGCGTTCGAGGCTAAAGTCGGCCGTCTTCTTAAAAATCCAGACGGGGGGATGGTCGTAGACGCTGAACGCCTCTTCAGCGGCCGTCCAGCCGGGGTGCGGCCAGCCGATTTGGGGCTGTTGCCCCCAACCCACCACGCCGCCCGTGTCGCTGATGTGCAACGGCCCCATGCGAATATCGCCGTGGAATTGGGCGACGAGTTCAAAGCCCAACTCTTCGGCAAACAACGCCTCGAAATAGCGGTTCATGAGCGGATAGGTGAGGGGCAGGCGGGGGGTGGACCAGATGGAGCGTTGACTGCTGAGGACGATGACATCGGCCTCTTCCAGCCAGCCATACACCTCCAACCGCTTTTGGTCGCTGTCGGGGTTGGTGGTGGGCATGGCTCCCGTGCTGAGGCCACGGTAATACTGGGAGTAGGGGTCACGGCCGAGGGTGCGCGTGGGCAGGGCATCGTCCCAATGTTCACTGGTGATGACGCTCGTTTCGGCCAAGACGGCCGCGCTCCCTGCCGCCAATTGCACTTCGAGCATGTGGGGTTGGTTGGCGGCCAGTTGGATGGGGTCGGCCAATGGCACGGTGACGGCGCGGCGGGTGTCATCTAGGCCAGCCCGTTTTTCGCCCATTTGGTCATTGAGGGCGACTTGGATGGTGGCGGTTTCGGTTTGGCCCGAGGCGGAGCGGAGGTAATTCCAGCGCACGGCCGTGACAGTGCCCTCTTCGGGCAGGGTGAAGGGGATGGTTTGCGCCCCCATGCTGGGAATCCAGTTGGCGCCGAGGAGGGGGAGTTGCAGTTCGCGGGGCTGGCCGTCGGCCGTGGTGTATAGCACTGTGCCCGCGCTAGGGATGTGTTCGTACATCCAGTAGGAGGCGGCGACGCGGGTGAGGGGCTGGCGGTAAATCTCGGTGAAGCCGTAGGCCCACCACAGGCTGGTGAGGGGGGTGAGAATGAGGGCGAGGGCGACGAGGGCTTGTGCCCAGCGACGGCCGTCTGCCCGCCGCCACAGCTCCCACAAGAGCCACGCCCCCAAGATAAACAGGGCGGGGTAGATGGGCAGGAAGTAGCGCACCGATTTGACCCAGCGGGTGGCGATGAAGAAGAAGTAGACCCCCACCCAACTGACCAAGATGGCGTGTTGCCACCAATCGGGTCGGCCGCGCAGGATGCGCCACAGTGCCCAGCTAAAGCCCAGCCATGCGGCGATGCCCGCCAGCAAACCCATCCCATAAAAGAGCATGTTGGTGAGGGGGAAGAGGATGGCGGGGCGGTCTACCCATTGCATGGCGGGGGAAACTCGCTTCGGGGGCTTGCAGGCGTTGGATTTCTTCGAGGTTGGCGCGAAAACGGGGGTTGAGGCCGACGATACTGTAGGCGGTTTCGTACAACCAGCTTGGCTCTTGGCCTGTTTCGGCCATGTATGCTTCGCGGGCGATGGTGCGGTCGGCGAAGGCATAGGGTTGGGCGAGGCGGAAGACGACGAGGGTGACGAGGGCGGCCATCATGCCACCCAAGATGATGTGTTGCAGGGCGACGCTCCCCGCCGCACTTTGTAAGTAGGCCACCATTTGCTCTCCCGCGCTTTGCCTTGCGCCAGCCAGATGAGACCGGCTACGCCAGCCACGCCTGCCAGCGGGGCGACGTTGACGCGGGAGGCGAGGGTGAGGCCGAGCAGTATCCCAAAGAGTGCCCACCAGCGTTTGCGGGTGGCTTGTTCGCTGGCGCGCACGGCCGCGTAAATGGTCATGGTGGCCAGCCCAGCCGCCCAGTTGTCCATCGTGTAAAAGTGGGATTGTTGGATGGGCATGACGGCCGTGGCCATGAGGAAGGCGGCCAGCAGGCCGACGCGATCGCTGTAGAGGCGACGGCCAATTAAAAAGGTGAAGAGGACGGCCGTTAAATCGAGCAGGGCGGAGAGGATTCTGCCGATGAGGTGTACGCCGTCGTAGCTGGTGAGGGGGTTGCGGCACAGCGGCCGTGGCTCTGGCTCTTCGTTGCAGGGGGTGCGCCATGCCTCGGCCCATTCGGCCACGTATTTGGTGGCGGTCATGGGGAAGTTGCCGTAGACGTAGAAGCCTTCGCCTTTGTTGTAGGGGTTCAGCGGCGATTCGGAGGTGCGCAAATAGAGCAGGGGGTCGCTGATGGTTTCGAGCTTGGCGGTGGTGCTGGTGAGGAAGCGTTCGTCGGGGTGCAGGTGGGTGAAGTCGTCCCAACTGAGACCTGTGAAGCGGAAGTAGCCGCCTAGGAGGAGGATGAGAGAGAGGAGGAGAAGGGTGCGGGGGAGGGCATGGGGGATTTGGGATTGCGGATTGTGGATTTTGGATTGCGTTCGTAGTGGCGGCTTTAGCCGTTACCGCTAAAAGCTAAAAGCTAAAAGCTCCAAAAGTGTAGGCAGAATGGGGTTGTTTGGCAAACTGGGGGGCATTTTTCTGAAAAGATGGGGGTGTGGACGGGTCCGGAGGGGCAATTTTTGGAAATTATGCCTCTCTGAGCCTGCGCAGGGGGGCAACTTTTGGAATGTGCTCTTGAGTAAAAGTTTTGCTCAGAGGGCGACTTTGAGAAAGCGCGAGGGGGCTTAGAGGGGTGTTTTTGATGGGGAAGTGGGGAAACGGCGTGTGGGTTGGACGGCCGTTTAGCTGGGGCGGCCGTGGGGGGATAGAATCGGCCGATATTTTACTGGAGAAACATCATGCGTTCCTTTTTCTGGTGTCTTACTCTGCTTACTGTTGGTCTTATTGCTTGCCAAACGGAACGGCCGCCGACGGCCGAGCCGATTGCTGTTGTTCTGACGGCTACGCCTAGCCCGACGGCGACGGGAACGGCCGTGCCCCCCACGATGACGGCCAGCCACACGCCATCCCCCACTACCACGTTGACCAACACCCCGCGCCCCACGCGCACCCCGACCAGCATCCCCACGGTTACACCAACTTTCACGCCCTACCCCACCCCCTTGCCCACGGCGACCCCAGCGCCCACCCTACCCGCCAGCTCGCGCTCGCTCGACCTGACTTTGGTGGCGCAGACGGGGGGCGAGGCGACGGGGCTGGCTTTGTCGGCCGACGGCCGTTTGGCTTACATCACGGTGGGGCCGCGCTTGCAGGTTTATGATGTGGCGGATCGTGCCAACCCGACTTTGCAGTGGCAGAGCGATGTGTTTCGCCAGCGGTTTGTGGATTTGGCGGTGGTGGGGGAGTTTGGGT
>JADJSZ010000046.1 GCA_016711405.1 Candidatus Hadersleviella danica | reverse complement strand
TGAAGCCGATTTTTGCGGCCAACCACCATTGGGCCATGCGGCAGGGAGAAAAAAGTTTGTTGCGGGAGATAGAACGGCGACGGCCGTGAGCACCCGCTCATCGCGGGTGCGCCCATCTTTGTTAGGGCTATGCGGGTGTGAAGGCGCAATCTAATGCGCCTTCACACCCTTTTCTGTTTTCCTCCCGCTAGTCCACAACCCCAAATTGGTGTATATTTTGCACATGGCATGGTAGTTGACACGTCAACTATTAAGCACACCGTAAGTTGGTATACTCTATGGGCGAATTGCAAAGATAATCGCCCACTTACCGCTTGCAAATTACCAATTACAGGCAAGAGAGAAAACGAACATGGACAAAACTGCCCTACAAAACAAAATGCCCGAAAAGTTGCGCCGGCTCCCAGAAATAGCCAACAACTTGTGGTGGAGTTGGAATCTGGATGCTCGGCAACTGTTTCGCCGCTTGGATTACCCTCGCTGGCGAACCACGCAACACAACCCAATGCAGATGTTGCACGAAATGAATGTTGAGCGATTAGAGGAATGTGCGGCCGACCCCGCCTTTGTCCTCTACTACAACAAAATCCTCAAGCGGTTTGATGAGGAGCTGGCGGCCGAAAATACATGGTGGAAAACAGCCCACGCCGATGTCGCCGACAAATTGGTGGCCTATTTTTCGGCCGAATTTGGCTTGCACAACTCCCTGCCCATCTACTCGGGCGGCCTTGGCATCCTCTCGGGCGACCATGTCAAAGAAGCCAGCGACCTCGGCCTCAACTTCGTTGGTGTCGGTTTTATGTATCCCCAAGGGTATTTCCGCCAACGCATCCCCTCGCACGGCTGGCAAGAATCGGTTTACCAACAGCTCGACATGAGCCAAGCCCCTGTCGAATTGGTGCGCGGTGAAAACGGCCAGCCAGTCAAAATTTCGGTCAAAATTGGGGATTCTGAGGTGTACACCCAAGTGTGGCAGGTGCGCGTCGGCCGTGTCAACCTCTTTTTGATGGACACCGATGTGCCCGAAAACGACCCGTGGAACCGCGAACTCTCCGCTCGGCTTTACTCGGGCGACAACGAAATGCGGATTCGGCAAGAGCTGATGCTGGGCATTGGCGGCGTGCGCGTTTTGCGGGCACTGGGCCTCACCCCCGAAATCTGGCACATGAACGAAGGCCACTCCGCTTTCTTGGTGCTGGAACTGGTGCGCGAACTCGTCGCGGCCGAACATCTAAACTTCCACGAGGCCGCCCTACGCATCCGCAAGAAGAGCATCTTCACCACCCACACCCCCGTCCCTGCTGGGCATGATGCCTTCCCTTTCCACATGATGGAAAAATACTTCCACGACTTTTGGCCCCAACTCAACCTCGACCGCGAAGGCTTCCTCAACTTGGGTAAGTACCGCGAAGCATGGGGCGAGGCGTTCAACATGACCGTCTTAGCCCTCAAAATGTCGGGGCAAGCCAATGGGGTGAGCCAGTTGCATGGCCAAGTCTCGCGGGAAATGTGGCAATCTGTGTGGCCAGACCGCCCCGTAGCCGAAGTGCCGATTACGGCCGTCACCAACGGCATCCACGTCCCCACATGGGTCGCCTCCGAAATGCGCCAACTTTTTGACAAATACCTTGGCGCCGATTGGATGGATCACCACGACGAACCCAATCTGTGGACACGGCTCACTGAAATTCCCGATGAAATGCTCTGGCGCACCCACGAAGGGTTGCGAAGTAAGCTCATCTCCTTCCTCAGCGACCGCACCCGCCGCCGCTGGGTAGAAGGGCGGCACGATGCGACCCAAGTGCTGACCAATGGCGGCTTTTTGGACAACGAAATTTTGACCTTGGGCTTTGCTCGTCGTTTCGCCACCTACAAACGCGCCACCCTTATCTTCCGCGACCCCGAACGGCTCAAGCGCATTTTGCTCCACGCCGAACGGCCGGTGCAAATTATCTTCGCGGGCAAATCCCACCCCGCCGATGACCCCGGCAAGCATCTCATTCAGACGGTGTACAACATTGCCAAATCGCACGATTGGGGCGGCCGTGTCGCCTTCATCGAAGATTATGATATGCACACGGGTCGCTATCTCAAACAAGGGGTAGATGTGTGGCTGAATACTCCCCGTCGGCCGCGTGAAGCCAGCGGCACCAGCGGCATGAAGGCCGCCCTCAACGGCGTTCCCAATCTCAGCGTCTTAGATGGTTGGTGGGTGGAAGGGTACAACGGGGCCAACGGTTGGGCCATTGGCGAAAACAATCAGTACGACAGCCAAGAAGCGCAAGACGCGGCCGATGCTGAATCCCTGTACCGCTCTTTGGAAGAGGAGATTGTGCCCCTCTTCTACAACCGCGACCGCGATGGCATCCCCCGTGGGTGGGTCGAGGTCATGCGCGAAAGCATCCGCTCCAACGCCCCCATGTTCAGTATGCGGCGCATGGTCAAAGAATACACCGACAAGCTGTATGTGACGGCGATTAAAAGCTAGTCGGGGATAGGGAGCCAGTGAGAAGTAAAAAGTGAGAGGTGAAAAGTAGTTCTACTTTTCACCTCTCACTTTTTACTCCTCCTCATAATTGGGAAAAAAACGGCCGTTTAACTCCCCCAACAACGCCAACGCCTCGTCCTTAGGCAATGTCAGCCCGATGGGCACGCGGAGCGAGCCATACTCAAACACCACACTGCTGTATTTCGGGTCAAACCGAAACGGGGAAACGTGCGCCCATGAATACCCCTCCGTGACCCCGAGCAGGGAGAGCGGCCGTCGCACGACCAGCCTATCCTTGTAAAAAAACAAAATCTCCCGCTGAGCCATGTAATATTGCCACCGCCGCCACACCTGTCGGCCGAGATACCACCAGCCGAAAGCCAGCAACAGCAAAATGGCAAACCACGCCAGCAAAAAAAGCCCCTGAAAGCCGAAATTACCGCTGGCAAAGATGCGTTGCAACGCCACGGCCGCCCAGCCTGTTGCCACCAACCATATCAACAGCATCCCCGTATAACTGAGCCAAAAAAACCATTGCCGCTGGAGCGGAATGGTTACTTTGAGCCGTTCGCTATTTTCTTCAAAAATAATCCGTTGCATAGGAAATAAAAATAGGTGAAAAGTAAAAAGTGAGAAGTGAAACGGCCTCGACCGCCCACTTCTCACTTTTTACTTTTGACTGGTTGTGCAGGCACTAACCAACAGGGTGCAATTCGGTGGCTACACCAGAGCCAACAACAGTGACCAAGCCTTCGGCCGCGGCCGCTTGGGCAAAATCTGTGAACCGCGCAAATGGTTCACCCGCCGCATTGGTCATTTTGGATTCGTCAAACGACTCGTCCATGCGGCGCAAACGCGCCTTGATGGCGGTCAGCCGGCTGGGCTTGCCTTCGGCGTGCGCCTCGGCCACGGCCGTTTTCAGCATTCCAAAAGCCTCCGCCAAAACTTCGGGCGAGGTGGTGCTGGTTAGGGCCGCTTTCTTCGCGCCGCGCTCGGACTTGCCTTGGGGTTGTTCGCCCTTTTGTTTGCGGCCGTCTTTATCTTTGCCTTTGCCTTTGCCTTTTTTGCCATCGGCTTGCTCAGACTTAGACTTGCGGCCGTCTTTTCCTTTGTCCTTCTTGTCGTCATCGCCGTCGTCATTCGACTTGGGCTTGCGGCCCCGTTTCTTTGGCTCGGCGGGGGGAGCGGGGGCTTGTTCCGCCTTGGGCTTACGGCCGCGCTTCTTGGGGCCTTCGGCCGCTTCCGCCTCAGGTTGCGCCGCGATGATAGCCGCCACAGGAGTCTCCTCAACCGCTGATTCGGGAGCCGAAGAGGTGTTTGCCGATTTGTTGGTGCTACCCTTCGGACGGCCGCGCCGTTTCGGGGCAGATTCGTCGGTTACAGGTTCGGCCGTGGCACGAACTGGTTGTTCAGTTTGGGGCGTGGCTGGTTTCGCTTCGCTCGGGGCTGGGGCTTCGCTGGGAATGCCTAAGAAGGCGGCCACCAACACAGAATCATCATTGAATTCGTATTGGGCAGGCGAAACACCGGGCGGGGAAATGCGCTTGAGCAACCCTGCGCCGCGTGTGGCCTCGGTCAGCAACTCGCGCACCTTGGGCGAAGAGAGGAAAATGCGCCGTTCGTTGCGAATTTGGCGGCAAAAAGCCTCAATCTTCAGGAAGGGGCGCAGGATAGGTGTTGAACTGGCGCAAGCTGTCTACGACGAGTTGACGGCTGTCAAACTCGCTCGTTTTTTCCATGCCGTTCAAATCAAGGGTGGCAATTTCAGGGGCAGTTGTTTCCACCACCTGTAGCACAGGTTTCGTTTCCGCTACCACCACGGCCGCCACTTCTTCAACAACCACAGGTGCTTCGCTTTCTGCTTCAGGAGCCACGACAGGGGTGGCTGGGCTGGCAGGAGGAGCGGCAGAGCCGGGTTCGACATTTTTGGCTTGGCCACGTCCTGTAATCTTGATGTAGTTGGCCTGCAAGGCCGCTTCAATAAACTCACTAAAGCGGGTGAACTTCTTTTCGCCGTCTACCTCAATTCCCTTTTCATCGAAATAGGGGTCAATCTCGAGCATAATGCTTTTGATGGACGTGACCTTGTTCGATTTTTCCTCGGCAATGGCTTTGCGTGCCGCTTGGGCTAAGAGGGCAAAGGAATCGGTGAGGCTGGGTTGGGTGCGGGTAGAGGAGGAAACGGCCGTGGCCACTGGCTTTTCTTTCTCTTTTTCGTCAGCAGGTTTTTGTGGCTCTGCTTTTTCGGGGGCAACTTCTTCGGCCAAGGTGAGCTTGGGCTTGCCGGCCACGGCCGCTTGCCCCACAGGATTCATCTTGGATACAGAAGCGGCTCTGCTCTTCAGGTACGCCTCACTGTGGTAATCATCCGCAAGGAAGACCTCATTGACAGTACCTGTGGTGACCAAACGCGCAATCCCGCGTCGTTCCGCCTCTTGCACAAAATCCTTGAACTTCTGGAAGCGGCGCCCTTTGCTATCAGTGTGTTTGCGCTCGTCAAAGCCACCCATCAGTTCCGCCATCATCATCTTGACATTGGGCAAAACACTGGAGCGCCCTTCTGTTTGCAACTGCCGAATCGCTTCTGCCAGAGCTTCATATGGCTCTTTAATCCGCTTTTGCGGTTGCATGTTGGGCAAAGGCGATACTTGGCTGTAGAAGATAAATTCATCTACCGATTGCCCTAAATGGGAGGAACTAGAACCATCTACCCCAATGGCAATAACGCGATTGCCTGCCCGCCGAATGGCATTCACCAAAGGCAGAAAATCGCTATCGCCTGTGAGAAGAATGAAAGTATCCACATTCCGCCGATTGTGGAGCACATCCATTGCATCAATGGCCATATACATGTCTACCGCATTTTTGCGGACAGATTGTTGACCATCGGTTCCCATTTGGAAACTGGGGACATAGACGGGGTCAAAGCCATTCGAGATGAGGGCTGGAATCATGGCCGCACTTTGGCGGTTCCAATCGGCAAAAGCATGGGCCACGACAACGCGGCCGAACTCTTTGCACTTATCCATCAAATCTTCAAAATTGGCATTGACGTTAAAATTGTTTCTGACAGAGAAAACGATATTCTCGTAGTCAAAGAAAACAGCGACATCAACTTGTTTATCTCGTTCGCTCATACGCGAAATTAAACCCTTTCCTTATTAAATTTGGCCATCACGCCATCTAAAAACAGTTGGCAAAAGATACTTTTCACAATCATAAACTGGTATTTGGTTTATTCGTTTATGGGTGTACTGGTATATTTTAATACACCTCTACACCAATAGACTTATGTACCCATATTAACTATCAGTTTATAACCACTATAAGTACAACACCAACAGGTGATGAACAGACTGGCCATGCCGGTACAAAAGTATGCTGTTGAGCATGGAATTGGCTGGGTTGGCTCCCTTTTCCCCCTTTTCACTGGCGAGATAGTCTACACGCATGATCGGCGGTCATGTTTCTGGACTGTCAAAGCTGGATTTCTCTATTTACTAATTAAAATTCAGCTTCTAAATATCTCTGTTTACAATGATTAAACGGCCGCATACAGCGGATAAAACACGGCCGAGTCCGTTATAAAAACCCATGAATTTCGGGGATGTAAACGCCACCATATGGCCAAATGCCAAACAACATACCTGTATTATGTCTATTTATACCCCCTTTTGGCAAGTATTTGAGGAAATTCAGGCAATTTGTAATTAATTAGATAGAGATGGGAGATAGAGATAGAGAGAAATATGGTTGTTTTGCCGGCTAAGAGACCCTCTATCTCTATCTCTACACTCTATCTTGAATCTATTCCGACGGCCGAATTAACGCCTCGCAAACCTGCAAACAATGGAGCCTATCCAGATAGCGGGCGCGTTTCTCGGCCGCATGGGCACACCGGGTCAGGTAGCGATGCTCCTCCACCACATGCGGCGCCAAATGCGCCAAATCGAGCAAAATGAGCGGCAGATAATCGGGATTGCCCCCTTCTTGCACGGCCGCTTGCCCCTCTTCCAACAGCCGCCGCGCCCATCCACCTCAGGTACACCTAGCTTATAGATGGCTTGGTAGTAAAGCAAAGTCGGCCGCCACCAATTGATAGATCCACCTTGGAGGAGATGGGCGGCCGTGGCCAAATGCGCCTCCGCCTGCGGCCGAGAACCGCGCCGCAACTCGAGTTGCGCCAACCCCAACCACAGCCGCATCACCTCCAACGCATCCTTAAACGAGGTGTGCGACAGCAACCGCTGGGCATTTTCTAAGTGGCGACGCGCCTCCACCCAATCCCCCAACATGCTGGCATATTCATAGCCAAAGACGATATGCGTGCGAATTAGCCCGCTATGGTCTTCGGCTTGGGTAAATAAATCGAGCGCACGGCCGAAACTGGCCCGTGCAGGGACAAATTGCCCCAAATAGCTCTGCGCCTCCCCTTGCGTCACCAGCGCATGGCCCACTTCGCTGAGTGGAATGTGGTTGGCCAAACCGTGGGTGATGAGACCCGTTAGCTCCAATGCCTCGGAGCAAGCGGCCGTGTGGACCAGCAGACGCGCCAGCAAGTTATAGCTCAACGCGGCACGTAAAGCGTCGCGTTGTTCCCGCGCCAGTCGTGCCGCTTGGCGGGCATCGTTAATGGCCAACTCGAATTTGCCCGCTTGGCGCAGTAACTCCCCCCGCCTTAGCCAAATATGCACGGCCGTGACCCACAAAGCGGCCGAATTGGGCAAAGCGGCCAAGTGCATCTCCGCCTGCCCATACAGTTCAAGGGCAGATTGCGCCGACTGTTGGGCAAACGCCTCATCGGCCGCGCCGAGCGCAAATTCCAACCCCCGCTCGTGCAAATCGGTTCGGCCGTAGTGGTAGGCAATGAGCGGATAGGTCGCTTTGGCGTGGCGGCCGTGGGTGGCCACCAGCCAATCCGCCACACTGGCGTGCCACCGTTGCCGCCGGGCATAGGGTATGCTCTCGTAAACCACCTCCTGAATCGCCTCATCTTGGAAAATATAGGTCGGTGGCTCCTTCACCACTTGGCGAATCAGGCGGGCGGTTATGAGTTCTTCGAGTGCCGCCGCCATGTTGCGCACGGGCAAGCCCATCAGGGCATATTGCAACGTTTGCCTATCAAACTCGCGGCCGATAACGGCCGAAGCCTGTAGCAACGTCCGCGCCTCGGCCGAAATGCGATCCAGCCGTGAGAGAAGCAAACTTTGCACGCTTTCGGGGATTTTTAGCCCCACCAATGCCTCTTCATCCACCACCAAATACCCATTCAGTTGCACCACCCCTTTTCCAGCATCATGTGGATGCTCTCCTCCAAAAAGAGGGGGTTTACTAGCCCGGCGGGATTGTGCAAGCCGAGATGCCGCAACAGCACAGGGGGGATTTCCAGCCCTCGCACCAATCCTTGCACCAAGGCCACCCCTTCGGGCACGGGCAATTCGGCAAGGGGAATCGTCACTGTGGCGGGTGGCAATTGGTCGAGGGCGAGCTGGCTCCCTGCGGCAAAGGTCAGCAAGATGACAATGGGGTGGTTGCGCCACCCTTCCACGACAAGGCGCAGGAGGCTCAAACTTTCTTGGTCGGCCCAATGGATGTTTTCGAGGACGATGAGAATGGGGTGGCGGGCGGCCAAACGGGTGAAGCCGTATTGCATCAGTGCCGCCGCTTGTTGGATGCGCGTCTCCACGGCCGATACCACCTCTTCCCCCACCACCTCTAGCCCCAGCAACCGCCCCCACGGCCGCCAATCAGGCGCATCCATGCCCAACTCACGCAATTTGCGCTCGATGTGTTGTTGCTGTTGCCAGACAGTTTGCTCAGGTTGCAAGCCAAAAAAATCGCGCCAAATAGGGAGCCACGGGCTAAACGGAATTTCGCGTAGGTGGTGTTGCCCCAAACCCAAAAAGACATGCCCCCCTTTATCGAGCCATTCGTAGATGGCTGGGCCGACAAAGCGGGTCGGTTCGGCACTGGTGAGGCCATAGATGGCCACGGCCACTCCGTGCCCCCCCAACCCTTTCTGCACGAGGTCGTGAAGCTGTTCCTGCTCTGTTTTGCGCCATGTCAACGGCCGTTGGGTCGTATCAAAGCGCAAGCGGAGCTGGTCAATGGAGTGGCGCACGGCCGTGGCCTCAAACAGAGCCACGGGTTGGGCAAACCCCTTCACCTTGGCCGCGCCATGCGAGGTAAACACGATTTGCTCTTGCGCTTTGTGCGCTGTCTCCCCATCGGTGAGGACTTGGTTGGGGGCGCACAAATCGGTTAGGCGGGAGGAGAGGTTGATGATTTCGCCCACCACGGTGTATTCGCGCCGGGTTTGGGAGCCAACGGCACAGGCGAACGCTTGCCCCGTTGTGACCCCGATTTGCTGGCTGGTAATAAAACTGGGCTTTTCGCGCTGGAGGGCGAGCGCACAGCGCAATGCTTGCCCCGGTGCTTCGGGGGCGACGGGTGCGCCAAAGATAATGTGCAACATGCTCCCCTTATCGCCTGTGAGGATCCGGTTGACGCGGCTGTTTTCCCCCCCATAGCGGGCGACGAGTTGACACGCCCACACATAGTATTGTTGGAGCAGGTCGTGGGCATCGGCACGGCCGTAGTTAATCCCCTCAAAGCGCACAAACAAGCTGGTCACGGGGCGATGCTCGGCCACAAAATAGGAGTTGTCGGTCATGATGCGGTCGTGCAGGGCGCGGGGCACAAATGCGGCCGCGATTTCGGCCACGCGCCACAATTGCTCGGCCGCATAGGCATCCCAATGGAGGCTTTGCTGACTGTAGGGAACGGGCAACACCTCTGTCACCAACCCAAATGGCTCCCGCGTGGGGATGTTGGCTTTGGCCAACACGCGCTGGCTGGCCATTACTTGCCCCGCTTGGGCCCGTTTTTCCGCCTCCACCGCATCATCTATGGCCGAACCCGCCACCACACATTCGAGTCCCTTGGCCAAGTCGCCCACGACCACCTCCAAACATTCGCCATACCCCACGCCGACGCGCATGGAGAGGTTGAACACGGCCGGCTGGTTATTGGAACGGGTGATGAGGGCTTGGTTGTACCCTTGCTGGAGCAAATTTTGCATGAATTGGGCGCAGGCAAGGGCGTGTACGGCCGCTTGGCCGTCGTCGGGGATGTAAATCATCATCGCATCGCCATGAAAATGGCTGACCACGCCCCCTGCATTATGGATGGCGTTAATCATGGCGGTGAAGGTCATTAGCAGGACGCGGTTTAGCTCCTCGGCTCCCCGCGGCCCATCGGCCGCCAACTCATTGGCCATGTGCGAAAAGCCTGAGATGTCGCAGAAAAGGGTGGCGGCTTTAAAGCGTCGGGCTTGCCCCGGCTCTAATTCCTCCCCATGTAGCAGGCGATTGACGAGGGTTTGGGGGATATAAGCGGCCATGCGCTCGGCAAGTCGGCCGATTTGGCGACTGCTACCCTGTTTATCCAGTTTCATAAAACAACAACCACTCCACTGGGTGTAAACGGTTCCAATTGGGGTACTGCGTTGGTGGGGATGACCACAGTACTATCTATTATAGAGTTATCGCGTGGCTAAAACGATATTACTCGATAGTTGTGAATTTTGTTGGATAGAAAATCTGAAGTAAAAGAGGATCCAAAATTGCTTCAGGGAGAGAACAAAATGCAGTTGCCCATTGTTCAACCAACACCTATCGTTTTGAAATATGGTGACGAATTTCGGTCTTGCTTCAAAGATTGCCGTCAATTCAACCACTTTCGGAATTACCTGACAGGCTTGATGGTGTTAGAAAACAAGAGCATGGCCAACATAGCCCGTTGCCTTTTGGAAAGTGCGGATAAAACCAACCTCAGTCGCTTCTTTTCAGAATCACCATGGCAACAAAAGCAGATTAATGACCGACGGGTACAGCAAATGAAGGAGGCTGTTAAAACATATCGCCGACGACGGGACATGGCTGCCCTAATCATAGACGACACCTTGTGTGAACATGCAGGTGATTTGTTCGAATATGTAGCCCGCCATTACCATCATGCCGAAGACCGTTACCCCTTGAGCCATAATTTAGTGACCAGCCATTATGTGTGTGGCCAAATTCGCTTTCCCGTTGATTTCTTAATCTATCGCCGCTATGAAGAACAGACGCGCTGGGAAGAGTTTGTCAAAACTGCTTCCAGACCGCCAGATTCCAAAGGGCCAAGAAGGGCGCCAACAATTTCATAAAGAAGTCGCTCCTCTGTTACTCCTTGATGAAGAGTTCCGCCGCACATGAGCAGTTTAAAACCAAAATCACCTTAGCTAAGATATTACTCGAGCAAGCGATTGACCATAACTTGTCTTTTGAGGTCGTTCTTTTCGATGGGTGGTATCTGGCGCAAGAATTTGTACCGCTATTGAGTTAGCCGAAAAAGTTGGATCAGCGTCCTCCCAGAAGAATCGCAATTTGGAAGTCAACAGCTTTGTTCTGAAAGATGAGGATGGCAAGGTCATTTCTCTGCCTAGTCCGCACATCAAAGTTGAAGAACTAGGTTGTGTTGACATTTTAATTAAAACAAACTGAAGCCCAGAGGTCACGTAAAAATGAACACCAAGAAAATGAGCTTTGAGCCGTTGGCTCGCCTTTGGCTCACCTCTGGATCTCATCTGCAATTCAGCTAAATGTCAACAGAACCTAGTCCCACTTATTCCTTCAACAGCATTTCGGCCAATTCAAGTTAAAGACAAAACATATTGGTGCTTTTCACGGAACCTGGCCATTCCCGTGCTGGGGAAGGTTCGTCTCGTTATTTCTTTTGATAACCCACAACTCGAAGGCAATTTTGTCATTTTGATCTCTAATCGTTTGGATTGGAGTGCTGAACTCATTGTTCAAACCTATCTTCTGCGTTGGCCGATAGAAACCTTTTATCAGGACAGCAAAGGTCAGTTAGGGTTGGATGAATATCGCATGCGAACGGCCGAAGCCTTTCAAAAACATTGGTGTCTGGTCTTTGTGGCTTATTCTTTCTTACACTTGCATAGCCTTGAACTGTCACACCAAAAGGGCTTGGTGCTTCCCCTCAAAACCATTGGAGAAGTTTGTCGTCAACAAAGTCAAGCACTGGTTCAGTCTCTCATCCTTATGGTTCATGAGCTTCTTAATACAGGTGAATCTGTCGATGAGGTTTTTCGCTTACTCTTTGCGAAGCAAGGTGTTTCCACATGACTCTACCTTCTTTTCGAACTTTTCGAAATTCACAACTATCGAGTTACTAACTCTTTCTCTCTTTTCCCTCTTCTCTCTTCTCTCCTCCCCCCTCCCCCCCTCTACTCACTCCGCCGCTCCCCCCGCGTCAGATACCGCTCCAACCGCGCTTGAATGGTGGAAAAAGAATCGTAATGTACCAATAAAAATGGCGGCAATGAGCAACGCCTCTAAGCTCTTAAAATTGGCACGGCCGACTTTCTGCGCCCGCCACAAAATCTCCTACACAAAACCCAGTCACCGAGATGAGCGAGGTATCCTTGAGCATGGCGATGAACTCATTGCCAATGGGTGACACGACGAGGCGCAACGCTTGGGGCAAGACGATGCGCCGCATAATTTGGGCTGGGTCGTGCCATTGGCCAAGGCCGCTTCGCGCTGGCCAATCCCCACCGATTGAATGCCCGCCCGCATAATTTCGGTCATGTAGGCTGTAATTCAGCCCCAAAGCGAGGACACCAGCCGCCAAACCTGTCAGCCGAATGCCCAGTTGGGGCAGGGCGAGAAAGAAAAGATGATTTGGAGCAGGAGGGTTCCCGAATGAGGGAGATGTAGAAGGTGGCGAGGGCGTAGGCGGGGGGGAAGCGCGAGAGACGGCCGAGTGCCCCCAGCAACGCCAACACCATCGCCAGCGAAATAGAGAGCGCGGCCAGCAAAATGGTTAGCCCCACTCCCCCTAAAATAAAGGGAAATTGCTGGCGCATGAAGCCGAAATCGAGCTGAATGGTGGTGATATGCAGGCCACCAATGCGCCAATCTATCCCGCTAAAGAGGAAGAAGAGTGTGCCCAGCAAGATGAGCCACGAGACATTGACCCACAAATTAAAGCGTCGGGCTTTGCGCTGTTGCAACTCAAAAAGGAGTTGCGCTTGGCTTTTGGGAGGAGGGGTTTCAGCCATAGAAAGTGCTGAGTGCTGAGTGCTGAGTGCTGAGTGCCAGTATTCTACTCAGCACTCAGCACTCGTAACTCAGCACTAACTAATTCGGTGCTTGCGTTAAATCTTCGCCGAACCATTTGAGGGATAGTTCGCTGAGCGTGCCATCGTTGTGCATTTCGGTGATGATTTGGTTGACACGGGCAACGAGGGTGGCGTTGCTGAGGGGCGCATTTTTGTCGAAAGCGGCGGCCAAATTCTCCGAATAGACAGGTGACCCAACTTTCACCACGGGCACGCCTTCGCGGATGGCCGCATCCACCACCGTTTGCGAGGTGAGGAAAACGGAAAACTCGGTGCGCCCCGCCTGAATTTGTTGGGCACATTCATTGTCGCTTTGCAGGGGCACAATGCTGATGCCTGTGGGGGCGGTGGCGTAGTAGCTGGCATCGGGCAGACCGAGTGCGTCTAAATCGCCGTTGAGCCAGCTTGTAGGTGGTGGAGAGCTACCACAAATGGCTTGGTCGTTGAGTTGGTCGAGGTGGTGATGCCCGACGCGGCCGAGGCGGCGAACTGGGCGGGGTGTAATAATAGGGTGGGTTGGCAAAATCAAGCACTTCTTGCCGCCCCGTGGTGACTGTCATGGAGCCAACGCTCATATCCCATTGGCCGCCCCAGTTGCCGGCCGTAATCAAATCCCAATCGGGGGTGATGAATTCCACTTCCACACCCAACCGTTTGGCTATCTCGGTGGCGACATCAATGTCGAAGCCGACGAATTTGCCGCTGTCATCCAAAAAGGATTGTGGCTCGTAGTTGGCATCGGTGGAGACGCGAATGGTTCCCCGCTCTTGGATTTCGCCCAAGAGGTCATCGGCCGTGCTTTCGCCACCACAAGCGACGGCCAACAACGCCATACACAACAACAGGAAAGGCAAAACAAACTTTTTCATATTCTTCTCCTCAGGTAAATGGGTGAATGAGTAAGATTGTAGTAACGGCTTCAGCCGTTTTGGATAACCGCCGAGGGCGCGGAGAACGCGGAGGGACTTTTAGAGAAAGCTCGTTGTCAGTTAGAAGTTACAGTATCACAACAGCCCTCCCCGTTGCAACAGACGGTCGCGCCCACTACAATCGCCCAATTGACGGCTAAAGTCGTTACTACGAAATCCCCAATCCAAATATAAAATCCCAAATCCCATGCGCCCTACCCTCAACATCCTCCATCCCGACATGATCAACCGCATTGTCGAGGAAGCCTTGCACATTCTGGCCGAAATCGGCGTGGAAGTGCGCGGCCGTGACCTGCGCCAACGCCTCCTCGACCACGGCTTCCAGACTGATGCCAGCGGTGAACGCCTCCTCTTCCCACCCGATGTCGTCCGTTGGGCCATCGAACAAGCCCCCTCATCGTTTACGTTATATGACCGCGACGGCCGCCCCCATGCCGAAATTGGCGGCGACAACGTCCATTTTGTACCCGCCTCCAGTGGGCTGAAAGTGCTAGATCACCGCACGGGGGACACGCGGCTGGCCAACACGGCCGACTTCGTCGAATACATCCGCGTCGCCGACGGCCTTGAGCACATCGCCTATTTAGCCACCGCCTTTTCCACCAACGACGACATCGAACCCCAAGTGTCGGATGCGTGGCGGCTCTATTTGTCGCTGGTCAACTCCAAAAAGCCGATTGTCTCGGGCGCATTCACCGAGCATGGGGTGCCCCGCATGGCGGAGATGATGCAACTGTTTCGGGCTGACAAGGCGGATTTAATTGCTCGGCCGATGTCCATCTTCACGATTACGGCCACAGGCAACTTCCGCTACAGCGAAGATTCTTGCCAAAATATGATTGATTGTGTCGAGGCGGGCATTCCCATCGAAATAGTGCCTGTGACGCTGATGGGGCTGATTGCGCCCGTGACGATTACGGGGGCGACGGTGTTCCACACGGCCGACGTGCTGGCGGGCATCACCATGGCCCAAATCATCAAGCCCGGCGCACCCGTATTGTTCGGTGGTGCGCCCGCCAGCTTCCACATGCGCGAGGCGACCTCGCCCATGCTGGGCATCGAGGCGTTGCGGCTGGACATGGCTTATGCGGCCGTGGGCAAGCACCTCGGCCTGCCCACCCAAGCGTACATGGCTCTCAGCGATAGCAAAATGCTGGATGCCCAAGCGGGCGCGGAGACCTTTGGCAGTGCCTTGCTGGCCGCCCTGAGCAGTGTCAACTCCGTTTCGGGGCCGGGCATGTTGGATTTTGTGTTGGTGTTCAGCTTGCCCAAGCTGATTTTTGACAATGAGGTGTGCGGCCAAGCGTTGCAATTGGTGCGCGAAATTCAACTGCTGGAGGATTTGCCGACGATTGGGTTGGCGCGGCAATTGCTGGCCGAACAACATCTGATTACGGCCGAGCACACCCTGAAGTATTGGCCGCAAGAGCTGTATTTGCCCAGCGCCGTCTACGACCGCTCGAACCGTGAGAAGTGGCAAAGCGCCCCACACCAAACGTTGCTCGGCCGTGCCACGGCGATGGTGGAGGAGTGTTTGGCCAGCTATCAGGGCATTGCCACCGACCCTGCCCTTGATGCGGAAATGCGCCGTCTCATTATGGCTGGCTTTGTCTCGCAAACGGAGTTGCCTGCTCTGCCTCCGCTCCCACCCCGCCGTGCGCCGAAGGAGGAGGGGGAGACACGGCGGCGGAGAAGGAAGGAGAGTGGGAAGTGAGAAGTGGTCGGGAATGGATAGGCGATGGGGTGGTTCCTTGGTATACTGTGACGAGATTATCCCCATACAGGAGAGAATGTGATGGCTCTTATGATTGCCGATGAGTTTTTAGAAGCGGCGCATTTATCAGCGGCCGAGATGTATCAGGAAATTGCTGTGTTGCTTTTCCAGCAGGAGCGGTTGACGCTGGCGCAGGCGGCGCGGTTGGCCCAATTGCCTCACTGGCAGTTTCAAGCGGTGCTGGCCAGCCGCCGCATTCCCATCCACTATGGGGTGGCAGAACTAGAGGCGGATTTGGAGACGTTGGGGAGTTAACTGTCTAAATCACTGTGCGTTGAAAGACAGCCGCTTTTTGTTATCATCTACCCATGAATTACCATCACTTTATCACCATTGAGCGGGCAAGCGGAGCGGCAAGCCGTGCATTCGGGGCACACGCATGACTGTGACCGATGTGCTGGAGTATTTGGCGGGGGGATGAGTGAGGGGGAGATTTTGGCTGATTTTCCCGACCTCACGGCCGAGGATATTCGTGCTTGCCTTGCTTTTGCGGCCGACCGCGAACGGAAGTTAGCCACCCTGCCCGATTATGCGCTTGCTGTTTGACCAAAACTTACCCCCTCGCCTCACGCGGACTTTAGCCGATGTATATCCGGATAGTGTCCATGTGCGTGAAGTTTCTTTGCGGGAAGCAGATGATGGGGTGATTTGGGAGTATGCCAAGCAAAATGGCTTCACCATTGTCTCGAAAGATTCTGATTTTCAGCAGATGAGTTTGTTATATGGGTGGCCTCCCAAATTTATTTGGTTGCGGGTAGGCAATTGCTCTGTCCAAGCCATTGAAGGTTTACTACGGGAGTATTCAGCCATTATTCATCGCTTTGGTGTGGATGAATCCGTCGCCCACTTGATGTTGCCTTAACTTCTCCAATTCCCCACCACAGGAGCGGGCGCATGAGCGACCCTTTGACGAAATTCGCAAATTATATGAGCAAGGGCTGATGTCCTGTGCCGCGTTTGAGGCGGCCGGGGGTAAAGTTGAAACGCATGGGGCGCATTCTGTCCATGTGGAAGAATCCACGGCGCAGATGGTGATTGGGGGGGAGAACAACCATGTGACGGCGATTATTAACCAAGTGCAGGGGGTGAAGTTGAGCGACGTGGAGATGCGGGCGGAAATCGGCCGTTACCTCGCCACCGTGGTTGCCGAAAACAGCCACATTCGCCTAACAGGTATCCAGCGGCAGGGCGCAACGTGATGGATTTGCCCCTCGACGAAGTGTATGTTCCTTTGGCCGCCCGCAATAATAAACAGGGAGCAAATCCATTTCCCTCACCCAATTACTCCAGCAAGGCAATCATTTGGTAGTGACGGGTGGCTCTGGCTGTGGCAAAAGCACCGTGCTAATGCACCTTACGTGGGTACTGGCACGGGCGTTGGGGGAAAACAATATCCGCTTTGCCCAGCAAAAATTGAACTTTCCTCCACGGGGCAAGCGAGGCATAACAGTAAATAAAACCCCTCTTTTATTACCTCTGCCCATTCTCCTCCCCCTTAACCGTTTTGCCGACCATTTGCGCCGCCACCAAGAAAATCAGCCTGAGCAACGTACCCTTGCCTTTTTTATTTCCCATTACCTGCTAGAGCGGCGATAGACGACCGCCTACTCCGCATTGCACACTTTTTTTGACCAACTTTTGGTACGGGGGCAACAGGTCATTTTACTATTAGATGGACTAGACGAAGTACCCAATGAGCAGGAGCGGGCGATGGTGAGCCAAAAGATAGAGGATTTGGTGGCAGGGCTACCCGAGTTAAAAGTGATTGTCACTTGTCGCACGGCTGCTTACAAAGACCGCACCGCTCTCGGACGCTCCTTTCGCGAGATTCAGGTGCAACCGCTTAACCAAGAACAAGTAGCCCAACTAATTCGGCAGGCATATTCAGCCGTGGAGTTCAATCCCACTATTTGCCAAGCGCAAGCGGATGACCTTATTGCAGGCATTCAACATATGGAGGCGGAACGTCAACTACGGTGGGGAGATAACGCAGACCGTCTGGTTACCTCGCCACTGATGGTGCGGATGTTGCTCATAGTCCATGTCAGCGACCGACGTCTGCCCGAACATAGGGCGGAACTATTTCAGCGAGCGGTGGACAACATGCTTCAGTCGGACCATGTAACCGATACGGCCGTGCGCAATGACTTAGGGCAACACTATGTACAACATCGCGAATTGTTGCAATTTCTCGCTTTCCACATGCACCAACAGGGGGATAAGGGGCGGGAGATTGATGAGCAAGATATGCGCCGCTTGTTGAATGGGCAGGAGGGACTACGGTCGTGGGTGGATAACTTTATCAGGCTTACCCGCCAGCGGGGAACCCTATTAGAAGAGCGATTGGGGGTTTATCGCTTCATCCACTTGGGTTTCCAAGAATTTTTAGCAGCTCGCTACATGGACGAGGTTCTTGGGTATGATACAAAATTAGCCGAATTCGTTTTGGCCGAGGGAACACTCTTTGATAGTTGGTGGTGGGAACCGCTTCTGCTATTGGTAGGTTATCTTAGCGTAACATCTATCCAACGTGCCGAGCGGTTGGTACGCTTTTGGCCGGGGTGGGAGAACTGGAAGGGCGACGTTTGCCCGAAGGAGGTGAGGTAGCTTGGGCAGGGACTGAATTGGCGGGTACGGCCGTGCTGGAATGGCCAAATACCAACCCTGCTTTAAGTGAAGAACTAATTCCTCGTATGATCACGCTCATTGGGGAGCAATTTGCATATCCAGTTGTTTCTCCTCGTCTGCGGGCAAATGTGGGTAGTATATTGACCATTCTAGGCGATCCAAGACAAGAAGTTATTGACCGTGAGCCAGCCGTCATGCCCGTGGTAGATTTTGGATTTGAGATAGCCAAATACCCTGTAACGAATGCTCAATATTGGTATTTTGTGGATGATGGGGGTTATACCACCAAATGGGATAGGGTATGGTCAGAAGAGGGGTGGAAATGGCGGGATAAGAAGCAATGGCAGCAGCCTCGTTACTGGGATGATGTCCGTTTTAACCAACCCAACCAACCCGTAGTGGGGGTAAGTTGGTACGAAGCAGAGGCGTATGCAAGCTGGTTGAGTGAGGTGACAAGCAAAAGCTACCGCTTGCCAACGGAGGAAGAGTGGGAAAAAGCGGCGAGGGATCCCAATGGGGGGAATTACCCGTGGGGGGATTGGGAGGAGGGATATGCCAATACCCGTGAGGCGGGAATTGATCGCCCCAGTGCTGTAGGGCTATTTCCTAAGGGGGTGGCACATTGCGGAGCACACGATATGGCAGGTAATGTTTGGGAATGGACAAATTCTTGGTATGATGAGGATAAGGAGTTCGCTGTGTGTGGCGGTTCATGGTATGACGAACTAAACGGGTCGCACGTTTTGAATAGCAGTTGGAGCAGTCCGCATGACTGGGATAACTACTTGGGTGTGCGCTTGGTGCGTGTTCCCCATTTTTCTGGCTCCTAAATGTTGGGTTCTGGGTTCTGCTTGGGGAGCTGGCTGGTAGCCAAACTTCAAAGGTCTTGAAGACCTTTGAGGTTTCTCCCCAACCCCTGTATTCAGTCCTCAGAGTTGTGATATAAACAGGGTGTGCGGACACCGTGTCATTGGGTTCTTTTTCTGCGCCCAATCCGCTACCCTCATAAACCCGATGGATAGTATCAAAACTCCATGCTATTATTTTGGATAATTCCCAAACCCTAAACCGTTATTTACAAACACCCCTCTCCTCTCTTTTCTCGCTTCTCTCCCTTTTCCCCCCAAGGAGCAAACGCATGGCTACACAAATAGATGTCAACCAGATGGTAGACTTTTTGGTTCAACTGCTCAACATCCCCAGCCCGACGGGTGACACCGACCGCGCCATGGCCTTTGTCCAAGAGGCGTTTGCCCCCTACGTCCAGCTCGAAATGTCGCCCAAGGGGTTGCTGGCGGGAACCATTGCAGGGGAGCGGAGCGATGCGCCCCGCGCTCTGACAGCCCATGTGGATACCCTTGGGGCGATGGTTTCGAGCATTAAGCCCAACGGCCGTCTGGCTATGACCCGCCTCGGCGGCTGGGTGTGGAACTCAGTGGAAGGGGAGGGGGTGCGGGTGTTCACCAGCGACGGCCGCACCTATCGCGGCTCGATTGTGCCCACGGCCGCCTCTGCCCATGCCCACTCGGCCGATGATTTAACCGCCAAACGCACCGATGCCAACATGGAAATTCGGCTCGATGAGCGCGTGCCCACCAGCTACAGTGTCCTGCAACTCGGTATCCAAGTGGGCGATTTTGTGGCCATGGATCCCCGCGTGGAACTGAGCGACAGCGGCTTTATCCGCTCGCGCCACCTCGATGACAAAGCAGGGGTGGCCACCATGTTGGGAGCCATCCAAGCCCTCCACGCCGCTGGCCAACGCCCCCTCCAAGACACCACCATTCACATCAGCAACTACGAAGAAGTGGGGCACGGCGCGGCGACGGGTTTCCCCGCCAATTTGGCCGAACTCATCTCCATTGATATGGCCGTGGTTGCCCCCGCCCAACAATCGGACGAATTTTCGGTGACCATTTGCGCCAAAGATTCGGCTGGCCCTTATCACTCGGGCTTGCGCCGTCGGCTGGAAAAATTGGCCCGTGAGGGACACATCGCCCACCGCACCGACATTTACCCCAACTACAGCTCCGATGGCGAGGCGTATTGGAAAGCGGGCGGCAATGTGGCGATGGCTCTGGTTGGCCCCGGCGTGGATGCTTCCCACCACTACGAGCGCACCCACCGCGAGGCTTTGGACAACACCGCTCGCTTGCTGGCCGCTTATTTAGTGAGTGAGAAGTAAGCAGTGAAAGGTGAAAAGCACCCCTTCCCCCACCTTGCTTCTGTCCAAATAGCCACTTTCTACCTTTTACTTTTCACTTTTTACTTCCTCACCGCTTGTACCGCCCCGCCCACGGCCGATGCCCCCACCCCCGCCGTGGTGGAAACTGCCACCCCCAGCCCCGTGCCCACGGCATGGCCAGAGGAGGTGGTGGTCACGGCCGAGAGCGCGGCCGTGCTGATTTCGGGCGAGGGGATTAGCGGCCGTTTGCACGGCACGCTCCCCAGCCCCTGCTACACCCCCGCCGAACCCCAAATGAGCCGCCAAGGGAGCACATTTAGCCTGCGCTGGCAGGCTCGCCAGTCGGACGAAACCCCCTGTTTGCCCCAAACCCAACCCATCACGGCCGATTTTGTGCTAGACCCCACCGATTTGCCCGATGGTTTTTACACGGTGCGGGTGAACGACGGCCAAGCGCAAACGAGCTTCACCTTTCAGGCGGCCATGTTGGCCGAAGGGGCTGGCTCCGCTTTTGTGATGCAACTGGGCGGCTGGGTGTGGCACGATGCGTGCGCGGTGCGCCCCAGCGAAACGGCCGACCCCTTGCCCGCTGGGTGCCAAATCCAAGCCAGCGGCCAAGCCCGCGCCAACGGCGTGCGCGAACCAAACGAGCAGGGGCTGGAGCATGTGCTGGTCAATTTGGGGGTGGGGGCGTGCCCCGTGCCTGCTGTGTTGCAAACGGTGACAGATCAGGACGGCCGTTTCACTTTCGATTCGCTGGCCAATGGCACGTATTGCGTTTTTGTGGAGGCAGATAGCGGCTCGAACCAACTCTTGCTCGCCCCCGGCCAATGGACGACCGAAGCGGCCGTCACGGTGCGGACGGGCACGGATAGCTTGGCCTTGGGCTGGGATTACGACCTGCTCCCCCGCCCTGTTTCGGCCGAGGTGTGCGAGGACAAGGGGCTGTTTGTGGCCGATGTGAGCTATGGCGATGGCGCGGCCGTGGCGGCGGGCAGTACCATCACCAAGACGTGGCGGGTGGAAAATGTGGGCACTTGCACATGGACGACCGACTATAAGTTGGTTCCCGTGGCGCTGGGCGTGGAGGAGGTGGATGTGCAACCCCTGCCACGGCCGATTGTGCCCGGAGCTATCGCCGAACTATCAGCCACCATCACCGTGCCGACACGCACGGGGACGTACATGGCCGAGTGGCTCATCCAAAACGAGCGCGGCCAAAGTTTTGGCCTTGGCATCGCTGTGCCACGGCCGCTGACGTTGGTGGTGGTGGTGGAGTAGTTAAAGTACGAATTACGAAGGACGAATTACGACACCCATCGTCACTGATTTCGTACTTCGTAATTCGTACTTTTTGCCTCGTACTTTTTGCCCCGCACTCAGCACTCCCTCCTAAACCTGTTATAATCCCGCTATGGCATCTCTGGATACGCTGGTTTCTTACCTCTATATTATCTTGGCCGTGCTGGGGGCGTTGCTGGCCGCGCTCTGGCTGAGTGTCATTATTTGGGCGTTTCGGGATATGCGCGGCCGTACCCGCGACCTGTTTGCCCAACTGCTGGCTGGCCTTGTCGTGGCCGCTCTGCCGGGGGTGGGGCTGGTTATTTATTTGGTGCTACGGCCGCCCGAAACCCTTGCCGAAGCGTATGAACGCGCTTTGCAAGAGGAGGCGTTGCTCCAAGAGATAGAGGAGCGGCCGATTTGCCCCGGCTGTTCGCGCATTGTCCACAAAGATTGGATTTTGTGCCCCCACTGCCACACCCGCCTCCGCAAACGTTGCCTCGATTGTGACCAATTGATGGAACTCCACTGGAATTTGTGCCCCTATTGCGGCAACCAACATGTGGATGTGTACGTAGGGGGTGGTGTGGAGGAAGAAGAAGTGAAAAGAAACGTAAAGCAAGATAGCCGCTGAGCCCCCCCCCCTTTCAGCAAACAAAGGTTAAAGGTGATACGATGGACGGATTAAAACGACAAAATGGTATTCTGTTGGGTGTTTGCGGGGGCATTGCCGCCCGCTACAACATCAGCCCCCTTGTGGTGCGGCTGGTTTTCCTGTTCTCTGGTCTCGGCTGGGGTGGGTATTGTCCCTTACATCATCCTCGCCATACTCATGCCGAAAGCGTAGGGCAAGTGACAATGAGCAAGGAACAAAAAGGGGTGTTTGCAATTGCAAACACCCCTTTTTATTTACACCAAAGGTGTCTTCTCCATGAGTAGTGGCGCAATTTATTGCGCCACTACGTTCATCTCGCATCCGCAAAGTTGGCGAGCCTTAGCGAGTGACCAAGGGTAGATAGAGGGTGTGGGAGGCGGCCGTGGTGTGAATGTGGATGGTGTCGGCGGCCGTGGCGGAGGGGCTACCCGCGCGGGCTTCGTTGTAGGCGTGCCATGTGGTGGTGACGGCTTGGGCGTGGGTGAGGGTGGTGGTGCGGAGCAGGGTGTAGCTTTGTCCCACCCCCAGCGGCGTTTGCACGCCCTGCATGAGCATCCCCTCGGCCGTGTCTTCCACATTGTGCCATGCCAAGGGCATTGTGCCCACGTTGGTAATGGTGTAGCAATAGGTCACGCTTTGCCCAGCGGCGGGGATGGTGTCGAGGAAGAGTTCATCGGCCGTGGCACAGGTGGTGGGGTCGAGACCTACGGTGACATCAAGGGCGATAGCGGCCGTGCCTGTGGTCGGCGTGGGTGTTACTGAAGGGGTGGGGAGGGTTCTGGAGTTGCCGTTGGTTCGGGGGTGGGAGGTGTATCGCCCGCCACAAAAACAGTGGTTGTGCCCAGCGAAGTTTGGAACAAGCCTTCGGGGGTATACCCTGTCCATGAGGTGGTGCTGGTGACTGTTTCGCTGATTTGGGCGGTCAGGTAGAAGACAATAAACTCTTCTGGGTAAAGAGAGAAGTGGAGATTTTCAGCCAATACGCCATACACATCGTCCAGCACATCGTGCCGCTCGAGGACTTCGGCCGAGGTGATGTTGGTGAGGACATAGCAGTAATGGACCAAGCTCCCTGCGGTGACAGTGATGGTGGGGGGCAAGTTGGGGAGTGTTTCGGCCGTGCTACAATCGTTTAGATCATCCGTCACCCCTTTTTGGAAGGTGAACAAATCGGTGAGGCTGTTGATGACATTGAGGGTGACGGGGATAGTGATGGGGGTGTTGCTCAAGCCATCGTTGCTGGTGAAGCAGATGTCGGCCGTGTATTGGCCTACGGCCAAGCCTGTGCTATCGAACAACACTTCCACTCCTTGGTAGGCGGGCCAGATGACACTGCCTGTATCGGGCACGGCCGAGAGCCATGTGGGCCATGTGCCACTGCACCCATCTAGCGACCAATCGAGCGAGCCTGTGCCCAAGTTTTCCACAATCAATAGCTGGGCACGCACGGTGTTGGTGATTTGGGTACTTTGCAAAGCCAGCGGGGAGATTTGGGCAATGGGGCCAACATCTTCGGTGGTAATGACGGCCGTATCTGTATCGCTAAACAAAGCGCCTTGGCCGTTGCTAGAACTCCATGTGGTTGTGACCGTTTCGGTTTGGAAGAAGAAGAAGTCGGCCACATATTGCACACTTTGCCGGGTAGCACCATTGCTTGGATGGTGACATTGCCCAAGCGGGGGTCTTGCACAAAATGCTCGGTTAGGATGGTATCGGTGCCGTTGAAAAGGGTGTAGCACAGGGTAACGGGCATGTTGGTGGTGGTGGTGATTTGGTCGGTTTCGCCACACACAAACGATTCAAGGCTGAGCGTTAGCTCAAAATCTATGCCGCCTGTGGGTTCGCCCAAGATACGCATCACGGCCGTGCGTTGCACGAGTGGCTGGGCGGGGTCGTTGGTGGTTAAGCAGAAGGGTGTCGTGTAAATGCCTGTGGTGGTGATGCCCGTGGCATCCAAGATAACCCCAACATTGACAGGGCCGCTGGAGGAAACTGCTCCTGAAGTGGGGCTAAGGCTGAGCCAAGCGGCCGTGGGTTGGGCGCACTCCGTTTGGCTCCATTCCACCATCCCTGTGCCATAGTTATAAATGGTGAGATAGTGGGTGATGACCGTGTTGGGGTATTGGTAGGAATGTGCCCCAACTGTACTGGCAGGGTAAATGGCGGCTACGGGCAGAACGGGGAAATTGGGGTCTACAATGATGGTGGTGGTGGCCACATCGGTGTAAACATTGCCCCCTGCATCTTGCGTTGTCCACCGCGCCTGCACCACGGTCGTGGTGGGCACTGTGTGGGCGCGAAGCAGGTAGAGCATTTGGTTGGGCATCAGTGCATAAGGGGTATTCATCGAGCAGAAAACCATCGAGGGTGGTGGTGAGGGTGTGGGTGGTGAGGGGTAAATCGGCCGAGGTGTTGGCGATGAAGTAGCAGGTGTTAACGGGGGTGTTGGGGGCAATGGTAATGACGGCCGTTGCTGTAAAGTTAAAACAGTCGGGCAAATCACGGCTATTCACCACATAGGCCGAAAGGTCGGCTGGGGTGGTGGTGTGCGGGGCACGGCCGTGGCTGGGCAAGGGCAATTGCCCCATGCGTTGTTCGGGCAGGGTGCTTTTTTCACCAATGGTTAGTTGGGTGAGGGTGGGAGCTTGCTCGGCCGCGAGTTCCGTCAGGTTGTAGGTGGGTACGGGGGTGCTGGGCAGAGCGGCGGCCGTGAGGGTGCTGTACCACAGCCAACTTGCCACCACAGCCAAGCCAAAGGTGAAGGGAATGAGAAATAACTTACGCATGGAACAAACTCCTAGGGGTTAACTGGCCAATCCAAATCAGTTGCTATGTCTTTGTATACGTTTGCCCCAGCGGGTTGTATCTGTTGGGGGGAATATCTGGCTAGAGGTAGAAATAGAGATAGAGGGGTATGAGGGTTGTCACATACTCATGGATGAAAAGTGAGTAGTGAGTAGTGAGTAGTAGGGAACTACTTACTACTCACTACTCACTATTTACTTCTTTATCTCTATCTGAATGGTTACTGAGCGGATGGGAGTAGGTGAAGCGGGCTACATTACCAAAACGGCTCCACATTTTCCGCCTGCCAATGCCACGGGTCAGTCGTATCTTTATAGTTACTGACGGCCGTGCCCCGGCCCCAGCCGCACCCTCTGCTCCCCTGCTCCCCTGCTCCCCTGCTCCCCTGCTCTGCCTCTCACCCCCGCTCTCCCAAACCGCGCTGGGTCAAACAGCGAAATATCGTGCCGCGTATACCCCCGCTGGGCCAAATCGGCCATGATTTCGCCGATGACACTGGCGAATTTATAGCCGTGCCCCGTGAAGCCCGCCGCAAACGTCACCTGCTCCATGTTGGGGTGATGCCCAATGATAAAGTGGCCATCGGGCGAGTTGGTGAACATACACGCTTTAAGAGTCATGGTGGGGTAGCGGCCGTGGGGAATAGCGGTCCGCAAACTCGCGCAACGCCTGTTCATCGCGCTCGTTTGGCTCAAAGTCAAAGCTCTCAGGCACACCCTGTTCTTGCAGATGGTGGTATTTGCCAAACTTAAAGCCGGGCACGCCATAGACGGGGAAGCCGTAAAAACGCCCCTCATCCACCAAACAGTTGAAGACGGGAAAGGTGTCTAGCCGAAAATGTTCGGGGCGTTGGGGTTGCATCCAGATGAGGACTTGCCGCTCGGGCACGGCCAGCCCTTGCAAACTGGGCATTAGCTTGGCGTTCCACGCCCCGGCGGTGATGACGAGGTGGTCGGCCGTGTATTCGGCGCGGGTGGTGCGGACGCGCACGCCCCCCTCGGCCGTGGGGTGGTACTCGAGGACTTCTTCACGGCCGTGAATCTCCGCCCCGTAATGGTGCGCCGCCTCCACAAAGCCCACCGTCGCCCGCTCGGGCGTGATAAAGCCGCCATCTTTTTGGTACAAAGCCATGCTGTCGTGCGGGAAGTGGTAGCCGGGGAACCGCTTTTGGAGTTCCTGCCCCGTCAGCACCTCATGGTCTAGCCCATGTTCGATGCACGACTGAAACGACCCCTTGAACACCCAGCTATCCGCTGGCCCGGCGTCTATCGAGCCTGTGCGGTAGAAGATTTTCTCGCCCGTCAGCTTTTCGATTTCGTCCCACAATTCATAGGCGCGTTTGAGCATCATCACATAGGAAGGATGCTCGTAATAGGCGAGGCGGATGATGCGGGTGTAGCCGTGGGAAGAGCCTAAGTCGTGGGGGATGTCGAACTTCTCCAGCCCCAGCACGCGCAAGCCCCGCTTGGCCAGTTGGTAGCAGGTGGCACTGCCCATGCCCCCCACCCCCGCGACGATGACGTTGTAATGTTTTGGATAAACGACCATGATTTTGAATGAGTAATGAGAAATGAATTATGAGTAAAACAGATTAGCCAAGGATTAATCATTAACCATTGTTCAATTCTCAATTATTTGGTGCGTAGCCGCGCCCCTGTGGGGGCAAAGAAGGGGGTGGGGACGATGGTGGCGAGGGTCGGCCGACCGCCGACATTGACCAACAGCTTGGCCTGGCCACGCATGGCTGACTGGACATAGCCCAAGGCGAGCACTTTGCCGACGGTGTGCCCCTTGGCGCTGGAGGTGATGCGGCCGACTTCTACCCGCCCCGCCTCTTCGCGGTCGAAATAGGTGGCCGCTTCGGGGCCGCTGTACTGCTTGCCCCGAAAGGAGGAGATGTTGGCCACGCTGTAAATCGGGTCGCCCAGTTTGGCGGGCAGTTCGCCCGCCAATTCCAAGCCCACCCAACGCTCATCTAGCCCCGCATCTTGCCAGCGCAAGAGCGCCTCACGGCCGACAAACTCCCGTTTGGTGAAGGCGATGTATTGGTGCAAGCTCCCTACATGGAACGGGGTTTGGGTGCCGTCAATGTCTGGCCCCGCCAGCGGGAACGCCTTTTCGATGCGCAGGCTTTGCATGGCCGCCGCGCCATACGGCCGCAAGCCAAACTCTCGCCCCGTGCGGGTGATGAACTCCCACAACACGGCCGCTTCATCGGCGGGCACATAGAGTTCGTAGCCCAATTCGCCCGTGTAGCCCGTGCGGGAGATGACCAGCCGCGTCTCGTTGATGGTGGCGTTGGTGAAGCGGAAGAAGCGCAGGCGGTCTAAGTTCACATCTTGCACGACCGATTTGAGGTAGGCCAGCGAGCGGGGGCCTTGGACGGAGAGCAGAGCCACGGCCGCGCTTTGGTCGGTGACATACACGCCCAAGCCGACGGCGTGGGATTTGACCCAATCGGCCGTTTTTTGGCGGGTGGCGGAACTCGTCACCAGCATAAAATGCTCGTCGCTGAACTTGTAGATGGTGATGTCGTCTATGATGTACCCTTCGTCGTTGCAGAGGGTGGAGTAGCGCACTTGGCCGGGGTGCATCTCGTAGACGTGGTTGACGAGCAGGCGGGAGAGCAGGCGTTCGGCCGCTGGCCCTTTAATGTCGAGTTCGCCCATCGAAGATAAATCTTGCAGGCCGACATGGGTGCGCGTGTTGATGTGTTCCTCTACTTCGGAGGTGTAGGTGAGGGGGAACATGTAGGCTCCGCCCCCCTTTACCATTTGCGAAGCGGTGCGAAGATGAATGTCGTATAGTGGCGAGCGTCGTTCGGTCATGGGGTTTCCTGTGGGTGAGAAGATAGAGGGTAGAGATAGAGATAGAGGGCTTCTTGGTTGGCCAAACGACTATGTTCCCCTCTATCTTTATCTCCTGTTTCTCGCTTTTTAGATGTGCGGGGCGGTCTGCCGACCATCCCTCATAGGCTGGGATTTGACAGCCCTGATTGTAGCACATTAGGTGTTTGGGGCAGTCTGTTGACAGCCCAATAACTCGGGTAGACGACTAATTTATGGCGAAAAACCGATAACACCATCACAATTGTTGGGGTCAAGGCTTTTTCGCTCTAAACGGGGTTGCCAGTTACAAGTTAGTTCGTGTCAGAGCCTCATCTTTTCGGACGGGGGACAAGGACTTGAGGGCACAAACGTCCCAAGTCTCTTGTCCCCAGTCCTTACCACTTGTAACCTGTCACTAAACGGATGGCGAAAAAACCCTACCACTAACCAATTCGCACTTCACAAGGAGATTTTCGTGTTTCTATACCTCATTCGCCACGGCCAGAGCTATGTTAATTTAGAAGAGTGGACCGATGGCAACAAAGATATGGGCTTGACCCCACTGGGGCAACAGCAAGCGGCATCGCTGGCTGAATGGGTTCCCGTCCACATCCCCCGCCCCGATGCACTTTATTGCAGTACGATGAAGCGGGCGCGGGAAACGGCCGCGCCCCTCGCCGCCGCCTATGGCCTCGAACCCCATTTCGATGACCGCGTGCGCGAGATTGGCAACAACCAGCGCAACCACGACCCCTTCCCCAACGACCAACTCCCCTACCAATACGCCGATTTTTGGTCTACGGAACGGCCGTTTGCCCCCGTCAGCACCGTCGTTGAGAATGTCGAGGCACTCATTCACTTTCGCGCCCGTGTGGGCACATTTATCGAAGAACTACTGACCAAGCACGAGAAACAATCCGTCATGGTGGTGTGCCACGGCGGGGTGATAGACATGGTGTTTGACCATATTTTCGACGTGGGCATGTGGCGGCGGTGCTAAGTATGGACACCCAACACGGCCGTTTCCTGCTTTGAATATGTGGATCATCCCAAACGGGAAAAATGGCGGCTCCACTTTGCTAACTCGGTGGCTCATTTAAGATAGAGTGTAGAGATAGAGATAGAGGGGTAACTGGTAGGCAAACGTATCGTGTTTCCTCTATCTCTATCTCCTGCCTCTATCTAATACCGCTTCACCACCGCCCGATACGTATCCGGCCGACGGGTTTGGAAATTTTGGGTTGTTTCGCGGGCTTGGCGCACCATGTCCAAATCAATTTTGGCCACGCAATACCCCTCCTCGGGTTCGCCAATTTCCCCTGTGTCGGGGTCTACAGGGGTTTCGATGAGAGCCACCACCTCCCCAAATGGGTCTACGATGACCGATTCGCCGCCAAATTGGAGTTGGCGGTCTTCGCCCACCCGATTAACGCCCATGATAAAGCAGTTGTTTTCGATGGCGCGGGCGATGCACAACGCCCGCCATTCGCGCATCAGCGGCCGTTCCCAGTTGGCCAAACAGATGATTAACTCGGCTCCTTCCAGTGCCAAGGTGCGGGCGACTTCGGGGAACATCAACTCATAGCCCAGCATCACCCCAATCGTGCCAAAATCGGTGTCGAAGGTGCGGTACTTGAACCCTTCGCGGAAGGGGAGCCGCTCGTCGCCGCGCAAATGCACTTTGCGGTAATCGCCAAACACGTCGCCATCGGGGCCGATGAGCACGGCCGCATTGTAGATGATGCTCTCCACCTTTTGCTTGGTGGGCAGGCCAAAAAGAATGTGCGTATTCAAGTCGCTGGCTCGTTTGGCCATCACATTAACGGCTGGGCCGGGCACGCGCTGGGCGAGTTCGGTAAAGTGCAACCCATTTTCTGCGCCTGTGGTGGCCAGTTCGGGGAAAGCGACCAAGTCGAACTTGTTTTTGCTGGCCACTTCGCGCACCATCGCCGCCATTTTCATTAAGTTTTCTTCGGGTTCGTTCAGTTGCGGCCGAAATTGCACCGCGCCAATTGTTATTTCACGCATGTATACCTCTAAAGGAGTGAAAAGTGAAAGGTAAAAGGTGAAAGGTGGAGATGGTCATACTTTTCACATCTCACTTTTCACTTTTTACACATCCCTCTGGCTGGCCACGGCCGCGCCGCCCACAATGAGCACACAAGCCACGGCGAGTGCCCAACTCGGTTGCGCCTCGCCAAACAGGACGAGCAAGAGGGTGGAAAGCAGAGGGGCGGCATACGAAAGTGTGCCGAGGAGCCTAATGTTACCCCGTTTGACCCCCACATCCCAAGTGAAAAAGGCGGCGCCGATGGGGCCAAGGCCAAGCAGGAGCAGAGCCAGCCATTGCCAGCCCTGCGGCCAAACTGTTTCTTCCAGCAGGAGGTGGCAGAGGAGGGCGAGCACGGCCGTTGCCCCGCAAAAGCCGCCCACCGCACTGGTGGGCACATCGCCCACTTTGCGGGAGAGGACGGAGTAGAGCGACCAGATGGCCGCGCAGACCAGCGCCGCCCCATAGCCAAGGGCGTATTGGCTGTCGAAGGCCAGCCCACGGCCGCCTGTGACCAACACGGCCGCTCCCGCAAAGCCCAATCCCGCCCCGACAAGGTGAAACCAGCGCAACGGTTCGCGCAGGAGCACGGCCGCCAAGACCACAATGAGCAACGGCCACAAATAGGCAATCAGGCTCGCCTCCACCGCTGGGGCATTGCCGAGAGCGACAAAATAGAAGAAGTGGTAGCCGAACAGCCCCCCCACGCCCAACAGCCACACATGGGGCGGCTGGCGCAGGTGGCGCATCACCCCACCCCCTTCGCGGAGCCACAGGGCAAGGCCGATGAAAAAGGCGATGGTGAAGGCCATTGCCGTGAGTTGGAAGGGGGCAATTCGCCGCTGAGGCGGGTGAGGAGGGCGAGGGTGGCCCACATAAGCACGGCCGTACTGCCGACCAAGGTGGCGCGGTTGGTTGGGTTCATCGTTGGGGAAAGGGTATGATTGAGTGCTGAGTGCTGAGTGCTGAGTATTGCTTACGAGTTTGCTTATGGCTTACAGCTTAAAGCCCCAATTATAGCCATGAACAGTGACAAAATTCGCGTTTTAATTGTGGATGACCAATCGCTCTTTCGGGAGGGGTTGGGCACGTTGCTTTCCGTTTGGGAAGATTTGGAGGTGGTGGGGAGGCGGGCAACGGCCGTGAGGCGATTGCCCAAGCTGTGTTGCTCCAGCCCGATGTGGTGTTGATGGATTTGCGGATGCCCATTCTCGATGGGGTGGCCGCCACCCGCCATCTGCAAGAAGAATGCCCCTCGGCACGGGTCATTGTGCTGACCACGTTTGACGATGACGAACACATTTTTGAGGGGTTGCGGGCGGGGGCGGTGGGTTATTTGCTCAAAGATGTGGCCTCGGAGAAGCTGGTGGAGGCGATTCGGGCCACTTACAACGGCGAATCGTTCCTGCAACCTTCGGTGGCGGCCAAGGTGATTGCCCAACTGACGCGGGGGACGGGGCCGAGCACGGCCGTGCCGCTCCCCCTTGAAGAGCCGCTTTCCGAGCGCGAACTCGAGATTTTGTCGCTCATCTGCACGGGGGCGAGCAACAAGGAGGTCGCGGCCAAGCTGTTTATCACCGAAGGCACGGTGAAGAACCATGTGACCAACATCTTGGGCAAACTCGGCGTGCGCGACCGCACGCAGGCGGTGGTGAAGGCGCGGGAGTTGCGGCTAGTGTAGCGATTTTGGATTGGGGAATGGGGAATGCGGATTGCGGAATGGGTTGGCTGACTAGCTGACTGGCTGAGATGCTGACAAGCTGACAGCTAATTCAGCGAGAAGGGGCCGATGTGGGGGGGATGGGTGGCGGCGGCCATGGATTTGAGGATGGCCAGTTCGCGGCGGCAGGTTTGGTAGACGGCCGTGACCAATTCCGCTTCGCGGTTGATGACCAGCAATTCTTGTTTTTGTGGTGGGGGAGCTTGCACGAGGGTGGCCGTTAAATAGGCCAGTTCGAGGGGGTCATGGGGGAGCTTTTCCATGTCGAATTCGACTTCGCCCACGGCCGCCAAAAGCTCCAAGTAACGCACCAACATCTTGCGCAACTGTCCCACCTGTGGCTGGGCGACTTCCTCGCGGCGGAGGGGCAAATTTTCGACAGTGGCCAGCAAATAGGGTTTGTCGTGGTGAAAGGTGTGAATGTAAAACCGCTCGTGGCCAATGGCGATGAGGTTCATGCGGCCGTCTTGCAACGGCTGGACTTGGGCAATGTGGGCGGCACAGCCCACTGCTTGTGGTTCGGCTGGCCCGTTCGCCTCACGGCCGCTCTTGATGAGCACCACCCCAAACGGCCGACGCTTGGCGACGCACTCGCCAATCATCAGTTTGTACCGCTCCTCGAAGATATGCAGGCTGATGGGCATACCGGGAAACAGCACCGTGTTGAGGGGGAACAAGGGCAAATCGTAAACCATGCCCACACTTTACCCAGTTTGTATAAATTTAGAGATAGAGAAGAGAGATAGAGATAGAGGGGAACTCAGTCGGTCAGCCTATCGTGTTTCCTCTATCTCTATCTCTACCCTCTATCTTCTCCATGACCCCCGATATGACTTTTGGCACATCCAAACGGCGGCCGAGAAGCGTATGATGAGGATGTTGGTGAATAACCAGTAACAAATAACGAGTAACTAACTATTTCAGGAGAAATCCCATGTCTACGTCTACACACAACACATCTACCGAAAAACGCAACGCGCTGGTGGGCGGGATTATGCTCATCGCCATCGGCCTGCTCTTCCTGCTGGGCGATTTTGTCTCGGGCTTCTTCCAATTCTTTGAAGGGCCGCTCTTTCTCTTCCTGCCTGCCCTTGGGCTGATTATCTGGGGCGTGTTGGCTCGCCATGCGGGACCAATTATCCCCGGTGGTATTCTGAGCGGGATTGCCTTGGGTGCAACGCTGACCGAATCGAATTTGGCGTTGGATGAAGGGGGGCTGTTCATGTTTGGCTTTGCCGCTGGGTGGGTGCTTATTGTGGTGCTAACGGGGCTGTTTACGGATGAAACCCACTGGTGGGCACTGATTCCTGCCGCGATTATGGGGCTGATTGGCTTTGGGGTGACGTTTGGTGGGGTGGCTTTGCTGGTTTTGGAGTGGCTCGGCCGTCTCTGGCCCCTCGCCCTGATTGCTGTGGGGGTGTACATCATCCTGAAAGAGCGGCAACCGCAAGGGAAAGAACTGTAACCCGATTGAGCCAGCCATTTCCAAGCACCACACAGTTTTGTGTGGTGCTTTTTTTGTATTCCCCCCCTATCCATATGCTGGCCAACGCACCTGCTCCCCTATGCTATGATTATTCACGAGGAGCATGGTCACATGGTTAGATGCTTCCGCGCTTGCTAGAATGGAGATAGAGAAAATGAGAGTTTCTCTTATCTACGTACCCGCTTTCTCTATTCCTCTCCATTTTTGTTATGGAACCTAAAAACAAACCCGCCTCGCCGCCCGACGACATGAGCCGTGAAATCGAGGCGTTTATTAAACAATTGAAGGAAGAGGAGAAGCGCCAAGCGGCCGAAGACCAGCGTCTTGGGCCGTGGCTTCCCCCTGAACCTGAGCCTATTGTTGCCCACCAACGCCGTCCTCCCCCAACTCCTTCGGCTCGCTCTTTTAGTCCACCTCCCTCCCCTTCTCCTCAATTAGAAGCGGCCGAGCAACAGATTCAGACCAAAAACAAACAAATTAAATGGCTCATTTTTGTATTGGCTTTGCTGGGGATTTGGAGCATCTGCCCCACATCTCCCTCTAGTCAAACGGCCTCGTTTCCTGCGTCTACGCCAACTCCAACGACTACATTTGCCTCATCCACCCCGACCGCATTGTGGCATATGGCCAGTGCCGAAGATGCTCGCTTAACTCTCCATGAAGCACATCTGGCACTGGATAATCACAACTCGAAAGAAGCCCTTGTCCAAGCGTATCAGGCTTTGTCCTATGGCATTGCCGATAACGACCTTGACCTTGAGCAAGAGGCGTATACAGTTTTGTTTGATGCGGTGCATCAAACACGCCTTCTCCATCGGTTGGAAGGCCCTCTTAGAGGTTTTTTCCATCCCCACGGAATGTTGTTTGCCATCAGCGAAGGGGGTTATGTTTCTATTTGGAACCCTCGAGACCCGCACTACGCCCTGACGAGTTTGTCTGTTCCTTCCGAGGGAATACCTACATTGATTTTTAACGAGCAGGGAACTCATGCCTTGGTGTATGAGGCACGTACTGTCCGCACGAACCAAGACGTTGTGCGTTTATATGCTTTGAACGATGAGTATCAATCTTTGATACCCATTGAGTTAGAACTAGCACTTCATCACACGGAGATGGCGGTGTTTAGCCCTGATGGCACACGATTGTTGACGACGTATGGTTTGTGGCATGTAGAGGACGGCCAGTTAATCAAGCAGTTAGCCAGCAGTGAGGAAAAAATCTATAAAGCCGTGGGATTTAACCATGATGGCTCCCGCTTTTTCACCCTCACCGAGACAGGGGAGGTGTTTGTCTGGAGTGGTGAAGGAGTCCTTCTTAGCCAGTTGCCGACTGAGGGTCGCCAAACCGTTTCTGTCCAGTTCAATGCCCAAGGAACCCATCTTTTTACCGTCTCCAATAGGTCTGTGGCGCAAATATGGGATGAAAGCGGGGCGTTGGTGGGCACATTGGCCAAGGTGTATGCCATCTCGCACACTGCCTTTAGCCCTGATGCTACCCGCTTGGTAACGGCCGATGGCGGACAAATATTGCGTTTTTGGGACCGCGAAGGGCAATTGTTGCAGGCCGTGGACATTGGCTTGTGGCAAATGAACAGCATGGTGTTCAGCCCCGATGGGGCGCAGTTACTGACGGTGGGTTGTCTTACGGAGAGCGAACATAGTTGTGTAAATCCTGATTTGAGATTGTGGGATGGCAACGGCCGCTTAATCAATCAACTTCACGGCCATCGCGGCCAAATTAATTCGGCCGTCTTTAGCCCCGATAGCCAATACATTTTGACCACCAGCGCAGACTTGACCACCCAGCTTTGGTACAGAACGGGCGAGCTTAAGGCGGTTTTGCCCGCCAGCAAGCAGATGCACACCGCTTCGTTTAGCCCTGATGGGGCACACATCGTCACCTTGGACGAAGATGGCCAAACGTGGTTGTGGAAAACCCATGCCCTGCCCCAGTTTTTAGCGGAGCATAAAACCAAGCCAATTTGTGGCCTACAGTCAAGTCAATTTGCTGGCCTACAGTCAAGATGGCTCCCGTTTGCTCACCGCCTCGACCACAGGACGTACCGCCTATTTGTGGGATGCCGACGGCCGTTTACTCTTCGCCAAAAACAACATCCCCCAAATGTCCACTATCGCCATGAACCCCCAAAACACCCGCTTTGTGTTGGGGCAAAGCCTCTGGGACGATCAAGGGCGGCTTATAGCTTCTCTCGATGGCCCATACCCCATTCATGGTATGTTCTCTGCCCAATTTACCCCCGATGGGAGCCGCCTCCTGACTTCTTACAAAACTGGGGAAGTTTATTTGTGGGACGGGCAAGATGGCACACTGCTGGCCGCCTTGCAACAAACAGCTCCCTCAGCGGTGCCAAATTCGGCCGTGTTCAACCATGATGGTACGCGCATTCTCAGCACCAACAACACCCATCAAAGCGTCTATTTGCACAATGCGGATGGCAAACTCATCACCATTCTCAATGGCCATCGCCCCCACAACATCACTACGGCTCTTTTCAGCCAAGATGGCGAGTTCATTCTAAGCATCACCGACAATGGAGATATTCGGTTATGGGATAAGCAAGGGAAACTTTTGCGCCAGCAGAATTATGGAGATGTTTCCACGGCCGGCTTCAACTGGAATGGGACACATTTTTTCACGGCCAGTGATTCTTATGTGCGTTTGGGGAACTCAGATACCCTGCAATTTGAGACGGTTACAGAATGGTCCACCCCTCGATCCCACACTCTTTTTAACCATCGTGGTACACATCTGCTCATTCTTGAACTATATGGCAGAGTGCAACTATTTGGAATCGATGAAGCTGGCAAACCCCGACGTATCTCGAATTGGCCTATGGAAGGGGAAGGAAAAGTAGCCTTGTTTAGCCCCCTAGGTACTTATATCTTGGCAGGGGACAGCCTTGGGATGGGATACCTTCTAAATGACGAAGGCAACCTGATTATGGAGATACAAACTCATGCCAATCGGAGCGGGCTAAATGCCGCCGCCTTTCACCCTCGCGAAACCTACTTTGTCACCCCCAGCGGCCGAGACCGTGCCCGTATTTGGATGCCGATTGATTTGCTGTTAGCCGAAGCAGAACGCCAACTTGGTTTAATCCTCACCCAACAAGAGTGTCAAATCCACTTTGGCGATATTCTTCCCAGCTTTTGCCCCAGCAGATAAGCCAAACGCTTAGCCATTGATGGATAGATGCGTGTGGCGATTCAAGGCAGGGCAGTCACCAATCATGTCTTTGGGTGAAAGCCGTCCCTTCCAAATGGGTATAGCATAATCTCACCTAACTACCAGCAAGGGATTGGGTATACTAACGAATAACCAATAACGAGTAACCAGTAACTTCCTATGTTTTGGCGCAAACAGCGTAACACCAATATCCCCACGGCCGTTGCCCCGCACGAAACCCTCATTGATTTGCGGGGCGTGGAGAAAGCCTACGAAACCGAAGCAGGGCCATTCTTGGCCCTGCGCGGCATTCAGTTACAAGTCCACCCCGGCGAATTTGTGGCCGTGGTGGGCAAATCGGGAAGCGGCAAATCCACTCTCATCAACATGATAACGGGCATAGACCGCCCCTCCAAAGGAGAGGTGATTGTCAGCCAGACCCCCATCCACACCCTCAGCGAGGGGAAGATGGCGGAATGGCGCGGCCGTCACATGGGCATTGTCTTCCAGTTCTTCCAGCTTCTGCCCACGCTGACCGTCATCGAAAACATTATGTTGCCGATGGATTTTTGCCACATGTACGCCCCCCGCGAGCGGGTGGAGCGAGCCATGCACTTGCTGGAACAGGTGGACATGCCTGAGCAAGCCAACAAACTCCCCTCCGCCATTTCGGGCGGGCAACAACAACGCGCCGCCATTGCCCGCGCTTTGGCCAACGACCCGCCGATTATTGTGGCGGATGAGCCGACGGGCAATTTGGACAGCAACACGGCCGATGCCATCTTCCACCTCTTCGAGCAACTTGTGCAAAGCGGCAAAACCATTCTGATGGTGACGCACGACCAAGATTTGTCGCACCGCGTTCAGCGCACGTTGACGATTGCGGATGGCCTCATTGTAGGCGATGAGAAGAAATTGTGAATTGTGAACGGTTAATTGTTAATTGTGAACGCAGTCCACACGCCCAATCCAAAATCCAAAATCCCCAATCCAAAATCCTATGATTGCTCCTCGCTGGCATAAAGTTATTCGCGACTTATGGATTAACAAGACACGCACCTTGTTGGTGGTGTTGTCTATTGCTGTGGGCGTGGCGGCCATTGGCATGGTGTTGGGGTCGCAGAGGATTGTGGATGAGGATTTGCCAGCCGCTTATCAGGCCATCCGCCCGGCCGATGCGATTGTGATTTTGCTGACCACGTTTGATGATGAGGTGGTGGAGCAAATTCGCAGTATGCCCGAGGTGGGCGCGGCCGAGGGGCGGCGAGTCGTCATCGTCCGTTTCCAATCCCCGCAGAGCGGCGAATGGTACAACATGCAACTGTTCGCCGTGCCCAACTTCGATGACATACAACTAAACGAGGTGAAGCCCGTGAGCGGGGCGTGGCCGCCGCCCGAGCAGACCATTTTGATTGAGCGTTCGACGCTGAACGAATCTTTTGGGCTGGAAGGGGTGGACGTGGGGGATGTGTTGGGCATTGAAACGCCCGATGGCACGAGCAAACAAGTGGAAATTGCGGGGGTGGCGCACGATTTGAGCCAGTTGCCCGCCTTTTTGGTGGGCACGGCCTATGGTTACATCACCTATGACACGCTGGAATGGTTGGGCGAGCCGCGCAACTACAACCAACTCATCTTTAAGGTGGCCGAGAATGGGGATGATGCGGCGCATTTGAAAGCGGTGGGGGATGCTGTGCAAACGCGGCTAGAACGGGCAGGCTTGCAGGTCATTTTTGTGCTTATCAACCCGCCGGGGGAGCATCCCGCGCAGTCGTTTATTGATGCGTTGTCTTATATTTTGGGGGCGATGGGGATTCTCTCGCTGGTGTTGAGCGGCTTTTTGATTGTGAATACGCTCTCGGCGATTCTGACGCAACAGGTGCGGCAGATTGGGATTATGAAGGCGGTGGGGGCGCGGACGGGGCAGGTCACGGCCGTTTACTTTGTCATGGTCTTGGCCTTTGGCGTTCTCTCCTTGTTCGTCTCGGTGCCGCTGGGGATGTTGGGGGCGCGGGCGTTGGCCAACGTGTTTGCGTGGATGCTCAACTTTGATGTGCGGGCGGTCATCTTTAACCCGACGGTGGTGAGCCTGCAAGTCGCGATTGGGCTGGCCGTGCCCCTGTTGGCGGCGGCGTTGCCCGTTATTCGCGGCTCGCGCACGACGGTGCGGGAGGCGATTAGCGAGACGGGCATTGGCAAAGGGCAATTTGGGCAGAGTTGGCTGGATATGTTTGTGGTGGGCTTAAACGCCATCATCCCTATGGAACGGCCGGCGCAAATTTCGCTCCGCAACACCTTTCGGCGCAAGGGACGGCTGGCGCTGACCCTGATTACGCTGTCGTTGGCGACGACCATTTTTATTTCTATCTTTAGTGTGCGGGCTTCGCTCCAGCAAACGCTGGATGATTCGTTGCGTTACTTTGATTACGATGTGCAGGTGCAGATGAGTCGGCCGTATCGCGTCCAACGCCTTCTGCGGGAGGCGTTGGCGGTGGAGGGTGTGACCGAGGTGGAAAGCTGGGGCTTTGGCAATGTGCGCCGGGTGCGGCCCGATGGCACCCAAAGCGATGGCATTATTGTCTATGCCCCGCCCGCCGATTCGGGGATGATTCAACCAACCTTGCTGAAGGGCGTTGGCTGGTGCGGGGGACACCAACGGGGTGGTGATTAACAACGATGTGCTTCGCAATGAGGATGATATTGGGGTGGGGAGTGAGATGACACTGAAGGTGAACGGCCGTGATTCGCAATGGGTCGTCGTTGGCATTGTGCGTAGCTCGTTCCCGCAACCTGCGCTGTATATCAACTATGATTATTTCGGCCGGGTGAGCAATGCGGTGGGAATGGGGCAGATTGTGATGGTGCGGACGGCGGCCGAAACAGACCAAGCGGCCGTGGGCCAGCGCATCCAAGAGCATTTTCAGGATGTGGGTTTGCGGGTGGAGCTGATGCAAACGGTGGCGCAGTTGCGCGGGGTGATTAGCACCATCTTCAACATTGTCATTTTGTTCTTATTGTTTATGGCGGTGTTGTTGGGGGCGGTGGGCGGCTTGGGGCTGATGGGCACGATGAGCATCAACGTGATTGAGCGGTCGCGGGAGATTGGGGTAATGCGGGCGATTGGGGCTTCGGACGCGGCCGTGTTGCGCATTATTTTGTTGGAAGGGGGGATTATTGGCTTGCTCAGTTGGGTGATTGGGGGCTTGATTGCCATTCCCGCCAGCCGCGCCCTTTCCAAGCAAGTCGGCCTGCTCTTGCTGAACGCGGAGCCGAATTACATCTTCTCGATTCCCGGCACGATTTTGTGGCTGGTGATTGTGATTCTCCTTTCGGTGGTAGCCAGCTACTTGCCCGCTCGTTCCGCTTCCCGCGTGACAGTGCGGGAGGTGTTATCTTATGAATAACTCGGGAGATAGAGGGTAGAGATAGAGATGGACTGTAGGGGCAGCCCTTGTGGCCTGCCCCTTTGGGTGGGCACAAGGCCTACCCCTGCGGTATCCTCCTATCTCTCTATCTCTATCTCTTCTCACTTTACACGTCTCAACGAGGTTTTAAGCGAATGGCATCGAACAACATGGAACACACGGCTTGGTTGCAAACTTTTTTTTGGATGAAATGGGCATTGAGTATGAAGCGATGGAGGATGAGGAGGGGCGCGAGGCCTTTCTGATGAACTATGGGGAAGCGGGGGTGATGTTAGCGGCCGGGCATGAGGAGCATTTGGGCGACTATGTAGACATCAAGATTATTTTGGTGGTGGATGTGCCTGCGCTGGATAAGAAAACGGCGCGGTATTTGCTGGAGATGAGCCATGATTGCACGTTTGGCGGGTTTTATTACGACGAGGAGCTGGGGCATGTGGGCTATTTTTATCGCTTGTTGGCCCATCTAATGGATGCTTCTGTTTTGGCGATAGTGATTAACGAGGTGGGGCAGATTGCCGAGGCAGAAAGCGAGGGGCTGGCGGAGCGCACGGGCGGAAGCTCGTTGTTGGGGCGTTCGAGTGGGTATCCCGACATTGATGGGTTTATTGAAGAGGGCAAATCAGCCAAGAAATTATGGAAGATGTTGGAGGAGGAGATTGGGGAGGAGCTGTATTATGATGAGGATGAGGAGGCGTATTATGCGGAGGTGGGGAGTACGACGATGTATGTGCATGTCTATGAAATAGAGGAGTTCCCCGTGCGGATTGTGGAGTGTTATGCGACGGTGACGGAGGAGGTGGATGCGTTGCCGTTGGAGGCGGCGTTGTTGATGCTCCGCGAGAATAGGCTGACGACGTTGGGGACGTTTTGTTATGAGAAGGAGTGGAATTATGTGTACCTTTCGCACATTGTCCCCGGCGATGTGGTGGATGGGGATGTGTTGAATTTGATGATGGCGTTGGTGGGGGAGACGGCCGATAAGTGGGATAAGAAGATTGCCAAACTGATTGAGGGTTAGCCTTGCACGAATGACGAGAGGGGGATGGGCAACCATCCCCCTTGCTCCGCCGCTCTTTTGTGCCCCCCCTTTGCCCCACAATTTAATTCTTGGGTGTGCGTCGCCGGCGCACGATTTCGCTGGTGCGTTTGCCACTGACGTTTAATCCTTAACCCGCTCTAAGCTGGGTTGTCTTTCGCAAATCGTTGCTTTTCTGTCGGCTTGTCTTGGTTTACCATATGAATGGGAAGGTTCCTGTTGATGAAGGTGCCCACGGCCATTTTTGCGAGCCATTTCCCCCAATCCTAACCCTTTTTTTAACTTTCACAAAGGAAATAGATGATGAAACGACAAGTAATCGCGCTTTTATTATTGCTTACCCTGTGGCTGGTTTCGGCCGTGCCCGTGCCAGCGGCCGTGCCCGCTGGATTAACCACGGCCGATTGGCAAGCTATTCAAAATCTTGTGCCAGGGAGCTACTTCAAAGCTTCCAATACCGATTCATTTGACTGGTTTGGCCAAACCGTCGCCGTAGATGGAGACACGGTCGTAGTGGGGGGCTAATCCAGCAATGCCAGGTGTCAATGGTGACCAAACGATAATTCATTTGAGAGGCAGGAGCGGGCCTACGTTTTCCCGTAGTAATGGGGTATGGAGCCAGCAAGCGTACCTCAAAGCGTCTAACACTGGGTCGTTTGATTATTTTGGCTGGTCTGTAGCTGTGGATGGCGCACGGTAGTAGTGGGAGGGTACGGAGAAGACGTAGCGCCACAGGGTGAATGGCGATGACGGAAATGATTCGACCCTGATTCAGGGGCGGTCTATGTCTTTACCCGCAGTGACGGGTATGGAGCCAGCAAGCATATCTTAAAGCATCTAATACAGGGGTGGCTGACCGCTTTGGCATTGTTGTGGCTATAGCTGGTGACAGTGGTGGTCGGGGCGAATGAGGAAAACAGTAACGCGACAGGGGTGAATGGCAATCAAGCGGATAATTCGGCTAATAATTCAGGGGCGGCCTATATTTTTACTCGCAGTGGCGGAGTGTGGAGCCAGCAAGCATATCTCAAAGCATCTAATACGGAGGCTGATGATCTATTTGGCTCGGCCACAGCTATCTCTGGCGACACCGTAATAGTGGGAGCCTATCAAGAAGACAGCAATAGCACGGGGATAGATGGTGACCAAGAGGACAATTCCGCTAATGATTCAGGATCCGCTTATGTTTTCACCCGCACTGGCGGGGTGTGGCCTCAGCAAGCGTATCTCAAAGCATCTAATACGGGGCAACAAGACTTCTTTGGCTGGTCTGTGGCTGTGTGGGTGATACGGCTGCGGTAGGGGCGTATGGTGAAGATAGTAATGCCACAGGAGTGATAAGAACCAAGAAGACAATTCAGCCAGTGCGTCAGGAGCAGTTTATGCTTCACTCGTAATAACGAGGTCTGGGAGCAACAAGCATATGTCAAAGCATCTAATACAGAAATGGATGACTATTTTGGCTCTTCTGTGGCCGTGGCTGATGGTACAGTGATGGTGGGAGCGCATCAGGAAGATAGTAATGCCACGGGATTAAATGGAGACCAAGCGGATAATTCGGCTAATAATTCAGGGGCGGCCTATATTTTCACCCGCACTGGCGAGATATGGAGCCAGCAAGCATATTTGAAAGCGTCCAATACGGATGAAGGTGATTATTTTGGTTCTGCTGTGACTATAGCGGGTGATCTTGTGGCGGTTGGGGCTTATGGCGAAGCCAGTAATGCCACCGGCGTGAATGGTGACCAAGGAAATAATTCGGCCTTTATTTCAGGAGCAGTTTACCTGAACCGCCCGCGGTACCCCTTAACAATAATGCCTGACGGAACAGGGACAGGGTCTGTGGTTAGTATTCCTGCTGGGATTGATTGTGGGGTAACCTGCACTGTGCAAATTGCCATAGGTTCAATAGTGACCCTGACGGCCACGGCCGACCCTAATTCCAGCTTCACAGGTTGGAGCGGTGGCTTGATTACCACTACCACCCCATCACTGTCACAATGGACAGCGACAAAGCCATTACTGCCACCTTCTCCCTCAACCAATACCAGCTAACCACTTTCACAGATGGCAACGGCTCGGGCATAGTCTCCCCTAGCAATAGCACGTATGACCACGGCACAATTATCACCGTAACCGCCACAGCCAACTTCGGTTCTACCTTCACAGGTTGGAGCGGCATGTTACCACCAACCCTGTCACCGTCACAATGGACAGCGACAAGGCCATCACTGCTACCTTTGCCCTCAACGAATATGCCATTGCAATTAGCGCAGAACCGAGTGCGGGGGGAGTCGTAACAGGTGGTGGCATGATGACATATGGCGCACTGGTAACGGTCACGGCCGTGGCCAATACGGGTTATACCTTTGTTAAGTGGACAGAAGGTGGAGAAGATGTTTCGGCTTTGGCTGGGTATAGCTTCCAAGTTAGAGGTGAGCGCACCCTTGTGGCACATTTCACCCCCGTTACCGTAACACCCAACCCAACGATTTATCTGCCCTTCATCATGCGACCTTAAATGAGGTGAGAGTCTAAAAGAGTGGGCTAATCTCCAAGATTAGCCCACGGGAGGGCAATACTACCTCTCCTCTTCCAACGGCGTTGGTAATCTCGTCATCATCTCTTACCAAGATGTGTACGGCCAACAGCAAGGAGCCAACGCCATCTGGCTCATTTGGCTCCCCTGATGTGAACTGTTCCGCCGAAACCTTTGAGGTCTGAGAGACCTCAAAGGTTTTGCAGGAATGTGCTGACCACGGCCGCGACTTCCCCCCCCTGTTCCAGCGTCAGGCGGTGGCTGGCCGCAGGAAAAATGACCAACTGGGAACCAACGATGTGTTCATGGAGCCATTCGCTGTGCGCCACGGCCGTCATCCTGTCCTTCTCCCCACCAATGATTAAGGTGGGCACGGCAATACGGCCGACCAACTCCCCCCCCGCGAACGCATTACAAGCCACAAAGTCATCGTGAATCACTTGCGGTTCGAGCGCAAGAATAGCCGCCCGCGCCCGTTCCGTTAACCAGTCGGGCGCATCCCGCGACCAGCTATACTTCACCACAAACGCCGCCATCGCGGGCACATCGGTCAGGCTTTGGGTTAAAATCGCCTCGCTGACGGGCATATGCGCGGCCGTGGCCACCAGCACCAGCCCCGCCAACCATGCTGGTTGCTCGCTCCCCAGTTGTTGAGCAATCGCCCCACCCATCGAATGACCATATCCAACCCACCCGCGTTAAGCCCAACGCCGTTACAAAGTCGGCCACGGCCGCCGCATAGTTAACGATAGAAGCGCACCCCGGCAGGGGGGAACGGCCGTGCCCCGGCAAATCGAGCGCGTAGACCGACACACCCGCCAAGCGGCGCAACTCGGCAGGCCAGCCCAAATGCGTATCGGCCGCGCCATGCACCAACAAAAGATGCACCTCGGCCGCAACCCCATTGTGGGTGTAGAACAATTCGTGAGAAGCAGTGGCAATTTTAGGCATAGTGGGTTATTCGTTATAAGGGTATATTGGTCTAATCGTTTATGAGTGTACTTCAATACACAACTATACCAATACACCAATACACTCCTAAACTTTCATCTACCCATACACCATTGCCCTTAACCTCATGGAAAAATTTGTCATCACGGGGGGAACACCCCTCAATGGAACTGTAACCGCCAGCGGCAACAAAAACGCCGCGCTGAAGATGTTGGCCGCTTGCCTGCTCACCTCAGACCCTGTCATCTTGCACAACATGCCCGACATCGAAGACGTGCGGGTCATGCGCGACCTTGTGGCTGATTTAGGAGCCGAAGTAAGCAATTTGGGGGGCGGGAGTTGGCGTATTCAGGCCAAGAACATTGAAAAGACGGCCGTGGATCCCCTTTTGGCCGCCCGCATTCGCGCTTCGTTCGTTCTCTCTGGGCCAATGCTCGGCCGCATGGGAGCCATCACCCTGCCTTTACCCGGTGGGGACAGAATCGGCGGACGGCCGCTCGACACCCATATTCTCGGCCTGAAAGCGTTGGGAGCCGAAGCCAAGCTGGAGAAAAATGGCATCTTCCACCTGCAAGCCAACCCGTTGCGGGCAGGCGGGTTTATCCTCCAACCCGAAGCCAGCGTGACCGCCACCGAGAATACATTGATGGCGGCCGTGCTTGCTCCCGGCGAAACAATCATCGAAAACGCCGCCAGCGAACCCCATGTGCAAGAGTTATGCCAATTGCTCAACCTGATGGGCGCCCAAATCGGGGGCATCGGCACCAGCCGCCTGCACATTCAGGGGGTGAGTGGTCTGCACGGGGCCGAATTCACCGTGGGAGCCGACTTCATGGAAGTGGGGAGCTTTATTGGGGCGGCGGCCGTGACGGGCGGCTCCATTCGCATTCGCAACGCCCAACCCCAACATTTGCGGATGGTACGCCTCATCTACGAAAAGCTGGGCGTGCGTTGGGAAGAAGAGGGCGAAGATGTGCTTGTCCCAGCCGACCAAGAGCTACGCATTCAGCAAACCTTGGCGGGGCGCATCCCCGAAATCAAACCCCTGCCGTGGCCGGGCTTCCCGGCCGACCTCATGAGCATTGCCGTGGTCATCGCCACCCAAAGCCAAGGCTCCGTCTTGTTACACGATTGGATGTATGAGAGCAGATTCTTCTTCACCGACAAACTCGTTTTCATGGGGGCACACATCGTCCTCTGCGACCCGCACCGGGTGATTGTGCAGGGCAAATCCCCCCTACTGGCCAACCCCATCGGCGTGGCCAGCCCCGATATTCGTGCTGGGATGGCCATGCTCCTCGCCGCCCTCTGCGCCGAAGGAACCAGCACCATCCACAACATTCACCAAATAGACCGAGGCTACGAAGCGATTGACCAAAAGCTCCTCTCCCTCGGCGCCCAAATCGAACGATTGCACGAATAAGTGCTGAGTGCTGAGTGCTGAGTTAGAAGTCTTTCAGCCTCTCAGTCGGTCAGTCCATCAGCTATTCATTCCGCAATCCGCATTCCCCATTCCGCAATCCCCATTCCCCCCTCATGTCTCCTGAACACATCCGCAACACGCTCCGCGACTTTATTACCCGTGAATTGATTCGAGATGCAGGGTATCCCCTGCGCGACGATGAAGGCATCATCTCCAATGGTCTGATGGATTCGTTCGCGCTGGCCGAGTTGGCCGTCTTTATCGAAACCGAGTTCAACGTCTATATTCCCGACCCCGACCTGACGGTGGCGAAGATGGACACCTTGGCGCAAATGGTGGCGCGGGTGGCGCAGAGGTAGAGAAGAGAGAGGAGGGGAGAAAGAGAGTAAGAGAGTAAGTGATTCACCTCTGCCCCTCCGCTCCTCTGCCCCTCTGCATGCACCAACCCCAGACCAACCACCATGAAAACGCTTCTCGACGCGGCCGTCTTCTCTCCCGCTCCCTCCGCGCCGCCAGCCCTTATCTTTGTCGCCACAGATGCGGCCGACATCGTCATTTCCCGCGCTGAGTTTGGCACGGCCGTGCGCCACCACGCCGCCGCCCTGCACCAGCTTGGCCTTGCCGCTGGCGATGTGGTCATTATTGCCCACACCCAAAACTTAGAAAGCATCTACGCCTTTTGGGGAGCCATCTGGTTGGGAGCCATTCCCGCCATGTTCCCCACCCCCACCGAAAAGCTCGACTCAACAGCTTATCTAACCAGCTTGCGCCAACTTGTCGAACTCTCGGCCGTGCGCGGGGTCATCACCACCGATGAATTTGCGGCCGTTTGCCGTGCCCAGTTGCCCTGCGAGGTCTGGGGGAGCCGTGAATTACAAATTACGAATGACGAATTACGAATGACGAATGACGAGGGACAAAACAAGCCCAATCCGCAATCCACAATCCCCAATCCGCAATCCATCGCCTTTCTGCAACATTCCAGCGGCACCACTGGCCTGCAAAAAGGGGTGGCCCTGAGCCATGCGGCCGTGTGGCGGCAAATTGAGCAGTACGCCGAAGCGATTGAGCTGAACTCGGCCGACGTAATTGTGAGCTGGCTACCCCTTTACCACGACATGGGACTTATTGCGGGGTTCCTCTTACCCCTTCTGTGGGGTGTGCCACTCGTGCTCATGTCCCCGTTTGATTGGGTGAGCCACCCCGCCCTGCTGTTGCGAGCCATAGATGCCCATCAAGGGACGCTCTGTTGGTTGCCCAACTTCGCCTATCACCATTGCGCCCGCCGCATTCGCCAACGCGACACGGCCGCGCTCTCTTTGGCCAGCATGAGAGCGTTTATCAACTGCTCCGAACCTGTCCGACACGAGAGCCATCAGCTTTTTGGGGAGCGGTTTGGGGCATTGGGGTTGACGGCCGCCCAACTTGCCGTCAGCTACGCGATGGCCGAGAACACGTTTGCCGTCACCCAGACCCGCGTGGGGCAACCCGCCAAGGTGGATGCGATTGATGGCATCGCCCTTGCCACCGAGCAGATAGCCCGTCCTTGTTCGGCCGACGACCCGCAAGCGCGGCTGGTTCGTTTCGTGTGGTGCGCCACTTCGCGGCACGGCCGTGCGCGTTCTTTCGGCCGCTGGCCAGAACCTGCCCGAACGCCACATCGGCGAGTTAGCCATCCAGAGCGACACGATGCTAACGGGGTACTACAACCGCCCCGATTTAGACCCGTGGCAAGAGGGTTGGTTTCGCACGGGAGACATGGGCTACATCGCCGATGGGGAAATTTACATCGTCGGCCGTGCCAAAGACCTCATCATCAACGCGGGTAAGAACATTTACCCGCAAGACATTGAGGCGATTGTGAATGAGGTGGCGGGGGTGCATCCCGGCCGCGTTGTCGTCTTTGGTGTGCCCGACGAGCGCGAAGGAACGGAGTTGGTGGCGGTGGTGGCAGAGTTGACGGCCGAGGGGCAAGCGAACCCCACGGCCATGCAACGCGCCATCCGCCAAGCTGTGGCCCAGCAAGCACAGGTGACGGCCAGCTATGTCCATCTGGTAGACGAGCGTTGGCTCATTAAAACGTCGAGCGGCAAACTCGGCCGGGCGGCCAACCGAGCTAAATGGGAGGGGGAGAGGACGGGGGACTAGGGACGGGAGGACTGGGGACTAGCGGCTGTCCCTAGTCCCTAGTCCCTTTCCGTATCCCAAACGCCGCCCAAACGTCCAAAACGACACGGCCGTTTTGCGCTACGCTAGGGCGCATGAACACTCACTCACTTTCCCGTCTTGTTGTTCTTGCCCTTCTGAGCTTCTGGCTCCCTTTGTCCGTCGCTTGCGAGCGAGCCAACTCCCCCGAAAACAGTACCCCCCCCAGTTTTATTAGTGGAGAGTTCGCCTATGTGCCTTTTGGCAACCAAATACACATTGTAGACATCAGCGACCCGCTCCAACCAGAACAGGTGGGGAGTTATGTGACAGGCGGAATTTTCTACAACGTGCAGGCGGTGGGCGATTGGCTGGTGGCCAGCCAATATTATGGGTACGACCCCACTACGGGGGCAGATATTGAGTCGGCCGTGCTAGTGCTGAGCTTGAGCGACCCACGCCAACCCGCCTTAACGGCAACCTTGCCCGTCACATTCGCTCCACAAAGCTTACTTTGGCATGGTTCGTACCTCTATATCGCCGACTGGGAGACGACGGCCGTCTACGACATGGCCGATCCCGCCACCCCTGTGCTGGTTATTACGTGGCCTGAACGCTTTGATAAGTTGACCGCCACGGCCGACACGCTCTACGCTAGCCGAAGCGGGTGCAATTTTCGCACAGGCTGGTGCGAGAGTGCAGTGCGCGAGATTCCGTTGCCCCCCACGGCCGACCTCGGCCGAATCTACGAGTTTGAGAATCTGCCTATTTGGAACATCCAAGCCCAAGAAGAGATGTTGTATGTGGCTGGCAACTCCTTGTCTGCTGTGCCGCTGAACGAGTTGGCCCATTTGCGCGACTATTTGGGGAGTAACCCCTCAGGTTATGGTGCTCTGATGCAACAAACGGCCGACCGCCTCTACCTCTCATGGGCGAATGATTTGGTGGTGTATGACACGGCCGACCCCAGCCAGCCAGCCTATTTGTATGAAATCACGGCCGCGTCGGACGAAACCTATTTCACGCACAGCGCCATAGATGGCAACTACCTCTACCTTGTCAGCCAATACGCCTTGCACATTTATGATTTGACGGGGGAAGAAGTGTACGGCGCGGCGTTGGTCTCGTTTGAGTAGGAAGGGGGTAGCAAGTATCGTAGGGGCAACCCTTGTGGTTGCCCAGCGAGTTGGGTAGGCATATTTATCCCTGAAGAGGGACAAGGCCTACCCCTACCAAGGGGTGAACGGCCAAGGTGTTCTAATCAGGTCATCGCCCCCTCCCCTCTACCTCTCCAACCCTCCCCCCTGCTACAATCCTGTGTATGCCACACACATCTATTGCCAAAAAAGTCTTCCGTCAGGTCAATTGGGCTATCTACATCATCAATGGTTTGGCCGCCCTGCTCACCTTTCTCTATTTTTCCCAGATAGACCCCCTGCCGCCCTCTTCGGCCGCTGAAAGGGCCCCCTTGCCCACGGCCGCGTACATCCAATTTGCCGTCATCATGGTCATTACCTTCGCCATTGGCATCGGCCTAAACTGGCGCAACGACCGCAAAATTATCAACTGGGCAGAAAAAGTACAAACGGGTCTCTCGGCCGAAGCTGTGCCCCCCCCTGTGCGCCGTTTGGGTTGAACTATCCCATCACCACCACCCTCATTTCTGGTTTTGTCTGGCTGATGGTTGGTTTGGTGGGGTGTGGGGTGGGCAAAGCTTACGGTCGCTTTTCGGCATCACAGGTGTAGGCGGTGTCTTCTCGGTCACGCTCGTTTATTTTTGCATGGATGTGATTTGGCGGCCGATGATTCGCCTGTTCTTCCCCCACGGACAACTCACGGCCGGCTCCTCCTTCACCTTTACCCACCTGCCTCGCTTCTTGGCCGTCTTTTTGCTAGTCAGTGTGTTGCCACCCGCCCTGTTGGCGCAAGCCACATGGGGGCGAGCGGTCTTATTGTCCACGGCCGAAAACCCCGCCCTGCTGTTGCAGAACCTGCGCCTTCTGCAAGGGTTCATCCTTGGCTTTGGCATCTTGGCCAGCATCTCTATCGCCATCTTCATGACCCGAGGCATTCTGCACAACATCAGCCAATTGCAACTGGCCATGAGCGAAGTGGCGGGCAACAACTTAGATGTGCAAGTGCCCGTCACCAGCAAAGATGAGCTAGGCTATCTCAGCCAACGGTTCAACGACATGGTGCATGGCTTGCGGCAGGGCGAGATGCTCCGCAACCTGCTCAACCTGTACGTAAGCCCCGAAGTGGCTCGCGCCGCCTTGCAAGATGGCGCCAAACTGGGCGGCGAGTTGGTTGATTGCACCGTACTGTTCTCCGATATCCGCGACTTCACCACCATTTCGGAAACATTGCCCCCCCAAGAGCTAATCACTTTGCTGAACCTTTATATGAGTGAGATGGTCAAGCTGGTGGTGGCGCACGGAGGCATTGTCAACAAGTTCGGGGGGGATTCGCTGTTGGCCATCTTTGGCACACCGCTCAACCCAATCCCGCACCACGCCGCGCAAGGGGTTTCGGCCGCCTTTGCCATGCAACACGCCCTCGCCTCATTTAATGAACGCCACCCCTACCCCGTCAACATTCGCATTGGGGTGGGGCTGGCCACGGGCGCAGTTATTGCGGGCAACGTGGGCGGCCAAGAGCGGCTCGAATACACCGTCATTGGCGACACGGTGAACCTTGCCGCCCGCTTGCAAGACAAAACGAAGGAGTTAGGAGCCTCTATTTTGGTCAGCGAACCAACGTATGAGCAGGCCAAAGCGACTGTGGCGTTAGAGGCACGGCCGTTCCCCAACATCACCGTCAAAGGCAAACGCGCCGCGATGACTATCTACGGCTTGTTAGGGGAATAGGGCAACCCTAATTGTTAACCATTTCGTTATTTAGGAGGTGCTCCATGCAACAAAGAATTTTGTCTCTCGTTTCCTTGCCTTTGCTAACCCTTGTCTTGTTGGGTCATTTATTGAACTTGTTCAATAGCTCTCTACAACCTGTGTCAGCCCTTCAACAGATGGCTCCTCCTTTGCTGGTGAGCCATTATCCAACGGCCAATAGCCATACGGTTCCTGTCACAACGGCCGTGAGCGCATTATTTGACCAACCCATTCTGCCAACGACAATCAAGCCCATCACGGCCGTTTCCTGCGGGGGATTTTGTGCAAGTGAGTGTGACGACAGGGACACAAAATTTAAGTGGGGAAGAGTTAGCACAGCCGACTGTTTGGCAATTTAGAACGGCCGTTGCTCCCAGTAGTGGCCAATTTACACCTACCAACCAAGCTCTTAACCAAAACTTTGTCAGCCAGATCCATGTAGGTGATTTTAATCAGGACAGTTATATGGATATTTTGCATATAGGTCTGCAAGGCGTGTCCTCTAACAATCGGATTTGGTTTAATGATGGCCAAAATAATTTCTGGCCAAGTATGCAGATCCTTGGTGGTAGTTATGATAGAGCGGCCGTAGGTGATTTGGACAATGATGGTGATTTAGATATTGTCGTGGGCAATTACAACGACAATGGCTTAGCTCGTGTTTTAATAAACGATGGTTTAGGAAATTTTACGGTAGAACAATCATTTATTGTTGACTATGTGCGTGGGTTGGATATAGGGGATATTGATGGGGATGGGGATTTTGATGTTGTTTTTAATACTCTCTATGACCAAAACCAAATCTGGCTCAACGACGGCACAGGCAACCTAACTTTGGGTGTGCAATCGCTCAATGTGGATTGGAATGAAACCAGCAAACTGGTTGATGTCGATAATGATGGCGATTTAGATGCTGTCATTCTAACTCCGGGCCAGATTTGGCTGAACGATGGCACGGGGGTGTTTGCCAATACAGGCCAATCATTGGGCGATCAATATAACCTTGGTATAGGAGATGTAAATGGGGATGGGTATGTAGATATTATCACTTGTAGATATGAAGAGTTTACCCAGCTTTGGTTGAATAATGGCAATGGCTTCTTTACCCTTAACGGTCAATCTTTAGGGGGGAATCATTATGAGTGCCAATTAGCCGATATAGACGGTGATGGGGATTTGGATTTGGTGACGGCAAATTTCCTCTTCCCAACCCTCCTTTGGCTTAATAATGGCGCAGGGTTTTTTAATCTCAGTCCCCAAGTTTTATCCCCTGCCTCTGCGATAGGTTTGGGAGACCTAGATAATGATGGTGATATAGATATGCTTTTGGGGGGAGAAAACGGCGTTGAAATATGGGTCAACGATGGCACAAACATCACACCCATTAGTGGGTTAACGGCCGTCAACGACAGCCCAACATTGCTCGGCCAGCCCACATACTTCACCGCTACCATTGCTTCTGGCCAATATGTGGCTTACACATGGGACTTTGGCGATGGGTCTGTGGGGCAGGGAGCCACGCCGATGCACACCTATGCCACAACAGGCACTTATACAGCATGGGTTACGGCCGCTAATCCCATCAGCAATAGCGCCATTAGCACCACGGTGGTGGTAACGGCTCCGCCCGTCACTCCCATTAGTGGGTTAACGGCCGTCAACGACAGCCCCACCCAGCTTGGCCATCCCACCCAATTCACCGCCACCATTGCCGCTGGCCAAAATGTAACCTACACATGGGCTTTTGGAGATGGCAACATGGCCGAAGGTGCCACTGTTACCCATACCTATGCCGCAACAGGCACTTATACAGCATGGGTTACGGCCGCTAATCCCATCAGCAATAGCGCTATTAGCACCACGGTGGTGGTAACGGCTCCCCCCGTCACTCCCATTAGTGGGTTAACGGCCGTCAACGACAGCCCCACCCAGCTTTGCCATCCCACCCAATTCACCGCCACCATTGCCGCTGGCCAACATGTAACCTACACATGGGCTTTTGGAGATGGCAACGTGGCCGAAGGTGCCACTGTTGCCCATACCTATACCGCAACAGGGATTTATACAGCATGGGTTACGGCCGCTAATCCCATCAGCAATAGCGCTATTAGCACCACGGTGGGTGGTAACGGCTCCACCCGTCGCTCCTACAGGGGTTAACGGTCGTCAACGACAGCCCCACCCAGCTTGGCCATCCTACCCAGTTCATTGCCACCATTGCCAGGCCAAAATGTAACCCCACACATGGGCTTTGGA
>JADJSZ010000045.1 GCA_016711405.1 Candidatus Hadersleviella danica | reverse complement strand
AGCGTTAGTGTCTTGAGTTTTTCGCCATAGAGGGAGGCCATTTCTTGGCCTCATATCTCTGTGCTAAAGCCCAAAAAATAGTTAAACAAGAAAGTTCATCCGAAAAAGCCCCGAATTCATCCGCTCGGGTGCGAAATTCGCGGAAGAATCGCTCTAAATGATTCGTTGTCCGAATGTGGACATGCCACATGTCAGGAAAATCATAAAAAACCACCGTGCGCTTAAAGCCCCACAGGAAATTATGCACAGCCTTAGGCTCCAGCACCTGCCACTTGGCTTCAAACAAGTCTCGCTGTGCTAGCGCTTGTGCTCGAGTTGGTTGCTTATAAATTTCATAGGCATCCGTCTGAATCTCTTGCAAGCGCTGACGCTTGGCCTCAGTGAGGGTGAGTGATTCACCTGTCAGGCTGACTGTGGGAAGTTCTTGGTAGGAGAGATAGCGTTCCATGCCTCGTACCTTATGGGTGATGCACCGTTGCAGTTGGGTAAGAGGGAAAGCGGCTTCCATGGCGGCCAGAACTCCTGTTGAACCGTCGCTGACGAGCAATTGCACTTGTTGTGGGTTTAGCCCACGAGCGATTAACCGCTCAAACAAGCTCTGCCATGTTTGCTCTTCTTCTTTTTCAGCCGTTTGAAAGCCAAGTAGCTCACACCTACCATCTGGCCAAAGAGCCATAGCGGTGAGCAGAACCCGCTCTTGTGCTTGGCGACACTGCCGCACATGACCCGCTCGGTCTTCTTTATACTGGTCGATGGCGTACTGAATGGAGACCCAGACCCCATCCACAAGGATGACAGGAGGGGTTGCGGCAATGGGGCGGTTCAGATAGGGAACCAGATGGGCTTCAATCTGGAGAGTCATGGTATTAATTGCTTGTCTTGATAGCACTGTCCCCATTATCTCGTAAAGCACTTCTTGCAAATCACGAATGGATAAGCCTGAGAGAAACATGGAGCAGGCGATATTGACCAACCAACTCAAGCTCCGTTGGTGTCGGGTTAAAATTTGCCATGAACGCTCTTTGTTGCCCGCACGCAATTTGGGCACGGATAGCTTTTCAATGCGCCCATAGGGTGTGTCGGTGGTTCGGGTAAAATAGCCTGAGCGACGACATCTGAGGCGCTCTTCACGGTCAAGACCTTCTAAATACTGGCTCGTTTCCGCTCGCAACGCCTGCTCAAGGGTCACACGAGTACAGGTTAAGGTGCGTTCTTGCAGAAGCTGTTGCAATTGCTCATTGAGTGGATTGTGCCAACTGGCTTGTTGGATACGCCAAATTTGTTGTTCCCGTTCGCTTAGGTTCATGTTAGAGAATTCTCCTTGAAGTCGTTGATTCCCTAACTTAATACCTCAATAACCTCATTTTTTCAATGGCGAAAAACTAAAGACACTAACCGGAAGTACGAACACAAGTACGAACGAGTAATTCGTATTCATCGCTCGTCCTTTGTACTTCGTCCTTTACCGCCGCACACCAGCGGCCGTGCCAGCCACCCCCGCCGGCGGCGAGGTGCAGGTGGGTAATGTCGTTTGCCGGGCAAGCCATCGGCCGTGGTCAGCCAGAGCCAGCCGTGGGCATATTGACCAGCCCCATCCGTGCCGGCCACAAATTTAGGCCATCTTGCACGGTCAGTTGGCGAATAACGGCCGTGGCGGGCAACGGCCAATCCACCTCAAACTCACGCCACCCCTGCCCATCATACCGCGCCAAAGCAGTGGGGTTGGCCAACCACAACGCCCCATCTTGCCCCAGTGTGAGTGCCACCCAAGCGGCCGTGGGAGCCGCCACTGGCGCAAGTCCGCTGGCCGTGGCTTCGCCAACACCCCCTCTTGCAAAAAATAAAGAGCCTCCTCCCACACTGCCATCTGACTAGGCGGGCGATAGCCAACGGCCGTGACAAAATCACCGCCAGCCTGCGCCTTGGGGCGTGAGCCGAAACAGCCCATCGTGGGCGATGAGCCACCCCACGCCACTGGCTGACCAACGCACTCCGCGCACGGTGGAGCCATAAATGTGCCCTTCCGCGCTCGTGACACAGCTCTGCTCGGCAATCCCCGCCCCGTGGCCTGGAAAAGCCCTTGGGCGGGCGTGTTGAAAAACACAAGCCCCCGCTGAATCTGTGCCGAAAGCTGTTAGCTGGTGGGTCGGCCGCTCATTCAGGGCAGGGATGAGGTTCCAATTGGCTCCATCAAATTGGTAGAGTGCCTCGGCCGTGGTCAGCCAAAGTTGTCCATCGGTTTCGTAGAACCCCGTGGCAGGGCTGGGCGCTGGGCTGGGCGAGGGTGTGTGATGCGCCTGTAGCCGCCAGCCCATGCACGCCACTGTCGGTTCCTAGCCACCCCCTCGGCCGAGGGTGCAATGGCTTGAACCTCGCGCAGAAAGGTTTCTCCCGCGAGCGGGAAGAAGGCAGGCACGGCCGCACTGTGGGCCAATTGGCTCGTGCCCGTGGCGTTGCCCACCCACAACGACCCATCGGCGGCCGTGGCTAGTGCCAAGACGGGGTGGCGCAGGGTGGGAATGGCCTGCCATATGGCCCCATCCCACCATGCCAGCCCTTCAGTTTTGCCCGCCCCACCCCCCTCGGCCGTGTGGGCAAGAGCGGTGATGTCGTGGCTGGGCAAGCCATCGGCCGTGGTGAAGGTGCGCCATGTACGGCCGTCCGTCCACTCGATGCCTTGGGGGGTGGCCAGCCATAATTCGGAGCCAAGAGGCAAAATGGCGCGAATGGGGATGGGGGCGATTTGCCAAACGGCACGCCCTATGGCTTGCCAGCGGTGGCGGGCGGGGTCGAATTGGGCAAGGCCAGCGGCCGTGCCCGCCAACAGTTCCCCGCGGGGGTCAGTAAATCGTGGATGGTATCGCTGGGCAGACCAGTGGTGGTGGTGAAAATTTGCCATGCGTGGCCGTCATACTGCGCCACACCCGCCCCCGCGCTCCCCACCCAAATGCGGCCGTGGGCATCCGGCCGCCACAGCGGTGAGTTCGTGGCTGGGCAGGCCGTGTTCGGCGCGGAAATGGGCGTGGTCGGCCGGGCCACATCCCACACAAGCAGGCCACCGCCTGTGGCGTACCAGAGCAGGCCGTTGTGCGCCAGCACATCGCGCACGGGCAAGGGGCCCAGCTTTGCCCCGCCGTGGGTGGGCGAGGTGGGCTGGGCAGTCCCGCCCAATTGCGGGTGGATGGGTTGGAGGGTGTGGGGGGAAGCGCGGCCGTGAGGAGGGGCACAACCACCCCAAAAGCGAAGGCCAAGACCAACAAGGTGAACAAAACGGCCAGCAGAATGAGGTAACGGCGCATGGGGAAGCAAGGGAGTGGTGTATTGGTGTAGGGGTATAGTGGTGTATTTTAACATACCACTACACCCATAGACTATACACTCAAGCACACTAGTGTCAAATCGCTATCATTGTCACGGGGCGGGGTGGCTTGTGACAAATTTCACAAACGGCCGTGACAATACTCACTGGGGCAAAAACGGCCAGAGGGGGTATCCTTCCCCCTGTACAGTTTCACAACCAACGACTAAAATTGCAAACATCTACCCCACCCCAACCCCTTCCCAGCCGCATCAACAGGAGAAAAATAATGACCATTTCATTTCCCGCCCAGCTAAAAAATAGCGCTGTCCAAACATGGATTGCTGACATGGTGGCTTTGTGCCAACCCGATAGCATCTATTTTTGCGATGGTTCCGAGGCCGAATACAACCTCATGTGCCAACGGCTCGTCGAGAGAGCGGTACCTTTATTAAATTGAATGAAGAACTGCGCCCCAACAGCTAGCTGAGCCGCTCTGACCCGACCGATGTGGCACGGGTGGAAAACCGCACCTACATTTGCGGTATCAGCAAAAGCAGATGAGCGACAACCAACAATTGGGTAGACCCCAAAGAGATGCACAACACGTTAGACGGCCTGTTCGCAGGGTCTATGCACGGCCGTACCATGTACATCATCCCCTTCAGCATGGGGCCGCTCGGCTCGCCTATCGCCCACATCGGCATTCAACTGACCGATTCCGCTTATGTGGTGGCCAATATGCGGATTATGGCGCGGGTGGATGCGGCCGTGTGGATGCTCGGCACCGAAGAAGCGTTTGTGCCCTGCGTCCACTCGGTCGGCGCACCACTGGCCCGCTGGTCAAGCGGATGCCGTATTTCAGCAACAAAGAGACCAAATACATCGTCCACTTCCCCGAAGAGCGTTCCATTTGGTCGTATGGGAGTGGCTACGGTGGCAATGCGTTGCTCGGCAAAAAATGCTTGGCGCTCCGCATCGCCTCTAAAATGGCTTTGGATGAGGGGTGGTTGGCCGAACACATGCTCATTTTGGGCGTGGAAGACCCACACGGCGAAAAAACGTATGTCGCGGCCGCTTTTCCCAGTGCTTGCGGCAAAACCAACTTCGCCATGCTCAACCCACCCGCCGAAATGGAAGGGTGGAAAGTGACCACCATTGGGGATGACATCGCATGGCTCAAGCCCAATGGCAGTGGCGAACTCCGCGCCATCAACCCGAGACTGGCTTCTTGGGGTGGCTCGGGCACATCCTACAAGACCAATTCGAGCGCGATGGATGCTTGCGCACGCAACGCCATCTTCACCAATGTCGCCCTGACCCCGAGGGAGATGTGTGGTGGGAAGGCATGACCGATACCCCCGCCGAGGCGATTGATTGGCTGGGCCAGCCGTGGACACCCGGTTGCGGCCGTAAAGCGGCCCATCCCAACGCCCGCTTTACAGCCCCCGCCAGCCAATGCCCTGTGATTGACCCTGAATGGGAAAACCCTGCGGGTGTGCCGATTAGTGCCATTATTTTCGGCGGCCGTCGCAAAGACACTGTGCCGTTGGTCTATCAATCGTTCAACTGGATGTACGGCGTCTATGCGGGGGCGACGATGGGTTCAGAACCAACGGCCGCCGCGGCCGATGCCTCCACCCAAGTGCGCCGCGACCCCATGGCGATGTTGCCCTTTGTGGGTTATCACATGGCCAGTTATTTCAATCACTGGTTGCAATTCGGCCGTGAATTGCCCCACCCACCCCGCATTTTCTGCGTCAACTGGTTCCGCCAAGACGAAACCGGCAAATGGCTGTGGCCCGGCTTCGGCGAAAACATGCGCGTCCTCAAGTGGATTGTCGAGCGCACCCACGGCCATGCCGTGGCCATCGAAAGCCCGATTGGTTGGATGCCCCGCTACAAAGATTTCGACTGGCGCGGCTCCGATTTCACCCACGAGCAATTCCAAGCGGTCATGTCAGTGGATGTGGAAAAGTGGAAGGAAGAGGTGCTTTCCCACGAAGAGTTGTTTGTGAAGCTCTACGACCGGTTGCCCAAAGAACTCATCGGCGTGCGCGAACTGCTCCTCTCCAGCCTGTGGCGCTCGCCAACATATTGGGAATTTCTGTAGAGGAATTACAGGTTATGGGTGTATATTCGTCTATTGGTGTATTTGTCTATTAAGCCACCATACCACCAATATACCTCTACACATATACCACTCCCCCGCCGCCCCAAGGAAACTTGGGGCGGTTATTGGGGTATATTTGTAAGTCGTATATTGGTGTATATGTAAGCCACCCCACCACCAATATACCTCTACACTCATATACCAATATACATCTCATCCCCCATGACCAACGAAACCCTCCCCGATTGCCATCCATGAATTGCCCGAATTGTTGCAGGATGCCCTGCGGCCGACGGGGTGGCAATCGCTCACCCTAATGCAAAGCACAGCCATCCTACATGCTGGCGGGGCAAGACATTATGGCCCAAGCCAAGACGGGGAGCGGCAAAACGGCCGCTTTTATCCTGCCCATCCTCAACAACATAGACCCCCTCGACGACGCTTGCCAAGCGCTAATTCTGGTGCCTACCCGCGAATTGGCCGTGCAAGTGCAAGCCGAGGCGAGATGTTGGCCGTGGCCTGGGGTCAACATCGTGGCTGTGTATGGCGGGGTGAAATACGAAGGGCAAATCAAGGCGTTCAAGAAAGGGGCACATATTATTGTGGGCACGCCGGGGCGGGTGCTAGACCACCTCATGCGTGGCTCATTGCGGCTGGATGCGCTGACCAAACTCGTCTTTGACGAAGCTGACCGAATGCTTTCGATGGGGTTTTACCCCGACATGCGCCAAGTGAAGCGGTATTTGCCCCAGCACCGCGTCCACAGTGCCATGTTTTCGGCCACCTTCCCCCCCCATGTGCGCCGCTTGGCCGATGAATTTTTGCGCCAACCCGCTTTCCTCAATTTAAGCGAAGATGTCATTCATGTGGCGGATGTAGCGCATGTGGTTTACAACGTGCCGCTCATGGAAAAAGACCGCATTTTGGTGCGAATTATCGAGCTGGAAAACCCCGCCTCGGCCATTATTTTTGCCAACACGCGCCAAAAAGTGAACTATGTGGCCGTTGTGCTCCAACGCTTCGGCTACGATGCTGACCAACTCAGCTCCGATTTGTCGCAGGCGGAGCGGGAGCGGGTGTTGCAACGGTTGCGCGATGGCACATTGCGCTTTTTGGTGGCCACCGATGTGGCGGCGCGGGGGTTGGATATTCCAGAGCTTTCCCATGTGTTCCAATACGAACCCCCCGACGACAATTAGCAGTATATTCATCGGGCGGGGCGCACGGGGCGGGCAGGAGCCAGTGGCACGGCCGTTACTCTCGCCGAAGGGTTGGAGGAGATGAAGCTGTTCAAGATTGCCAAGCAGTACAAAATCAACTTGGAGCAGAGGCCTGTGCCCACCGAAGCGGATTTGGCGCGGGTGGTTGGCGGCCGTTTACGGACGATGCTGGAGACGAAGTTACGCGGCCGTGACAAGCTCCAAATTGAGCGGATGCAACGTTTCCGCGACATGGCCGCCCAATTGGCGGCCGATGAGGACGAAGATGGGCTGGCCGTTTTGGCCATGCTCCTCGACGACCATTACCAAGAAACCCTCCACGCCCCAGCCCCCTTGCCCCAAATGCCTGCGGAGGAGGAGCGCGAGCGCGACCACCGCCGCGAGGCGGAAGCCCCTCGGCGGGACGGAGAACGGCGCGACAGCGGCCGACGGGACGTCGGCCGCAAGTGGAAGAAATAAATGCACGTCAATGAGCAATGAGCAAATAGGTCATGCCTCAACCGAGCCAATAACCAGTAACCAATAACGAATAACCTTTAAGCAATGATAACTGTTAGTAACCTCAGCCTTACCTTTGGAACAAAGTTCCTCTTCAAAGAAGTTAACCTCCAATTTATCCCCGGCAACTGCTATGGGCTAATTGGCGCAAATGGGGCGGGCAAATCCACCTTCCTCAAAATCCTCTCGGGCGAAATCGAAGCGACCACGGGGCAAATTAACATGCCCGCCGGGGCGCGGCTGGCTGTTTTGCGCCAAGACCAATTCGCCTTCGACGACTACACCGCCATCGAAACTGTCATTTTGGGCCACGGCAAATTGTACGAGGTGATGAAGGAGCGCGACGCGCTTTATGCCAAGCCCGATTTCAGCGAGGAGGATGGGTTGAGAGCGGCCGACCTCGAGACGGAATTCGCCGAACTAAACGGCTACGAAGCGGAATACGAGGCGGAACGGCTCCTCATCAACTTGGGGCTGGATGCGGCGCACCACCCCAAGCAGATGGCCGACTTGGAAGCAGGCGACAAAGTGCGCGTTCTGCTCGCCCAAGCCCTGTTTGGCAATCCCGACATTTTGCTCCTCGACGAGCCAACCAACAACTTGGATTTGCCCACCATCCGCTGGCTGGAAGAGTTCCTGATTAACTTCGAGAACACCGTTATCGTCGTCTCCCCATGACCGCCATTTCTGAACAATGTCTGCACCCACATTGCCGACATTGATTTTGGGCAAATTCGGCTCTACGTGGGCAATTACGATTTCTGGTACCAATCGAGCCAAATGAGTGCCCGCCAGTTGAAGGAACAAAGCAAAAAGCGGGAAGACAAATTGGCTGAATTGCAACGCTTTGTGTTGCGCTTTAGTTCCAACGCCTCCAAAGCCAAGCAAGCCACCTCCCGCAAAAAAGCTCATTGATAAGCTAACGGTGGATGATTTGCCGACTTCCATCCGCAAATTCCCTTATGTGGATTTTAAGCCTGACCGGCCGTGTGGTAACGTTATTTTGCAAGCTGTCCATGTGAACAAAAAGGGGGATGAGGGGCAGGTGGTTCTGCACGATTTTAATTTGGAAGTGCATCAGGGGGATAAAATCGCCATTATTTGCCAAAATGACTTGGTAAAAACGACGCTGTTTGAGCTGTTGGGCGGCCGTCTTCAACCCGATAGCGGCGAGGTGAAATGGGGTGTGACCATTAAACCGAGCTATTTGCCCAAGGAAAATAGCGATTTTTTCCAAGATGATTTGCGGCTGGTGGAGTGGATTTTGCAATATGCCCCCAAAGATGAAGGGGAGCAATTTGCACGGGGCTGGCTCGGCCGAATGCTCTTCACGGGCGACGAAGCGCTTAAAAATGCCACCGTGCTATCGGGTGGTGAAAAAGTGCGCTGTATGCTGGCCCGCATGATGCTAAGTGGGGCGAATGCGCTGGTGATGGACGAGCCGACCAATCACCTCGACCTCGAGGCTATCACCGCCCTAAACGAGGGACTCATCCGCTATCCCGAAATTGTCGTTTTCGCCTCGCACGACCATGAGTTTGTGCGGACGATTGCCAATCGCATTATCGAAATTGCCCCCGACGGCCGTCGCTTCTCGACCGCTCCTGCCACTCGACGATTATTTAGAAGACCCCCGCGTGGCCGAAGAACGGCAAAAGATGGGGCTGGCTCGGCTCGCTTTGTAAAAAGATAGAGATTGGAGATAGAGATAGAGGGAAACGTAGTCGTTCCACCCTCTAAGCCCTCCCTCTATCTCTATCTCTACACTCTATCTCACATAAATTCCCATGACTTATCACATTGAAATTCAAGCTGAAATTGAGCTAGACATTGCCAATTTGGAAACGGAATTATTGACGGCCGCTACGGCCGCTTTGCGCCAACAAGGGGTACAACCCCCAGCCGCGCTCACCATTTTGCTCACTCAACCGATGTGCTGAGTTTCCCCAACGAAGCCGAGGAATGGGAAGAGCTACCCGATGAGTTAGAGGAGGAGGAAGATGAGGACGATGAGTTAGAGGATGAGGAGTGGGGGCACGGCCGAGGGCAACTACCTCGGCGACATCGCCATTTCCGTGCCTTATGCGGCGCGGCAAGCGGCCGGAGCAAGGGCACAGCACCTGGCCGAATTGCGCCTGCTGACGGTGCATGGTGTGCTCCACCTTCTCGGCCACGACCACGCCGAACCTGAGGAAGAGGCCACCATGTGGGCCGCCCAAAACGCCATCTTGGATGGGCTGAATCAGTAAACACCGTGCCATTGGCGAGTTAGAAACACACGAAAGTAAAATGACAGCCATTTTCCTGAAACTCGGCGGTTCGCTGATAACGGATAAGACGCAAGCGGAAACGGTGCGCGAAGATGTGCTGGCGCGATTAGCACATGAAATTGCCCGTGCGCGACAAGCTCAACCCCACCTGCAACTTGTTTTAGGACATGGGAGCGGCTCCGGCCATGTGGCGGGAGCCAAACATGGCACGCGCCCAAGGGGTAGCCACGGCCCGCGCAATGGCTCGGTTTCGCCGAGGTGAGCGATGCCGCCGCCCGCCTGAACAGGCGTGTCGCCGCCGCCCTGCTGGCCGAAGGCGTGGCCACGGTGAGCTGGCAACCCTGCGCTTCGGCCGTGGTCGTCGACGGCCGCATCCAACAGATGGCCGTCGCCCCCGGCAAGCGGCGTTGGCGGGCGTGTTGCCCTCGTTTATGGCGGCGATGTCGCTTTGACACGGTGCGGGGGACAATTATTTCCACGGAAGAGGTGATGGGGATTTAACGGCCGAACTACGGCCGCGTTGGCTCCTCTTGGCGGGCGAGACAGTGGGCGTGTACGACCAGACAGGTACCGGTCATTCCCGCATCACGGCCGCCAATTTGTTGCCATCGCTCCCGCCCTCGGCGGCTCGCGGGGACAGATGTGACAGGGGGATGGCCAGCAAAGTGCAAGAAATGCTCTCGCTGACGGCCGCCCACCCCACCTTCCATCCGCATCTTTTCGGGCTTGAGCCGGCCTGCTCGAACCCTGTTAGTGGCTCCCTGAAACGGCCGTGGGCACGGAAATCAGTTAGGAGAAGGGCGAATTACGAAGTACGGATTACGAATACGATGTTGTCGGAGCAATTTCGTCCTCGTACATCGTCCTTCGTCCTTTGTATCACTTCCCTCTCTCTCCTTCTGTTGTTCCAACAAACGTTCTAGCCGCGCCACCACAAGGGCGTGAATCTCGCGCTGGTCGCCTCAACAAGAGAGCCAACCCCTCATCCACATGGCGAATGGGGTAGATATGGAACTGGCCAGCGGCAACGGCCGCCACCACCTCTGGGTTTAGCATCAGGTGGCGCACATTGCCCACAGGAATGAGCACCCCTTGCGAACCCGTCAGCCCTTGGGCACGGCAAACATCGAAAAAGCCCTCGATTTTCTCATTCACCCCGCCAATCACTTGCACCTGCCCGTGCTGGTTCACCGACCCCGTCACGGCAAAGCCTTGCGCCAAGGGCAACTCGGCCAAGGCGGAGACGAGGGCGTATAATTCGGCCGAGGAAGCACTGTCCCCCTCCACCCCCCATACGATTGCTCAAAAACGAGCGTGGCCGAGAGAGCCAGCGGCCGTTCGGCCGCATATTGCGCCCCCACATATCCCGCCAAAATCATCACTCCCTTGCTGTGGATGGGGCCACCCATCTCCACTTGCCGTTCAATATCCACCACCTCGCCCTTGCCCAAACGCACGCGCGCGGTGATGCGATTGGGACGGCCGAAGCGATAATCGTCCAACTGCAACACGGCCAGCCCATTGATTTGGCCAATAGCTTCCTTGCGTGTCAATCAAAATTTGCCCTTCGGTAATCGCCTCCAGCGACCGCTCGCGCACCCGACTGGCGTGGTATTCCCGCGCCGCAATCGCTTGCTCACATCGGCACGGGTGATGGTTTCGCGGCCAGCCTCGGCCGCCCAATAATCAGACTCGTGCAAGGTGTTGCGGATGCTGTGAATACCGTGTCGTGAGTTGTAGGCATCGCCCGCCAGCCGGGCACTGTGTTCGATGATGCGCCCCACGGCCGCTTGGTCAAATGGCGCAACTGTTCCTTGCGCACCAAACCCGCCATCAGTTGGGCATATTCCAGTTCTGGTCCCATCGTCGCGCATCATATCATCTTCCACTCGGCCGCGACTTTGAACAACTCCCTCAAAATCGGGGTCAAATTGGGCGAGGGTGTAATAAGTTCCCGCTCCCCCATCAGCACCACTTTAACTTTGAGCGGGATTGGCTCTGGTTCCAGTGAAACAGTGCTGACCATGCTGTAAATTTGCCCCAGCGGATTCAATGCGAATTTCCCCGCCCGCAACGCCTGTTTAAGCCCTTCCCACGCATGGTTTTGGAGCAAAAGTTTGCGCGCATCAACCACCAAATACCCCCATTGGCCTTGTGCAACGCCCCCCATAGAATGAGCGTAAAATCGGTCAGAGGGTTCCCATATGGGAAATATGCTCCAGCGGCCGATGAGATTGGCATGGGGTGGGCAAATCTTCATAAACCACTGGCGCCCCGCGTTTGGCTATGGTCTACCAAGACATTGATTTGATACCGTTGCAACTGGCTTTTTTGGCTCTCTTCATCGCTTTCTTCCTCTTGCGAGCGCAAGAAAAGCACCACATTTTCCAGCACATCGGCCTGCATTCCTCGAGATGAGCCAACGACCGCTTCTTGGCGGCCGTAGCTTTGCCGCAACTTGTCAAACAGGTGCTGGATGGCACAAGGGCGGTGTTCTGGCTCAATTCTGCAATGCTTGCTCCGCCTCTAAATGCCATTGGGGCATTTGGCGCAACATCTCCTGCAAAGTCTGTTGCAAGGTTTTGACAACTTGCTCGATGGCCTCCTGTTCGGCTGGCTCCATTTTCATAAACTCATCGGGCCCCACCACCTCGCCGTGGCGCAGGGGAGCAAAAGCCACCCCTTGTGGCGTGTGAATAACGGCGATATTTTGCGCTTTGGCCTGCCGCTTCACCTCTTCTAAGACTTGCCCTTCCCGTTGGGCGAGTTGTTGCTGAAGGGTTGTTCTCTGCCGTTGATGCTCTTCACTGCTCAAAGCGGCCATCAAGCTGCTTTGCAAATCTGCCACCCAGTTTTTGATGGTTTGGGCAAACACGGCCGCTTGCCCTGCCGCCAACCGCAAGGTGCGCGGTTGGTGGGTTTGGCTAAAGTTGTTGACATAACACCAGTCGTCAGGGGTTGGCTCCGCCCTGCTTTGCGATGCAAGAAGTGGGTGAGCCGTAGCCTCGCCCACCCCATTGCGGCCGAGGGCAAACAGGTTATAGCCCTCGTGCTGAATGCCAATCCCAAAACGAATTGCCTCTACGGCGCGGGGCTGGCCGGATAATGACCTCGGCCGTGGCAGGGAGTTCGGCTGTGGTGGCAAAGGGCAATGTGTGGGGAGCAGGCATGGTAAAGGGCTTCGGGGGAAGAGGAGTGGGGAGTGGCATAAAACTCTTGGGTAGCATAGACAAGAGCCAGTTTAATAAGCCAATCGTAGCAGAGAGCCAGCCCTTTGCACGGCCAAAGCAATGTTTTCAGTTGAGATTTTGGTGGGGAATGGCTCATTCCTCGTCCGTTAGGCAAAAAAAGGTGGCAGGTGCATCGGGCGATGTCCTTACCACCTCGAGGGAGCCTGAAAGTATAGCACACCTTGGCTTGTGGGCAAGCCATTTGCGGCTTACTTATCTATTGCTAATTGAAGATTGCGGGGGAAGCCGTGTGTGGGTTGTTCACGGCCGTTAGGCAAAAAAATAGGTGGCAGGTGCATCGGGCGATGTCCTTACCACCTCGGGAGGGAGCCTGAGAAGATTTTAGCAGGATGCGGCCGTAATGCAAACAGACCCTCCCTTTTTAACTCTCTTCTTACACAACAAGCCATACTTTTAACTTTGGTTAGGGACTGGGACAGGAGGTAGAAGCGTCCCAAATCCCTGCCCCACAGGGTAAGGGCGCACAGAGAGTCGTGGACTAGGCTGCCCACAGGTCAATATCTAGCACTTACCTAGACAAATAACGGCTTATCCAATGATATTGTGGATAACATTCCAATTACTACACCAAAGGGATACTTCATGTTGAACATTCAGCGCGTCGTTATTAGCATTTCATCCACGAGTTGCAATCAGCTTACTCTCAAACCTATCGGCATCTTAGAACTGCAATATGGCAACATGATTGAGTGGGCGGCTATCTTGCTCGGGAGAATATCGCCAACTCCAACGCCTCCCATAACGTAGACCATACCATTTTCATGGTCACGATGGTTGGCCAATCCATTCTGAAGGGCGTTAATTTGGTCGATGAGTGGTGTAACACCCAAGGATTGGGTGCATTTTATGATGGCTTTATTGTGCCAAGACATTGGCTATGTCAAGGGGATTTGCACGTCCGACCACAACAACATCATCGCTACAGGCATTGGCAACGAAACCATCCAAATCCCAGCCGATTTGTCGGACGCCGCCTTACAACCCTACCATGTAGACCGCGCCAAATTGTTTATCAAAGAGCGGTTTGGCGGGAAGATGTTTGCGGTTGATGCGGACCAAATCATCCAATAGCATCGAAATGACCCGCTTTCCCATTCCAGATGGGGACTTTTATGACCAAACGGCCACCCATGGCGGGTTGACATGCGCGGCCGATTTTGTCGGCCAACCATGACCCCTAACCATGTCCGCAAAATCCCCGCCCCCCCCACTATGAATTTCTAGGAAACAGGTGTGAACGCCCGCATTGGCTAAGCACCAACCCCGCGGATTACGACGTAGCTATACGCAATTTTACTGGGGTAGTTGTACCGCACATCAAAGATGCCTGCGCTATTTGGCCATCACCTAAGAAGGTAAACAGTGGATCGCCAACCTCCACTTCTAAGGTCTTTAATGTGGAGCATGATGAAGATTTTTGGTCAAAGACAGACCACCACTCAATTAGCAAACACTTGCCGGAACAGAAAAAACCATATGACAACTCCTCACTTCCTACATTTCGGCCGTGACTGTTTTTCCCGACCTGCCCGCGTTATTCGGAAAGGCACGGTTGTCCTCGACCAAACTGGACTCCCCAACAACTCCTTCTTTTGACAACTGCACCCTCACGCTTGACCGCGAATTTGTCGCGCGTGGCGGGGGCAAGGCACGGCATGGGTGCGCATCCGCAGGTCGATGTGGCCTACCGCTTTTATGAACAAACCTCGCCGAGCGGGTGCGAGATAGAAGAGGCGATTCAGGTGGGGCAAGATGAGTTAGCTACGTTGGAGGGGCGAGTTGGCCATCCTGAACACCCACGCCGGGCACACGGTCGGTTTGTGGGAAGCTACGGTAGCCGCCTACGCCGCTGGCTCTCGCGGTCGTTCCACCGTGGAACAGCAAGGGAGTTGGTCGCCTTTTGCTCGAGCAAGACGTAGGTGATTAAAAACCCGCCAGCGGGAAATCGAACAGCCAACCGCCAGATTACACGCCGCTTGCAAAGACTCTTGCAGGAATCCCAAACAGTGGCAAAGTGCCCGCCCGCAACAACAACGCCAAAGCCACCGTTGAAATTGAAGTATTGAGCGAAGGGGAATTTACTGAGTTGACCTTGCTATGGTCAATCTGCTGGGCTGGCATCCGCTGCATGATGTGCGTCATAAACGCAGCGACGAACCAGCTGTAGAGTTTAACGATATCGCCCAAATCACCCAAAGCAGCGGAAAATTGGGAAGATGTGCTGGATAGTTTCACGGGTCGCTCCCGCGCTCAACCAGCGCCGTCTGATTTGCACCTCATTGATTTGATGTATGTGCCTCCGCCGCAAAATGGTGCGCCTGATGGTCGCCTCGTTTCCTGCCCCGCGAGCCAAAATGGTCGCCGAGGAATATACTTTGATGCCGGGGCTGGAGTGGCTCAAGTGATGGAAATGGCGGTGGCGGAAGTGGCCACGGCCGAGGTTTCCAGCAGCGGCACGGCCGTGACCTTCGAGGTGGGTGGCTCGTTGGATATTCCCAGCGATGGCTCCCCTACAAGACGACTCATCGCCCAATCCCGCTGTGGGCCAAACCTCGATCGGTATCGCCATTCCCCAACATACTGATGCTGTTTACCGTCGGGTGAAATTGACCAATGATAGTCCCAGCCCTTTGCTGGCTGGCCAGACGAATCTGTTTGTGCAAGAGGAGTACATTGGCCAAACGGCCGTGGCTTACACCCCGACGGCGGGCGAACTGGAACTCTTTTATTTGGCGTGTGAGCGGCTTACAGCCTGGCCGTGAATTTACCAAACGCGAAGTAGACAAAAAGTTCCCTTTAGCGACAAGCCGCCGCTTGCGCTATGGCTGAGATTAAGTTTTAGAGAGCTGGGTTAGACCAATCCAGAGCCACCATTGAGGTGGATAACATTCTCGTTAGTCGCCATGAAGAGATAAAAAGTCCAACCGTTACGTCCCCAGCCCCCGCCGCGGCTTTCAGAGCGATTTAAACATGCTCAAATGGTACATCCTACTGCTGCCCAAACAAAAGCGGCAGGTGCGCTACGAATACCGAAGTCGAACACAACCGCAACCTGAATGTCACAGGCTTGCTTGGATTAGCTAGGTCACTTTGTCAGAACAGTCAGCTAAAAGCCAAAGTAGTTGACTAGCTGGGCTGCTGACTAGGTAGCCCTAATAGCTTCATGTATATCAAAACTGTCAAAAGTAAACAGGAACGTGCCTTCCTTATTGGCACAGAACTGCGTTCCGAAACCCCTTTAATGAGCGAGGACAGCCCGCAGTAAGAGAATTGGCCTGCTTCATTGAATATTGGGGTCCTCGAAGTCGTCGGGGCGACCATGCAACGGCTCAGCCAGCCCAACAATGCCACCTACATCGGCACAGGCAAGCTGGAAGAGGTCAAAATTTAATGAAGAATTTCTGAGGCTGAGGTGCTC
>JADJSZ010000044.1 GCA_016711405.1 Candidatus Hadersleviella danica | reverse complement strand
GGAAAGCTGGGCGGTGGTGCTGAGGACGAGGTTATAGCCACCGAAGGTGCGCGGGTCTTGGTTGGCGGCCGTCAGAGCCAAAAGGGCACGTCCCGCTTGGCCACCATCGGCCGAAACATAATCGGCCAAGGCTTGGGCGTTGGCCTGTAAATAGGCGATGGGGGTGTTGCGCCCCATGAAGCTGGCGGCGGGGTTGTAGCCTACGCTGGCCAAAGCCAACACCGCATCGAGCGTGCCGCCAATGGCGGAGGGAGCGAGATTCGCGCCGCCGCTAAAGTTGCTATACCCGCCGTCGTCGTTCTGGTGGGTGTGGATGAGCCAATGAACGGCCGTGCTGGCCGAGTCGCGTTGGTCGGGAAAGGCGAGGGGGGTGGGGTCGGCCGTGGGAGCGGCCTGCGTGGGAGCGGCCTGCGTGGGAGTGCTGGCCGAAAGCCAGACGAAACCCAACAGGGCGACAGCCATCAACACGGCCGAAGCCAATTTAAGGAAACGGAACATGTATTTCCTCCTGAGGGAAAATAAGGATGGGGAGCAGGGGCACAAATCACGACTCACTAACCACTACTCACTAGACACTAAATTTTCTCTCGGGGGGGGAAACAAAAAACTCGGCGCCATAAAGGACACCGAGTTGAGAAAAGCCAAGGGAGGGGCCAATGCACCGCAGATGGCAGTCCTCAACCCTTACCCACGAGAGTTGAAACCTTACCTGTGGCGGGCGACCTGACTTCGGCACTCTTCACTTTTGTGGAAGAGAACGGCCGTTACAGTTGCGGGGACAGTGCTGGAATTTCACCAGCTTCGCCTTTCAGTCTGAAAGACACCAACAGGTAGCAAGTTATTAAGTTAGGGCGAGTGTAACAAAGGGGCAAGGGTTCGTCAAACACGGCCGCGAGAGGAGATAGACGAAGAAATTTAAGGCACAAAGAAGTTTTTGGGACAATGTTGTACAATTTGCTTTATCGGGTAACTATTGAGGTAGTCTGTATTATTTAATCGCGGAGAGCGCAGAGGGCACGGAGTTTCCTCTGGAATCCTCTTTACGGCTTCCACCTTTTTCACCAAACTCAGCACTTTCAACACCACTATGGGCGCAACAAAATTCTTTGGCCAACGGATTAAGCGGAACGAAGACCCCCGTTTGTTGACGGGGCAAGCGTTGTTTGTGGACGACGTAGACCTGCCCAATATGGGGCACGTCGCCTTTGTGCGCAGTCCCCACGCCCACGCCCGCATCACCAGCATCGACGTGAGTGGGGCGCGAGAGGCCGAAGGGGTGCTGGCCATCTACACGGCCGCCGACCTCGGCGACTATTGGCAACACGGCCCCCTCCTTGTACCGCCGCCCCCCATCCCCGACATTGTATTTAACGGCCGCACCCAAGTCCCGCTGGCCAAAGACAAAGTGCGCTATGCGGGCGAACCCGTCGTGGTCATCGTCGCTACCAGCCGTTATTTGGCCGAAGATGCGGCCGATTTGGTTTGGGTGGAGTATGACTTACTCGAGGCGGTGGTGGAAATGGAGACGGCCGTCCACCCCACCACCCCCCGCATCCACGACGACATCCCCCACAATATCAACGCCCATGTCGTGCAAGTGAAGGGGCGCGGCCGAGAATTTGACCAGATTGCGGCCGGGGCGCACGCCGTCATCCAACGCCGCTTCTACTACGACCACGGCGCCTCCGCCCCGATGGAAACGCGGGGCGTGGTGGCCGAATGGGACCGCCGCGCCCATCGCCTGACCATTTGGGACACCACCCAAGCCCCCGTGTTCCTGCGCAATGGCATGGCCGCCTTCCTCGGCCTTTCCGAAAACCAAGTGCGGGTCATCGCCCCCTTTATCGGCGGCGGCTTCGGCCCCAAAATCATGCTCTTCTACCCCGAGGAGTTCCTCGTGCCGTGGTTGGCCATCCAACTCGGCCGTCCGATTAAGTGGATTGAAGACCGGGCCGAGCATTTTGTGGCCACCACCCACGAGCGCGACCAAATTCACTACGCCGAGATGGCGGTGGACAAAGACGGCCGCATTTTGGCCGTGCGCGACAAATTCTTCCACGATGCAGGAGCCTACGCCCCCTACGGCCTGACCGTGCCCCTCAACAGCCAATGCACGTTCCTCGGCTGTTACGACATCCCGAACTATTACAGTGAATTCACCTCTGTCTTCACCAACAAGACCATCGTCACCCCCTACCGGGGCGCGGGGCGGCAACACGGCGTGTTTGTGATGGAACGCCTGCTGGATATGGCCGCCAAAGAGTTGGGCATAGACAAGGCGGAAATCCGCCGCCGCAACTTCATCCAGCCCGAGCAATTCCCCTACAACAACGAAATCATCTACCAAGATTTTGCCCCCCTGCGCTACGACAGCGGCAACTACGAACCCGCCCTCGACAAGGCGTTGGCCATGATTGGCTACGATGAGTTTTACGCCACCACCCAGCCCCAAGCACGGGCAGAGGGGCGTTTGCTCGGCCTTGGCATTGTGACCTATGTGGAGGGGACGGGGATTGGGCCGTATGAGGGGGCGCGGGTGCAGGTGCAGAGCAACGGCCGTGTTTCGGTCGCCACGGGCATTGGCACACAGGGGCAGGGGCACTTCACCTCGTTTGCCCAAGTGGTGGCCGACCAGTTGGGGGTAGATGTGACGGCCGTGGATTTGGTCACAGGCGACACCGACCAGTTCCATTGGGGGGCGGGCACGTTCGCCAGCCGCGGAGCCGTCGTGGCGGGCAACGCCATCAATGAGGCGGCCAAAGATGTGCGCGGCAAAATTTTGCGGCTGGCCAGCGAGTTGTTGGAAGCGGCCGAGGAGGATTTGGTGCTGGAAGGCGGCCGTGCGGCCGTGCGCGGCGTGCCCGAAAGCGGCATCAGCCTCGGCGAACTCGCCCAACGCGCCAACCCCATGCGCGGCGCGGTGAAACCCGGCACAGAGCCGGGCTTAGAATCCAGCAACTATTTCGGCCCCGAGTATGGCGCAACGGCCAGCGGGGTCCATGCGATTATTATCGAGGTAGACCCCGCCACGTTTGATGTCAAAATCCTGCGCTACGTCATCGTCCATGATTGCGGGGTGGTCATCAACCCGCTCATTTTGGATGGCCAAATTCACGGCGGGGTGGCGCAAGGCATCGGCAACGCCTTCTACGAAAAGCTGGCCTACAGCCCTGAGGGGCAATTGCTGAGTGGCTCCTTCATGGATTACCTGCTCCCCACCGCCCTCGAAATGCCCCATTTGGAGATTGACCACATCGTGACCCCCTCGCCGCTGAACCCGCTGGGGATTAAGGGCGCGGGCGAGGCGGGAGCTATCCCGACTGGGCCTGTGTTTGCCCAAGCGGTGGAGGATGCGCTGGGTGAGATGGGGGTGGAGATTCTGGAGATTCCGCTCAACCCCGGCCGTTTGTGGGAATTGGCAGGGGTAAGTGCGAAATGAAGCGAATTCAATTAGAAGAAATTATCGCCCAGAATCGAGTCAATACCTTGCTGTTTGTACCCTTTGTAATTTATCGGTTAACAAATAGACCAACAGTTAATCAAGCAACCTTGATGGTGACATTACTTGATGTTTTGCCCGAGCCAGAAATGACAACAGAGTTGACATTGGTATGGGAACCAAGTTCCCGTGTGGCATCGTTTCCTGTGCAAGAAAAATTGATTACAGAATTAGCCGCGTGTGGCATCGCGGCCGTGCTTTTGCCGCTTTATACTCGTTACCAAATTTGGCAAGTTACTCAAGCAGGTGATGGCTTTGATTATTGGGTGAGTGATGGAAAGCAGGAATTGGGACTTGAAGTGAGCGGGACGCTTGAACACAATCTATGGCAACGGCATCGGAGCAAAATTAGGCAATATGAACAAGCACGGGGGAGTGTAGATGGGTATGTTTGTGTGACAGGGTTTCACCCAAAAGAGAGCCATTTTATCTTTTCAAGTAGGGAGCAAATAAGGAGTACAGGGTATGGCTATCCGACGTGCTAATTTATCGCCTGAATTTGAGGAGCAAGAGCGACACCAAATCGAATTTGATTGTGGAGGCCAATCTATTGAAAGCGCAGGGCAATTATGTTTTGGCCAGTGAGCGGTTTGCGGAAGCGGCCGACATTGAAGATACCTTGCCACCCATCTATGGGTGCTAGACAACTCGAAAAGCATTTGCTCATGCGTTTAGTGCCCTAAGTTGTTGGGCACAAGCAGGTGATTTACATCGGGCACATATGGCTGGTCTAGCTTTGCTCGGCCGAGCGGGGATAACGGCCGCAAACAAACAAAAACTTCAAGCATATTTGCAAACCCTTACCCAACGCACCATTGAATGGATGCGCCATTGGCACGGAGTACCCCCTATAGCGGCTGATTAAGGGCGTATTACCCATACATACCAGTAATTCACCCCACAGTTCGTTATGGAGAGCCAAATTGTTTTGTTGGAGAAGACGGCCGCCCCCACGGCCGCTTTGTTTCCACGTTCATTCCCCAAGTGCTGGCCGCTTGCCCCTGTCCATTCCTTCGATACACCTCATTAGGAGTAGTACCCCCATGAACCGTAAGTTATTTGTTTTGTTGACCCTGACCGTCGCCTTGTTACTGGTCACAGTCGGCCTTGCCACACCCACCGAGGTGGTGCAGGCCACGGCCGCGACATTTACCAAGCAACTCGCCGCCCCCCCCAGCGAATTTGCCGCGCTCGCCCTGCCCAACTCGGCCGAAACTGGCCTCTCCTCCCACACCGCCCTCACCCATGTGCAACTGACCGAGGGCAAAGATGGCTTGTGGCACTGGACAGGTGACATTGCCATAGACAACGGTGAACAAGTCACCCTCATGGCTATCTCGGCCGACACTTGGCAACTCACCTGGCCAACGGAAACGCCCAAATGGAGTTAGCCCCCACCAACGCCATGCCTGCCAATCTGGAATACCAACGCAGTCAGTTCGCCTTGGCCGAAGGCGAAGGGTATCCCGCCGATGTTTACCTGTGGCAAGGGGCAACCAGCGGCCGTTGGCAAGTCAGCATCACGGCCGAACAACCCACCTTCACCGAAGGCTATCTGGCCGTTAGCCAAGAATCCCCCTACAAACTCTATAGCCACCTGAACAACTACAACTTGCTCGTTGGCCAACAAGTCGGCCTAACCGCCTACGCCTACGACAGCCAAGCCACCTCCCGCACAGGGGGCAACAACGCCCTACAAGATGTGGTGGAGCAAGCCACCTTGGTCTTGCAAACCCCCTCGGGGCAAGAGTTAAGTATCCCCATGCAGGACAATGGCCAAGGGCAATTTGTGGCGTGGACCACCCCCACGGCCGTCGGTACCTACATCGCCCAAGTGCGCGTCAGCGGTACCACGCCCGACAAACAACCCTTTATCCGCACCAGCGAACACATCTTCCCCGTCGTGGCCCCCACGGTGCAATTGGCCAACAGCCCCGTCGTCGGTCATGCGCTGAACGACAACCAGCTCACTCTGAACCTGAATGTGAATAATTTGGCCACGGCCGACCAAGCGACCACTGTCTGGCTGAGCGCCGAGCTGTGGGGCATGAACGCCCAACAACAGATGGCTCCTGTCGTTTGGCTGGGCGGCATGGCCGACCTGCACACAGATGCCAACGGCCAAGCCTATCTTCCCCTCGGCCTTGATAGCCGTTGGGTCAGTTTAGCGGCCGTGCAAGCCCCCTTCGAGCTTCGCAACGTGCGCCTGCAAGACAGCCAAACCCACATTCCGCTCTCCTGCAAGCGGCCCAACTGGCCGTTAACCTGCCCAAACTAACCGCCCACGATGCCGCCAGCCTGCAAGGCATCACCGAAGAGATGTTGATGGGCACGCGCCCCGATGCCGCTCTCGTCACCAATCAAAACGCGCCCGAAAACAGTGGCAAATTGCTCCTCGTCCACGGCTACTGCTCGGGCGGCGTGTGGCCCACCAACCACTTCACCAACGCCTCCACCTTCTTGGATGCCAATCAGAATCGGTCGCACGACCAATTTGCCAACCTGATTCGCAACCACGGGGCCCAATTCCCCTCCTTTGGCGTGGTCGCCCACAGCCAAGGTGGTGCCGCTTCCTTGCACCTCTACACCTATTATTGGAGCGGTTTAGACTACTCCACAGGCTCGCGCCTCATCCAATCGGTGGGCACGCCCTACCAAGGCACCGCTTTGGCAGGTAGCTTGGCCATGATTGGCTCGGTGTTTGGGGCGGGCTGTGGCACCAACTGGGACTTAACCTACGATGGCGCCGCCCTCTGGCTGGCGGGTATCCCCTCATGGGCCAAGAGTCGCGTCTACTACAGCACCACCGCCTTCACCGATGTTTGGTGGCGGTACGACTATTGCCATTTGGCCACAGATGCCTTCCTGAGTGACCCCGAAGATGGCACAACGGAACGGGCCTATGGGCAATTGCCCGGCGCGAACAACATGGGCCACAAAACGGGCTGGTGTCACACGGCCGGGATGCGCGACCCTGCCCAATACACCGATTCCAGCCGCAATTCCAACATGAACACCTACGCCAATCGGTAAACCCAGCACACGGCCGTGTACTTGGGGAATGAGTACACAAAATAGTGCGGATGGCTGATTTGTCAGCCATCCGCACTATTTTTTTGTGGAACGGGTCATATCTCCCCATTCCTTCAATGGCTATCGTTCGGCAACTTTTCCCCCGCCCGAATGGGCACGGCCAGCCAGTTTTCCCGTGGCGGCAAGGGGCAACTGTAATCGGGCGAATAGGCACAATAGGGGTTGTAGGCGTAATTAAAATCTAGCTCAAGTTGGTCGGCACCGATGCGGCGCAAGCCGGGGCGGTGGTTATCCAAATAGCGCCCTGCCCCATACGTCTCACGGCCGTTGGTTTGGTCCTTGAACGGCAAAAAGAGAGCCTCGCCCTCGTAATCGCTATAAATTGTCAGCTCGGCGAGTTGTCCTTCCACCTCAAATTGGACACGCCCCCAGCGGTATTGTTCGCGCTCGTCGCCTGTGCTGGTTTCCATTTTTACAGGAGGTAGGTTGCGATCTAAAAATTCAACCGAAGTAACGAACAATAGTTCGGTACTTGGCTCGTAGTAATTTAAGCCTGTAAAACTCGGCCGTTGGCCACGGCCGAGCGGCGATTGCGGGTGCAAGCGCATAAACTGGTCAATCTCCGCCCGAAATTGTTGAAGTTGGTTCATGGTGTTCATGGTGAAGCGATTCCTCTGACAATTAGGTAACATTCTCTGTCAGCCCCATTGCATAGTCTATCATTCATTGAGCCGCTCTTTATAATTAAATCCGCTTTGCAATTAAGGACAAGGGAATGGGGACAGGGGAGGGACAAGAGGGGACTGGGCAAGGAATGTGGTCCTGTCCTGTCCCTAGTCAAAATTTATAGAGCTACGCTTTGGGGAGCCAAGAACCATGCCTTGCAATAATACCGTGCGTCACTGAAATATCATCTGAGGAGATGGCGTATGAAAAACTGGACAGCAACACATCTTATTTTAGGATTCCTGATAACCCTAACCGTGGTGGCCTTGCTGGTCATCACAGGGGCGTTGTGGCGGTCGCTGTTGGTAGCGGGTTTGGTGGCCTATTTGCTCAATCCCGCCGTCAATTGGGTTGCCAAACGAGGGGCGTTTAATCGCCGTATCGCCGCAACTATCGTCTACATCACCTTTTTACTGCTCCTCTTGTCGCTCATTTATTTCTCGGGGGCGTTTTTGTTCGACCAAATTCCCCATTGGAGTGAGGAGCTAACGGCCGCTTCCACGGCCCTGCTCGACTGGCTCAAACAGCCCCTCTACCTACCGGGCTTCGTCATTGAACCAGAATTTTTGTACAGCTACCTCGAGCAATCAGCCAGCAACGCCCTCAGCGGTATCTCCCTTTCCTCCGATAGCCTGCTGGGGGGTCTCACCAATAACCTGTTGTGGAGCTTGGTTATTTTGGTCAGCCTGTACTACTTTTTGCGCGATGGCGTGCTCATCAAGCCCATGCTCATTAACCTTTTGCCCCAAGCGCACCATGAAGAAGTGGATGAAGTGTGGACAGGTTTAAACGAGATTTGGGGCATCTTTTTGCGGGTGCAACTACTCATTTTTGCCGTCTTGGGCGTGCTCATCATCATCAGCAACGTCCTCATCATCTGGCTTTATCGGCAGGGATGGCTTCCTCTTTCGCCCATTGGGTTGGTTCTCTTCCTGCTCGTGGTCTATGCGGCCATTCAGCAGGTGGATAATTTATGGCTACGGCCGCAATACATGGGCCAAGCGCTCAAACTCCATTCGGGCGTGGTTATCGTCACCCTCATTGCCAGCCTCATTTTTACAGGCGTTTTGGGCGCCCTGATTAGTGTGCCGGCACTGGCCAGCGCCAAATTCCTTGCCCTCCATTTTTACAAACGCTGGATGGCTGACCAGCCCCCCTTTGCGCCCCCAATCGAACTCCCCCTTGAAACCCCATCCCCTGCGCTCGCCCAAAACCAGCCCGAATTACCCTTCCCCTTAACCCTTGAATACCAAAAGGATTCCTAAATGACCCAACTATGGCACACCCTAACGACAACTGAAGTTGTGGAGCAATTGACCAGTGATGACCAAAATGGATTGACGGCCGCTTCTGCCGCCGAACGATTGGCCACCCACGGCCGCAACGAACTAATAGACAAAGGGGGCAAATCCCCGTGGGTGTTGCTATGGGAACAAGTCAGCAACATGATGGTGCTGATTCTCATCGCGGCCGTCGTCATCTCTGCCCTCTTGGGCAAAAGCACCGAAGCGATCGCCATTGGCGCCATTGTCGTCTTGTTCGTCCTCTTGGGTTTCGTCCAAGAATATCGCGCCGAACAGGCAATGGCCGCCCTCAAAAAGCTCTCCGTGCCCATTGTGCGCGTGCGGCGCGACGGCCGCCTCCTCGAACTGCCCGCCCAACAACTCGTGTCGGGTGATGTGGTGCTACTCGAAGCGGGCAATACAGTGCCCGCCGACGGCCGTCTTCTCGAATCGGCCAACCTGCGCGTCCAAGAATCGGCGCTGACAGGCGAATCGGAACCCGTCGAAAAAGACCCTACCCCTTACCCCACCCCCAACTTGCCCCTTGGCGACCGGCGCAACATGGTTTACACGGGCACCACCGTCACCTACGGCCGAGGCACGGTCATCATCACCAGCACGGGCATGAACACCGAACTGGGCAAAATCGCCACCCTCATCCAGAGCGTGGGCGAAACCACCACCCCGCTCCAGCACCAACTCAACCGCATTGGGCAATTGCTGGCCTTGGCGGGGGTGGGCGCGGCCGTGTTGGTTCTGCTCATTGGGGTGTGGATGGGGCAACCGTTGGCCGATATGTTCCTGACAGCCGTCGCCGTGGCCGTGGCTGTCGTGCCCGAGGGGTTGCCGGCCGTCGTCACCATCACCCTTGCCTTGGGGGCACAGCGCATGTTGCGCCGCAGTGCGCTCATCCGCAAATTGCCGGCCGTGGAAACCCTCGGCTCCGTCACCGTTATTTGCTCCGATAAAACGGGCACGCTCACCGTTAACCGCATGACAGTGACCGTGATTGACGTGGCGGGGCACTATTTGGAGCTGGCGGGCACGGGCGAGAGCCACGACCCAACCCTACGCGCCTTTGAAACCCATCCCAACTTATTCGACGGCCGCCCTTCGGCCATCGCCTTCACCCTGATGACGGGCGCACTATGCAACGATGCCTCGCTCTTGCCCGACCCCGAGACTGGGCGGTATGGCTTTTTGGGCGATCCCACGGAAGGGGGCGTTGCTGGTGGCCGAACAAGCGGGGCTGAAAACGGCCGAACTCAACCAAATCTTCCCCGCACGGCCGAACTCCCCTTCGATTCCGATCGCAAGCGGATGACGACCGTCCACAAACTCCCCTCGGCCGACCAAGTTACGTCGGTCATGGCGCCCTGTTGCACCCCAGCAAGCCCTACCTCGCCCTCACCAAAGGAGCGGTAGATGGCATGTTGGCCTTAGCCACCCAAATTTGGACCGAAGAGGGACTGCAACCGCTGGACGAGACGTGGCAAACTCGCATCCAAGTGGCCAATGATGAAATGGCCCAAAAGGGGATGCGCGTCTTGGGTCTGGCTCTGAACTGGTTGGCAACCCCCACCGATAAGCTAGAAAGAGACCTTACTTTTGTCGGGCTGGTGGGCATGATAGACCCGCCCCGCGCCGAAGTGAAAGCGGCCGTAGCCACCTGCCGCCAAGCAGGCATCCGCCCCATTATGATTACGGGTGACCACCCCCTAACGGCCAACTTTATCGCCTACGATTTGGGCATTAGCGACAACGGCCGTGTCAAAACGGGGGTCATGCTCGACCAAATGAGCGCGGAAGAGTTTGAAGCGGCCGTGCTGGAAGTCTCCGTCTACGCCCGCGTCTCCCCCGAACACAAACTCCGCATCGTCGAAGCGTTGCAAAAACATGGCCACATCGTCGCCATGACGGGTGACGGGGTGAACGATTCGCCCGCTCTCCGCAAAGCGGATATTGGTATTGCGATGGGCATCACGGGCACGGATGTCTCCAAAGAAGCGTCCGAAATGGTGTTGCTCAACGACAACTTTGCCACCATCGTCGCCTCCGTGGAGGAGGGGCGGGTTATTTACGACAACTTGCGCCGCTTCGTCAAATTCTCCATTGCGGGCAACTTGGGCAAGGTGTTGGTCATGCTCATCGCCCCTATTATGGGCATTGCCGTGGCCTTGCAACCGTTGCAATTGCTGTGGCTCAATCTGCTCACGGATGGGTTGTTGGGGTTGGGGCTGGGGCTGGAATCGGCCGAGAAAGGGGTCATGCAACGGCCGCCTCGCCCCCCGCAAGCCAGCTTTTTCAGCGGTGGCCTTGGGCAACAGCTGCTCTGGATTGGCTCACTCATTGGGGTCATTGGGCTAGGCTTGGCTTACTTCTTCTTCAGCCCAGCCGATGGCGAACTGAGTACATGGCAAACGATGCTCTTCACCACCTTGGCCTTTCTGCAAATTGGGCAAGCCCTTGCCTCCCGCTCCTCCCAAGAATCGTTCTTCAGCCCCCATTGGCGGAGCAACCCGACCTTGTTGGGGTTGGCGGCCGTGGTTCTGCTCCTGCAACTGGCCGTGGTCTACCTGCCCTTTGCCCAGCAATTCTTCTACACAGTGCCCCTCACCCTCACCGAACTACTCATTTGTGCGGGCTTGGGGAGCATCATCTTCTGGGCCATCGAATTAGAAAAGCTCCTCCTGCGCCGCGCCCAACGCTAATTGGTGTCTCGGACATGTTGACAAGGGACGGGGGCCTCGAGCGCATCACGGTCTCTAGTCCCCCGTCTCCTGTCCAAGCTCGAACCTCAACATTACAACTCTCGCAAAACTATCCCCCCATGAATTACGAAGACCAAATCCTTGATTACCCACTTGCCCCAGCGGAAAATTCGCTGGGCGAAAAGCTTAAATTCATCGTCAGCCAATTGCCCAACAGCCCCGAAGGAATGACCTTGGCTGAAATCCGAGACCTGATTGGGAAGGACAGCCTGATGCTGTTTGTCATCTTCCTCAATCTTATTTTTCTCGTGCCCGTTTCTATTCCGGGGGTCAGCACGGTGTTTGGGGCGGTCATCCTGCTTATCGGCCTTAGCCGACTTTTTGGCCAAAACGTTTGGCTACCCAACAAAATCCAAAAGCGGGTCATTGCCACGGATAAGCTCGGTGCCGCTCTCCAGCGTGCCTTTACATGGGTTCATCGCCTCGAGAAAATTAGTCGGCCGCATCGCTCCAGTTGGGTGCTGACCAGAGGCTTTAACATCCTCAACAATGTGGGGTTTGTCTTGGGGGCGCTCCTGCTCATGGCTCCTTTTGGCTTCATCCCGTTTAGCAACACGGTTCCGGCCGTGGCTCTGCTCTTTTTTGCCATTGGCTTTATCCAGCAAGACGGCATCTCCGTTTTGCTGGGGCATGCCAATGTCGTCACCATCCTCTACTTTACCTTTCTCATTGCGGGTGGCGGTGCATTGATTTATGAATTATTTAGCTTCGCGTTGGGAACATAAACGTTCGAGGCCCCGAACCCCTTGCGAATTAGAGTCGTGCCGAAAAAGAGTCCAATCAAGTTAACCTGAGACACGAATGACACGAATTTTACGAATTAGCTTCGGGAGGATTCGTGTCATTCGTGAAATTCGTATCTAAAGAGTAGTTCCCCTCAGGATAGTTAAATTGGGGAAATGGCCTTAATCGTTCAGGTTAATCTCCCCTTGGTTTTCATCCAGCAAATCGCGCCAATTGCGGGGCAAATTGTTGATATTCACATCGGGGCCATACTGATACACATTGCCCCACGGAATATAGTCGCTTACCAAAATATCTTGGTCGCGTAACTCATCCGCAAAGTTGTAAACAGTGCGCTCGACGATGACTCGCGCCCCCTCGGCCGCCCATTCAACTTGCTTCAGCGTCCCCGGAGCCAACGTCGCATCATATTCCCAGCGGTCGGCCAAGGGGGGTTGCACGTTTTCAAAGACAGGGGTGGATTTTTCCACCCGACGGCCAATGCCCGTACTGTAAATCTTAAACGTCAGCGACTCAAACTCTTGGTTGTAATAGTTTTCGATGAGCAAATAATGCTCCGTGTTGTTGGTGAATGTGAAATCCACCAACGGCGTAAAGACCGTCGCATCCATTCCCGGCCCTTCGCCATCGTCGTAATACCCCACCCGGTAAGCGTGGGGGAGGCGCGAACCCAAATCGTAGCCACCCCAAAAAACTGCTTGGAACAGCGTCGTGCTCACTTGGCACACACCACCGCCCAACCCTTCGATGGTTTGTCCCCCGTAAATAATCAGGGCGGGCTTGTAGCCATCTTCCTCGCTAATATCGCCCAAGTATTTGTTAAACGAGAACTCCTCGCCGGGGGCAATCACAATGCCATAAAAATTGGCGGCCGAACGAGCAATGTTGTGCTTGCGCTCGCTAGACGAGCCATAAAACCACGTCGTCCGCTCCGAAACAAGTTCGGTAATGCCCAACTCCTCGGCCGTGATACCGCTATGCACCACAGGCAAAATCTCCTCCACCACCAGCGGGATGGAGCGATTGGCCGTTTGCACTTGGGCATGGAACTGGGCCAGCGTCGCTTCGATGTTCAGCCGACGGCCGTTGACATGCTCCTCCACCACCACCAACTGCCGCGTTGGGTCATCAAAATAAAACCGCGCATTTTCGGGTTCCGCGCAATTTGGGGGGCAATGCCATCCAGCCATTGGCGCAAGGCGACCTCATCATAAAAAATGTCGTATTCAGCTTGGCCCGCCTCGTTTTCCACCAACTGCACCCGCAACCACTCCCGCAACGTCGCTTCGGAGATGGTCAGGCTGTGCAAATCCACCCCATCAAGGGGGGATTGCAGGTAAAAATGGACAGGGCCGCTGAGCATGTGGCGCAATTGGCTGGCCGCTGGCGCCGCATCCCGCACTTGGGGCAGGCTTTCATGCACCAACAATTCCAATTCCACAGGTTGGATTTGGCTCAACAGGGGCAAGAGGCGGTTGTACGCATCCGCTTTATCCAGCACCCGCCCCACTTGGCTGGACATAAAATCCACGCTGTCTTCCTCCAGTTGAATCGAAGCGTTGATGGGCATTTGCCCAATCTCGGCCGCGATTTCATCCAACACCCCCAGCAAATGCCGCTCATCCAAAATGACGACAGGCGCGGCCGAAAGCCCATAGAACCAGCCCGCAAATTGTGCTTGCCACTGCGCCTGCACATCCCCCGTTCGGCCGATGCTGAACGCATTGGCGGCCGTGGCGCGGGCATCCAACTGCAACCCCAACTCCTCGGGCGAAAAACGCCATTCCTGCCCCGTGGCGCTATCGCGCAGTACGACAAGGTCGCTTTCGGCCGCAATTTGCACGGCCGATTGCAATTTTTCGGCCGCCTGCGCCTCGGTCAGCCCGCCCACATCCACCCCCGCCACCGCCACCCCCGCAAAGATGAGGTCTTGGTGTTCGGTTTGGTAAGTGGCGGCCGTCGCGCTCGTGGCCAGCAGGAGCAAAACCAGCCCCGTAATTGGCCCTAAGCTAAACCAGCGCAGTTTGTGCCACACAGAAATTTTCGTCGGTTGGGTAAGTTGTTGTTCCATAGGACTATTCTAACGGCCGCAGGGTTCGCTCGCATATCTTCTAATCTGTAATCCACAATGGGGGCAGGGGAGCAGGGGAGCAAATGACAAATGACAAATGACCAAGGACAAATGACAAACCCCAAAAAACCAAGCTACAATTACCCCCCTATGAAACCTTGGCCTCTCCTTTTCTTACTTTCCCTCCTGCTCATCAGTTGCCGCCCCGAGTTGCCACCCGTGCAAATTACGGTCATGGCCACGGCCGAGATACCGCCCGTGTTGGCCACTGCCTTTGCGAGCCAAACAGTGGCCGAAAACGCACAACCCGCCAGCGAACCCAGCGCCCCAACGGCCGAACAGCCCGCCGCCACAGGGGATGTGCCCGTGGCCGCCACGGCCGTGCCCCTGCCCACCCAACCCGCCTATGTGGGCACACCCACGCCCGACCCACCCCACACGGCCGCCGATGCCCTCCCCACCGCCCCTCACACCGTCGCCGCTGGCGAAACATTGGCCTACATTGCCCAGCTCTACAACAGCAGTGTGGAGGAGTTGGTTCGCACCAATAATTTGACCTCGGCCGATACTCTCATTGTCGGCCAACAGTTGAGCATCCCCACGGCCGCTTCTGCCGCCCTCGTCAGCCCCAATCTCAAACTCATCCCCGATAGCGAAGTGGTGTATGGCCCCAGTGCGCGGGGTTTTAACGTGCGCCAATTCCTCGGCCGCACCAACGGCCATCTCCTGCGCGTCGAAGACACCATCGAAGGGCGGCGGCTGGCTGGCCCCGAAGTCGTCGAACTGGTCGCCCTGCGCTACAGCGTCCATCCCCGCCTCCTGCTGGCCATGCTGGAATACCGCACGGGCTGGGTGAGCCAAGCTGAGTCAACTGTGCAGAGCGATTATTTTATGGGCAAGGGGCAAGCCAGCTACGGGGGGCTGTACCAGCAGTTGGGCTGGGCGGCCGACCAAATCAACCAAGGGTATTACGGCCGTGCCGAAGGGGGTATCACCTCGTTCCTTGTCGTGGGCGATGGCTCACGGGTTTCGTTTCACCCCGAAATTAACGATGGCACAGCGGCCGTGCAAACATGGCTGGCCGCGCACGACAGCGCCAACTACGGCCGTTGGACGCAAGAAGTGGGGCTGACAGGCTTTTACACCACCTACGGCCGTCTCTTCGGCAACCCCTTTGCCTACACCTACGACCCGCTCTGGCCCGAACCCATCACCCAACCCCCGCTCATTTTGCCCTTCGAGAAAGGTGTGCCGTGGTATCTCACAGGCGGGCCGCATGGCGGATGGGCTTCAGGTTCGGCATGGGCCTCGCTCGATTTCGCGCCCGATGCGGAGTTGCGAGGCTGTTACCTCTCCGAACAGTGGCTAACGGCCGCCGCCCCCGGCCAAGTGATTTTTAGCGATATGGGCGGCGTTCTGCTCGATTTAGATGGGGATGGTTTTGTGGGCACAGGCTGGGTCATCGTCTATTGGCATGTGGATAGCACCGAGCGCATCCCCACAGGTTCGGTGGTGCAAGCAGGGGATAGGCTCGGCCGTGCCTCGTGCGAGGGGGGCTACTCCAACGGCACCCATGTCCACTTTGCCCGGCGTTATAACGGCCGCTGGGTCTCGGCCGATGGCTCCACCCCGTTCAACCTCGATGGCTGGGTCTCCAGCGGCCTCGGCCGTGAATACGATGGCCTGCTCACCCGCAACGGCATCACCAAAGAAGCGTGCGTCTGCGCCGAAGACATCAACGAACTGGTGCGGGAGTGAAGTTAGTCTCTCAGTCTCTAAGTCTTTCAGTCTTTCAGTCTCTCAGTCCTTCACGCCCCCATTCCCTCAATCTCCGCCAGCAATTGCAACGGGGGGAACCAATGGGCGCGGGCATCGCCCACAAGGTAGAGGGAGCCAGTGACGAGGATGGTGTCCTCGGGGCGGGCGAGTTGGATGGCTTTAGCCACGGCCGCCAGCGGCTCATCCACCACATGGATGGGCATGTTCGGCCGCAACTGCGCCAGCTCCTGCCCCAACGTGGCAGGGGGGGATGGGCTTCCACAGCCCTTTTTCGATAAAGCGCGTCACCACCATTTCATCGCTAATTTCGGCCACCATCGGCAACATCTCGGCCGTGGCTTTGCCCGCTTTGACCCCCAACACGGTTATCACGCGGCCGTGCGGCCGTTTGGTTTGCGCCATCAAATGGGTCACCGCCCGCATCTTATCGGCGTTGTGCGCCCCATCCAAAATGACCAGCGGTCGTTCTTGCACAATTTCGACCCGCCCCGCAATATGGGCTTGGGTCAGGCCGTGGCGCACGGCCGCTTCAGGCACAGGCCAGCCCGTGACCCGCTCAAAGGCACGCAGGGCGGCGGCGGCCACCGCCCCATTTTGCACCTGAAAATCGCCGGGCAACCCCACCGCCACCTCATCATAAAACGCACCGGGCAGGCGGAAACGGCCGTGCCCCTCGGCCGTGATGTCGTAATGGAAATCGCGCCCCAATTGCCACACCGTCGCCCCCACTTGCTTGGCGCGGCGGGTAATTACCCCCTTCACGCTGGGCTGGGAACAGCCGCTAATGGCCAATTGCCCAGCCTTGATAATGCCGCTCTTGTCACGGCCGATTTTGGTCACGGTATCGCCCAAAATGTCGGTATGGTCTAGCCCCACATTGGTCAGCACGGCCACGGTGGCGGGCAACACATTGGTGGCATCCAACGAACCGCCTACACCAACTTCGACCACGGCCGCGTCTACCCCTTCTTCGGCAAACAGGCAAAATGACAGGGCGACTTGCGCCTCAAAATAGCTGGGCGAGCCAAAGGGGGAGGTGTGGGTCACTTCGGCGATGGCGGGGCGGATTTTGCGCCACAGTTCGGCTAAGCGGCGGGTGGTGGTGTAACGGCCGTCTATCTGATGCCGCTCATTCATCACCTGCAAATGGGGGGAGGTATGCAAGCCCGTGCGGTAGCCAGCGGCCGTTAGCCCCGCTGAAATCATGGTGGCCGTGGAACCTTTGCCGCTCGTGCCGCCGACATGGATGGAGTGGTAGCGGGTGTGCGGGTTGTCCAGCAACTCCAGCAAATGGGTCATGCGCTCCAGCCGCAGGTTAATTTCGGAGCTATATTTGAAGTTGCTGATAAGCACGGCAAATTCTTGCTCCAGCCACTGGTATTCAGCTAAAAAGTCGTAAGTTGGCATAAGGGGAGAAGTGGAGAGGAAGGGAGTAAGAGAGGGGGAGAGTGTGGGTTGGGATGGTATGGGTGAATTTTAGCATTAGTTGGGGCATGTGGATGGGTAGATTGCCCAAATGAACCAGCCATTCACAGACGATGCCCAAAAATTGTGCTATCTTTGGCATATTGACGAAATTATGTCTCCGCTTGCGCTATGACTCTTCTGCCTCTTTCCCTCATCGGTATTTCGCTCACTTCGACGGCCGCGATTATTAACGTGGCCATGTCGTGGTTGGTTATTTGGCAGGGGTGGCGCCAGCCGCGCAACCAACAGTTGCTTCTCTACCTTTCGGTGGCGCTGTTTTGGTCGGTCATGGTTCTGCTCATTTATGTCTCGGTGGTATTGCGGACATGGACCAAGCCGTTTGTGTTTGGCAATGGGCTGGCTGTGGCGACGGGGAGCATGATGATTTTGTGGATGACCGCCGTCCACACGGGGCGGCTCCAAAGTAAGCGATTTCGGGCGGCCGTGGTCATGTGGGTTCTGCTCAGCATCACCTATATCGCGCTTTTCCCCCGCGAAATGGTCATTACCAATATCCGAGCCACCGAAATCGGAACCATTGCCTACAATTTTACCCCCATCGGCTATGCCATTTTCGCCTACGGCTACATCTTTATCATTTGGGCCACTTATTGGGCGTGGCGTTACGGCAAAGGCTACCTCTATCCGCTCATCACCACCTTTATGTTGGTGTCCATTCTGGCCATTCTCAGCCCAGTGACCAACCCCTACCCTGTCGGCGCAGTCGCTTTTACCATTACCAGCGTATTGCTCACCCAAGCGCACCTGCGCGAAGAGCTTTTCCAGCCCCTTGTACGGCTCAATGAGCAGTTGGCGCACAACGAATCGAACCTGCGCTCCCTAATAGATACCCGCCAAGAGGCGATTTGGTCGGCCGATACCGATTACAATATCCTGACCCATAATCCCTACTTTCAGTTAGCCGTTAAAATTGCCTATGGGGTCGAAAAAAGTGTCGGGGATCACTTGTTGGAAGGATTCGCCCCCCAAGTACAAGCGTTGTGGCTTCCCCTTTACCAGCGTGTCTTCACAGGCGAGCGGGTGCAAGCGGAGATGCAAGTTCACGCGGCCGGCAAATTGCGCGTTTACGATGTGTCGCTCAACCCAATTCGCAACGGCCGTGGCCAAATCACGGGCTTCACAGGCATGTCCCGCGAAATCACCGAGCGGTATGAGTATGCCCGCGCCCTGCAAACGGCCAAAGAGGAGGCGGAAGCGGCCAACAAGGCCAAAAGTGCCTTTTTGGCCAATATCAGCCACGAGTTACGTACCCCGCTGAACGCCATCATTGGCTATGCCGAACTGCTCCACGAAGAAGCCGAAGCGGATGAGTTAGAGGCGTATGCGGCCGACCTGCACAAAATCAAAACCTCGGGGCGGCTCCTCCTCGCCCTCATCAACGATGTGCTGGACATTTCTAAAATTGAGGCGGGCAAGATGGAGTTGCACTGGGAGGAGGTGGATGTGTGCCACATGGTGCAGGCCATTGTGATGACGCTGACCCCGTTGATGACCCGCAATGAGAATGAGTTAACGGTGGCCTGCACGGCCGACATCGGCCGTATTTGGACCGACGAACTCAAGCTCAAGCAGATTTTGACCAACTTGCTCAACAATGCGGCCAAATTTACCCACCAAGGGCAAGTGCGCTTGACCATAGAGCGCGACACGGCCGCGCTGATTATCCATGTGGCCGACACGGGCATTGGGCTGACGGCCGAGCAAGCGGCCAAAATTTTCCGCCCCTTCACCCAAGCGGATAGCTCCACCACCCGCAAATATGGCGGCACAGGGTTGGGGCTGGCCATCAGCCGCCACTACGCCCAAATGTTGGGCGGCGATATTACCGTGCAAAGCGAACCCGACCAAGGAGCCACTTTTACGCTACACTTGCCTTTAACAATTAACAATGAACAAGGAGCAATGAGCCAAGCGGACAAATGACCCATGACAAATGAACAATTTCTGAATGACGATGACTTATTTGATGATGAGGAGCTACTCGATGACAGCGACGAGTTGCTCGATGAGGGCGACGAGTTTCTCGAGGATGAGGATGAGCTACTTGAGGAAGATGACGAATTCCAACTCATCACCCCGCTGAATGACCCCGAAACCAAAGAGTTGCCTGAAGGGCACAAATCGGGCTTTGTGGCGGTGGTCGGCCGCCCCAATGTGGGCAAAAGCACCCTGCTGAACGCCTTGCTGAAGCAGAAAATCGCCATTGTTTCGCCACGGCCGCAAACAACCCGCCTCGCCCAACTCGGCATCATCACCGAAGCCGACCACCAGATTGTGTTTGTGGATACGCCGGGCATTTTGCCCAAAGCGGCGCACAAACTGGACGAAATGATGTTCGCCCGCGCCACTGAAGCACTCAACGATGCCGATATTGTGCTGTGGTTGGTGGATGCCAGCACCCCGCCGGGCGAAGAAGACAAGGCGTTAGCGGCCGTGGTCTCCTCGGCCAACGGCAAAATCATTTGGCCATGAACAAAATGATTTGGTGCCGCCCGCCCTCGTGCTGGAGCGCACCATTGCCTACCGTGAACTGGTTCCCGAAGATGTGGCATGGCTCTTTTTCTCAGCCGAGCGCAAAACGGGGCTACCTGAGCTATACCAACTCATCCTCGACAATTTGCCCGCAGGCCCGCGCTACTACCCCGAGGAACAAATCACCGAGACGTTTGTGCGCGACATTGCGGCCGAATTTATTCGCGAGCAAGTCTTGCTCCAATTGCGGGATGAGATTCCGCACGGCTCGGCCGTCATTATCACCCAATTCAAAGAAGAAGATGAGCCGTTGCGCATTGAGGCGACGATTTACGTAGAGAAACCAAGCCACAAACAAATTGTCATTGGGGCTGGCGGCCAACAGTTGAAGAGCATCGGCCGTGCCGCCCGCAAACAAATCGAAGGCTTGCTCGAAAAGCACGTTTTCCTCAATTTATGGGTCAAAGTGGCCCCCAAATGGCGGCAAAACGAAGCACAGTTGAAGAGTTTTGGCTATTGGCAGGAAGAGTAGTGGTTAGTGAGTAGTGGTTAGTAGTTAGTGGTGGCTCCCCTCCGCTCCTCTGCTCCTCTGCAAAACCAAGGAGAAGCGCATGTCTGAACAAGAAGAACCCAATTCCAATCGTCGTCGTTTTTTGCAGATGGTGGCGTGGGGCACGGCCGCAACTGCCACGGGTGTGGGGGCTGGCTGGCTGGCTCCTAAATTTTTGGGCGGGGAAACAGCCGAGATAGTGACAGGGAGTAGCCCCACGGCCGTTTCGGCCACCACCTTGGCCACCCCGTCCGCCAATCCCTCCGAACTGTACGGTCAACTTGTCAGTTGCCAAGCGGAAAACATGCGCCTCCAAGCGGCTCTCGATGCCGCCAACCGCCGCCTCACCACCCTAGATCAAGGGCGCGGCGAGGCCACGGCCGTTGAATTACAACTGCAACAGGAATTGGCCGATAGCACCCAACGCCTGACCGTTTTGGCGGGTTTGATGGGGCTATACGAACAGCTAGACCGGCTCGAATTGGGCGACAAAGTGGCGGCGGGCATTGCCAGTTTGGGCGAGGCGTTCACCAATTTGGTGGGCGATTTGCCCAGCTTAACCGATGGCCTCTCGCTTGGTTCGCTGCGCCTCGATGAGTTTGAGGGGCATTTGCCCCTGCTGGAAAGCGGCCGTTCGTGGTTGGCCAGCCACACCAGCAAAATCGAAAGCTATTACCAACTCTTCGAGCAGATGTTGCAAACGGCCGTCGAACGCGCCGCCCCCCTGCTCGACATGCTCCAAGAGTGGTTTGACGCAATTTTGCGCTGGCTTCCCTTTGGGATGGGGCGCACGGCCATCCAAGTCATGTCCGCCCTGACCGATTTGATGCGCGAAACCCCCAACACCATTGCGGGCATCCGCACCAATATCGCCCAACCGCTCGATGTGTGGCTGGCCAAAGAGTCACCCACCAGCGCCCCCGCCTTCACCCAGCGGCTCATCGCCCCGCTCCGCGAACAAGCGCTTGTGCCCGCCCAGCAGGTGGTCAACAAAGCCCAAGCGGCCAAGCAGGTGTACGAGGATGAGATGGTGGTGCGCCTCGGCTCGGCCGTGGACAATCGCCGCATCATCCAACAACTCATCAACGAGTACAAAGAAAAACACGGGCTGGGATAGGGTAATTGGCAATTAGTAATTGCTAATTACCAATTACTAATTTTTATTGCACGCTTTTACGGCCGTGCTATAATCCTTCTTAGGCTCCCTCCCGAGGTGGTAAGGACATCGCCCGATGCACCTGCCACCTATTTTTTTGCCTCAAGGGGGTTATTCGTTAATGGTTACTCGTTATTGGCTATAATAGCGATTGACCTTTTATGAGTAATTCAAGCCAACCTCCATCTCCTCTAAACAAGCTGTTTTTGCCCCTGACGGCCGTCCTCCTCCTTGGGCTGTACGCCGCCACCCTTGCCCAGTACCCCGTGCTGGGCGACCCCACCGAATACACCTACGTCGCCCATGTGCTGGGTGTTGCCCACCCGCCCGGCTATGCTTTCTTTACCCTGCTGGGCAAGTTATGGCAAACCATCGTGCCATTGGGGAGCATTGCGTGGCGGATGCACTTGCTGGCGGCCGTGGGGGGAACCATCGCGGCCGTGTGTGCGGGGGGCACAGTGTGGCGCACGGGGGGTGGGCGATGGGCGGCCGTGGCCACCACCTTGCTGGTCGGCACAGGGGTTAACCATTGGCAACACAGTATGCATGCCAACCCGCACATCTGGACGGCCGCTTTTCTTGCCCTCAACCTCTACCTACTCACCTCATGGGCGGCCACAAACAACCAGCGTTGGCTGTTCCTCTTTTGCCTCAGCGCGGGGCTGGGTGTCACCCACCACCCCCTGACAGTGTTCAGCTTCCCCGCTTACGCCGTGTTCGTGGTCTGGCAACGGCCGACCATTTGGCGCGAATGGCGCACCCTGCTGGCCATGTTCGCCTGCGCCCTGCTCGGCCTGAGCCTTTTCCTCTACTTCCCGTGGCGTAGCCCCCAGCTAGATGCTTTTTGGCCGCAAACGATGAACACGTGGGAGGGCTTTTCCGCCCATGTGCTGGCGCGGGGCCTGAGCGACAGTCTGCCCTACTACACCCTCGCCGACCACCCCCTGCGCTTGGTCGTGTTCGCCAGCATTGTGCGGATTAACTTCAGTTGGGCGGCCGTGCCTGTCGCCCTCCTCGCCCTGTTCGGCCTCGTCCAGCTTTGGCGACGGCCGACTAGCCGCCCCACGGCCGCGCTCCTCACCCTCGCCTTCGCCACCAACTACGCCTTCATCCTCAGCCTCAAAGCGCAGGATATTATGGCGTATAGCTTGGGGCTGTTGGTGCTGGTGGGGGTGTTGGCGGGGGCAGGGCTGTGGCTCGTAGTAACGGCTTTAGCCGTTCAGGCAGAGGGGCAGAGGAGCAGAGGAGCAGAGGAGAATGCGTCACTCAGCACTCAGCACTCAGCACTCAGCACTACTTACTATTTACTACTTACTACTTACTTCTTATTCCACACTTTCTCCACCGCCCCCCTCATCTCCCTGCGCCAGTACGACGAGGGGGCGCGGCATGTGGAAACTGTGTTTGAGCAGTTTGCGGGGCAAGGAGAGGGGGTGGTTTTGCTCAATAACTGGGAGTTTATGACCCCGTTGTGGTACACCCAACTGGTGGAAAAGCGGTGGCCAGAGGAGGCGGATGTACGGCCGTTGTTCGTCTCGGCCGCCGAGCCGTGGTTGCCCAGCGTGTTTAACTACCTGCCGGGCGGCCCCGTCTACCTGAACAGCTATCGGCGCGAAATTGTGGGGGTGGGCTTCCGCCTGCGGCCGAGGGGGGCATTCTACCAAGTAGTCGAGCCGGGTGACACAAGTGTGCCCGAGGAATTGACGGCCGTGGCCGCCAGTGGCGAGGGCATCGAAATTGTGGGCTATGGCTGGCCAGAGGAAGCCACGGCGGGCGATTTTGTACCCTTCACCTTGGCCATGCGCCTACCCCTAACCACCACCAGCTATTATGCCCCTATCCTGCAAGTGGGCGAAATCAGCTACCCTTTCACGACCGACACCCATCTCATTACGCCTGTGTGGGAAGCGGCCGAGGTGATTGTGGAGCGGTTTGATTTTGCCCTGCCCCACGATTTGCCAGCGGGGAGCTACCCCGCCCGTGTACGTTTCCACAACCTTTCGGCCGATGCCGATAGTGGCCTCCTCCTCGAATTGCCACCGCTGGTGGTTTGGGCCAAAGAAAACCCACCCGCCACGAGCCATCTCTTGGCCAATTTTCGCCAGCGGGTGGGGCTGGTTCGCGCCAGCGCATGGCACGGGGCGCGGCGCACGGCCGCGCCGTGGTCAACGCCGCTGACCGTGCAACGGGGGGATGTGGTCAACATTTTTCTGGAATGGGAGGCACTCGCCCACGCCGAAGAGAGCTACACCATCTTTGTCCACCTCAACCAGTTGGATCATGTGCCCGTGGCCGCGCTCGATTACACGCCGTTGGGCGGGGCCGTGCCCACCCATCTGTGGTTCCCCAAATGGCTCCCCGGCCAGCGCATGACTGACCCGTATCGGTTGGTGATTGACCCGAACTTGCCGCCGGGGCGGTATTATATCGAGGTAGGGCTGTATGAGATGACCAGCGGCCGACGGTTGCACCAGCACGACAGCCACGGCAATTTGGTGGGCGACCGAACTATTTTGGGGGAGGTGGTGGTGGAGTGAGGCGTGAAGGGGCAAGGGACTTGGAATGATTGTGATTTCCACGCCCAAGTCCCCGGTCTCAGTCCGAAATTGTAAAGATAGCTTGAACCGTGCCCTAAATTCAAATCACCAATACAACCTGTACCTGTACACATCTCTAACCATTACGGACAAACGACCATGTATTTATTTCTCCTCTCTTTTTTTGTGTGGGCACTCGTGCATAGTTTAACGGCCTCGGCCGTGCTTAAACGTTGGATGGCAGAACGGGTAGGGGAACGGCCAACGGCCGCTTTCTACCGCCTTGGCTACACCGCCTTTGCCCTGCTCACTTTTCTGCCTGTGCTTTATTTTTGGTGGGTGTTGCCCACCACCCCCCTTTGGGAGGTGAGTGGAGTATGGCGATGGCTGTTCTGGGCGGTGGGGGGAGCGGCCGTGTTGGCCGCAGGCTATTCCCTGCTCAAAACACAAGCTCTGAGCTTTGCGGGGCTGACCCAAGCGATGGATTATGTGGCGGGGCGGCCGTTGCGCCGCTTAGATGCGCCCGCCCTCTCCCATGAATTGGTGGTGACAGGGCTGTATGGTTGGATGCGCCACCCCCTCTATACCTTTAGCATGGCCTTTTTGTGGGCTAACCCCAGCATGAATGTCCGAAGCCTAACGATGGCCGTGGCGTTCACCATTTATTTCATCATCGGTTCAATTTATGAGGAAAAGCGGCTCCTCGCCCAGTTTGGAGAAGCCTATGCCACTTACCAACAGCGCGTGCCTCGTTTTATTCCCCATGTGCCTTGGCGTTAGCCCCTTTTTGCCCTGTGCGCTAAGAATGACAATTATGGAAAGTGGGCTTTTCGCAGATTATGTCGTTGCCCAAAAATAATTATCCAATCAGGTTAAAATCAGACACGAATTGCACAAATTTTACGAATGACACGAAATAGATTCGAGTCATTCGTGAAATTCGTGCCTAAAAACCTTCACCCCACAGGATAGTTAAAATTTGGGGAATGGCCTTAGAAGAAATTTTTTAAAACAAAAGGGCAAAAGAGCCATGATGCAAAGATTTTTTGGTGAAGGAATTTTTCTCAAGCAACTTTGCTTTTTTGTTCTTTTGCCTTTTTGCAATAAAACTTGATTTTGGCTTAAACGCAACTTCAACTCACTTGCGACATTGCGTTAAAACAAGACCTGAATCAAGCGATTTATTCAGGTAAACCTAACGTTCTCGTGTGGGGCGGCGGGTGTCTATTTCGCCCGAGGTGGGGAAGCGGGCAAAAACCATACGGCCGGCCGTGGTTTGTAGCACCTTGGTCACAACCACATTCACTTGTTGGTTGAGCCGATTCTGGCCGTCTTCAACAACCACCATCGTGCCATCTTCTAAATAGCCAATCCCCTGCCCCACTTCGCGCCCTTCCTGAATGACCCGCACATGCAACGCTTCGCCGGGCAAATAGGCCGCTTTAACAGCGTTGGCCAAGTCGTTGATATTCAAGACGGTAACCCCTTGCAATTCCGCCACCCGATTCAAGTTGTAGTCGTTGGTCATAATGGGGCAACGCAACTCTTTGGCCAGCACCACCAGTTTGCTATCAGCATCGCGGGCATTGGGGGTGTCCATGTCGGTGATGCGCACGGGGATGGGGGATTCGTTTTGGAGAATGCCCAACACATCTAGCCCACGACGGCCGCGATTGCGTCGCAAATGGTCGGCGCTATCGGCAATGTGTTGCAATTCGCGCAAAATAAAGCTGGGGATGAGCAGGGTGGAGCGCATAAAGCCCGTTTTGCTCACATCGGTGATACGGCCGTCAATAATCACGCTCGTATCCAGCAACACATAATCCTCATCGGGCAGGTTTACTTGGCTTTTGGCTTGCTGGCTGGGGCTGGGAGAGATGGCATTCACAAAGGAGCGCAAATCGTTTTGCCGCAACATAAAAATGACCGAGCTGAGATAGCTGAGGACGATGACCGAAGCAAGGGGCATGATTTCTCGAAAGGGGGAAGGCAAAAACGAGAGGGGAATGGAGAACAGCCCCCCCGCCAACAAGCCTGTTAGCACACCGAGCAAGACAGCAATGAGCCGTTCGGGGGCCATGTGGACGAGGCTGTTGCGGATGTGACGAAGCGGCCGTGTTGTGAAATAAGGGGTCAGAATGATGCCCGTGAGGAAGCCCATCAGCCCGAGGAGAATGACAAACGGCATGGAACGCTGTTGCACATAATCGGCCAGAGGGGAGCCGAAAATGCCAAATACGATGGCGGTAACAATGCCACCAATTAATCGCAAAATAAATTCATTGCTTAAAGTAGGGACAGGTTGGTTAGATTGATTCATTAGAGCTAAAGCTAGCGCTAAGAGATAGAGATAGAGGTATAAAGATAAGCGGGTTTGGTATCACTATCGTTATGAGGAATGAAAGGGAAAATGGTTATAGCGGTGAGTGAATAGGAATTATAGATGAGAATAGGTAAAAGGCATGTAGGCAAAAAAAGATAGAGGGGAGAGATAGAGATAGAGGAACCTTTCGTTGGTGGAATTACCCTGTTTTTCGCTCACACTATCTCCCCGTTTCTCCCAAGGACATGGTTCTCGCTATCTTTACAATTTCGACAAGGGACTCGGGACAAGGGACAGGCGGTCACAAGTGTCCCAAGTCCCTTGTCCCAAGTCCAAATTTGTAACGGTGCTCTCTCGGGAGCTAGGAACCATGCCCTCCCAAGATTTCATCTAGCTCCCATAAAGTTAGCCCCGGCCAGAGGTATTTATCCATGTCGAGGGTGAGTTCGGCCGTGACCAGCACTCCCTCGGCGCGGAGGAGTTCGGCTTGGTGCTGGGCACTGTTTTCGCGGTTAACGAGGCTAATTCGGCCGACGCTATTCACCACCCTCTGCCACGGCACGGCCGTGCCATCCGCTCGGCTCCGCCCCTCTTCCAGCGCATTGAGCGCATACCCCACCGCCCGCGCCGCACGGGGACGGCCGAGCATGTGGGCAATACGGCCGTAACTCGTCACCTGCCCTGCAGGGATGCGGCGTACCACCGCATACACTTCGTTGTAGAAATTATTAGACATGAAGGGAAAGATTTAGAGATTGGGTTCGTGTCTTGGCCATCCGTTTTGTTACAAGTTATAGGTTACAAGTTGCAGGTAGCAAACGACTTGCAACCTGCAACCCAATGAATGGCGAAAAACTGGAGACACTCACGAATGGAGAGATGAAGAACCAGCCCACAGACATGTTCTCCCTTGCTGGGCACATTTTGCGCTACAATACACCATCAAACACCCAAGGAGAGCGCATGTCGCTGACCAGAATTTTAGCCATTATATTCCTTTTGCTGGCCATCGGGGGCAGTTTGGTCGGCTACAACCAAGCCAACCCCAATGCGTTCAGCCTCGGCGACTACTTGGTCACACTTTATGCCCAATTAAGCACCGAACTCATCGGCATTGCCGTGACAGTGCTGGTCATTGATTACCTGAACGAGAAACGGGAAGAGCGTCGCCTGCGCTGGCAACTCATCCACGAACTGGGGAGCCGCAACAACGACATTGCCGACCGCGCCGCCTATGAACTGCGCGAACGAGGCTGGCTGATGGACGGCTCGCTCCAAAACGCCGATTTGCACAACGCCGATTTAAGCCATGCCAATCTGGCCAACGCCAATTTGTGCCATGCCAACCTGCACGGGGCCACCCTCAGCCATGCCGAATTGCAAAACGCCAATCTGAGCGAAACAGATTTGAAGGGAGTTAATTTTACGGGAGCCAACCTCCAAAAAGCGGACTTGCGCCACTCCAACATCACGGCCGAGCAACTCGCCCAAGCCTACTCGCTCGAAGGGGCGTTACTCCCCGATGGCGTGGCCGTCGAATAACCCAAGTCCCAAGTCCCCTGTCCCCCATGCACAACCTCTACTTCATCGCCCCCTACGCCGTCGAAGTGCGCGAGGAGCCGTTGCCCCCTGTGGGCGAAGGGCAACTTTTGGTGCGCACCGACTATTCAGCCATCAGCGCAGGCACGGAGATGTTGCTCTACCGAGGGCAAATGCCCGCCGATTTGGCACTGGATGAGACGATTGCGGCGTTGGCAGGGGGGATGCAATACCCTGTGCGGTATGGCTATGCGGCCGTGGGCACAGTGCTGGATGTGGGCAAAAATGTGGATAAGGTGTGGATAGGGCGGCAAATCTTTGCCTTTTATCCACATTCAACCCATTTTGTGGTGGAAAAAACGGCCGTCTTCCCCCTGCCTGCTGGCATAAACCCAGCCGATGCTCTGTTCTTGCCCAACATGGAAACGGCCGTCTCCTTTGTCATGGATAGCCAGCCCGTTATTGGCGAGCGCGTGGCCATTTTTGGGCAAGGGGTGGTGGGGTTGCTGACCACGGCCGTCCTAGCCACCATGCCCTTGGCCGATTTATGGGTGGTGGATGGGGTGGCGCGGCGGCGGGAACAGGCGTTGGCGTGGGGAGCCACGGCCGCCCTCGACCCCGCCGAGGCGGAAGCATTGCCCGCTCTGCGCCAATTCGCGGCCGACCTGAGCTTGGAACTTTCGGGCAACCCCGCCGCGCTCGATTTGGCTATCGAAGCGACGGGATTTAACGGCCGCATCCTCGTCGGCTCGTGGTATGGGCAAAAGCGAGCGGAGTTGAACTTGGGCGGCCGTTTTCATCGCGCCCACCAAACCCTCATCAGTAGCCAAGTGAGCCAGATGAAACCCCACTGGCTCGGGCGCTGGGACAAACAGCGGCGGCTGGACGTGGCGTGGCGGCTATTGGCCGAAATTCGGCCGAGCCAACTCATCACCCATCGCTACCCGCTGGCCGAAGCGGCCGTGGCCTACGATTTGCTAGATAGACGGCCGCATGAGGCGTTGCAAGTGGTGTTTGGGCAAGATAGAGATGGGAGATAGAGATAGAGGAACCCATAGGTGGTCAACCGACCATCTATCCCTCTATCTCTATCTCTGTACTCTATCTTAGTTTTGGCAAAAATCGCCCTGTGCGAGCCATATAGGCGCGATACTCATCGCCAAATCGCGCCACAAGATTGGCCTCTTCGCGGGGAATGCGCCAAATCAACACCGCCAGTGGCAAGCCAAACCCCACCAACAACCACCATAAACCCGTCACAAGAGCCAGCGAAAGCATGAAAATAGTGCCAAAGGTGTAGAGCGGATGGCGAATGTACTGGTATGGCCCCGTCGTCACCAGTTGGTGGCCTTCGCGGGTGGTGTGGGAAGGGGAAATGTTGCGGCCTATGTTGGTGTACATCCAATAAATAGCGGGAACCATCAAAACGGCCGTGCCCACGGCCGCCCACCGCACCCACACCGGCAAATCCATCTGCGCCCAGCGCACCCATGCAGGGTTAAGCAGATAGGCAAACAGGGGCCAAACCACAGCCAAACTGAGCAAGCGCAACAGCACAATCACCTTGTTGCCCGATTGGTCGAGCCGCCCCCCATGCCGCTCCGCTTGGTGGCGGAAATAGCTTCCAATGCCAAAGCCCGTGAACAACAATACGGCCGTTAGGATGCGAAAAATTGTCTCTTGTTCCATGATATTTCACCTCGTTTCATCAATTTTTAGGTATACCTAAAAATATAATTAACTTAGCAAAAATGTCAAGCCCGAAAATAGGCATGGGGACATAAACAAGTTTCAATGGGATTCTTTTTGACGCAAGCCAAAGTTTTCCGAAATCCCCTTTGCACGCTTTTATGCGCCTTTTAAACCCATAGCACAAAATAACCATTGCGGGGCTGACCCCTCCCTACGCTAGCGCCCTCAACTAATATCTGAGCAAAGCCTGAGTTCCCCTGAGAATTCAGGCTTTTTTGTTGGCGACTAGAGGAAAGTCTGTCAGTCTCTCAGTCGGTCAGTCGGTCAGTTACTTTATTCCGCAATCCGCATTCCCCATTCCGCAATCCCCCAATGTCCTCTCCAAAATCCCAAATCCCAAATCCCCCATCCCCCATCTCGCCCTTTTGGGTTCTGGGCATGGGGCTGTTGGCCGTATCCGTCAGTGCCATTCTCATTCGCTTTGCCCAAGGGGAAGCCCCCTCCTTGGTCATCGCCGCATGGCGCACCAGTTTGGCCTCGTTGCTCCTGCTCCCCTTCGCTCTCACCCGCCAGCGGGCGGAATTGCGCGGCCTGACCCGTGCCGAGTGGGGGTTGGCACTGGCGGCCGGGGGCATGTTGGGCATTCACTTCGCCAGTTGGATTAGCTCACTCGAGTACACCTCGGTGGTGAACTCAACAGTTTTGGTGACGACAAACCCCATTTGGGTGGGGCTGGCCGCCCCGTTTGTGCTGAAGGAGCCACTGACACGGCCGCTTAAAATCGGCATTGGGCTGGCCATTGTGGGAAGCCTGATTATTTCGTTGAGCGATGCGTTGGTTGTGGAAAACGGCCGTTGGGTTGGCTTCGATTTGGCGGCTGGCGGCGGCACATGGCCGATGCTCGGCAATGGCTTGGCCTTGTTGGGAGCCATCACGGCCGCCGCCTACATGCTCATCGGCCGCCAATTACGGCCGCGCCTCTCCCTCATCAGCTACCTCACCGTCGTCTATTCGGCCGCCAGTCTCTCCCTCATCCTCATGGTCTGGGTCAGTGGGGCGAGTTTGTTTGGCTACAGCGGCCGAACCTACCTCCTCTTTGCCCTGATGGCTATCTTCCCCCAACTGCTCGGGCACGGCTCCTTTAACTGGGCACTTAAATTTCTGCCCGCCACCTACGTTTCCATCACCATTTTGGGCGAGCCGATTGGGGCCAGCCTGCTCGCCTTCCTCATTCTGCGCGAATTCCCCACCCATCCCTTGGTGGCACTCATCGGTGCCATCTTTGTATTCAGCGGCATCCTCATTGCGACGCGGGGAGGAAGCGAGTAAGACCCTAATTGACTGACAAATCTCTCTGTCGGCTTTTTTTCTAACCGCGGAGAGCGCAGAGGGCGCGGAGGTTTCTCTGGAATTTCCTCCGCGTTCTCCGCGCCTCCGCGGTTTAATAAGTGTGGAATTAATAGCGGATGACAGGTTCTTTGGGGCAATGGCTCAAAAACTCAATCCCTGTTTCTGTGATCAACACCAAATCTTCGATACGCACGCCGCCCCAATTGGGCAAATACACCCCCGGCTCGACGGTGACGACTGCCCCAACGGGCAATGCTTCTTCGTTTAGCACCGACAAATTGGGGCCTTCGTGAATGTACAGCCCCACGCCGTGGCCGAGGGAGTGGCCAAAATCATCGGCGTGGCCAGCGGCCGTAATCACATCTCGCGCCAGCGCATCCGCTTGTTTGCCCGTCAGCCCGGCGCGGATGCCTTCAAGAGCGGCCGTTTGCGCTTCCAGCACCAGCCCATACACTTTTTGGAATTGCTCATCGGGTTCGGCCCCCACATAAAACGAGCGGGTCAGGTCACTGTGGTAGCCGTTGAGCCGCGCCCCCATATCTACCACAATGCTGTCGCCCGCCTGTATCGGCCGTTCACTCGGCCGATGATGGGCGAGTGCGGCATTGGGGCCGCTGGCCACAATCACCTCAAAGGCCATGCCGTCGGCGCCGCGCTCGCGCATCATCTTCTCCAGTTCCCACGCCACCGCCCGTTCGCTGATGCCCGGCCGTACAATTTCGTTCACTTGGCTCATCGCCCAATCGGTGATGGCCGCCGCACGGCGGATAGCATCTAGCTCGGCCGTGCTTTTGATGTGGCGCAACACTTCCACCGTCTCTTTGAGCGGCTCAAGGGCGACGGGGTCTGCTTTTTCATCATTTTGGAGCTTGTTTTCCAACTCCCGAAATTGGATGATGCTCATCTGGTTGCCTTCCACGCCCACCACATTCACCCCTGCTTGTTGAATCATTTGGGGTAAGGAGGTCAAGTCGGCCGTGCGTCCCATTTTGACAAGTTCAAAGTGGGGGGCTTGCTGGCGGGCTTGCTCCCAATAGCGAAAATCGGTGCCGAGAAAGGCACGCTCGGCCGTGACGAGCAAGGTGCAGGCAGAACCTGTGAACCCGCTGAGCCAGCGGTAATTGGCAGGGCTGGTGATGAGCAAGCCATCCACTTGCCATTCGGTCATTTTTTGGCGCACGGCCGCGAGACGGGTAGAGATTTGGTCGTTCATGGGGAAAGGTGGGGTAGAGCAGTAATGAGTGAAGGACAAAAAGTACGAAGTACGAATGACGAAGTACGAAATGACTCGAGGGTATCGTATTTTGTACTTTGTAATTCGTAATTGATAGCCAATTCTGCCCCAACTTCCCTTTCGTGTGCCAATATCACCCCGTCTTGCAACCTCTCGCCCTCTTTGGTGTTACTTACCATGACGCAGGGTGTCATTTGCCCTTTTGCTCATTGCTCATTGCTCATTACTCATTGCTCCTCGCCATGAAAGTTTCGGTTATTGCGACAGTTAAAAATGAAGGGGAGGCGCTACGGCCGCTTCTCGACTCCTTGCTCGACCAAACACGGCCACCCGATGAGGTGGTTATTTGCGACGGCGGCTCCACCGATGCAACACTCGAGCTTTTGACCGAGTACAGTGCGTGGTTGCCCCTCAAAATCATCGAAGCACCGGGGGCGAATATCAGCCGAGGGCGCAATTTGGCCATCGAAGCGGCCGCTGGCCCGCTCATTGCCGCCACCGATGCGGGGGTGGTGCTGGCTCCTGTCTGGTTGCAAGAACTCATCGCCCCGCTGGAGCGGGAGGGGCAAACGGCCGTGGTCAGCGGCTGGTTCGAGCCAGACCCCTACACCGATTTCGAGGTGGTCATGGCCGCCACCGTCTTGCCCGATTTGGCCGACATCAAGCCCGACAGCTTTTTGCCTTCTAGTCGCTCCGTCGCTTTTCGCAAAGAGGCGTGGGCGGCCGTGGGTGGCTACCCCGAATGGCTCGATTACAGCGAAGATTTGGTGTTCGATTTGGCTCTGCGGGAGCGATTTGGGGCGTTTGCCTTTGCCCCACGGGCGCGGGTCTATTTTCGGCCGCGTGGTTCGCTCCGCACCTTTGCCAAGCAGTATTACCTCTACGCTCGGGGGGATGGCAAGGCCAACTTGTGGTGGAAGCGGCACGTTATTCGCTACGCCACCTATTTGCTGGCTCTGCCGTTTATCGGCCGTCTCATTTGGCGGGAAAAATGGGTGGGCTGGCTCTTGTTGGCGGTGGGGATGGGGGCGTACAGCGGCCGTCCTGCCACCCGTCTCTGGTCCCAAACGACAGGTTGGCGGCCGCCCCTCCGCGTTCGCGCCTTTGCCCTCATCCTCGTCATCCGCCTCGTGGGCGATGTGGCCAAAATGCTGGGCTACCCCGTGGGGGTGTGGTGGCGTTGGCGGCACAAGCCGTCAAAAGTAAAAAGTGAGAAGTAAAAAGTGGTCAACTTCTCACTTCTCACTTTTCACGCCTCTCCCCCATTGGTACTAATTCTCACTTAGGAAAGGTTCACCGTAAGATTCGGCCGCTACTATGGCACTAGTTAGCTTTTCCTCCTTGGTGTAGCGGTGACTGGATTTGCCCCCTTTCCAGTCACCGCTCTTTTTTTGCCTATTGCCCGACCAATTTTTCGAGCCTATCCACCATCTCTCCTAAGACAGCAAACGTCGCTTCGACAGGTTCGGGGCTGGCCATATCTACCCCTGCCATCTTGAGCACATCGAGCGGGAAGCGGGAGCCACCTGCCCGCAAGAAGGCGAGGTAATTATCGGCCGCGCCCGGTTCCCCTGCCGCCACCTTCCGCGCCAGCGCGTGTGCGCCCGAAATGCCCGTCGCGTATTGGTAAACGTAGAAATTGGAATAGAGGTGGGTGTGGAACTCCGCCCACGTAATGCCCACGCGGTCGCGGTCGAGTTCCACTTCGCCGCCGTACACCTCGCCAATTAAATCGGCGAGAAGACCATTGAGATAATCGGCCGTGAGTGCTTGCCCCCGCTCTACCCGTTCGTGAGTGGCCACCTCAAACCGCGCCAAAGTGGGCATGATGTAGAAGTAGCGGTAGAAGTTGCTCATCGCCTCTTCGATGAGGGCGATTTGGTGGCTGGGCTTGGTGAAGGTGCGGAAGAGGTGGTCGCGCACGAGGGCTTGGTTAAAGTTAGAGGCGACTTCGGCCGCGAACAGCCCATACCACGTATACCGATAAATGCTCTGCGCTTGGCGGGTGAAGTAGGAGTGCATCGAATGCCCCAACTCGTGCGCCAATGTCGAAAGCCCTTGCAGGTCATCGGTGTAGCTCATAAAAATGAACGGGTGCGTGCCCTGTGTGCCCGAGGAGAAAGCGCCCATGCGCTTGCCTTGGTTGGGGTAAATATCCACCCAACGCTCCTCCAAACACCCTTTTTTGAGAGCCGTAACATATTCCTCACCCAACGGCCGCATCCCCTCCGCAATCCACTCGACAGCCTGTTCATAGGGGACACGCGGCTCGTCATCGGTCAGCGGCGCTTTGAGGTCATATTCGTGCATCGTTTCCAGCCCAAGGGCTTGTTTGCGGATGCGCCAATAGCGGTGCCATGTGCCGATATTCTTTTGGAAGGTGTCTATCAGGCTGTGGAACACTTCTTGGGGGATGTAATTGCTGTGTAGGGCGGCCTGTAAACTGGAGGAGTAGCCCCGCACGCGGGCGCGAAGCACGTTTTGCTTCACTCCTGTGGCGAGGGTGTTGGCCATCGTGTTCTTAAATGTCAGGTGGGCATCGGCGTAATTCGCCCATGCGTTGTAGCGCAGGGTGCGGTCGGGGCTACCCAACAGGTCGCGAATGGTGGATTGGGCGACATCGTGGCTTTGCCCTTGGCTATCCACGGCCGCGTCAAACTTCATATCCGTGTTGGCCAAAATGCCGTGGGTGGCGTTGGCCGTGCCAAACGCATCGCTGGCCATGCCCAAAATCTGCTCCACCTCGGCCGAGCGAATGTGCGGCCGATTCTGTTCGAGCTGGGCAAAGTAATGGGCATAGGGGGCAAGACGAGCTTCATCGGCCATCCAGCCCGCGAGGGTGTTGCTGGGAATGGTCAGTATTTCGGGCTGGCCAAAGGCGGTGGCGGCCGATATTTGGCCCGCAATGCCACGGGCGCGGTCACTGCGGCCAGCCGCTTCTTGGTCGGCCGTGTCCACGCTGTAGGTCAGGCTGGCGTAGACGAATAGCTTGGCCACAGCACGGCCGAGGTCATCCGAGGCGACGAGGTAATCGGCCAAAACGGCCGCGCTTTCAGACAAGCGCCCTTTGTAGGCGGCTACTTTTTCCACCAGCGCAGGCAAAGCGGCCACGGCCGCTTCCCAATCCGCTGGGGTGGCAAAAATGCTCTCGGTGTCCCAACGGTATGGGGTAGGAATATCAGAACGGGGGGGGAGTTTGCTCATGGGGTTTCCTTGAATTGGGGTGTATTGGTATATTGGTTTATTAGTTTATTGGTGTATTGGTGTCGTGAGTGACCAAATACACCAATATACCACACCACTACACCACTATACCTTTTTAATCTTCTAAAATTTTATCCACCGCCGCCGAAAGCTGGGCTAGGTTGCGGACGGGGTAGACTTCGTCGCAGAGGGTGGCGTAGAGGTGCATGTCGCTATCGCCTGTGCCCCACAGCCGCTCGTGTTCGGGCGTGAACCAGATGAGCCGCTTGGCGCGGTGGTGCAGTTCGCGCACCAAATCGAGGCGAGGGTTGCTGTGGTTGTTGCGGCCGTCGCCCATAATAATCACAGTGGTGTGGGGGGTGATGGCGCTCAGGTGGCTCTCCCAAAATGTTTGCAAGCTACGGCCGAGGTTGGTGCCGTACAAATAGCCGGGGATGGCGCGTTGCACGGCCGAAAAGGCTTGCCCCATCTCGGCCGTGTTCAGTGCCCGCACCACATCGGTCACTTCGCCCAAATTATCGTAAAAGGCGAAGCTCCGCAACTGGGAGACTTGGTCTTGCATCTCGGCCACAAAATGGAGCATAAACTCGACCACTTGGCGCATCGAATTGGAAGCATCGAAGATAAGCACGAGGCGGGGTTTGCGCTTTTTGTGGCGGAATTGCAGTTCCAGCGGGATGCCTGCATAGCGTTGGTTGCGGCGCAGGGTGCGGCGCAAATCGAGATGCCCGCGCCGCTCTTTTTTGCGGCGCAGGGCGGCGCGGGTCTTGAGTTGGGCGATGAGCCGGCGCAGTTCGTAGCGCAATTTTTCCACATCTTGCGGGGTGAGCGCCGCGAACGATTTTTGGAGCAGGTCGGAGCCGTGGAGGTCACGCGGCCGTTCGGCGCGGCGGCGGGCAATCTCAAGGCCAACTTCGGCCGCTATTTGTTGCTCCAACGCCTCCCGATTGGCCTGCATAATCCCTGTCAGCCCCGCAATGCTCTGCTCGCTCATGCCCATTTCGGTCAATTGTTGCACAAGCTGTTGGATTTTTTCGGTGAGCTGGCCAAAGCCCAACTGTTGCAACATGCGCCGCGTGACCCAAATGCTGTGGCGTGGGTTTTCCACCCACTGAATGCCTGACGCATCGGCAATGCGGCGCAACTCGTCGGCCGTGGGGCCATCGCCCCGCGCCAACCACTCGAGGAGCTGGGCGATGCGCTCATCGAAGCCCGCCAAAGTTTGCTGGAGCATTTCTTGCTCGTCGCCGCTCAGGCTGTCGAACGCATCGCTAAAGGGGGGCACGGCCGTGCCAAAGTAGAGCGGAAATAGCTCATCAAATGGCTCAAAGTCGCGCACGGCCTTGACCAAGGTGGTGCGTAAGCTCTCGCGGAAGAGCGGTTTGTCGGCAATGCCCAATGCTTGCACGGCGCGGAGGGCATCCATGCCTTCGGCCGTGGAGACGGCCACCCCTGCGGCGCGTAAGCCGCGCACAAATTCAATGATGCGGTTCTGCATGGGATGTTTCAGGTGGTTAGAGATAGAGTGTAGAGATAGAGATAGAGGAACCGTTCGTGAATAAGACAACCAAGTTCCCCTCTATCTCTATCTCCCGTCTCTATCTCTAAAGAATACACGAATCTACCAATCAACCAAGAGGGTGTAACTCGGCCGTGTCTCTTTTTCGTAAAATCTGCCCAACTTTGCTATTATTTTTCTGTGCGATTTGCCCATCCCCAGTGGCACAGCACGCCCCACTTTCCCGACAGCTTAATAACCACCCTCTATAAAAATAGGAGACCCCTATGACCATACTAAAGAAATTTGTGGATGTTGTTGAAATGATCTCCGAGTTTTTTGGCTGGTTATCCCAAATGATTGTCGTTTTATTGATAGTCATTGGCTTTGGGAATGTGGTGTTGCGGTATGTCGGTCAGTATATGGGAACCAAACTCACTTCTAACGCCTTCATCGAGTGGCAGTGGTATCTCTATACCCTCGTTTTCCTCTTTGGCTTTGCCTATATTCTCAAAAATGGGATTAATGTGCGCGTTGATTTTTGGTTTGCCAACCAAAGCGACCGCCGCAAAGCGTGGATTGACCTCATCGGTCATCTCTTAGCCCTCATCCCCTTCTGTATTTTAGCCATCTATGTCACATGGAACCCCGTGTTGCGCTCGTGGGGGTTGCTCCCCAATGGCACATGGGGCACATGGGAAATATCGCCCGACCCCGATGGCTTGCCCCGTGCCCCCATTAAATCTATGGTCATCGTGGCCTTTGTGATGCTTCTCTTGCAAGCCATCGCCGAAGTTATCAAGCTCATTGCCACCCTGCGCGGCCAAGCACACTTATTCCAACTCGAAAAGCTCGACGCACCCTTGCGGATTGAGTAACCAGTAACCAGTACGGCCGAGGAACACCTTATGGGATTTGAGTGGTTAGCAATTATTATGTTCGTGCTGTTCCTGATTTTGATTTTGAGCGGCTACCCAGTCGCTTTTTCATTTGCAGGCACAGGCATCGCCTTTGGCGCCATTGGGTTGGCGATGGGGGCTTTCACCATCCAGCGATTGGGCTTGTTGCAAAATCGTTGGTTTGGCTCCATGTCCGATTTTACGCTGTTGGCCATCCCGTTTTTTGTCTTTATGGGCGCGGTGTTTGAGAAATCTGGTTTGGCGGAACGGTTGCTGACCACGGTTGGCATCTTGATGGGGCCATTGCGCGGGGGCTTGGCGTTGGCGGTGGTGTTTGTGGGTACCTTGCTGGCCGCCGCCACAGGTGTCGTCGCCGCCACAGTCATCGTCATGGGGCTTATCTCTCTGCCCATCATGATTCGCTATGGCTATGACCACAAATTAGCCACAGGGGTCATCATCTCTTCGGGAACATTGGCCCAATTAATCCCCCCCAGTTTGGTTCTCGTTGTCCTAAGCGACCAAGTGGGGATTTCGGTGGGCAAACTTTTTGTGGGGGCGGTGATTCCGGGGATGATTTTGTCGGGCTTGTATGCTTTGTATGTGCTGGTGCTGGCCTTCTTTCGGCCGCACATGGCCCCCGCCCTGCCCCTCGAAGCACGCATTTTCAAGGGTGCGGCCTTGGCTCGGGAAACGGCCGTGGCCGTCGTTCCGCCCATTCTCCTCATCTTCGCCGTGTTGGGGAGCATCTTCTTCGGCATTGCCACCCCCACCGAAGCAGGGGCTGTGGGAGCGGCCGGGGCTTGTATCCTCGCCCTCTTCAACCGCACCTTTAATTGGCAGATGGTGCGTAGTGCCGCCCGCTCCACCTCCAACATCACCGCCTTGGTGCTGATGATTCTGTTCGCCTCCACCTTCTTTGGGCTGATATTCGACCAATTGGGTGGGCAACGTTACCTGACCGATTTATTGGTTAGTTTGCCCGGCGGCTTTTGGGGTTTTGTCATTGTGGCCAACATCGTCGTCTTCTTGTTGGGCATCAATCTCGAGTTTTTGGAAATCAGCTTCATTGTCATGCCGTTGTTTGTGCCGGCCGCCTTGCTCCTCGGCTTCACCGAAAACGATTTGGTCTGGTTCAGCGTGATGATGGCGGTCAACCTCAACATGGCCTTTATCTCCCCGCCCGTGGGGTTTTCGCTCTTTTACCTGCAAAGCGTTGCCCCACCTGAGGTGAAAACACGCGATATTCATCTGGGAGCATTGCCGTTTATGGCCTTGCAAGGGATTGCCCTGCTCATCGTCATGTTCTTCCCCAGCACCGTTACGTGGCTCATTGGCCTTTCAGGGTTGTAGGGTGGATGTGTGATTAACCGTGGAGAAGGCAGAGGTTGGCTCCTCTCCGCGCCCTCCCAGTTCTCTGCGGTTCATCTCTTTTTAGCAAGCTCCACCCTGACTTTGGAAAAGCCCTGTTTACAAATTTGACAATCGGGTGCGGTTTGGTAAAATACGCTTCGCTTACCAAGTTTAACAAGCCGAGATAGCTCAGTTGGTAGAGCACTGCACTGAAAATGCAGGTGTCCCCAGTTCGAGTCTGGGTCTTGGCACAGAGGCAATTTTGCTCTAAAATTGCCATCTCATGCGGGTGTAGTTCAGCGGTAGAACGTCTCCTTGCCAAGGAGAAGGTCGAGAGTTCGAATCTCTTCGCCCGCTCAGACAGAAAAAAGCAAGCCAAATGGCTTGCTTTTTTTGTTGCCCGAAACTAGTAGGGGCAACCCTTGTGGTTGCCCAGCTATTAGGATAGGCATATTTATCCCTGAAGAGGGACAAGGCCTACCCCTACGAAGACGATGCCTTCGATTGTGCTTCGTAGCGGCGCACGGCCGCCGCAAACTCCCCAAAGATGGCCACATGGGCGGGGTGTTCGCTTTGCATCCGCTCGGGGTGGAACTGTAGGCCGAGGACAAAATCGGCCGAGGGGTCGTGGAACGCCTCCAACACCCCATCCTCGGCATAGGCCAGCGGCTCGAAGCGGGGGGCCAATGTTTTGACCGATTGGTGGTGGTAGGAGTTGACAGGGATGCTGGCCTGCCCATAAAGACGCGCCAAACGGCCGCCTTCCACCAAATTCACCCCATGCCGATAGTTGTGGTAATCGTCGTAATCAATGTGCATCACACTCCGCTCGGGGCGGTCGTTGTGGACATCGGTGTATAAATCGCCGCCGCAAGCGATGTTGAGCAGTTGCGAACCCCGGCAAATGCCGAAGATGGGAATCCCCTGCGCCAAGGCCAACTCGAGGAGTTTGAGTTCGATTTCATCTCGTTCGGGGCTCGTGGAACGCACCCAGCGCAAACTCTCGGCGGTGTGGGGATAGTAAGTCGGGTCAATGTCTTTGCCTTCCATGAGGAGAAGGCCAGCGGCCGTGGCCAACTCGTCTTCTAAATAAGGCATCATTTCGGGCATGGAGGGCAACATGATGGGCATGAGGCCGTGTTGAAGCACAAGGCGCAGGTGGTACTCACCCACAAATTGCACCATCATCTCTTTGCGCTCATATTGGCGGGTGGGAATTAGGATACGTGGAAGGGACATGGGCAGTGGTTAGTGGCTAGTGAGCGAATTTATTCATTGCTCATTGTTCATTGAGAATGGACGCGGCAGTAGGTGGAGCCTGCGAGGGGTTTGTTTTTGCAGGGGGTTCCTGCTTTGGTGGTGGCATGGCAGTGGTCGGCCGTGGCTGGTACTTCTTCATACACTTCGGCTTGGCGCACCAGTTCCAGCAAGCTCTCAAACTCCTCATAAAATGCCTCAATGATGTGGTCAGGGTCGGGGATGAGGCCTGCATCGGTACCCACGCCGAGGGTGACTTGGCCGTTGTAGCTGAAGATGCTGATGCCCAGCCCCAAACGGCCGCTTTGGGGAACCCAAAACATGATGTTATCCACCTGCTTGCCCGCAAAATAGAGCGGGAAACGGGGGCCGGGGACGTTCGTGGCCACGGCCGTGGCTTTGCTCCCCATAATGTTCATAAATTGCTCCGCCACTTGGGCGGGTGTGGTGGCCATCCCCAAAATACCCAAAATGCCAAACGTAATGAGCGCTTCGGGCGAATCTTTGATGGCATCCATGCGCCGCTTCAGCTCCTTCATCCGCTCCAATGGGTCTAATTCGCCCACGGGCAAGGGGAGCAGGACAAGGCCAAATTCGTTGCCCAACTCGCTGGCGCGTTCGGGGGAGCGCAGGTTGACGGGCACGGCCGCACGTACATTCAGCCCCTCCACCTCAAAGGCGCGGTGTTGCACCAAATAGCGGCGCAACGCCCCTGCCATCGCACTCAGCAACACATCGTTGATTTTGCCGCCCAGCACTTGGCTGATTTGGCGCACATCTTCCAGCGGCAGGGGGCGCGACCATGCGGCCAGCTTTTGCACCCCCAAGGCCCCCTTGAACGGGGTGGGTGGGTCGGGGGGGAGGAGGAGAAGTTGGGCGGTGGTAATCGCGCCTTCGGTGGCGCGGGAGGCGGCCGTTTGCGCCTTTTCCCACGCTTGGCTGGGATTAAAAATCGCCTCCATGCCTTCGTGGATGACAGCCCCCGCTACTTTGCGCCCCAAATTCAGGGCGTTGCTGAGGGTGCTGAATGGATTCCAGCCCGTTTTCTCGGGCTTCTCTTTTTTCTCGGCCATTTGGTCGCTGGCACGGACAAGGGGAGCATCGGCCGTGAAGTCGCTTAAATCGAAGAGGACTTGCACCCCCGCCATGCCATCGGCCATGCAGTGATGGAAGCGCACAAAGACGGCCGAGCCTTCCCCGAAATTATCCACCAGCGTAATTTGCCACGGCGATTTAGAAAAATCGAGCGGGGTGCTCATCTGGGTGCTGGCAAAGGCTTGCAACTCTGCTTGGCCACCGGGGGCGGGCAGGGCGATGTGTTGCACATGGGCGTTGAGGTTAAATTTGGAATCGCGCTCCCACTGGGGGTGCGCCAACGGCCGATTGCTCTCCACCACCTTCATAGTGAAACGGTCGTATTTGAGCAACCGCGCCGCCAACAACTGCTTGAGCTTCTCGAATTCGACGCGCTCCCGAAAGAGCATCACCGATGTGACCATCATTAAGTTGGTCGGGTCTTCCATTTGATACCACGCGGTATCGACGAGTGAGAGGGGAGTGGAGGAAGGCATGGGATTGGGGAATGGGGATTAAGTTTGTCGTAACGGCTTTGGCTGTCTTGGGCTGGCAATGGTTATTCGGCCGTAAATATCTCGTCTACAAACAGATATTGATGATAACTCTGGAGCGTATTATCGCGGACGATGTTGTAGTAACAGTGCCCCTCGCCCCGTGGCTCGATGGTTAACGGCTCATCGAGAGCCACTTCAGCCAGAGACCACCCCTCGGGCAGGCTAACCCCAGTAGTATCGGGGGTTCCATCATCCGTGGCGTGCATCACATACCGATTGCCACGGTTGTCCACCAGTTCGTAGATGGGACCCAAAAAGGTGATTTCCTGACACTTGTCAATGACGGTCAGGCTCACATAACCGGGGTTCACCACATCGCTCTGACACCCATCGGCATCGGGGTAGCAAGTTTGCCCCGCCACATCGCTGAGCACAAACCATGTGTGGTCGTAATGTTCAACAAATTCGGCACACGCTTCGCCCTGACAGGTGGGGGCTATGTTGGGGGAGCGATAGAGGCAGGTATCATCAAAGAGCAGGAAGCGTTTGGAATTTTTCATGTGGGGGAAACGAACGGCCGTGTTCTCCCACTCCTCAATGGTGATGGGGTTGCTCCCGCCAGCCAAATAAACTTTATCATTTTCCAAATCTATCAGCTCAATCGCCAGCCCTGCCGAAGGAGATTGATTGATGCACGCCGCACCTTCAGGTCTGCCCGAAATAATCGTGGTGTTATAGGTAGGCAACGGTGGAAACGCCAATACCTGTTGAATATAAAGCAAAATACCGCCGCCTACAACGACTACGCCAATGATGAGGAAAAAGATGGTCGTTTATTCATCGCGGATTTTATGGGAGGGGGTTGGGGGTGAATGATGGATACAACCGCTATTTTAACCTAACCCGCCCTGCTTGTGTGGCTTTTGCACGAACGGGGGGAATAATGAATAATGAGGAATGGGAATGGGGAATCTGGATTGCGGAATGGGGAATGCGGATTGCGGAAGTAGCACCATACCTCACTACCCACTAATCACTAACCACTAACCACTACTCACTACCCACACACTGGAGGCACACATGGCAAAAGACCCAAGCATGACAGGCGAAGTGTATTACCCCGCGCCTGAAGTGGTTCATGGGGCACACATCCCCAACTACGACAAAGTCCACCAAGAAGCCCTTGCCGATTTGCCGGGCTTTTGGGGCAAAATTGCGGCCGAAAACTTTGAGTGGTACAAGCCGTGGAAGCAGGTGCTGGATGACAGCAATGCTCCTTTTTACAAATGGTTTGTGGATGCCAAGACCAACATCATCCACAACGCACTGGATCGGCACATGCGCACGGCCATCCGCAACAAAGCGGCGCTCATCTTTGAGGGCGAGCCGGGCGATTTACGCATCTACACCTATCAGCGGCTGAACCGCGAAGTGTGCAAATTTGCCAGCGTGTTGCGGGCGATGGGCGTGCGCAAAGGCGACCGCGTCACCATTTATATGGGGCGTATTCCCGAATTGATGATTGCCATGTTGGCCTGCGCCAAAGTGGGGGCGATTCACTCGGTGGTCTATGGCGGCTTTTCGACCGAGGCACTGCTCGGCCGCATCGAAGACAGCGAATCCAAGCTCCTGATTACCTGTGATGGGGCGTGGTTGCGGGGCGAGATTGTCAAGCTGAAGGAGATTGCCAACGCGGCCGTGGACCGCGCTGGAACCATCGAAAATGTCATTTGTGTGAAGCGCACGGGGCAACCCGTGGAGATGGTCTCGGGGCGCGACCATTGGTACCACGAGATGATGGCTTTGCCCATCGCCTCCACCAAAGCCGAAACCGAAGTGATGGATGCCGAAGACCCGCTCTTCATCCTCTATACCTCGGGCACGACGGGCAAACCGAAGGCGATTTTGCACACCCACGGCGGCTACATGGTCGGCACGGCCACCACGCTCAAGTGGACATTCGACCTGAAGCCCGAGGATGTGTGGTGGTGCGCGGCCGACCCCGGCTGGATTACAGGCCACAGCTACATCGTCTATGCCCCCCTCATCAACGGGGCGACCAGCATCATGTACGAAGGCGCACCCACCTTCCCCTACCCCGACAGGTGGTGGCAAATTGTGGAAAAGTATGGGGTGACGATTCTCTACACCGCCCCGACAGCCATCCGTGGCCTGATGCGCTTTGGCGAGAGCTGGCCCAACCGGTACGACCTCTCCTCCCTGCGCCTGCTCGGCTCGGTGGGCGAACCCATCAACCCCGAGGCGTGGAAGTGGTATCACCGGGTCATTGGCAAGGAGAAGTGCCCCGTGATGGATACGTGGTGGCAGACGGAAACGGGGCACTTTATGATTACGCCACTCCCCAGTGTGCCGCTCAAGCCCGGCTCGGCTACCCGCGCCTTTCCCGGCGTGGAGGTGGATGTGGTGGATGAGGAGGGGCATTCGGTGGGGCCGAACGAGGAAGGGTTTTTGGTTATTAAACGGCCGTGGCCGGGGATGCTCCGCACGCTGTACCGCGACCCCGACCGTTATGTGGAGGCGTATTGGAGCAGATACGCGGAGCAGGGGTGGTATTTGCCGGGAGATAGTGCTCGGCGAGACGAAGATGGCTATATCTGGGTCATCGGCCGTATTGACGATGTGATTAAGGTGTCGGGCTATCGGCTGGGCACGGCCGAAATCGAATCGGCGTTGGTCAGCCACCCGGCCGTGGCGGAAGCGGCCGTGATTGGCGTGCCCGATGAGTTGCGCGGCAACCACATCAATGCTTACTGCATTTTGCGGCAAGGGTTTGAGGCCAGCGAGAAGCTGAAGCATGACCTGAAAGACCATGTGGGGCATGAGATGGGGCCGATTGCCAAGCCGACGGAGGTGTTTATTGTGAACAGCCTGCCGAAGACGCGCTCGGGCAAGATTATGCGCCGGGTGCTTCGCGCCCAAGCGCTGGGGCAGGATGTGGGGGATGTTTCGACGTTGGAGGATTCGTAAGGGGAGTGAGAAGTGTAAGGTGGGGTTGCGACTCACCCGCCGCTAAAGCGGGCGGGCTACAAAAATCAAGCCCCGTGAACGGGGCTGGGCGGTCATTCAGCCCCGTTCACGGGGCGCACCACTAGCCCGTCCCGTTCACGGGCGGGTGGAGGTCAACCAATTTCAACTGAAATGAAACACACCCACACACCCATTGACAGGTTGTTCGTACACTCCCCAAGCAGATTGCCTAACCAACACCCACCTTTCACCTTTTACTTTTCACTTCTTTATGAAAGAACTTTTGACACGACGGAACACAGTTTTAGAAGCCCTGCGGGCGCGGCGACGGCCATTGCATACCCTGTGGGTGCTGGAAGGGGCGGAGAAACAACTCGGCCCCATTCTCCATGCGGCGCGGCAAGCGGCCGTGCCCATTCGCCCCACCACCAAGGAAAAGCTGGGCAACCTGACCCAAGCGGCCGACCACCAAGGGGTGGCGCTGGAGGTGGGGGAGTACCCCTATGCGACGGTGGAGGAGATTTTGGCGGCGGCCGAAGCAAGCCATGAACGGCCGTTCATTCTAATCCTCGATTTGGTGCAAGGGACGCAAAACGTGGGCGCATTGCTCCGCACGGCCGAGATTTGCGGGGTGCATGGGGTGATTATGCAGGAGCGGCGTTCGCCCGACATTACGCCCCAAATTGCCCAACACGCAGTCGGGGCAACGGAGCATTTGCGCATTGCGCGGGTGACGAATTTGGGCAAGGCGATGGAACAGTTGCAAGCGGCCGAGGTGTGGGTGGCGGGGCTGGATATGGGGGAGGATGCGTTGCCGCTGGGGCAGATTGACTTGAACCGTGGGCTGGCGATTGTGGTGGGGAATGAGGGGGAGGGGTTGCGCCGGCTGGTGCGGGATAAGTGTGATTTTATTGTGCGCTTGCCGATGCGCGGCCGTGTCGAATCGCTCAATGCGAGTGTGGCGGGGTCGGTGATGCTTTATATGGCGTGGCAAGCGCGGGGATTTAGTATGTAGTGGCGGCTTTAGCCGTTATAACGTGCCATCTGAACAGCACCATCAACAAAAAAAGCCGCTGGCCGCGCTTTTAGCGGAAAGTGGAAGGCAGTAGCCGAGCCCCCGCAAATCGTAATCTCGTCTAAAGAGATGGGGTCATCATCGTCGGGAGCGTTTTCGACTAAGGTGAGGGGGGGGGGATGAGCCGTTTAAGGGTCAGTGGGTATCCCCTTCTTGCCAGACGATGAATTGGTCGGCTGGGAAAAGCGTTGGGCAATGGCGGCGGCAATTGCAAGGTGTGGTTAAGGGGTGATTGTGGCGAGTTCGAGCATGGGATTCTCCTTTTACTCTCTCACTTTAGCATGTTTGTGTTGTTTGGGCAGGGGCATTGACTCAAAGGGTAAACTCTATTGTTGTTTTGAGATAGGCTCATTTTGGGGGGAAAATGGTTCAGGCTCCCCTGTTTTAGGAAGCCACGACCCAGCCCAATTGCTCCAATTGTTGGGGGGAGCCAGCCAAGGCGATGGCGGCGATTTTTTTGTAGTCGGCCAGCCATTGGTCGAGTTCGTCGAGTTTGGCATCGCGGATTTTGGTGGCTTGTTGGGCTTCGCCGCGCTCTTTGTATTGGGCATCGATGGCGGTCTTCACGGCCGCTACCAAGGCGGATTCTGCTTCTAGCTGGGCTTGGGGATAGCCATAGGGGAGCATGGCCGCCTTAAATTCGGCCGAGCCGAGCAGGTTGTTGTAGAAGCGGCTGGCTTGGTCGAACCAGCCATTGAGGGTTTTTTTGCGGATGCCGCCCAGCATTAGGGAGGTGTGGGCGGATTGGTTGCCACGGAAGGCGATACGGGCGGTTTTGAGCGCGTCGCTGTAGGGGAGTTGTGCTTCGGCCCATGCCTTTTGCACGGTTGCGGTGGCCTCGTGTTGCTCGCCGTACTCTTTCTGCTGGGCATCGGTGAGTGCCCGCACTTCTTCGCACAGGGCGAGGGCGGTTTCGAGTTTGGCTTGGGTGTAGCCACGCGGGGTGACGGCCGCCAGAATAGCGGGGTTGGAAAGGGTGTTGCTGATGGCTATGCTGGCCTCGAACAACCGTTGGGAAATGGTTTTCTTAGGTTTCGTCATTGTTATATCTCCATAAACAGACTTGAATTGACTAAAAGGGTGTTGTGTTGCGTGGCTTAGACTTCCTGAGCCGTTCCTGAGACTTCCTGAACCGTTCCTGAGACTTCCTGAACCGTTCCTGAGACTTCCTGAATCGTTCCTGAGACTTCCTGAATCGTTCCTGAGACTTCCTGAATCGTTCCTGAGACTTCCTGAATCGTTCCTGAGACTTCCTGAATCGTTCCTGAGACTTCCTGAATCGTTCCCGGGCTTCCCTGACTCCTCCTGAAGCTTCCTCAATCTCCCTCACGACTTCCTGAACCGTTCCTGGGACTTTCTCGGTCCTTAAGCGTTTTTCCCCGACGGCTGGCGGCAAAAAAAAACGGCCCGTGGGCTGACCCCCAGGGCTGTTTTTCCCTTTTTTCTGCCTAATTCTGGAACCATTCCCATCTCTTGCGCCGGTACCCCTCCCCCCCGAGTACCCTTGCCCCCCCCACCAACCAACCCAAGCCACCTCCTGAGCAACCACAATCGTTGAAACCCACCTTTGGTGGACATGAAACCTTCCCCTTTCGGTATGGGTGGCTTAAAAGGGGGATGGATGCCACCACCAAGACCCCCAACATCTTTTCCCAAGACCATGCCCTTGTGGAACTGGGCGTGGGCAAAAACATGGTGCGCTCCATTCGCCATTGGTGCTTGGCCATGAACCTGATGGAAGAAACACAAGAGAGCCGATCAATTTAGAGGCAACCCCATTGGCCAACCAAATTTTGCTGGAGAAGGGGTGGGATCCCTTCATTGAGGACATTGGCTCGCACTGGCTCCTACATTGGGAACTCGTGGCCAATACCCATCGCGCTCTCTTCTGGCATTATCTTTTTGCCCACTATTACGAGGCCGAGTTTACCAAAGAGCAATTCAATGCTTTTTGCACCCGCAAATTAGAAAGCGCCAAAATCCAAACCACCGCGAAAATGATAGCCCGTGAGGTGGAGTGTTGTTTGCGGACCCATGTGGCACGGCCGATAGAAAAGAGCAAATCTCCTGGAAGATAGCTTAGATTGCCCTTGGCGGAGCTTAAACCTCCTGCGCTACAACGAAAAGGACAAGGTATACAGCTTTAATGGTGGGGATAAACCTACCTTGCCCATCAGGTGTTTGGGTATGCCCTGTTCCACTTTTTGGCCGAATTTGCCAGCACACGGCGCACCGTGGCCGTAGATGATTGCCTCTACCAACCCGCCAGCCCCGGCCAAGTGTTTCGGCTGAACGAAAACAGCTTGGTGATGTATTTGGAAGAGTTGGAAGAACTGACGGAGGGGCAGTTGCGCTTGCAAGAAAGCAGTGGCTTGCGCCAACTTTATTTAGGGGAAAGGGTTATCAACAACGCGAAGAATGGGGGTTCATACTCTTGGGCAATTACTATGCCAACTAACATGCAAAACCTTTATTGGCCGACCTGATTGAGGTGCGGCAAAGCGGCTTGCGTTCAATTAACATTGAGCGGGATGCAGACCAGACGGCCGTGGCCTAGGCGTACACCCTCACTCCTCAAGTGCGGAGCACATTGGGGCGTATCCTTGACCGTTTGGAGAGCAAAGAAACCCGCGCCCGAGCGTGGACATTGACAGGGCCGTATGGGGCAGGGAAATCTTACTTTAGCTTATTCCTGATGAACTTGTTAGGCCGCCGGTTGCCTGCCCACACGGCCGCCTTTGCCCAGTCCGCAAGGCCGATGAACCTTTGGCTCAGCAAATACGCGCTTATGGGCAACTGGACGATACCCACGGCTTTTTGCCCATCCCCATGACAGGCTACCGCACCACTCTGCCGAATGTTTGCAACAGGGATTGGACGGGGGTTACAACCCCACTGCACAACGAGCGGGTGGCGGCATGGGTGACAGAGGCGGCCCGCGACAATGGCCACGGCCGATAGCCGCACCATCGTCAACCATCTGCAAAACCTGACCGAAATTGTGTGTGATTTGGGATATAAGGGTTTGTTGTTGGTGTTGGATGAGATGGGCAAACCGTTGGAGTACTCGCCAACCATCCCCACACCAGCGATATTTACCTTTGCAAGAGATGGCTGAATTTGCCGACCGCAGCCCGTATCCTGTTATTTTTATGGGCATTTTGCATCAGGGGTTTGAGCGGTATGCCAGCCATTTGGATTTAAACACCCGCAGAGAGTGGGAAAAAGTGCAGGGGAGGTTTGCGGATGTGCCTTTTCAGGAGCCAGCCCACCAGCAGATGGGGTTGCTGGCCCAAGCAATTACGATAAAAGATGGGACGGCCGACTGGACGGCCATCCAACACGCCTTGGCCGAGGACGCGACCGAAGCGTTGGCCAGCGGGTGGCGACCGCCTCTTCTTTCTGAGCATGACTTTTTGGGGTTGTGCCAGCGAGCATACCCGTTGCACCCCACTGTTTTTGGGACATTGCCCCACTTGTTCCGCCGCTTGGCGCAAAACGAGCGGTCACTCTTTTCTGACCTTGGTCGCTGGAACCATTTGGGTTTCAGGCATTTTTGCGGACGGCGCCGCTGGGGAGATGATTCGCTTGCCCGATTTGTTTGATTATTTGACCACTAATT
>JADJSZ010000043.1 GCA_016711405.1 Candidatus Hadersleviella danica | reverse complement strand
CCGCCACAAAGATGAGCGGGGTATCGGCCGAGAGGGGCAAGACATTGCCTTGGTTTTGGAGCAAAACGAGCGATTGTTGCACAGCTTGCCGGGCAAGGGCGCGATGGTCGGCCGAACCAACTGTGCTGAGGAGTGTTTCGTCGCCCAACGGCCGTTCAAAAAGCCCCATGTCGAACTTAACGGTCAAAATGTGGCGCACAGCGTCATCTATGCGCTCTTGGGTGATGTCCCCTTGTCCACCGCTTCCTCTAAAACAGAGATAAAGCGCTCGTAATCATAGGGAACCATGTTCATATCCACGCCTGCATTGATGGATTGGACCACAGCGGCGTAAAGTCGGGGTTAATTTGGTCAATCGCTTGCCAATCGGAAACGATGAACCCCTCAAAGCCGAATTCTTCTTTTAGAACATCGGTGATGAGGTATTGCTGGCCGTGCATATACTCATCATTCCAGCGGCTGAACGAGACCATGATGCTTTGCGCCCCTTCGGCGATGACGGCCGAGTACGGCACGAGGTGAATGGCTCGCAAAGTAGCTTCATCTACTTGCGTATCCCCTTGGTCAATCTGGTAGCCACCGTGGGAACTGCCCCATGCCGTGCCGCCATCGCCCACAAAGTGCTTGGCGTGCCCAAGACGGCCTCGGCCGCGCTCAAATCCTCCCTTGCAGGCCGCGCAAGTAGGCGGAAGCGAGCAATGAGACGATGGCGGGGTCTTCGCTGTACGATTCATAGGTGCGGCCCCAGCGGGGGTCGCGGGCAATGGAGAGGGCAGGGCCGTAGTTCCAGCGGATGCCCGTCGCGGCCGTTTCTAAGGCCGTGGCGCGGCCGATGGCTTCCATTAAAGTGGGGTTGTTGGCCGCCCCAAGGCCGATGTTGTGGGGGAAAATGGTGGCTCCGCGCAGGTTGCCGTGCCCATGCACCGCATCTACGCCATGATGAGTGGAATGCCGAGGCGGGATTGCATTGCTTCGGCCTGAAATTCATTAACCATCTCCAGCCATGCTTCGGCCGTGTTTTGGGAGGGGGAACCACCGCCACCGCTCAGCAAACCACCAATTCCCAAGGTCGAAATATCGGCGGGGTCAATGCTTCCTTTCTCCACCAAGGTCATTTGACCAAATTTTTCGGCCAAAGTCATGCGCCCCAGCAAATCTTCCACGCGCTCGGCCGTGGGCAAAGCGGGTTCAGGTAAGCAGGGACGAGGTGGGTTCGGCCGTGGGCGCAGAGGGAGGAGCGGCCGTGGGCGCAGGTGCTTCATTGCGACAGGCAACAAAAAGCAACGCAAAACAACAAGTAAAACTTTTTCATTCTCATAGGGTCTCTTTGTGCTGATTCTCCCCCCCCATTGATTAAATGAACGGCTCCTTTTTCCCTATTTTTTAAGCCGTTATGCCATTCCCCATGCGCCGATGCCGTTATGCCGTTCCCCGATGCCGTTATGCCGTTCCCCGATGCCGTTATGCCGTTCCCCGATGCCGTTATGCCGTTCCCCGATGCTGTTATGCCGTTCCCCCGATGCCGTTATGCCGTTCCCCGATGCCGTTATGCCGTTTCTTATGCCTTTTTTATTGCCTTACATTCGTAGGGGTGGGGCTGGGCGGGGAGATGTGATGCGAAACTTGTGGCTTTTGCTCCGCCCGACCCACCCCAAATGTTACCCTTTTGCGGCGTTAGTGGGGGTAAGTAATGGGTGAGTGGCACGACTGAAATTGTTTTATGGTTTTCGTTGGCGTATCGGCCGTGCCCCCCACCCCTACAACGATGTGATGGCCACGCTTCTGCATTTATCATTCACAATTCACAATTAACCATTCACAATTCACAATTCTCACTCCCCCCCGCCTCCCACAACCAACAATGTCATAGATTGCGCGGGGTAGGTGTGCGAGGCAAACAAATCGTGGCCCATATCGGTGGCGAGGTTCTCTGCATCAAGCAGGGTAATCACGGCCGTGTCCCCCTCATGGCCCGATAAAACAAGGGGCGCCGTCTGGGCTTCATCGCTCAGGTTTATCACCATCACGGTGATGGCTCCATCGGCCCGCCGTGCCGCATAGATATTCAAGTTGGGCACGGCCGATTCGGCCGCCAACAACTCCTCCCCAAACTGCTGGTAGAGTTGGTACACGTAATAACTCGGCCGTGGCTTAGACCGCGCCAACAAGCCCCAGCCCCCATGTTCGGGTTGCTATACAAGGCAAAGTGCGCCACCATATCCACCTGATGGTTAATGAGCCGCCCCATCACATCCTCCCACCACAATGCACTAAAATGGGAATCGGGCGTGGCTTCGCCGCTACCGACCGATGTCCAGTTGGAATTGACCTCGGTAATGGCGATGGGTAGCTCCTTGCCCGTCTCTTCCAGCACCGCCGCCCGCAACGCGGGGATAATTTGCTCCCACTCGGCCGAATTCGCCCGCAAATCCTCTATCTTGGGTGAGCCAGCCCCCATGCTGGCGGGGAAGGGGTAGCGGTGCACGGCCACAACATCCACCATATCGCCATTGCTGGCCAAAAAAGTGCGAAGCCAATCGCGGCCGTTTTCATCTTTGGGGTCTCGCTCCGTGCCCGTAAACTGATGGGTATCTGGCCACCAATAAAATGCTCTCATCCACCGCCAGCATTGCCTCGGCAAACAGTCGCCATTCCTCGTTATACCGTTCTGTGTCGTAATCGGGGTATAAACTCGGCTCGTTGCCAATGCTCCAATAGCGCACGCCATACCCCTTTTCGATGTTGGTGTAGCGCACCAGCTCGGCCGCTTGTTCGGCCGTGCCCCCCCGCAAGCGCACGCTAATCAGCGGCTCGGCTCCCATCAATTTGGTCAGCTCAATATAACTGTCAATATCTGTTTGGCTGATGGTGTTCAGGTCGCCCCAGTTGCCGCCGGGAAAGCGCAACAAGTTAAGCCCCGCCGTATAAGCCTCCTCTTGCAAATCAAACGGCACCGAAATCCACGGGCCGTAGTTGGTTCCATACACCAAGGGGGAGATGGCTCCAAGGGAGCCAGCGGCCGTGTCTACCCACAGCCCATTGGCCACAGGCGCGGCCGTGGGCAATGGTGCCACCGTAGGAGGAACCGTTGGGGTGGGTGCGCCTGCCAACGCCCCACACCCCAACAGCCCAAGGGAGAAGAGAAGGAAAACCAATTGTCGGAACATAGTGGGTAGTGGGGAGTGGCTAGTGGTTAGTGGCCAGCGTCTAGTCACATGGGTTTTCGTAGGGGTAAGCTTTATGCCTACCCAGTAAACAGGACAATCACAAGGGTTGCCCTACCATGCACTAACCACTAACCACTACTCACTCGCCACTATTTGTCCACGCCTGTAATCACAATGCCTTGCATGAAGACGCGCTGGGCAAAGAAGAAAATGACAAGCGGCAGAGACATGGTGATGATGGAGGCCGCCAAAATGAGTTGCGGCTCAGAACTATAAAGGCCGTTGAAGAAGGTCAGACCCACGGAGATAGGATACTGGTCTTTGTTACCAGCCAAGTAAATCAGGGGGCCAAAGAAGTCGTTCCATGCGAAGAAGAAGTGGAAGAGGGAAACGGCCGTGAGCGCAGGCACTGCTTGAGGCAAAATCACCGAAAAGAAGGTGCGAAGTGGGCCAGCGCCGTCAATAGCGGCCGCGTCTTCCATTTCTCGCGGAATCGTCAAAAAGTATTGGCGAAGCAAGAAGACGTTATACGCATTGGCAAAAAACTGGGGCACGATTAAGGGCAACCACGACCCCGTCCAGCCAATGCGATTAAAGAAGGCATAGGTGGGAACCAAGGTCACGGCCGGGGGCAAAATAATGGTGGCGATGAGAATGATGAACAAGACATTCTTGTACGGAAAACGGAACCGCGCAAAGCCATACGCCACCAATGCCGAGGAAGTCACCGCCCCAATCATAGAGACAATCGCATAAGTCAGGTGTTCATCAGCAGGCGTAAAAGCTGATGCTATTCCATGCGCGGGGGTAGTTGCCCCATTGAAAGGCCAGCTCCCGCACGGGTGTCAGGGTACGCCACCGCCCTTCCCAATCAATCAGCCCTGCTTCGGGGTTTTCGGGGTCTATAAATTGGCTGTTGTTCCGCCCCTTTACCACCAAAGCCCATTCGACTGTCTCGCCATCGGCCGTGGGCACTTCATACACATCATAGCTCTCCCCTTCATACTCAATCACCATAATTTCGGATGGCAAAATGGGAGCCGAGGAATCAGAAACTTGTTGCTTGCTCTTGAGCGAATTGACAATCCCATAGCCCATCGGGGTCAAAAAAATGCCCAAAATAAACAAGGTAGACAAGGTCACAATGGCTTGCCACATAAGGTGGCGCTGTTTTCTAGTTAAGTTCTGCATCACTTTTACTCGGGGGTGTGTAGTGGTTATTCGTGAACAACTATTTAATAACCAATAACGAATAACCAGTAACTATTTCTGTTCGGCCGCGTAGTAAACCCAAAATCTGGATGTCCCAAACAGCACCAGCGTCAGAACCAACGCAATTAAAAACATAAACCATGCCAAGGTTGCCCCATAGCCCATATTGGCAAAGCTAAACGCCTGCTTATAGAAATAAATCATATAAAACAGCGTCGTATCTTGGGGATAACCGTTGCCCCATTGAGTACATAGGGCGTGAGAAAGTATTGCAACAGCCCCACCACACTCAAAACCAAGTTGTAAAACAGAACGGGGGAAATGAGTGGCAACGTGACATTCCACAATTTGCGCCACCACCCTGCACCGTCAATCTCGGCCGCTTCATACAGCTCCGTGGGCACCCCTTGCAAACTGGCCAAAGTCACCAAAATCGCATTGCCCATCCCCCACAACCCAATAAAAACATAGGCAAAATAGACGAGCTTAGGGTCATCCAGCCAACGCAAACCCTCCAACCCCACAGCCCCATAGCCCGTTGTATATTGGATAATGCGGTTAATCCAACCCGTTTGCGGGTTCAATACTTGGCTCCAAATCAACACCCCAGCAATGGCGGGAATCATAGCGGGGGCATAAAACAGTGTCCGAAAAAGATTTTTGCCAATCAAATAGTTGGAATTGAGTAAAAGAGCCAACGCAATGGGGGAAATCATCCCAATTGGCAAAGCAATCCCTAAAAAGCGCATGGTTACGCCTAGCGATTGCCACACATCAGGGTCATTGAATAGCATCCGCTCCCAGTTCGCCCCACCCACATAATCCACTTGGTCGGGGGTGGCCAACTGGAAATTGAGGGTGGAAAACCAGAGGGAGGCAATCATGGGAATGAGATAAAAGGCGAGGAAGCCAATTATCCACGGGGCAATAAAGGCGAAGCCAACCCATGCCTCTCGCCGCGCCAAGGTCGTCATCTTGCGGGGTTGTTTAGCGGTGGTTGTGGTGTCGGCCGTGCGGCCGAGGGCAGTATCTACGGAACCCATGTTTGCCTCCTATCTATCCATTACTAATTAGCAATTAGTAATTAGTAACTGGCAATCTCATCACCAATTACTAATTACTAATTATTAATTACTAATGACTGTTATTGCGCCGCGTCGTAAATCGCTTGCAAGTCAGTGATGAGCTTGTCAATTTCAGCATCTAAATCGAGGTCTGGCTCATTGGCGATAAGCTGGTTGAGCGCATTGTACCGGTCAGATGCTTCCAAGAAGGAGGGCAAGCCTTCTTCGTGGTTGGGGTTGTCGGGGTAGCCAAGGCTGGCGGCCACAACGTCCCAGTTAATATCTTGCCCAGCAAATTGACCAGCCGACAACTCGTCGAAGTAGGTCTCTTGCAAGCTGAGGCGAGCAGGCATACCACCATAAATTGTGGCCAATTCGCCCGCTTTTTCGCCCAACAGGTAGGTCAATACTTCAAATGCTTCGTCGGGGTGCTCGGTGCTTCTCATAATGCCGAATGTATCAGCATGGAGTTTGGCGGTGTATTCGCCGTTGTAGGAGGGAACCACGGCCGTATCCCATTGCGCGTCCAAATTCCCCATACAGCAAGCGGCATACCACAGGTGGACGTTGTCCATGGCCAAGTTACCCGATTCAAACCAGTTGCCTGCACCCAAAATATCACTGCCACCATACACCCCGTTGGGGTAGAAGTAGCTTTCCCACATGCCTTCGTGGTACCACTTCAGGGCTTCGCGCCAGTGGTCAGGGAATTGAGCATTGCCATCAGCATCAATCAGCGAGCCGGGGCCAAAGAAGGTGGCCAGACCGCGCAAATCGGTGTATTGATTGCCAAAACCGAATTGGACGATCTGGGTCGAATCAAAATCTGGGCTGGTCGCATCATTGCCATTGGCATCCACGGTCAGCTTCAGAGATAACTCGCGCAAAGTCTCCATGTTCCATTCGTGCTCTTCCCCATTTTCGTCAATATAGGGTGCGCCAAACTCTTGGGGAGGATAGGGCAGGCCTGCTTCATCGAACAAATCTTTGTTGACATAGAGGAAGGAGGGGTATACGGCAAAGGGCAAGCCCAATTGGCCTTCCCCTTCAATTTTGTAGAACTCAACGAGGGCGGGGTCAAAGTCGCTCAGGTCATAGTTCGTGCTTTCGATATAGGGATCCATGTCGAGCCATGCACCGGGGAAGGAAGCACGGCCGCGAATGCCCATTGGCCCAACAATGTCGGGGGCATTGCCCGCCGCAATTTGGGTGTTCAATATGTCATAAGCGGCGGCATTGTCCACGATTTCCAAAATCAAATTGATGCGGTCTTGCGAAGCATTGAAATCAGCCACGACTTGCTCTTGAGCGGCAAAGGTCGGTTCGTCCGTCCCACCACCAAGCCCAACGTACCAGCGAATATTTACTTTGCCTTCCACTTCGGCGGCAGGGGCAATACCCGGTGCGGCCGTGGCTTCTTCCATTGGCTCTTCCACAACTTCTTCTTCTACAACTTCTTCTTCGGCTACTTCTTCGGCTACTTCTTCAGTCGCCGTCGTCGCCGCAGGTTCAGGAGCCGAAGTTGGTTCGGCCGTGCTACCCCCACAAGCCACCAAAGCGGCCAGCAAGAGAGCTAATAACAGAAATCTAATCTTCGTCATTGTCTTTTTTCTCCTCTTTACATGAGATTCTGAAAACGTTTTCTCGAGTACACAAAAAAACTTGGCAATTTAGTAATTGGTAATTGGTAATTACCTAGTTCCACCACTCAATTACTAATTGCTAATTCCCCCCCCCATCAACCGACGCGCCCCACACGTATCCCGCACCACCAACTCAGTGGGCAAGACAATGCGCCGGGCGGGGTGCAAACCCGAGCGCAAAATATCCATCAACGTCTCCACTGCCCGAATGCCAGCCGCCCGAATGGGTTGGCGCACTGTGGTCAGTTGAGGTTTCACCATGCGAGCGTGGGGCAAATCATCGTAGCCAATCAAGGCCACATCGTCGGGCACGGCCAGCCCAGCATCTTGCACCGCTCGCAATGCACCAATGGCCATTGCGTCCGAAGCGGCAAAGATGGCTTGCGGCCGTTGGGCGAGCAGACGGCGCATCGCCGCATATCCACCCGTCTCCAAAAACTCCCCTTGGGCCACCAACCTCTCATCCAACGGCCGACCCCAATCGCGCAACGCCTTGGTGTACCCCTCATAGCGATGCAAGGCCGCCAAATTGCTCTGCGGGCCAATAATCGCCCCAATCCGCTCGTAACCGAGGTGAATAAGGTGCGAAACGGCCGTGTATGCCCCTGCCACATTATCAGCATCTACAAAACTCACCCGCGCATCCTCGTGTTGGCCAACCAGCACAAACGGCACGCCGTTGTCGGCCAGTTGGCTCACCAGTGGGTCGCCAATTTGGGTGGCAGTTAAGATGGCCCCATCAAAAATCTGACGGCTAAGCAGGGTTTGGGCAATTTTGGCTTCGTCCTCGGCCGCGTGGAAGATAAACAGCGACAGGGCGTAATCATGTACTTGGCACGCCTGCGCCATTCCTTGGGCGAGATGGGCAAAATAGGGATCGGTGAACAAAATCTGAGCGGTTTCAGGAATAACCAACGACAGGATGTTCGATTTTTGCCCCGCCAACGTGCGTGCGGCTGGGTTCGGCCGATACCCTGTGCGATCCATCACCTCTTGCACCCGGCCACGCACCTCACCACTCACATGGGGGTGGTTGTTCAGCACACGAGAAACGGTGGCGCTCGATACGCCTGCCATTTCGCCAATCTGCTGAAGAGTGATGCGGTCGTTCATGGTTTGGGAAGTTTGTCTGTCAGTCGTTTAGCCTATCAGTCTGTCAATCGCTCACCCTGCCAATCACTCAACTTACGGCTGATAGACTGATAGACGAATGGACTAAAAAGCTGAAAATTTTCAAGACTTTCTGAAAACGCTTTCACAAATTTATATCTTGCTTCCAATGCTTTGTCAATACTTTTGGCTGATTTGGCTGAAAACTGGCTGGAAACTGGCTGGTTTGTAGACAAAGTGCCCAAATGGCCGTTATTTGTATGGAACCGCTTTCATAGCTACAATCAACAATTGCTACCAGCAGGTTCGCACCAACTTGCAACATTTCAGCTTCTCTCTTCCCTCTTCTTTCTCCGTGAAAACCAAAGCCACCATTCAAGACATCGCCGACCGCGCTGGTGTATCCATTAGCACCGTCTCCCGCGTGTTGCGGGGAAGCGCCCCTGTAGCCGAAAACAAGCGACTGGCTGTACAGGAGGCCATCGCCACCCTGAATTACCAGCCCAATTTGTTCGCCAGCAGTTTGGCCAGCGGCCAATCGCGCACAATTGGCATTTTGACCCAAGACATTAGTAGCCCTGTGCTGGATTTAATGCTCCGCAGTGTGTTGCAGGGGCTGGATCAAAGCGACTATGCGCCCATCATTGCCGATGGGTATTGGCAAGCCCAGCGGGAGCAAGCGGCCGTGCAGTTGCTCCTCAACTTGCAGGTGGATGGGTTGGTGGTGGTAGGGGGAAGTGTGCCCGAGCCGTTTCTGCACCAAGTGGCCGAGCGATTGCCCCTGATGGTTATCGGCCGTAATCTTCCCACCTTGCCCGACCATTGCCTCTATCTTGACAATTTTTTGGGTGGGTATCAGGCGACGCGTTATTTGTTGGATAGGGGGCACACGCGGGTGGTGCATCTGACGGGCTTGCTCTCCCATGTGGACGCGCAAGACCGCAAGCAGGGGTATTTGCAAGCGTTGGCGGATGCGGGTATTGCTTATGACCCAGCACTAGTGGTGCAGGGCAACTTTTTGGAGCAATCAGGGCAATTGGGGATGGAGATGTTGTTGGAGGCGGGGGTGAATTTTTCGGCCGTGTTTGCGGCCAACGACCAGATGGCGTTTGGGGCGCGGCTCTCTATCGGCACGGCCGTCGTGTGCCCGAGGATGTGTCGCTGATGGGGTACGACGACCAATCTACGGCGGGCTACATGACCCCGCCGCTGACGACGGTGAGCCAACCAGCGGCCGAGATGGGCACGGCCGCCGCCCATGCTATTTTGGCCATGTTGGAGGGCGAAACGCCCGTTTTGCCCCGCTTTTTGCCCCGCCTAGTCGTGCGGGAATCGGTAGCGCGACGGTGAGGATAGAGGGGTACGAGAGCAGTCACACAGGCAAAGAGGAAAAGTGAGAGTGTGGCGAACTGCTCACTACTTACTACCCCTTTACTCGAGTAGCAGGGGTCTTGGTCAGCAAAACAACCACGTTCTCCTCTATCTCTATCTCCCCTCTCTATCTCATCCAGCCCATACCCAAGCGGGAACAACACATCCTCGGCCGTCAGATTGTCAAAATCGAGCGGCAGTTGGTCTATGTTGAGCGGCCATGTGTAGGGAGTTTTGCCTGTAAACGGCACATCGCCAAACAACACATCAGCCACGCCCTGCCCTTCGGTGCCGGGGAGCCACGCCGCAACCAGCGCATCCCAATCCCCAATGCGGTCAGCAATCATCAACGGCCGCCCCGAAAGCAATACCACGCCAAGTTGGTCGCACGTTTCGGCCAACCGGTTTAGCAGGCGAATGTCTTGCACACTGAGCGCTAAATCGGGGTCGTCGCCAAACCCTTCGGCGTAAGGTTCTTCACCAACAACAGCGAGGCAGATGATGGGGTCGTCGCTGGCGATGTCCCCAAATTGACCAAAGCGGTCGTAGACGACGGCCGTGTTCTCCCCCACCGTCTGCTCAATCCCCTGCAAAATCGTCGTGCCAATCGTCGTCTCACCCGTACCGCCTTGCCACTGAATCGTCCAGCCGCCCGACTGAATACCAATGTCATTGGCGGCGACACCCGCCACATATAGGGTGGGCAACTCTTTGGAGAGTGGGAACATCTCCCCCTCGTTCTTGAGCAGAACCAGCGATTCCGCGACAGCTTGTTGGGCTACGGCGCGATGTTCGGGGGAGCCAACCAGCGGCAAAAGTTCGGGGCGGGAATACGGCCGCTCGAACAGGCCGAGGGCGAATTTGACGGTCAGAATGCGGCTAACCGCTTCGTCAATGCGCTCCATCGAAATATCCCCCGCCTCGATGGCTTGGGCGAGCGTTTCGATGAAGGTGGGGGCATCGTAGGGAACCATGTTCATGTCTATGCCCGCATTAATGGCGCGTACCACGGCCGTGTAAAAATCGGGGTCTACTTGGTCTACCCCCTGCCAGTCGGAGACGATAAAGCCCTCAAAACCCAACTCATCAATGAGCACATCGTTGATGAGGTAATCTTGGCCGTGCATTTTCATGCCGCCCCAACTGGAGTAGGAAATCATGATGTTGCGTGCCCCGGCGGAAATCACGGCCGAGTACGGGGGCAAATGCACCGCCCGCAACGTCGCCTCATCCACCTCCGTCACCCCTTGGTCAATCATGTAATCACCCGTGGTCGAACTGCCCCACGCCGTGCCCCCATCTCCCACAAAATGCTTGGGCGTACCCAGCACCGTGTCGGGCGAGGCCAAATCATCCCCTTGCAACCCTTGCAAATAGGCGGCGGCCAAGGCGGTCACAATGTCCGTATTTTCGCTATACCCTTCATAGGTGCGTCCCCAGCGAATATCCTGCGGCACCGAAACGGCCGGGGCGTAGTTCCAATAAATCCCTGTGGCAATCATTTCCAGCGCCGTTACCCGCCCAATTTCGCCCATCAATTCGGGGTTGTTGGCCGCCCCCAAGCCAATGTTGTGCGGGAAAATAACAGTGCCGACCACGTTGCTGTGCCCATGCACCGCATCCACCCCATAAATGAGGGGAATGCCCAAACGAGTACCTAAGGCAATTTGTTGGAAGCCATCCACCATCTCGGCCCACCCCTCAGGGGTGTTGTTGCCCTCGGGAAAGCCACCGCCCCCACTGAGCAAGCCACCCAGATGCAGGGTGGCAATGTTTTGGGGATTTCTGACGATGCTTCCTTTTTCGATGAGCGTCATTTGCCCCAATTTTTCTTCGAGGGTCATCCGCGCCAGCAAATCGGCCACCCGCTCTTCAATCGCCACATCGGGGTTGCGATAAGGCGCGTTGAGGTCTTCGGGCACGATGGTGGGCACAGGGGTGGGTTGGGGCACTTGCGCCACCACGTCAGTTTGCCCAATCTCAAAGAAGATGAGTTGGCCGAAAACGCTGGGATTTTGCCACGAAGTGTCACCCGTATCGGCCGCTGACCAGATGAGTTTGAGGTTGCGGTCGGCCGTGACCGCCCCATTCAGGTGGGACTGAAAGCCAATGACATTGCCGTGGGTCAGGGGCAATGTCCCAGACTTCGTTTTGCAAGGGTACGGATAGCTCCACCGCATACCCCTTTTCGGTGGCGACAACGATGGCTTGCACCCCTGTCGTGTCTTGCTGGGTGCCCCCAAACACGTAATCGGCGGGGGCACGGCCGATATTCACAGGCGGGATGGTAATTTGTGCCACGCCGGGCACGTATTGTGCCAACCCCAAATCGCCAGCGGCGTTGATGTAAAACTCGACCGAATCCTCATTCCAAAAATCGGCCCCATGTTCGCCGCTGATGATGTTCGGGTCGGTCACGTCCGCCATAAAGTAGAGGGTGTTGGCATCGGCGGCCACGGCGAAGCTGACTTCGGTGTCGCGGGCGATGATGACGGAGCTAGAAGTGGGCAGTTCGGGCATGGTGACGGTGGGCACGCCCGCCCAATCGCTCAGGTCGCCATCGAGGGTGATGGCGAGGGGGAAAGGGGCGTAATAGGTTTCTTTGGGTGTCCCTGCGGGGACGAGCATCGTGGCGGTGGAAACGGCCGTTTCCTCTACAACCACGGCCACGGCTGTTTCGGTGGGGACAACAACTTGGGTCGCGGTTGCCGTGGGAGCCACGGCCGCTGTGGGGGGCACGGCCGTTGGCGGAGCTGGATTCTCCCCGCAGGCCACCAAAGCCACCACACCTAACAATAACAAAATGAAGTTGAAGGAAGCCTGTTTCATGGGTTCTTTTCCTGTTTAGCTACTCAGCCAGTCAGCTTGTCAGCTAGTCAGCCAAACCGCTGAACTGCTGACAGGCTGAAATGCTGACTAGCTGAAATGCTTTCTTACGCTGGCCAGATTTTGCGGCCGCCGCCGGGCGGCACAATACCGTCAATTTGGGCCATTTCGGTGGGGGAGAGGGGGGGGAGCAAGCCCGCTTGGATGTTATCTCGCATTTGGCGCACATTTTTGGCGCCGGGTATCACCGTGGTCACGGCCGGGTGCGCCAGCGTGAATTGCAAGGCCAATTGGGCCATGGTGCGGCCGTCGGCCAACGGCCGTAACTCCTCCACCTTGGCCAAATCATCCACATAGAAAACCCGTTGGGCGGGGTCTTCTGCCCAGCCGCGCCGAAAATCCCCTTCCTCAAATTGGCTGTCTAGGCTGAATTTGCCCGTCAGAATGCCCATCGCCAACGCCCCGCGCACAATGACCCCGATGTTGTTGGCTTGGCAGTAGGGCAAAATGTCGCTTTCGGGCATCCGGTGCAGAATGCTGTAATCAATTTGCAGGGTGGCACAGCCGCCATCGGCATTGAACGCTTGCAGGTATTCAAAGTCGCTGGTGCTGACCCCATAGGCGCGGACTTTGCCCTCGCGCTGGAGCTTTTGGAACCCCTCGAGGAAAATTTCCATCGTTGGCTCGCGGAAGTTGATGTGGCTCTGAATCACATCAATGTAATCCGTTTGCAGGCGGCGCAGGTTGCTTTCCACCCCTGCGATGAGCTTGTCCACACTGGTGTAGGCGGATTGGCCTGCTTCGCCATCAAACCCCTGCCAGCCAATTTTGGTGGCCACGATGAATTTGTCGCGCCGCCCTTGCATGGCTGTGCCGAGTAGCTCTTCGCTGTGGCCGCCGCCGTACACATCGGCCGTGTCGTAAAATGTCACGCCGCTATCGAGCGCGAAATCAATCGCGTCGAAAATTTCGCTGTCGTCGGTGGTGCCCCATTGGCCGCCACCGGCCGCCCACAGGCCCATGCCAATCTCGGTCACGGCCGTGCCGCTTTTGCCGAGAATTCGTTCTTTTAATGTTGCTTCACTCATTTCAAATTCCTTTGGGAGCGTTTTGCTCATTGTTCATGGGTGTGTGGCCTGTAGGGGCAACCCTTGTGGTTGCCCTGACCTCTGGTAATTTTAGGTCTGGGGGTAGGCACAAGGCCTACCCCTACAACCGACACACCCCTGATTTATTGCTCATTATCACTAATTGTCGGCCAAGGGGAGGCAGGCATCATTTCAGGTGTCACCGTTCCCCCCTCCCATTCCAACTGCGTCGTCAGGCGAATATCGCGGGAGGAACTGCCCACGGCGATGGTAAACGTGCCCGCTTCGCTGTTCCAATTGTGCAAGAGGGGTTCGTAATAGGAGAGCGACTGCTCGGTCAGGGTGAGGGTGATGGTTTTCGTTTCGCCCGGCTCGAGGTGAACTTTGGCGAACGCTTTGAGTTCTTGCCACGGCCGTACCAACCGACTTTCATCATCCCGCACATACAGTTGCACCACCTCCTGCCCCGCTCGTTGGCCCGTGTTCGTCACATCCACACTGACTAGAATCTCATCGCTGGGGTAAATTTGTCGCCATTCAGGCGCAAATTGTCGTAGGCAAACTGCGTGTAAGAGAGGCCATGCCCAAAGGGGAAGAGCGGGGCGAGGTGCTTCTTGTCGTAGTAGCGATACCCCACAAACAGCCCTTCGCCGTAATACACTTTGCCGTTTTCGCCCGGATAGTTGATAAACGCAGGCGTATCTTCCAGCCGCATGGGGAAGGTGGTGGGGAGCTTGCCCGAGGGAGCCACATCCCCAAACAGCACACTGGCCAAGGCGTTGCCCGCCTCTTGCCCACCATACCAGCTTTGCACAATGGCGGGCACAGCGTTCGCCCACGGCATCTCCACGGGCGAGCCGACGTTTAGCACGACGATGGTGTTGGGGTTGGCCGCGACGACTCGCGCAATCAGCTCATCCTGCTGGCCGACGAGGCGCAAATCGGGGCGGTCGAACCCTTCGCTCTCCCATTCGCGGGTCAGCCCCGCCACGACAATGGCCACATCGGCACGGGCGGCCAAATCCACGGCCGCTTGTATTGGGTCAGCGGGCAGAGGGGGCACACAGCCAAGGCGCACAATGCGCCATTTGCCTTCGGGTTCGGTGATATATTCGATTTTCACGCTAACAGATTGGTTGGCGGTGAGGGAGACGGCCGCCGTCGTCTGTCGGTCGCCCGCTTCCTCCCAATGGTCCACCACCACCTGCCCATCCACCCACAACCGCGCTCGGCCGATACTCCACAAATGGAACTGATAGTCGCCGCTTTCGGTGGGGGTGAGCGTGCCCGACAGGCGCAGGGAGAAATGGGCGGGGTCTACCAACGGGTTGACCGTGCCGAACCACGTTAGCTCTGTTTTTTGGACGATGCCGCTGTGTCCGGGGTCGCCCGCGAGGTCGAGGTTGTGGAAATAGTCGAGCGAGAGACCTTGTTGGCCGTCCACGGCCGTCAGCCAATCGAGATTGGCCAGTGGGGCCAAGCGGTGAATCGGCGCCCCAATTTGGTAAGCCACGGTCACATCCTCGCCCACCCGCTGGCGAATCCCCGCCAAGGGGGAGACGATGTAATGGGGGTTGACTTGGGAACTGCCGCCGCCCATGATTTGCGCCCATTGGGCGTTTTCGCCAATCACGGCGATGGTTTGCGGCTTGTCGGGGTTCAGGGGGAGCAAATCCCCCTCGTTTTTGAGCAGGACAATCGCTTCGGTGGCTACTTGGCGGGTCAGTTGCCCATCGGCGCGGGGGGGGAGGGGATAATCGGCCGTCACCCGCTCCACAAGGCGCAGAAGGCGGCGCACTTTGTCGTCTACGAGGGCGGGGTCGAGGTCGCCATTTTCCACGGCCGCCACAATTTTGGCGGGATCCATCCACCGTGCTGGCCCCGGCATCTCCAAATCGAGGCTCCCGCCGGGCACTTGGTCGCTATACGTGCCATACCAATCCGACATGACCAGCCCGTCATAGCCCCACATCTCCTTCAGAATGTCACCCAACAGCACATCGTTTTCACTGGAATAAATGCCATTGACCTTGTTGTAGGAGGACATAATCGTCCACGGGTTCGCTTTTTCGAGGGCGAGGCGGAATGGCTCCAGATAAATTTCGTGCAACGGCCGTTCGGCCACTTCGGAACTCATCGAAAAGCGTTCAAACTCTTGGTCGTTGGCCACAAAATGCTTCAGGCTGGCGGCTACGCCCGCTTTTTGCAGGCCGTTGATATAGGCGGAGGCGATGGCTCCGCTCAAGTAGGGGTCTTCGGCAAAACATTCAAAGTTGCGCCCCGCCAGCGGGGTGCGGTGAATGTTGACCGTCGGCGCGAGCAAGACGTGAGCCCCTTTGACACGCACTTCGGCCGCCAAGGCCGCCCCCACTTGTTCGATGAGGTCACTGTTCCATGTCGCCCCCATCGCCACCCCGACGGGGAAGCAGACCGAGGTCTCGCCCAAGTTGTCATCCGCGCCGCGCACCCCGTTGGGGCCGTCGCTGACCTGAATGGCGGGGAGGTTTAGTCGTTCGATAGCGGCCGTGTGCCACGTCGTGGCTCCCGCCAATAACGACGCTTTTTCGGCGAGGGTCATTTCGTTGAGTAACTGTTCCATTTTCATGTTTCCTTGTGTCGTAATGATTAAAGTCGTCGCCTTGTCGCAACGACTTGTGCCGTTAAGAGACGGCCGTCGTTACCACAAGGGCATGGATTTGTTCAGTGTGTTGGAAAATGTGCTGACTGAGGGTTTTATCTACTGTCGTGCCCAAAATGGTCTCGGTACGGCCGTCCACAAACCGCACCTCGATTTGGGCGTGTTGGCCGTAAACATAGACGATGGGGAGACGGCAAAAGGTAAACGCGAGCGACTGGGCAGGCATTGCAAGCGTTTGCAAGTGGCCAGCGACATCAGTATAAGTGAAACTGTGCGGTTCCGCCAAAAACTCCTCCGCCCGCAACAGCGTCGGCCGAAAAGCGATTTGTCCCTCGTGTACGACAACTCCTAATTCGCCCCAACGGGTCAGCAATTCCTCTTTGACTTGCCCTGTCATGCCCGGCTGTTTGGCTCCTGCGCCCCACGGGGTGTGGGAGTAGGGTCTGTGGGGAATGCGCCGTAAACTTCGGGGGATTTTTCATAGCCCAGCCCTGCGCGAATGTCGTAATAATGCGCGGCGAGGGCGGAGATGACGGCCGCATCGTCCCCATTTGCGACCGCCCGCTGGTACACCTCTTGCACGGCCAACAGCAGTTTGGCGACCATGTGCCAGTAGATGCTCCCCAGTCCTTCGTAGGCAAAAAACGTGCCCGACCGCCCCGTGAAGGCGCGGTGGTTAAAGGTTTCTTCAAACAACGATAAAATGGCCTTGCGTTCGCTGGCAACCAGCGGGGCATAGGTGGGGTTTTGGGCTAAGTTGTCCAGTGTCGTGGCCACATCATCGGCGTTGTGGAAACGGCCGTTGAAGTGGTACACCCCGTCCGCATCTTGCCGAAACAAAGCGGGGTCGCCCTTGGCTTGCAACGCTTGCACCAAGTTTAGAGGCGCGATTTTGGCCGCTGGCACATTGTTTTTGTGCAAAAAGCCCGCCAATTCCCGCTTGGGATAGAGCATGTAGCTGTGTTGGTCGGCGCGATACAAATCGCTGTGGCGCATTTTTTGCAGGAGTTGCACCGTTTCGGCGGGGGTGAGCAAGCCCGCCGAAAGCAGGGCGACTTGCCCTTCCAGCATAAGATAGAGTGGCTCAATTTCTACGCCAGCAGGGCTGAGATGGAGAACGTTGTAGGTGTGGGCGAGGCCATCGGGGCGCAGGTTGGTGCGCAGGGTTTCGTTGAGGTAATGGTGGGTGAGGGCGAGGAAGTCGTGGATAGTTTGGCGGGGCAGTGCGGTGGGGGTGGCGGGCACGCCGTGGGTGTAGATGGCGGCGCGGTAGGTGGTAACGGCCGTGCCCAACTCATCCATCAACCCCTTGCGCGTGGCTGGGGTGAAGCCCGCGTCCAGATGGGGTTGGGCGTTTTGGAAGGCTGTATGGAGTTGGTGGAAGAGCGTAGCCAAGGTAGGGTTGACGGCGAACTGTTCGGCCGTTTCGTGCGCCAATTGCCCCTGCCAAAAGGTGACAAAACGGGTTAGGTAGGCGGCCGTGACCACCGAAATGCCCTTGCCAACAAGCGCATTGTTGGCATCGTTCCATTCGGGGCGCTGGGTGTTCATCCAAATGCCGCCATCGGGCACAAAATTGGCCAGCTTGGCGAGGAGCAGGACGAGCATTTTTTCCAGCAGGGTGACGTGTTGCACGTGACCCGTTTCGTCTAAAAGCAGTTTGCCATCGGTGCCGAGGTGGGCGACGGCCGCATTGACCCGCTCCTCCACCGCCCAATCAAACTCAATTGTATTCGTCCAATCAGTCAGCATTTCCGCATACGGCCGCAAGCGATAGGGCACATTGGCGTAGCTGTAAATTGGCTCGTTGAGCAAGCGCGAAAGTTGCCCCGGCGCAGTTTGTTCGGCCATTTCCAGCAGTTTTTGCAGGTAAATAATCTGATGGTCGCTCCAGTAGCCAATGTTCGCCCACGGGTTGTGCGGTTCGGGCACTTCCCACTCGATGCCGTTGCGGGTGACGCGGTAGGGGTTGTAGCCATCGGCCGTGGTGGCATTCAGGAATTTGGCGATGATGCTGGGCAAATAGGTGGGATAGGTGCGTGCCAGCGGCTCCCAATTTTGGAAAATGTCGCGCCAATTGCCTTGATAATCGAGCTTGGGCGAGCCATCTACCTTTTTGAGATTGATGGCGAATTGGTTCCACGGCCGACTGGGATCCCCGTGCCGCCGACTGAAACGAAGGGGCAAGTATTCGTAGCAGAGGCGCAACAGGGCGGGGTCGTTTTGGGCTTGCGCCCAGCGAATCAATTCGGGGAGGGGCAACTGGGCGGGCAACTGTTCTAATTCAGCGGCGTACTTGTGGGCGATGGGGCGGTTGCGGGTATGCAAGAAATCGCGCACATCGGCCGTGGGCAGGTTGTACCCATCCGCAAAAATGCCCCCACGCATGACGTTAAAGAGGGTGTTGGCGAAGTGGTGGGTGGCCACATTTTCTTGGGCGGTTTGTTGCCCGCCGTCGGCCGAGCCGACAATGGCGGCCAGTTCGGCCGTATCACGGGCAATGTGCGTTTCCATTTCATCTCCAATTTGGGTGGGGGATTGGCGCAAGAAGTGCAACGTCCGCACGAGGGCGGAATGGTCTTGGTTCACGTCGGCCACGATGTGCCACTGCTGGCTTTGTTGGGGAGCCAGCTCGAGGGTGGTGTAAACGAAGTAGCTTCCCGCTTGGCCGCAAATATCTTGTTCGCTGGTGAGGGCGCGGCCGTGTCTAAACCCATCCACTTGCCCCGAGGAGAGCAGGTAGCCGTGTGCGTCCAAGCCTGTTTGCCACACGGCCGTGGCCAGCAACGATTCACTCGGCGCGGCGCGGTCGCTCAGGGTGGCACTGAGGGCGAAGATGCCCAGCCCCACTTCAGCGACCAATTCGTTGCGCTTGTAGGCGTGGAGCAGGTTGCTGAGGGTGGTTTGGAGGGCGGCCGTGGCTCCCGCAGGCAACACATTTTGCACCCCATCCAACAACTCGATGTGGCGGGTTTTATCCCCCACATTTTCCAACCAGCAACTGCGCACAAAGCCAAAACGGTCGCTGGTGCGCCACATGACCCGCATGGTTAGGCCGAGGTCGTGGTTGATTTCCTCGAAGACGAGTTTGTTGCCCGTGTTGTTTTTGTAGAGGTGGCGTTCCCGTTGGTAACGGCCGTCGGAACGGCTGGAAAACGGCTCCCACACCACCCCTTCAAGGCGGAGCAAGGTTTTGCTCCCCGTTAGCTCGCTATGCGCCGTGATTTTGTCGTCCGTTTCGTAGGGGAACAGTGCGGAATCCGCATTGATGCGCCCGGCCGTCAGGCCGCCTGTGCTGGAGATGAACAGCCAATGGTCGGCGGAGCTGACGAGGCTCATAAAGAAGGGGGGCATCTGGTCGTAATGGGCGATGTGGTAATACCGCTCGCCCAAAAGGGTCGTGTAACGGCCGTGGGGAGTGTGTTCGTTCATGATATTTAGGAGGGGCGGAAAGATTGATAGTAAAACCATCTTAAAGATGGATTTCGCTTGCTGGATTAAGAATTAAGATTGTCAGACAAGAAGTTCGTCCAGATGGACGAGAGGTTCGTCCAGATGGACGAGAGGTTCGTCCAGATGGACGAGAGGTTCGTCCAGATGGACGAGAGGTTCGTCCACATGGACGAGAAGTTCGTCCACATGGACGAGAGGTTCGTCCAGATAGAGATAGATTAAGAATTGTTTTTGGATAATTGGTCATTGGCAAATCGCTTGAACTACCAATGACCAATCCTATTTGTTGAGAAATGACACACTCTTTAGATGCTAAAAGTTTTGTCGCTCTTAGCGGGCAATCAAGGGTAAGTAAATCATCCAATCGGGTGGGATGGTGGGGTCTTCATCGTCGCTAATGAGGATATCGGCCGTGCTATTGGCCGGGCTGATGACAGCCACGGCCGGGTTGGATAGCTGAATTTGGAAGGTGCGCTCGCCATCGGCCGTGGGGCGGACAAGGGTTTGGATGATAATGGTTTGGGCATGGGTGCCGGGGGCAAAGGTGAGCGTGCCCGTGAGGGGGGTGTAATCGGTGTGGGCTACGGCCGTGCCATCCACCGTTGCATAATCCACCGTCACCACCTCATTGCTCACATCATTCAACGAAACCGCCACCGTCACTACATCCCCTTCCACCACGGCGTAATCCAGCGGAGCCACCAAGCCCACGGCCAGCGTGCCCGGTTGGGTCGTCGCCTCGCACGCCCCTGCGGCCGTGCTGGCAAGGGTGTGGGGCGGCACATTCAGCACCGCATCGTTGGAAAAAGTGACCGTGCGCGGCGTGCCCGTGCTGTTATAGGCCGCGCACGTTCTGTCGCCCGTCACAGGGTCGCGGAAGACGGCGTAGGTGGGGATGTCGGCCGTGACTGTTGGGTCCACATGCCCCACCGCATTAAACGTATGGAGCCAATGATAAGTGTGTGCGGTCGTTTCGCCCAACTCCTGCGCCCCATCCGCCACATAATTCGGTTCGCTTTCCCAGCGGGCCAAAGCCGAAGCGGGGTCGGCCAACGCCTCGTATTGCCAAATGAGGTCGTGCCAATGCCCTTCCGCGCCGGGGGCGGCATAGAGGGCGTTGATATTGCGCAAAACGTAATCCGGCCGATGGCCGAGATAGAGCGCACCCCCCGTCAGGGGCAGGAAGTTAATCCCGTGAATCTCTTCGGGGTTGGCGGTCCACCATGTGGCATAGGCAATGCCGTGCCCCCACAAAATACCCACTGTCTCGAAGGGGTATTGGGGCGGGAACACTTCTTGGTCCACATCAAACCAATACTGCTCCACCGCTTGTTGCTCGGTGGCAACCATGAAAATGCCCGTATCCCGCATCGCCTCGTTGCCAATGGCCTCGCCCCACATGATAAGACCCGCCGCGAAGTTCATCGCCTCCGAACTCGACTCTTGATTATTCCCCGCCCCAAAGGCCTGATGCCCGGCCGCCCAACTGTGCCCCGCATACGCATCGAAATGGCGCATGTAGGGGAAGCGGGTATCCGTGCGGTCCCAATTGGCGGCATCTTTGGCCAGTAGTTCGACAATGCCTTCGTAGTTGGCCGCCCATGCGGGGTCGTATTGGGCAATGGTAGCGGCCGTCATAATAAAGTAACCCCAATGGAAATTGTGGTCATTGATTTGGCTATCCGCCCCAAAGCCGCTGGGATACCCCTGCAACACGTTCCAGTTCTCATCCAAATAGAATACGTAAGGAGTTTGCCCATCAAACCAATCTTCTAACGTGCGGCGCAAGAAGGTCAGGAAACTATCCCGTTCGGTTATCATCCCCTGCTGGTCGGCCAAATGCGCCAGTTGGGCAATGCGATTCAGATTCTTCCCTTCCCAATAGGTTTCACGCGGGAAATTGGGGTCGGTGTAATCATCGCTCGGGTCATACATGTCGCTGATGTACGCTTGCAGTTGGGCATCGCTATAGCCATCCATTTCCACCTGCACGGCCGGCAAAGCGGGCAACACCCCGCCAAACGTCAGCTCTGTGGTAAACGAATCCGTGGCATACAGGCGCATATCCCCCCGCGTGGTGTTGTAGCTCAGCCCCGTATTGGTCGGCGTGCCCGCCAGATGGAGCCATTGGTGGCGATAAAGGGCAATCAGCGGCAAGGGAGAAAGCGAGCCACCCGTCTCTTTGGCCTCGGTGGTGATGTGAAAATTGGTCGTCACTTCTTGGGTCACCGCATCCACGCTGTATTCAAAATGGGTGTCCGTGACAAAGTTATAGGCGTGCTGGCGAAATAGCTCCAACGTCTCAGCGGTGTTGTCGGGCAGAGCGGCCACGGCCAAATAATCAGCGCCCACAGGGGCATTCAGGGTGATATTCAGCCCATCTTGTGTCCATGTGGAGCCAGTTGGGGCAAAAAGGGCGTAGCGTGCGCCCATATTGTTGCTGGCCGTAAAGGCAAAGACCGCGCCATTGTTCACCACATCATTGGGCGTAGCCACCAGCCGAATGACATAAGCTCCCCCTGTTTTGTGGAAGAAGACATAGGGCAAGCCATGCCCAAAAGTGGCCGTCATCGTGTCTGCCCCATCTTCCCAATAAGCCGTCACTGCCCAATCGGAATAATCATCCACCCGCGTATTGGCCGCATTCATGCCCGTCACGGTTACTTTCAGGTGTTCTGCGCCGGGGCCGGGGAGCAAATAATTGGCATAGCCCGTCACCGCTCCCGAGGGGGCCGTATTGGTTCCCGCCTGAATCTCGCGCGTGTAGCTCAGGCGCAGGCCGTCGGAACGGGCTTGCATGGAGAAGGGGTGGGGGTGCATGATTTGGGAATGGGGTTCACGGGGCGGGGCTGAAGCCGCGCCTTGGTTCCAATCCCAGATGAGCGAACTCCACCAATCGTTGGTTTGCAAGGGGCCGCTGTAGTTGGTGGTGATTTTGGGGGTGGCGGGGCTATAACCGGGGTTGTCCACGGCCGGCCAAAATGTCACCGATTTTTCGCCAGCGGGCAGAATGGTGGTGTAACAGCCCACGCCGGGCAGGGCAACGGCCGTGTTCGGCACATCCAAACAGCTCACCGGGGCAGGGGTGGGAACCAGCGTCGGCAAAGGCGTGGCTGATGGCAAGGGGGTGGCCGTGGGGGTTTGGAAAACAGTGGGCGTGGCCGTTGGGCCGGGCGTGGCCGTGTTTTCGGGCGTGGCCGTGGCACAATTGCCCGCCACCAAATTGCTAAAAGGAACGTTGAACCGGGATTGTTGCCCCTCGCTACTCGTCGCCGAAGTCCGCACCAAACTCGTCCCGCCACCGATGGCATTCCAGAGCCGAATCTGAATGTTGCCATTGACCAAATTGGCATACGTACCCGTGACGGTTTGCTGGCCGCTGGTCTGGGTGTAGTTTTCCCAGCCCACGGCCGGGTCGGTGGCAAAGTAGTTGTATCGTTCGATGCGGTCATCCGTGCCGTTGCCGTCGAAGTCGTAGCGAATTTCGGCTTGGGTTCCGTGGCCAACGGCCGTGCCCGCATCAACAAACAGGCTAAAAAGAGAGGATCCACTCGTATAACTGCCCGAAACATTGCTGATTTGATAGGCGATATAGTTCCCCCCGCTCGGGGCGGGTATCGTATCGCTGTCGGCCGAAAGGCCCGCCGTAAAATCTAAGTCGCCCGCCACCCCCACCGATGCCCCATCGAGCAAATAAAGCGCATTGCCCGTGACTTCGCACGTTCCTGAGGCGTAGCTGGCCGTTGTGCCAAACGTGGCCACGGATTGGGAGATGGCGAAGAGAAAGAGGAAAAGGCTGGCCAGTAGGATGAGGGGGAAGAGGGAGGGCAGGGAATGGGGGGCTGTTTTTGCGGGCAGTTTCATTGGGAATCTCGGCTTAAAAGAGGTGCGACGCACTTTCCAAGTGCGTCGCACCTGCTGTTTTAGGGCGTGCTTTGTTCGTAAATGCGCACGTAATCAACGGTCATGCGTTGGGGAAAGGTGGTTGTCTCGTCGGGGTAGCCGGGCCAACGGCCGCCCACGGCCACATTGAGCAACATGAAAAAGGGTTGGTCATAGACCCACTCACCGTTCACATCGGCCGGGGTAATCGTGTTAAAAAGGACATCATCCACATACCAGCGGATTTCTTGGGCTTCCCATTCGATGGCGAACACATGGAAGTTGTCGGCAAAGGCTTGGTTGCTGGGCAAATGGTAGGGTGCGCCCACGCCATCGCCACCCGAATAGCCGGGGCCATGCACCGTGCCATGCACGATATTCGGCTCACTACCGATGTTTTCCATGATGTCTATCTCGCCGCTGTGTGGCCAACTCACCTCCCCCAAATTGCCCCCCAACATCCAAAAGGCGGACCAAAGGCCCTGCCCACGTGGGATTTGGATGCGGGCTTCGATGCGGCCGTAATGCACCATCACCTTGTCACGGGTAATCAGCCTTGCCGAGGTGTACCGCTTGCCGAGCAAGTTTTGCTCCAACGCCTGAATGACTAGATGGCCATCTTCGATGAAGGAGTTCTCGGCCGTGTCGGTGTAATACTGCCCTTCGCCATTGCCCCAGCCGTTGCCGCCCGTTTCGTGCGTCCAGTGGTCGGGGTTGATGGCGGGGCCGTCAAATTCGTCGCTCCAAACCAGTGTCCAGCCCTCGCGGTAGCCGAGGGGGGTGGGTGTGGGTTCGGGCACGGCCGTGGCTGGGGGAGGTGGCACCGTGGGGGTGGGGTCGGCCGTGCCCCCGCAAGCCATCAGCCCCAAACTGCCCATCAGCAACAAATACAAAACAACATGCTTGGTCATTCTTTTCCTCCAAGCTCCCTCCCAAGGTGAGCACCCAGCCATCGTGGCACAGGAAGGAGCCTGTGCCACGACGACTTATTTGCGCTGGACTAACGCGAAATGAGGGCAGGAAGATGCGGTAAGTGACCTCCTCTTCGTTGAAAGTGGCGGTGATGTTCTTAGCCATGTCCATCGTCACTTCAATGGTCAGGTCACTGCTCGTGACGGCACCCGTCCAGCCCGCAAAGACTGAACCTGCGTCAGCCACGGCCGTGAGCGTGACCAAATCGCCATCTACAAACTCGGCCGCGCAGGAGACACCACAGTTAATCCCTGCGGGGTCACTGGTGACGAGGCCACTACCTGTGCCATCCTTGGTGACGGTTAGCAGGAAGGTATCGGGGATGGTTTCCTCGAGATAGAGCCGATCCATGTGGAACAGGCCGTCGCCGCTTTCGGGCAGAATGAAGCCGTAGCCCCAGACTTCGGTCAGGCCCAAGCCATCGTTGGGCGCACCAGCGGGTTGGTCGGCACTGCGGACAAAGTCGCTGAAGGGCAAGTAAACTTGCCGCCAGCCCGCAAAGTTGTCCACGAAGGCCGTCTCAAACCGCTCGGCCGTATCGGCCGCTTGATAGACGCGCACATAATCCACCAGCGTGTCTTGCGGGAAGGTCATGCCACCGTCAATCGTGCCGCCGAAGTTGCCGCCGATGGCCGCATTGAGGAGCATGAAGAAGGGATGGTTGAACACCCACTCGTTCGGAGCCACATCGGCGGGGATAGCTTGGTGGTATTCCACATCATCCACATACCAGATGATGCTGTCGGGCATCCATTCCACACCATAGGTCTGATAGCCTTGGCTGGGGACGGTATCGGTGAAGGTGAGGGTGTTGCCAAACGATGCGCCACCCGAATAGCCGGGGCCGTGAATGGTGCCGAAGACCTCGTTGGGCAGGCGGCTGACGTATTCCATGATGTCAATCTCGCCTGTTTGGGGCCAGCCCACTTCGGGAATGTCTGTGCCGAGCATCCAGAAGGCGGGCCACAGACCCGAGGGGCCGTTGGGCACTTGGACGCGGGCTTCGATACGGCCGTACTCAAAATCGAGTTGGTCTTGGGTCAGCAGGCGGGCGGAGGTGTATTCGCAGGGGCCGTACCAGCAGACCAAATCGGTGTCGGGAGCGGTATCTTGCAAGCGGATGACCAGATTGCCAGCGCCATCCATGAAGCTGTTTTCAGGGCTGTTGGTGTAGTGCTGGAATTCGCTGTTGCCCCAGCCGACGATGTTGTTGAGTGCCCCATCGCCCAGTTCGTATTTCCACACGTTGGTGTTGGGGTTGTCCCAGCGGGGTCGTTGAATTCGTCGCTCCAGACCAGCACCCAATCTTCGGGGGCAACCTCGGCCGTGGTGGCCGCCATGTTGTCGCGCAATTCATAGGTGATGGTTTCGCCGCTGTTTTGGCCGTGAACCCAAACGCTCAACCCTTCGTATGCGCTCCAATCTTGCCCTTGGGAGAAGATACGGCTGAAGGAGGAGGCGCCGTCGTATTCAACGGTTAGCACATCTTCGTAGGCCATTTGGCCGGGCACGGCCGTGCCGCTACCCGCCATTAAGGTCGTGATGGACAACTCAACAGTGCCATCTTGGTAGATGAAGGGATGCGCCCCTTGGAAATCATCCACCAAACGGGGGTCAGCGGGGTCGGTGTCCACAATGGTCAGCACCGAACGGCGTTGGAAGCCGAGCGGCGCATTCGTCCCTTCATACAGATTGACCGCCACACGCACATCGCGGGTGTGCTTGCCATCGTGATGGGTGGGGATGGCAATCGTTTGGGTCAGTGTGCCAGCGGGGAAGGTGAGTGTGCCGCTGACAGGGGTGTATTGTTGCCCTTCGCGAGCGTTGGCCTCGGCCGTGGCGTAATCCACGGTCACAGTGCCCGTGTATGCGCGGCTCAATTCAACGGTCAAGGTGGCGGTAGTGCCTTCGTTGACGCTGACTTGCCCCAAATCAAAGGCGACGGCGAGCGGTTGGTCACTGCCCGTATTGCCGTAAACCATCACATCGTCAAGATAGTAGGTGACATCGGCGCCGTCTGTGGCCAGCGAACCAAAGGCCCAGCCGTGGACTTGTTCACGGCCGAAGCCGTCATTTGGCGCACCGTTGCCAATCTCTTTGCGGGTAAAGTCAGTGGCAAAGTCGATCGTAATGAGTTGCCAACCCGAGAAGTTATCCACAAAGGCGTGGCTCCAAATTTCGGCATCGGCCGTGGTGGAGCCAGGGTTGCGGTTGTCGCTAATCTCGAACAACAAGTCGTTACCCGTGTTTTGGCCATAGACCCAGAAGCAAATCCCCTCAAAACTGCTCCAATTTTGGGTGATCCATGTGTCCACTGCTTCGTTCTCAAAAGCGTGGGTGGTGCCACCCCAGCCAACGACGTTGGCATCGAATTGGTAGAGGATGTTGTTCCCTGTTTGCCCCGGCACGGCGAGTGGGTCGTTATCAGCTACGGTGGTGACAGTAATGGCGACTGTTGTGCCGTTCCAGAAATCGCCCCATGTGACATAGCCAATGTCCAGCCCATCACCATCGGTGCCTCTGGGGATTTGGCCGCTCTCGAAATCATCTACGATTTGGGTGCGGACGATGAGCGCCACATCATCCAAATAATAGGTGACATCGTCGCCACCCGTGGCCAGCGAGCCAAAGGCCCAGCCGTGGACTTGTTCACGGGTTAAGCCGTCGTTGGGCGCACCGTTGCCAATCTCTTTGCGGATAAATTCGTCGAAGCCGAGGACGATTTGTTGCCAGCCTGAGAAGTCATCTTGGAAGGCGTAGCTCCAAATTTCGGTATCGGCCGTGGTGGAGCCGGGGTTGCGGTTTTCGTTAATCTCAAACAGCAAATCGTTACCCGTGTTCTGGCCGTAAATCCAGAAGCTGATACCCACATAGCTACTCCAATCTTGGGGTGTCCATGTGTCAACGGTCTCGTTCTCGAAAGCGTGGGTGGTTCCACCCCAGCCATTCACGTTCAGGTCAATTTGGAAGAGGTTGTTATCCCCTGCTTGGCCGGGCACAGCCAGCGGGTCGTTATCGGCCACCAAGGTGGTGGTAATGGCGACTGTCGTGCCTGCCCATGTGTCGCCCCATGTGACAAAGCCGATGCCGTTGCCGTCGCCGTCTAAGCCTGTGGGCAAGCCTGTCTCAAAGTCGTCTACGATGTCGGTTTTGCCCGCGCTGGTTTGTTCGTTGTCTTGGATGACCAGCTCGGCCGTGTCGGCCGCGCCCAAGGTGGCGCTCATGGGGTTGGAGAGCAGGAGTTGCACCGTGCGGTTGCCGTCGTCCACGGTGTTGTCAATGGTGGTGACGGTGAAGCTCTGGGTTAGCTGGCCGGGGGCAAAGCTGAGTGTGCCGCTGACGGCCGTGTAGTCGGCGGGGGAGACGGCCGTGCCATCGGCCGTGGCATAATCCACCATCACCGTTTCGGTGCTGGTCACATTCAGGGCAACGGTTACAGTCGCCGTTTCCCCTTCCGTCACCGCATAGCTGGTGGGGTCAAATTGCACCCGCACAGGGATATTGCCTGCATCCCCATACACGTTGAGGTGGTCTAAGGCAAATGCGCCAGTTGTGCCATCCAGCACAAAAACCCAGTTGTCCACTTGCGACACATCGTAAGGGGTTACCCCAAAGCTGGTGAAGGGAAAGACCAAGAGTTGCCAACCCACAAAGTCATCTACAAACGCCACGCGGCGGTCGTCAGCCTGTGCGGTTTGGAGTTCAAACTCGTGGGTTGTGCCCGAGTTTGCGCCATAAAACCAGAAGCTAACCCCTTGCATGTCGCTCCAATTGGCAATGGGATTAAGTGCCGCACCAAACCCTGCCCATGTGGGCACGTTGGCAGTGACAGAGAGAATATCGTTGTCACCGATTTGGCCGGGGATGGCAAGGGGGGCGGTGTCGCTGATGGTTTCGACGGTGGGGATAACGGTCGTGCCGCCATCTCCATATTGGAACCAACCCGCAGGCACACCCCCTTCAAAATCGGCAAAGGGTTGCAGATTGACCAGTTGCAGGTCATCCAGCACAAACGAATCCACAACGCCATCGAGGACAAAAACCCAGTTGTCTACTTGGCTGACATCATACGCGCCGCCCGCCCCAAAGGTGTGGAACGGCAGAATGATTTGTTGCCAACCCATGAAGTCTTCCACAAATGTGGCTCGGCGGTCACTGCCTTGCACTGTTTGGATTTCTACTGTGTAGATGGTTCCCGAGTTATCGCCATAGAACCAGAAGCTGAGCGCGTCGTAGTCGCTCCAATTCTGGGCGGGCGCGAGTCCTGCGCCAAAACCCGCCCAAGTGGGCACATTGGCCGTGACAGACAGAACGTCGTTGTTGCCTATTTGTCCGGGCAAGGCAAGGGGGGCGGTGTCGCTGATGGTTTCAACGGTGGGGATAACGGTCGTGCCGCCATCTCCATATTGAAACCAACCCGCAGGCACACCCCCTTCAAAATCGGCAATGACGGGAAATGTCGCCAACAGGTGGTTGGGGGCGGCATTGGCCGTTTGCAGTAAATTCGTCCACAAAACAGAGCCGCTTAAAGCAAGCAGGCTAAAAATTGTCAGGTAAAAGGCTCGTTTCCATGCCGTGTTGGCCATGATGTTTCTCCTAGAGACAGGCAATTACTAATTAGCAATTACTAATTACCAATTTACAGTTACAGTTGTCGGGCAAAGATGCGGGGAAGGTGAATTTTCGGCTCAAATCTGTAACAATAGGTCTACTCCTGTGCAAACGCTATGGCGCCAACCATAACGCTTGTCCTGAGAACCAGAGAAGAGCAAGCTCGGTGTGACAATTGGGTCTTGCTCTTCTTTTTTTTAGTCATTCAGCCTATCAGTCTGTCAGTCGTTCGCTGAGAGACTGACAGACTGAGGGACTGACAGACTCCCGCATGATTGGCGGATGATAAGGTGGGTGGGTAGCACAATTGCTTCGTGGATGGGTTGGCCATCCATCAAGGCCAAGAGGGTGTTGGCGGCCGAACGGCCGACCTCTTCTGCTGGGGCATAAACCGTCGTCAGGGCGGGAGAGAGGTAGCGGGAGGGCAAATCATCATTGAACCCCACCACCGCAATATCATCGGGCACACTTTTACCCGCTTGGCGCAATGCTTTGATGGCTCCCATGGCCATATTGTCATCGGCCGCAAAAATCGCGTCCATCTCCCGCCCCTCCGCCATCCACTCCTGCACCACCTGCTCCGCCAACTGCACCCGAAACCCACCTACGGCGATGAGGCTCTCATCGGGCGTAATTCCATGGTCGAGCTGGGCTTGGCGGTAGCCATTTTCACGCCATTGCGAATCGGGGAAATTGGCAAGGCCACGCAAAAAAGCGATGCGCCGACGGCCGCAGTTGACAATGAGATGTTCAGTCAGCTCATACGCCGCCTGATAATTCTCGAAGTTGATGCAGGGGATGTGGCTCTCATCTGGTGGTTCGCGGAAGAGCAGAACGAGGGGCAAGCCGCGCCGCTCCAACAGGCGCAGGGTGTCGTCGCTGACCAATTGGTTGAAGACAATCAGCCCGTCGGTGTTGTGTTCGCCCAACGGTAGGGGGCGGCCGCTCTGGATAGAAACTTGGGTCGGCGTGACAAAAATCAGGGTGTCGTACTGGCTATCCAGCAACGCCTCGGTGATACCCCGCAAAAGCGAGGCCACAAAGTAGGAACTGGTGTCGGGCACAATAACGCCGATGGTGTGGTGTTTTTGGCTGGCCAGCCCCCGCGCCGCCGCATGGGCGACATAATGAAGTTGCTCAATAGCCTCGTAAATGCGGCTGGCGGTCTCTTCGGCTACCGCACTCGTCCCGTTCAGCAATCGGCTGACGGTGGCGGTGGAGACGTTGGCATAGCGAGCCACATCTTCGATGGTGGCTCTGTCGTTGGCTCTGGCACGGCCGTTGGCTTCAGCAGTCATTTTGTACAGTTTGACTATGAAAATGGGTTATGTAAGCGTTTACATTGTATTCTGAAAACGCTTTCGTGTCAATAATGTCTAGAAAGGACGAATTACGAAGTACGAATTACGAATTAGGACGACATGCCTTGGTAATTTCGTACGTTTCGTACTTTAGTAAGGAAAGCGGAGTGGGGGGAGTTAGGCGTTGCCCGTTGGGGAGAGGGAAGCTAAGAACGTGGCGATGGCATTGTTTAGTGCTTCGGGTTGGTCGGCCGAGGTGGCGTGGCGGGAATTGGGGATAACCAGCAGTTGGGCGTGGGGGAGGTTGGCCACATAGGCTTCTTTGGCGGCGAGGGGGGTGTAGTCGTGTTCGGCCGCGACCACCAGAACAGGGCATTGAATGGTGTGGATTTGAGCGGCCACGCTCCAGCCCACAATGGCCCGCATCGCCTCGGTGTAGGCGCGTTTGTCGTTTTCCGCCCACCGCTCCACAAATTGCGCTTGGATTGCATGTTGTTCGGGCAAAGGGAAGAGCCGCTTGCCGAGCATTTGCCCCATACCGCGCATTCCCATCAAGCGCACAATCAAAAAGCGTTGAAAGATGGCCCATTTTTCTTGGAACGTGCGGGCGATAACCTCGGGGCCGCTGTTAATGATAACTAAACTTTTGACCAGAGCAGGCTGGCTGACGGCGAGTTGGAAGCCAATCATGCCGCCCATCGAAAGGCCGACGATGTGGGCGGATGTGTGGCCGAGGGCGCGGAGGAGGGCGGCCGTGTCATCGGCAAAGAGGGGTATGCTGTAGGGGCCGTTGGGTTTGGCGGAACGGCCGTGGCCGCGCACATCCAGCGCAATGACATGGTAATTTTGGGACAAAAAAGCGATTTGTTCGGCCCAGTCGCGGCTGGTGGAGCCAAGGCCGTGGAGGAGGAGCAGAGGTTCTCCTTCGCCAGCGGTTTCGTAATAGATTTCGGTGTGGTTGACTTGCAGGTGGGGCATGGTAAAGGGAAGTTGGAAGATTTTAAAGAGGTTTTAACCGCACAAGGTTTTTTTTTTTCCCCCCCCCCCCCCGGGCGGGGGCCGCGGGGGCGGGGGCGCCCCCCTCCCCTTTTTTCCTCTCCGCCCCGGCGGCTTTGCGCAAAAAAGATTTTTTTCCCCCTTTTTTTCGCGCCAATCCTACGGCTTTGTACCACTCCACCAACTGAGCCGCCGCAGTGGCCCAGCCAAAGTGGTGGGTGATGTGTTGCTGGGCGGCCGTGCCCAGCTCTTGCCGCAGTGGCTCATTTTGGAGCAAGGTCACTACATCGGCGGCGATACCCGCCACATCCCCAGTGGGGCGGAGCAGGCCCGTGCGGCCGTGGATGACATACTCGGGCACTTGCCCGACAGCTTCGGCCACCACAGGCAAGCCCATCCCCGCCATATCGGCCAGTTTGACGGGGCATTTGGTGCGATTGAGCAGGGTATCATCCATGAGGTAGAGGGCGACATCGGCCGCGCCCAGCAGGGCGGGCAAGCGCGTTTCGTCTACCCAACCCACATCTACCACCGCTTCGAGCACGTTTTCGGCCGCGAGTTGGGCCTGCAACACGGCCGCATCTTGCTTAAACAGCCCTGTGCCCACGCTGAGAATGGCCAAGGTGGGCAGTTGGCGACGGACTGCGCCCAACACGGCCGCCAGCCGCGCTGTGTCGAACTCGAAGAGGCGACTGTAGAGGAGGAGGGTCGGCCGTGTGCCCAGCCCCAATTCGGCGCGGAGGGGGGAGTGATCGGCCGTGGATTCGGCCGAGATGCCCATGCCATTGGGCAGGTAATGCACAGTGGCGGGGGGTACGCCCATCCCCCACGCCAGCGTTTGCAGGGCACGACTGGCGACCGTTAGGCCATCGTGGTGGCGCAAGCCCCACTGCTCTTGCCACGCAAAAAAGCGCTTTTCGAGTGGCGAATAGGGGGCGATGTCGTTCCAGCCCCCCCAGCCTTCCCAGTCGTCGGTGTCCATAAACAAGCGAGACCTGCGCGATTTTGGAAACCTCGCAGGTCTGGTATGCCACAGCCACCACGCTGATAGGCCGCTGTATGCTTTGGGCTTAAAACAGTGGATGATGTCGGGTTGGTGGGCATGGACGGCGCGAAGGAGACGGCCGACAGTGGGCACAATCCCCCCCTGCAATGAGACATACTCGAGTTTCACCCCCTCTTCGACCCATTTTTTGCCCGCCTCGGCTGGCGTTTGCCACGGCGGCATGGCGATGGCGACCTCGTGCCCCAGTTTGACGAGTTCCCGTGCCAGCGGCAGGGCGCGGCTCCGCATGGTTTTGTTGGGGTGGAAGCCGAAGGGGCCGATGAAGGCGACGCGCATTTAAGGTTGAGGGGGTTCTTTGGGGGTAAGGGGAATGGGGATAGCGGCCGTGCCACGGCCGAATTCGCCCTGTTGGCCGCTCATGGGGAGCAACACGCGGGTGCCAATTTTGGCCATTGAAGGCACATCGTGGAGCAAATTGGTGTAGGAGGCGTTGGCGAGGGGCAGTGGCACTCTTTGGCGGCAATACTGCGCCGCACCTCTTTGATTTTTTCGCCAAACCAAATGGATGAAAAATCGTAGTTGTGTTCGCGTAAATTACCCAAATCATCCGCCCGCACACAGCAGGGCCAAACGGTGCCATCCGAATAAATTTGGGCACTCGCCCAGCCCGCGTAACAATCAATGACTTGGTCTTGCTCCTCCAAAATGCGCTTGACAAGCTCATAATACTCGAGGCGAAACGCTTCGGTGATTTTGGCCGTGCCCTTGAACTGCTTGCTTTTTACATAGGCAATGAGGCGATTGATGGCGCGTTCGTAATCTTCGCGGGCGGGGGTGATGGGCAAGCCGACGGTGTCGAGTTCTACTCGGGGCTCGGCTATCTCGGTAATAAACTGGTCCGCCCCCGATTGGTCGGCGTAGGCAATCAGTTCATCCAAATGGTTGACGCTGAAGACGGAGATGACGGAGTGGATGCCGATGTTGAGGTTTTTGTACTTTTTCTTGAGGGCGAGGAGTTGCTCCAGTCGCTCCTCGAACTTCTCGAAGTTGCCCGCCACGCCGCGAATAAAATCGTGCTTTTCGCCGACTCCATCGAGGGAGAGGTTGATGATGACTTGGCTTTCCTTACAGTAGCTGGCAATTGCCTCTACCCGTTCGGGGATGCTTTTGAGGATGCCGTTGGTGGGGATGTTGATGATGCCGGGGCGGCAATGGTCGTAGGCGAGTTTGGCCAGTTCGACGACGTGGGGGTACATGAGTGGTTCGCCGCCGCTGATGGTGAACCAGAAGGGGGCACGGCCGAGTTTGGACAGCACCTTGTCCCATTCGGCAATGGTTAGCTCGTTTTCCCGCTTCATCCAAATGTTGCAGGTGAGACAGCGGGAGTTGCACTTGGGGGAGGGGGAGAGGGTGATGTTGACGGGCAACATCTTCGGCCAGCCAAAGCGGCGATACAGCCGAAAGAGAGGGACACGGGCGAGTACGCCCAGCATGGAGTTCATAGATAGAGAGGAGAGGTAGAGATAGAGGAAAAACCTCCAAGGTCTTTGAGACCTTGGAGGTTTACTCGTTGATGTGCGCTAATGCCTGCACGATGAGTAGAAAACAACACCAAATCATCAAGGTGGTGGGTATAAAAATCTGCATCAATGTTAAATCCACTTCGATGTATTGGTGCAAAAGAATGTTGCGAAAGCCAACCATCTTAGTTAATTTGTACGCCAACTCGGAGGGAATAATTTTCCCTTCAGCTAACAGGCGAAAGCTATCTTGGGTTTGGTAGGGTAGTCCGAGTTTGAGTTTGCGGATAGCATGGTTAGCTAAATTAATGGTTTGCTCACAAGCTCGTTCAAGATGGAGGGCGATAGCATCTTGTTTAAAAATATCTTGTTCAAATGGCACTTCTGAAGGGAGGTAGTAATAGTGCCGCGCTTGGAAAATGGCCTTTTCGATACTGGCTTTTTTGTAGAGGGCGGTATCGGTAGTCATACGTGATAGAAACGGCCGCTGGACAGATCCCGCTTCAACAATCTCGGCGCGTTCTTCGTTGAATTTTTGGTAGAACGAGAGGGTTAGCATCTCAAATTCATCTACAGCGGTGGTATCGTTGCTGTAGAGCAAGCGGCCGTTGGCCACAATTTCCTTCTGGAATATGGTCGAAACGTGGCGGGCATTGAGCAAATCCACCGCACGGCCGAGGGCTGTTTCCAGAGCGGTACAGCAGGGCGAGAGCATGAGATTACCTGCGATTTTGGCTTCGGCGTGAGGAAGGAGAAGGGCTATATCGGCATCACTATCGGGCCATTCATCAGCCGTGCCATACGTGCCAAACAGATAAATTGCTTGCACGGTGGGGTAATGTGCCTGCACAATCTCACAAATCAGGGCTGTGGTTTGTGCGGAAATCATGACTCATCAAACCCTAGACGGCGCTCTTTGAGCGAGACAAAGCGGTGGTGGCCAATGACGACATGGTCGAGGAGTTCGATGCCCAACAGTTTGCCTGCTTTGGCAATTTCGCGGGTGACGCGAATATCTTCGGGGCTGGGGCTGGGATCGCCCGAGGGGTGGTTGTGGACGACGATGATGTAGGCCGCATTGTCGCGGATGGCGGGGCGAAATAGTTCGGCAATGCGGACAACGGAGGTATTGAGACTGCCGATATAGGCGGTGTGGATGCGCAACACTTCGTTGCGGGTGTTGAGCAATAGGACGCGCAAATGCTCTTGTTCGAGCAAGCTCATCTCGCTCATCAGCAAATTGGCGGCATCGCTGGGGCAGGTGATGCGCGGCCGTTCTTCGGGCGTTTGGGCGGTCAGCCGACGGCCGAGTTCTAAGGCCGCTTTGATTTCTACCGCTTTGGCGGGGCCGACTCCGTGTACCTCTTGCAACTCGGGCAGGGAAGCCCGCGCCAAACCTGTTAAATCGCCAAAGCGGTGCAAAAGGCGCTCGGCCAAGCGCAAAACGTTTTCGTTGCCGCTCCCTGTCCGCAAAACAATGGCGAGGAGTTCGGCCGTGGCCACCGCTTGGGCACCGATGTGTTGTAGACGTTCACGCGGCCGTTCGTTTTGAGGCAAGTCGCGGATCATCAGGTTGTAAACGGCCGTTTCCTTTATTTGTGGCATAGGGAATAGGTTATTCGTGATTGGTTATTCGTAATTGGGTCATTGAACAACCAATAACGAATAACCAATAACCAGTAACTTTATAGACCGACGGAGCGAATGAGGACAATCAACTCTTCCCATTCTTCTGGCTCTAAATGGAGCGACACCCCACCCAACTCAACGTGATAGATGGTTCCTTCGCTGTCGCGGGTACGCATCACTGTAAAATTTTCGGTTTCAGACAAGACATCCATGTCTACTTCTTCATCGCTTGGTTTCATGTAAACACCTTTTATGTGAAAGATTTGTTCGCTAGGAGGGCAAGTATAACGTTCAATGTGGAATGGGCAATTGGTCGGCCGTGTTGTTTTCGGGGTGGGGTGCGGCCGTGTGTGGTGCCACAGGCGGGGGAATTGGCTCGGCGGGGAGGGACATTAGCGGCGGGAAGGGAGGCTTATCTAACAGTTTGGCATAGACATAGTTGAAGATGGCGCGCACGCTGGCCAGCACAGGGGAAGCGAGCAAAATCCCCAAGACCCCCGCTAAACCCGCCCCCGCCAGCGCGGCGATGAAAACAATCATAGGGTGCATGTTCAGGCTACGGCCGATGACACGCGGAACCAAAAAATAGTTCTCGATTTGTTGCAAAACAATGTATCCCGCCATCACCAACAACCCAAACAAAAAAGGAGACATCTGTGCCCCCAACCAACTTTGGTCGTGCTGGGCAATGGCAATTAGCACGGCCGGAATCATGCCCAATGTCGCCCCAATTTGGGGAATAAACTCCACAAAACCCGAAATAAGCCCCAGCAATAAAGCATTGGGCAAGCCAATAATCGTAGCCAGCACGAAAACCGTCGTGCCCATAATGGCAAACAAAATAAGTTGGCCGCGCAAAAAAGAGTTCCAAACCTCCCCTAATTCATAGCCCAATTCCGTTATTTCAGCCTGATATTCGGCGGGAACGACGCGAATAAGCCCCTTAAACAGCATATCGTGGTCTTTGACCATGTAAAAGGAGAGGAACAGCACCACCACAATCCAACCCAAAGTTGAAATTGTGGCACTGGCCAAACTGCCAAATAGGTTTACCGATTGCAAGCCCACCGAGGGCATGTACTGCACCACAAACGCCACCACCCGCTCCACCGGCACTACTTCGGCTGGAACCAACTCTTGCTCCATCACCACAACGGGGTCTTGCGCCAACAGAACCCCTTGCTCTAAATAGGAAGGTACATTGCGAATAAAGGCATTGGCTTGGCTGATGAGGCCCGGCACAGTGCCCGCTGGAATGGCGACCAAAAAGCCAATGAGTAATACATAAACCAACCCAATGGCCAGCAAACGGGGCAAGCGCAACCGTTTGTGCAATAAATCCACGGCCGGCAACAGCACATAAGCCATCACCATAGACATGAGGATGGGAATGATGAGCCAGCGAATGAGATAAATAAACAAAACAAATAAAATCAGGATTGCTCCCAAAGCCATTTGTTTGGTACTCGGTTGCCAACGATTAGAAGAAGGGTATTGCATGAACAGATTATAAATGAAAAAAGGATGGCGAGCGGAAGAGGTTCTCCGACGCGCCATCCTTGGCCGTGTTGTCTTAACAAATTTTGACTGGGGACAAGCGTCTTGGGACACTTGTGGCCTCCCGTCCCTTGTCCTCAGTCCCTCGTCTGCGATTGCAAAAATGGCTTAAACCATGCCGCCCTACCCTTCTCCAGCGGGGAAAGTGACTTGCAACCGGGCAATGGCCAGACCATCTATGGCCAACACCTTAAAATGGATGTTCTCATTCAAGAGTAGCTCATCCCCCACTTGCGGCGGCCGACCCAAGGCCGTGACCACCAACCCACCCACCGTTTCTACCTCGGGCAACTCATCCTCGTCGCCCAAAGAAACATCTTCGATTAAGTGAGCCAGCAAATAGGTGCCCGCCAATTCCAACACGCCGGGGCTGATTTCCACATAGGGTTCATGCTCCACATCGAACTCATCTTGCACCTCCCCCACCACTTCCTCCACCAAATCTTCCAGCGTCACCACCCCTGCCATGCCGCCAAATTCATCTAGCACAATGGCCATGTGGATGTGTTGTTGTTTGAACACCGTCAGCAAGTCTTCCACGGCCGTATCTTCGGGCACGGCCGGGGCAGGGTTGAGCAATAAGCGCAAATCAAAGCTCCCCTTGCCCAACAAACTGTGTTTGATGAGGTTTTGCATGTGCAAAATCCCAATCACATGGTCGAGCGAATCCTGATACACGGGGAACCGATTGTGGTTGCTATTGACCACCAAATTGAGCAACTCCTGCTCGGGAATATCCACGGGAATCGCTTGCACCTTGCGCCGTGGGGTCATTACTTGGGCGGCGTAACGTTCGCCAAAATTAAAAATGTTGTGGATGATGTCCCGCTCGTCATCGTTGATGAAGCCCCCCTCGGCACTTTCGGTGACCAACTGCTCCAACTCTTGGGGGGAGTGGACGCGAGATTTGGGCGGCCGTAAGCGAAGCAAGCGCAACAGAATAGCCCCCAACGCATTGAGCAAACGCACCAAATAGGTAAGCGAAAAATAGCTGACACGCATATACGGGTTCACTTTCAGCGCCGTTTGGGGCGCATGGCTCAGGGCGATAGATTTGGGAACCATCTCACCCACCACGACATGCAAATAAGTAATGACCGAGATGACCAACACATAGCCCAGCAAGTGCAGGATATTTTCAGCGGTGCTTCCAAACAAAGTTGCCCACGCTTCCAAATCAAACCAACTGGTCAGGTAGGGGGCGAGGAGGTGTTCGAGGGCGGGTTCGGCATACATGCCCAAGCCCAGCGAAGCAATGGTGATGCCCAGTTGGGCGGTGGCAATGTATTGGTCTTGGCGGCGCGGGTCGTCCAAAATTTGCATGACATGCTCGGCCGCAGGGTCGCCTTGGCGGGCAATCTCTTCCATTTGGCTCGGCCGTGTGCCGATAATGGCAAACTCGGCCGAAACATACAGCCCATTCAGGGCGATGAGCAAGGCGATGACCAACAAAGGAATGAGCCACGCCACCAAGCCTGCGCCCCCTTCGGCGGCCGTGTTCACCGAAGCCACCCCATAGGAAATGGTTCCGAATAGCAAAAAGTTAACCAACAGCTTACTGAGCATACGGCCGCCCCTCCCACTCGCTCACCTGCACCTGCTTATCCACCAAACGGGGGTCGGCCAAGGCCACTTCGGAGACGGCCAAATCGTCCATCTCTTCCACCAACAAGGTCGTTTGGCCGATGGTTACTTGGTCGCCCACATTGGCGGGGCGGCCGAGTTCGCTCATCACCAACCCGCCCAGCGTGTCCATGTCCAGCGGCAAATCCAGCCCCAGATATTCGTTCACATCACTCACCAGCAAATCCCCGCGCAGGCGGCGACGGCCGTGCTTGCCCACATACATGATGGCCTTCTCGTTGTCCGATTCGTCTTGCAACTCGCCAAAAATCTCTTCAATAAGGTCTTCGAGGGTGATAAGACCAGCCGTGCCCCCAAACTCATCAAAGACAATGGCCATGTATTGTTGTTGTCTTTTCAACGTGGCCCACACCTCTAAAGCCAACAACGCCTCGGGCACATGCACCACCGGCCGTTGCACCTCGCGCAAATCCACCCCGCCGCGCAACCGCAAGCGAAACACATCTTTAATATGAACAAAGCCGACGATATTATCAATCGAGCCTTCGTAGAGCGGGATTCGGCTTTTGCCTGTGGCAATGGCGCGTTGGAGCAACCCTTCAAGGCTAATCGTATTGGGCATGGCCACCATTTTGGTGCGGTGAACCATCACCTGCCGGGCGGATAATTCGCGCAAGCGGAAGGCGTTGCGGAGCATCTGCCGCTCGTCGGCATCCAACAAGCCGCTCTCGTGGCTTTCGGTCACTAAAATTTCCAGCTCTTGGGTGGAATGGAGGTGGGCATGGCTATGGTTCGTATCGTACCCCAGCAAGCGCAAAATGAGGATACCACTGCCATTAAACAGCCAAATGAGGGGGGATAAAATGGCTAAAGAGATGCGCATGGGCACAGCCAACCTTGTTGCCACTTGCTCGGGGTATTGGATGGCGATGGATTTGGGCAAAAGTTCGCCCAAAATGACTTGTAAACCCGTAATGGTGATGAGAACGAGAATGGTGGCCAGTGCCTCGGCCGAAAACGGGCCGTAATCGGGCGAAACGGCCGTGAGCGGCTCCGTCAGCGACGCGGCCAACACGTTTTGCCCATAAGCACCCAACACCAACGAAGAGATGGTAATGCCAATTTGGCAAGCGGCCACATAACGATCCAGCGCCTTGCTGTCTTGCATAATGGGCAAGAGCAAACGCGCCATGGCGTGTCCCTCGTCGGCCATTTGCATGACCAAGGTTTTGCGCGAAGCAACAGTGGCAAATTCGGCCGCTACATACAAGGCGTTCAGGCCAATCAGCACCAAAATGGTCGTGGTAATCCACAAAAGCGGTAACATAACCTCCACAAAATAGGGGTGATTCGGAAAGGGTGTAACTATTCAGGTGTGCTGTTTCGAGAGGGGTTACAGATTACATGAGGCTATGTAACTTGTAACCTGCAATTTGTAACCAAGAACCAATGTTTTAGACCTGAATAGTAACGAAAGGGTAAAGATTAGCGAGTAAATAAAGCTTCTGTGCGCCCTTTGGTAAGTGGCCAGAAACAGAGAACGACAGGCGCGAGGGCCTGTCGGATAAAACGGTTCACTTTTTGTAAGGGGAGAAGGGGGGGTGCCAAGCTAACGCTGGCGGCATTGGTGCTTAATAGAAAGCTCGGCCGCAGAAAAGACGGCCGCTGGGGAGGCTCTATGGGGAAGTGGAGGGGAGGGGGTGCAGAAAAAGTCCTAGGACTCTGTCCGTCATCATCCAAATTGCTGGATGACCTATTTTCTTGTTCACTCACGGGTTTGGAATACGCTCAAATTGCAACAAAAACAACGGGGGCAAATCAAATGACTTGTGGTGGCATTATAAAGGAGGCTCCCTGATTGGTCAACCGCAACCAACGGCCATTATGCTATACTTTTCACGGTCACAATCTGGCAGTTTGGCTATGGGTATATTGGTGTATAAGTCTATGGGTGTATTTTAATAGACCAGTACACCAATAGACTTATACACCAGAGGAATACACGAGTGCCAACTAACAGTTTATAACCGTTGTCCATAAACCCAATCCCAGCCCGAGGAAACGCTATGATACACACCTTCCACTGTCCCAATTGCCATGCCTCGCTCGACCATGACACGAGTGAGACGACAGTGCGATGCCCCTACTGCAACACCACCGTCATCGTCCCCGAGGCATTGCGCCAGCGTTCGGCCGCTAACACCACCTTTACAGATAGCGGCATGAGTGCCTTATTGAGTGTTACCCAATTGGCCCGCCACAATCAATTGGCCGAAGCGGCCGAAATCTATCGCTACGCTTTTAAGGTGTCGCAGACCGAAGCGGAGCAAGTTGTGCGCCAAATAGCGTCTGGCACAATGGGTGCCAGCTCCACCACAACAATTGTGTTGGGGGAGGACGGCCGCCAAGTTGTGCGGCGGGCAGGGTGGGCTGGCTGTGGGGTCGTTCTTTTTATCACCTTGCTCACGTTTGGCCTTGCGGGGGGCATCTGGATTGCGATGGCGGGTAGTATGGCGGCCGTTATCTCCACCATCGAAGAAGCGATTGGGGCAACCTCCCCAACCACCGCCAATGAACCACCCAGCCAACAAGGGCCAGCCACCTCTCTCATTCGGGGCACGGCCGTGCCCGACACCCCGACACCCGCCCCCACCGCCACGCCTGCCTTTGCCCCGCTGGCCTTGCAGTTTGGTGGCGAAGGAACTGGCCCCGGCAAGTTCGACGACACCCGTGCCATTGGTGTGGACGGGGCAGGCCAAATCTACACGGCCGATTACAGCGACGGCCGTGTCCAACTCTTCGACCCAGCGGGACAATTCATCACCACCTACAGCCTCGGCGAAGATATCTACCTGCCCACCCTCTTTGTCAGCCGCGATGGGGCCAATTTGTTTGTGTTACACAGCGGCCGAGTGTGGCAATACGATGCCCAAACAGGGGCACAAATCGCCCCTCTAACCAGCAACAATCAACTGGTGCAAGACCTCGCCCCAACCATAGATGGCGGCTGGGTTACTTTACAACTCGATGGGCAATCGGATGTAATTACCCGCTACAACGCCCAAGGCGAGGTGGTGGCGACTTTCCGCGATTTGGGGCGCAACTACGACAATGACTTGCGGCCGCAACGAGTCATCATGGGCAACCAGTTCGATATCTACCTCCTGACAGGTGGGGCGATTTTGCACTTCAACCCCGAAGGAAACCTGATAGACAAGGTGAGTAGCGAGGGGCGGGACGAAGAATCGCAATACGCTTCCCCCCAAGCGCTGGCTGTAGATACCACAGGGCGGCTCTATGTCGCTGGCTCGCAAAATGTGAAGGTGTATGGGGAAGACGGCCGTTACCTCGCCACCATCCCCTACCCCGCCCCTAGCTCCGTCGCCTTCAACATCACCATCACCCTCGCCGACGAACTATTTGTGATGGATCGCAACGGCAACCAAGTGCTGAAATACGACTTGCCCTGACAGAAGTGAAAAGTAAAAAGTAAAAAGTAAAAATCCGTCACCACAAAACTTCTCACTTTTCACTTTTCACTTCTCACTTTTCTCTCCCCATGCACCACCTCCGCGTTTGCATCATCGGTTTGGGGCTGATGGGCGGCTCGCTGGCTTTGGCCTTGCGCGGCCGAGTCGCCCATTTGTCGGCCGTGGAGCGACACGCCGCTACCCGCCAATACGCCCTGCACCACGGCGTGGTCGATAGCGTCACCGACGAGTTGGCTTTAGGCGTGAAAGTCGCCACCCCCGTGCGCACCATTTTGCACCTGCTGGCACAACTGCCCGCCCTGCGCCCCGAGGGTGCGCCATCCTCGATTTAGGCAGTACCAAAGGGGACATTTGCGCGGCGATGGAAACCCTTCCCCCCCAATTTCGGGCAATCGGTGGCCATCCCATGTGTGGCAAAGAAATAGCGGGGCTAGAGGCGGCCGAGGCCACCCTCTTCCACCACAAAACCTTCATCCTCACCCCCACCAGCCGCACCGATGAAACGATGAGCGACTTGGCGAAGGCACTCGTGGCGGCCGTCGGGGCACGGCCGCTCCTCCTCCCCGCCGCCCAGCACGACCAAATGGTGGCCGCCATCAGCCACCTGCCCTACTTGGCGGCCAGCGTGCTCATGCGCGTGGCGGCCGAGCAAGCGGCGCAAGACGGCCGTCTGTGGCAAGTCAGCGCCTCGGGCTTCCGCGACACAGCCCGCCTCGCTGGCTCCGACCCCGCCATGTTGCGCGATATTTTGCTCACCAATCGGGAGGCGGTGCTGGAGCAGTTGGGGCAATATCAGGGGCAGTTGGCGGCCGTGGCCGAACTCATTCAGCGCGGCGATGAGACAGCACTAGCGGCATGGCTCCAAGCGCGGCAAACCGAATACGCCGCCTATCGGCGCGATAAGGGCGAGCACTAGAGAATCTCCCGCCACCCCATCTCGCCACATGCTCCGCTGTGCGCTATAATCAGCAACATATTCGTAGTTCATGGGGCAAACATCGTGCCTTTAACCAGTTTTAGGCCAGCAGGGATAGCCCCGCCACGGCCGACCCTTCCCTCAACAAAATACCGCACCGATTATCACCTCTCACAGCTAGGTGCAACTCGATACAACTAAAAACCAAGCCCGCTTTTGGCCAACCCCAAAGCGGGTTTTTTCATGCGTAAAAACGGACTGAGGACGAGACCCGAATGGGTACTCAGCACTGAGCCTACTGAAAAAAGGACGAATTACAAAGTACGAAGTACGATAGCCCCCGAGCAATTTCGTACTTCGTCATTCGTACTTTGTACTTTATTCACTCCACTCAGCACTCAGCACTTTCCACTCACAAGGAGACGAAATCATGCCACTCGACATCATCATTGGGGCACAATGGGGGGATGAAGGCAAAGGACGCATCACCGACCTGTTGGCTCAACAAGCCCATATCGTTGCCCGCTACAGCGGCGGCGACAACGCTGGCCACACCGTAGCCGTCGGCCACGAAACCTTCAAGTTACACCTCATCCCCTCGGGCATTGTTCATGATGGGGTATTGTGCGTGATTGGCAACGGCACTGTCATTAACCCCGTTGTCTTTTTGCGCGAAATAGATGGGTTGGCGGCGCGGGGGGTAGATGTCAGCCCAGCGCGGCTGAAAATTAGCCGCCACGCCCATCTGATTACCCCTGCCCACATTGCGCTAGACAAAGCGGCCGAATCGGCCCTCGGCAAAGATGCCATCGGCACCACCCAGCGCGGCATCGGCCCCGCCTACACCGACAAGGCCAACCGCACAGGGCTACGCGCTGGCTTGCTGGCCAACCCCGAAGCATTGGGCGATGCGGTGCTGGCTCACGTGGAAGCCAAAAACGAATGGCTGGTTAAAATTCATGGGGCAGAAGCGTTGGATGGGCAGGCGATTGCGGCCGAGTTCGCCCACTACGCGCAACGCATCGCCCCGTACTTGGCCGATACCTCGGTCTTGCTCGACGAGGCGTTGCAAGCGGGGCAATCTGTCCTCGCCGAAGGAGCACAGGGAACCTTGCTCGATATAGACCACGGCACCTATCCCTTTGTGACAAGCTCCTCCCCCACGGCCGGCGGGGCACTGACAGGGCTGGGACTGGGGCCGAAAGTGGTGGGCAAGGTGTTTGGCGTGGCCAAAGCGTTCAGCAGTCGGGTGGGGAGTGGCCCGTTTGTGACAGAGTTGCAGGGGGAGGCGGCCGTGCGTTTGCGCGGCACAGGGGCTAATCCGTGGGACGAATACGGCACGACGACAGGACGGCCGCGCCGGGTGGGCTGGCTCGATTTGGTCGTCTTGCGCCACGCCGTGCGGGTCAACAGCCTGACCGATTTGGTGCTGACCAAGCTGGACATTTTGAGTGGCTTGCCCGAAATCCCCGTCTGTGTCGCTTATGAATTGGATGGCCAACGGCTCGACCATTTCCCACCCGAGCCAGAATTGCTGGAGCGGTGCCAACCCATCTATGAAACGTTGCCGGGCTGGCAAGAAGATGTGACAGGGGTGCGCCATCTGGCCGATTTGCCCGCCAATGCCCTAAATTACATCGCCTTTGTGGCCGCGCACACGCGTACGGCCGTCAGCATGGCCTCGGTCGGGCCAGAACGGGAGCAAGTGGCGGTTTAGAAGAGGTCTGTTACAGGTTACAAGTTACAAGTTGCAGGTAATAGACAACTTGTAACTTGTAATTTTTTCAGGGGGAGCCTCCCCTTTTTTCTAATTTTGGTGAATCGCCCCTAAGTGTTCTATTGACACTTAAATAAACGCCATTATACTTTGGTGTATGGTAAACACTATTAGGATGATGCACCAAGCAAATGACATACAACAAATTATCGAACGTGCTTTGGCCGAAGACTTGGGGAGTGGCGATGTAACCAGCGAGGCAACGATAGCGGCCACAGCCGTTGCCAACGGCCGCCTCATCGCCAAAGCCGATGGGGTGATTGCAGGGCTGACTGTGGCCACGCAAACCTTTGCCGCACTGGATGCGGCCGTGCAATTTATGCCCCACACGGTGGATGGGCGCTGGGTGGAAAAAGGGGCACTGCTGGCCGAAGTGACGGGCAACGGCCGTGCCCTGCTCAGTGCCGAGCGCACCGCCCTGAACCTGTTACAACGGATGAGCGGCATCGCCACCCAAACCCGCCGCTTTGTGGAGGCGGTAGCGGGCACGAAAGCCATCATTTTGGACACGCGCAAAACCGCGCCGGGCTTGCGCCATCTGGACAAGTGGGCGGTGCGGTTGGGAGGTGGCCAAAACCACCGCATTGGCTTGTATGACATGGTACTCATCAAGGAGAACCACATCGCCGCCGCTGGGGGAATCCCTGCGGCCGTGTCCCGCGTGCGCGCCTACGACACGGCGCAACGGCCGATTGAGGTGGAAGTGTGCAACCTCGAGGAGCTGGCACAAGCGTTGTCGCTCAATCTCGACCGCATTTTGTTGGACAACATGAGTTTGGAGCAGATGCGGGAGGCGGTGAAGGTGGCAGACGGCCGTGTCCCCCTCGAAGCATCGGGCAATGTCACCCTCGACACCGTGGCCGCTATTGCCGCCACAGGCGTAGATTACATCTCCGTTGGCTCCCTCACCCACTCGGTGCAGGCGTTGGATATTAGCTTTTTATTGACTGGGGGATAGGGGACTGGGGACTGCGGACTAGGGACACGGCCTAACCACTAACCACTAACCACTAGCCACTAATCACTAACCACTACTCACTATGAACACCCAAACCATCTCCCACCTCCAGCGCAAGCTGGGCAATTTTTACAGCGAGGCCGAATTGCACTTGAAGGCGCAGGCGGCCGATGAAATCAACCAGCTCAAAAAAGAGCGCAACGCCCTGATTTTGGGGCACAACTACATGGAACCCGCCCTCTACCACACCGTGCCCGACTTTGTGGGCGACTCGCTGGAACTGAGCAGGAAAGCGGCGACGACCGATAAGGACATCATCATCTTTTGCGGGGTGCATTTCATGGCCGAGACGGCCAAAATTCTGAACCCCAACAAGACGGTGCTGATTCCCTCGCTGAAGGCGGGCTGTTCGCTGGCGGCCAGCATCACGGCCGAGGATGTGCGCCAACTAAAGGCGCAATTCCCCGGCGTGCCCGTCGTCACCTATGTGAACACCTACGCCGATGTGAAGGCGGAATCGGACATTTGTTGCACGTCGGGCAATGCGGCGGCCGTGGTCAATTCGTTCCAGACCGACACAGTGATTTTTTTGCCCGATGAGTATTTGGCCCGCAACGTAGGCCTCGAGACGGGCAAACACATCATCTTCCCCACCAAAAACGGGGTGGGCACGGATACGACGCTCGATTACCAGATGATAGGCTGGCACGGCCGTTGCGAAGTCCACGAAAAGTACACCGTCGAAGACATTGCCAATGTGCGGGCGGAATACCCCGATGTGCTGATTTTGTCTCACCCTGAATGTAGCCCCGAGGTGGTGGCCGCCTCTGATTTTGCGGGGAGCACGGCCGCCATGATTCGCTATGTGCAGGAGAGCAACGCCCCGCGCTACCTGCTCCTGACCGAGTGCGCGATGGGGGACAATGTGGCGGCCGCCAACGAGGAGAAGGAGATGCTCCGCCTCTGCACCGTCCGTTGCCCGCACATGAACCGCATTCGGTTGGAGGACACGCTGGAGGCGTTGCGCCACACGCGCTATGTGGTGGATGTGCCCGAGCCGATTCGCACTCGTGCTTTTCAGGCGGTGGATAGGATGTTGCGGATAGGGTAGAGGGGGAGATAGAGATAGTTGTGGATGAGATGAGTCTCATAAACATAGATGAAAAGTGAGTAGTAAATAGTAAGTAGTGGGGAACTACCTACTATTTACTACTCACTATTCACTCGAGTAGAAGATTGGGTAAGGGCTACCCATTGTACGCCGTTTTGCGATTACTACGGGGCGGGTGGGGTGACATTTGGCGTGGGCAACCAGCGGGGGGTGGCGGCCGGGGAGATGACCGTGGGCAAGCCGCGTGCTTCTGCCCCCGGCACAAGGTATTTGCGAATGGGGTATTGCGAACGGGTTAAATCCCCCATCGCACTTCCGGGGCGATAGAGGATATATGCCCCACTGCTATCATGTGCCCAACCTAAGAACGACGCATTCCAACCATAGCGGTAGCCATAAACTAAAAGCTCGTTGCTACCTGCCTCGAAAAGTTGATCGCCTTGGCCACCTAAACTATGGGTAGGGTCATCAGGATAACGCCCTCTTGATAGATGTAATACTGACCATCAGGCGAATAGACTGGTTCAACTAGGGACATCTCGCCGTTCCGTCAATGTAGTAAGTTTGGTCTGGGGCAAGCATCGCCTCCGCACAGGGTGTGAAATCATACCCATCTTCACAACCTAATTGGGTAGGGCGAAAGCGAATGGTATAGGGGTAATCAGGGTCAGTGGATTGAATGGAGTAGCGGCTACTACCTTGCACGAAGAAGAGTTGTGTTGCCCCCGCCAACAACGCTTTGCCTTCTTCAATGCTCTCAATATGCACCACCACCTTGGGCATGACCACCATATCGCTTAAACGCCAAATAGCTGATTCAGCAGATAAATGGTTATCATCTAGCCATGGCGCACCACTCCAGCCTGCTAGAGGCTTGTCATAGAGTTTATTTTCAGGAATATTGAGCAAGCTGGTGGCGATATTAGACCGCCCATTATCTCCCTGATACGTATAATATAGCCAAGTTCCATCAGGTGATACTTGTGCTTCGGAAATGTAATGTTCAGCAGGAATAACTATTTCAAGTTGTCCCCCTTGAACATCCAAGGCTTCGGGGTCAAAGTTGGGGCTGGGGCCAACGGCAATGCAACTGGTTATGGAGAGGGCCATTAAGAGGAGAACTACGCCCCCGATTCCTGTCGCTTTTGTCCAGTTGGGGCGATAGTAGAGGAGACCTAAAGCCCCCATCCCTATGAGTGGCAGGAGCCAAGAAACAGAAGGTGAAGCAGAGGAGGATGAGGAAGGTGTTTCCTCGGTAGGTGTTGGCGTGGGCGGGGTGACATCTGGGGTGGGCAACCAGCGGGGGGTGGCGGCCGGGGAGATGACCGTGGGCAAGCCGCGTGCTTCTGCCCCCGGCACGAGGTATTTGCGGATGGGGTATTGCGAGCGGGTTAAATCCCCCATCGCACTGCGGGGGCGATAGAGAATATACGCCCCACTGCTATCATGTGCCCAACCCAAAAATTCGGCATTCCAACCATACCGATAGCCATAAGTTAGACGTTGTGTCTCACCTGCTTTAAACAAAGAGGTTCCTAAAGCACTCTGCTCTGTCAAATCATTATAGTAATCCTGATAGATGTAATACTGCCCATCAGGAGAAGCCACTGGTTCATCGGCGATATAGGTTTTAACGACGCTGGCATTGCGATGGACATACGTCTGGTCTGGGGCAAGCATCGCTTCCACACAGGGTATGTTGTCGTGACCCACTTTACAACCTAATTGGGTGGGGCGTAAAGCGAATGGTATAGGGGTAATCGGGGTCAGTGGACTGAATGGAATGTCGGCTCACATCCTGAACATAGAAGAGTTGTGTTGCCCCCGCCAACAACGCTTTGCCTTCTTCAATGCTCTCAATATGCACCACCACCTTGGGCATGACCACCATATCGCTTAAACGCCAAATAGCTGATTCAGCAGAGAAATGGTTATCGTCTAGCCAAGGTGCACCATTCCAGCCTGCGTAGGAGGCTTGTCATAGAGTTTATTTTCAGGAATATTGAGCAAGCTAGTGGCGATAGA
>JADJSZ010000042.1 GCA_016711405.1 Candidatus Hadersleviella danica | reverse complement strand
CTCGCCCCTGCTGGGCGTGTCCGTGGAAGAAACCACCGCCCTGTTGCAACAACTCGCCCCTACCCACGTCGTAGGGGTGGGGCTGGGCGGAATGGATATGATGCAAACCCCATTCCGCCCGCCCCACCCCAGATGTTGGCCAACCATGTTGGGCGCGGGGCAAACGGGGGTGGGTGGCACGGGGGATAATTTCATATGGTTTTCGCTCGCGCCACGGCCGTGCCCCCACCCCTACAACGTACTGGCCAGCCACGAACCCCCATTCACAATTAACCATTCCCAATTCACAATTCCCCATGCTTTCCGTCATCATTCCCGCCCGCAACGCGGCCGAACACCTTGGCCAATGCCTCGCCGCATTGCGCCAACAAACCCACCCCGAACTGCTCCACCAACTCATCGTCGTAGACAACGGCTCCACCGATGACACGGCCGCTATCGCCCAGCAACACGGCGCCACCGTCGTCCACCAGCCCAAGCGCGGTGCGGCGGCGGCGCGCAACGCTGGGTTGGCCATCGCCACAGGCGACATCATCTGCTGTACCGATGCCGATTGCACCCCCACGGCCGATTGGCTCGCCCAAATCTCCGCCCCCCTGCGCGAACATCCCCACCTCACCGCCTGCAAAGGGGTCTACCTGACCCAGCAAAAGAGCTTGTCGCCCGCTTCGTCCAACTCGAGTACGAAGACAAGTACGACCACCTGCGCCCCCAGCCCACCATAGACTTCATAGACACCTACTCGGCCGCCTATCGGCGCGAGGTGTTGCTGGCCAACAACGGCTTCGACGAAAACATCTTCTACGTCGAAGACCAAGAACTCTCCTTCCGCCTCGCCGCCCAAGGCCACCAGATGGTCTTTCAGCCCAGCGCGGCCGTCTACCACCTGCACGCCCACACGCTGTGGGGCTATCTCCGCAAAAAGTATTACATCGCCTACTGGAAAGCCCAAGTGACGCGCCGCTTCCCCGAACGCGCCGTGCGCGATTCCCACACCCCGCAAGTCATGAAGGTGCAAATGGGGCTTATGGCCCTGATGGGTCTCGGGTTGGGGTGGATTGTCGTAGGACTGGTCGCCACACAATTTGGTGCGTCGGACTTATTTGGGGTGCTCCTAGATGCCGCCACCCTAGGATGGGCAACCTGTGGGGTGGCTCTCCTCCTCTTTCTGCTCACCACCCTGCCCTTTGTGGCCAAGGCGTGGGGCAAAGATAAGGCGGTGGCGGTAGCCGCGCCGCTCTTGCTGGCCAGCCGTGCCCTCGCCCTCAGCGCGGGGGTGGTCATGGGCTTGCTCTTCCCCCCCAAGAGGGCGAGGTGAACGGGGAAGGGAGGGGGGCAGGGAAACAGGGGGGATTGGCTTACGGCTTACAGCTTACGGCTTACAGCCTCCTGCTCTACCTCCTTACCCTTGCCCCTGACCTAACCCAAAGTTTTTATAGTGCGGATGGGGGGGAGTTGATTGCGGCGGCCGTGACGGGCGGCATTCCCCACCCGCCGGGCTACCCCACCTATTTGTTGCTCGGCCAACTATTTAGCTGGTTGCCGTGGGGGATGTTGGCGTGGCGGTTTAATCTGCTCTCGGCCGTGGGCGCGGCCGTCGGATTAGGCTTCACGGCCGCCACCCTGCGCCGCCACGCCCCCCCCCATGCGGTCGGCGCGGCCGTGCTGGCTCTGGCCGCCACCCCCCTGCTCTGGCAACAAGCCATCGTCACCGAGGTGTACACGCTCAACTTTGCCGTGCTGGCCGCCCTGTTGTGGGTGCTAGAGGGGGAAAAGCCACGGCCGTTTTGGGTCGGCCTCCTCTGGGGAATCAGTCTCACCACCCACCTGACATCGGTATTTTGGTTACTCGTTATTGGTTATTCGTTATTTAACGCAAAGGCGCAAAGGCGCAAAGACGCAAAGGGCTGGGCTTACGGCTTACGGCTTACGGCTTACGGCTTCTTCCTCGGCTCCCTGCCGTGGCTCATTTTGCCTTTGCGGGCGATAGGGGAAAGCCCTGTGGTGTGGGGCGACCCGACAACGGTGGCGGGGTGGTGGTGGCTCGTCTCGGCCGAGTTGTATCGGCCGAATGTGCTGGCCGTGCCGTGGACAGAGATTGGAGCGCGGTTAATGGGGTGGGGCACGGCCGCTTTGTGCCAATGGGCGGTGGTTGGTTGGGTGCTGGCGGGGCTGGGCACATGGCGCATCCTCTCGCGCGGTGAGGTTTTGCGGGGTTTTTTCCTTTTTAAGTTAGGTCTTCTTTTAATTTACGGTTTATGGGTAATTGGCTACGCGAAGGTTGATAGCCCTGTTTTATTGCTCCCCTGCTTACTCTTGCTCAGTGGCAGTTTAGCCCACGGACTGGCTTCCTTAGGGCGGGCGGCGTGGCTGTTGCCCCTTTTGCTCGTTGCGCTACACTATTCCAGTATAGCAACCGTACCTGTCAGGGAAACGGCCGTGCCCTTCCTGAACGAACTCCCGCCCGACACGCTTCTGCTCACGCAGGGCGACGAGGCGACATTTGCCATGTGGTACTTTCACCACGCCGAAGGATTGCGCCCCGATATCATCGTCGTGGACAGCGATTTGCTGGCCTTCGATTGGTATCGTCGCCGCCTCCAACGCCACCATCCCACCCTCAACGGCCTTGCCCAAGATGATTTAGCGACCCTCGTGCAACAAGCCGAGCGCCCCATTTGGCACTGGGAATTGCTGTCAAATCCTGAAGATAAGAAGTGATTAGTGGCTAGTGATTAGTGGGAAACTAATCACTAGCCACTAATCACTAACCACTCCTTTACCCTTATGCAAAAAAATTCTACCTCATCGCCCTTGGTCTTCTAACGGCCGCGTTTCTCCTCGGTTGTGCGGCGCAAGAAATACCCGTCACTCGACTGGTTGAAGTCCAAGTGCCCGTCACCGTCGAAGTGACAGCCCCACCTGTGCTAACCCCCATCGTGCAAACGTCCGTGGTCGAAGTGACCCGCCTTGTCGAAACAGGCGGCGAGCGTTTCGACGGCCGTCTCATCGTTGGCATACCCGAATACCCGAACAGCCTTGACTTGCCCCAAGCCAACTCCCCCACCGCCCGCATGGTGGCGTGGCACTTGTACGATTCGCTTGTGCAAACCGATGCCCAGAGCAACATCTTGCCCGCCTTGGCCGAAAGCTGGGTCATTAGCGAAGACAACCTCACATACACCTTCACCCTGCGGCGCGGGGTGAGCTTCCACAACGGCGAACAATTCACGGCCGATGCCGTCCGTTTTTCGTGGGAGCGGGGGAGCACACCCGCCAACGCCAACTCGGCCGCATGGCAAGCGGTTAGCGAGGTGGTGGTGGTGGATGATTACACGGTGCGGCTGGTCACGGCCGAACCCAATGTCAACCTCCTGCGCCTCATCGCCGACCAATGGGCCATGGTGCCCCCCAGCTACATTGCCGAAGTCGGCGAAAACAGCTTTGTGGAGCGTCCCATCGGCACAGGCCCCTTCCAATTTGTCGAATCTGAGCAAAATGGCTACATCACCTTAGAAGCCAACCCCACTTACTGGAACCCCAGCCAGCCCCAGCTCCGCTACCTGAGCTTTCGGTGGGTCATTAACCCCGCCGAGCGATTCGACCTGCTCCGCAACGGCCGTATTCACGTCGTCAGCGGCCTTGAAGCGGCCGAGGCCGTGCCCCTCCTCAGCGCCCCCGACGTGCGTTTGGTTAGCTATCCCCAAGACCGCATCTACTTTATCGGTTTTAGCCGCGCCACGGCGGGGGATGATTCGCCGCTGGAAGATGCCCGCGTGCGCTTGGCCATGAACCATGCCATCAATCGGCCCGAGATGATTACCACCCTTTTCGATGGCTTGGCGCACCTCTCCACCAGCCTCGTCACCCCTTCCAACCTTGGCTACGACCCCGCCCTGTTGCCGCTCGAATATGACCCCGTTTTAGCGCGGAGCTTGCTGGAGGCGGCAGGTTTTGGGGATGGTTTCACTGTGGAGATGGCTTGCCCCGAAGAGGCGTACCCACTCTTCAACGAGGTCTGCCTGTGGGTGCAAGCCGATTTGGCCGAGGTAGGCATCACGGCCGAACTCACCTTCCTGCCCCCCACCGAATTTTTCGAGACCCCGCCCCGCGATTTGCCCGCCCTCTTTGGCGACCGTCGCACAGGCGATGGCACCGAGGCGTATTCGCGGCTCAACGGGTTATTGGGTGGCTCCGACTATGCGACGTGGTACGACGAGGACATCGGCCGCCTGATTCGCCAATTGCGCCAAACGGCCGAACCCTCCACCCGCGCCGACCTGTATGCCGCCTTGCAAGCGGAACTGCAAGCCGACCCGCCCTTCATCTACCTCTACGAACCCCTGCGCTTTGAGGCAGTGAACGCGGCCGTGCAAAACTACACTCCCCGCGCCAGCGAAATTCATCTCTTTAGCGATGTTTACATTACCCCGTAATTGAGAGTAAGGGAGGAAGGGAGTAAGAGACCGATTCTCCCCCTCTCCTGCTCTCCCCCTCTCCTATGTACGGCAAACTCATCACCATCGTTGGCAATTCGGGCGTGGGCAAGACGACACTGGCCAAAAAGTTGTGCGCGGCAGGTGGCTTTGCGGGTGGGTTGGAGCAACGGCAGGAGGAACGGCCGTTTCAGGCTCTCATGGCGGCCGATTTGAGTCGCTACGCCTTGCCTAACCAGATGGATTTTTTGCTGGCACGGGCAGAGCAAGAACTGGCTATGCGCAAGAGAGGGCAAATGGGGTTGCTCGATGGCGGGTTGGAGGTGGATTTTTTCATCTTTACCCGCCATTTTGCGCGGCGGGGGTATTTGTCAGCGGCCGAATACGGCTTGTGTGAGCGGCTCTACACCACCCTGCGCCAACTCCTCCCCCCGCCCGAGGCCATTATTTGGCTGGATGCCCCTGTGGAGGTGGCGATGGCTCGCCACGCGGCGCGGGGACGGCCGCTGGAAATTGCCCAACAAACGGATTTGGCTGAACTCGACGAACTGCTCCGCGATTGGCTGGCCAGCCCACCCCCCAGCCCCATCTGGCGCATAGAAGCGGTGGGGGATGGCTATCTCCAAGAGGAAGCGATTGCGGCGATGGTGGAGAAATTAGTAATGGGTGTGTTTCATTTCAGTTGAAGCAGGCAAAAAAATAGGAACCGTTCTCAACCGCATTTGTGAAATTCGCCAAATTCGTGTCATTCGTGTCAAAAAAAGACTACCCTATAAGCAATTCTCAACTCATTCGTTATTGGGTGTTGGTGGTGGGAAGGCTTTACCTACGGCCAATAACGAGTAACGAATAACGCCTACTCATACCGAAAGCGAGCCACCCCAACAACAAAGAAGACAACTGCAAAGGTGCACAGCACGGCCGCTTCCAGCCCAATCTCGGCCACGCCTTGGCCGCGCACAATGACATCCGTGAAGCCGCGCATGGCCCATGTGGTGGGCAAAATTTGCACGGCCGCCTGATACCCCGCTGGGGTGATTTCCAGCGGCCACCACGCCCCGCCGAGAGCGGCCAACACCATCGAAAACATAATCGTCAGGCCGTTGGCTTGCTGGGGGGTTTGGATGAAGGTGGCCAGCATGACCCCCAAAGCCACGGCCGCCAGCGCAAACGCCAGCACCATGATGAGCAGAGCGGCAGGGGATTGCCCCCAATTGACCCCAAACAGCCATGCCCCGCCGAGGATGAGGAGCGCCATCTGCAATAAGCCCTGCCCCAAACGGCCGCTAATTTTGCCCAACAACACCGTTGCTTTGCCCAAGGGCATGGTGAATAGGCGGCGCAACGTGCCCCCTGTGCGCTCGGCCACAAACACTTGCGCCGTGCCAATCAGCGTAATCAGCACCCATGTAACGAGTTGCCCGGCCGAGGCTTGCTCGAAGCCATCCGCAAATTGCTGGGCGGCGTTGTTTTGGGTGACGGCCGTCGTCACTCGTGGCTCGGCCAGCATTTCCTGCGCCACCTCTAAGCCGCTGGTCACATATGCTTGTTGGGCAGATGAATCGGCGAAGGGCTGGATTTCGGCGGCCGTTTCAGCACTGGCCACGGCCAATTGCACCGCTCGGCCGACTTGTTGCACGGCCGTTTGCGTCGCCCGCTGAATGAGGATGACTTCGTTGCTGTTGGGGGCTGTTTGGAAGGGCAATTCGGCGGTTTCGCCCGCCAACAGTTGCGCCCCAAAGCCAGCGGGAATATGCAAGAAGGCGTTGGCTTCTTCGGCCTCGAGCGCGGCCGTGCCCTCGGCCGCATCCGCCACCAACACAGGGCGCACGCTGGGCGAGTTTTCGAGAGCGGACAGGACAGCGGCCGATAGGTCGCTCTGGTCTTCATCGGCCACCAAGAGGGGGTAGCGGTTGTCGGCCGTGTCGTCGCGGCTCCCGCCGTTGGCCGTGCCCAAAATGGCGGTGAAGATGAGGGGGAGGATGAGAAAGAAGACAATCGTCGAGCGTTCGGAGAACTCAACGCGGATGTCGTTCCAAGCAATGGCGGCAATTTTGCGAAGCATAAGTGGTTAGTGGCTAGTGGCTAGTGATTAGTGGCTATTCGAGGAGTAGCGGTTTCCTCTGCTCCTCTGCGCCTCCGCCCCTCTGCTAGGCATATTGGCGGCGATAGAGAACCGTGGCGATGGCGAACAAGACGGCCGTCATGGTGACGAGGCCGAGGATGGGTTGCAGGACATCGGCCATGCCGCCGCCGCTGGAGAGGGCGAAGAAGCCATCTAGCCCCCATGCGTTGGGGCTGATGAGGCTGATGGTGCGGAGCCAATCGGGTAAGTTGGGACGGGCGATGAAGTTGCCTGCGCCAATGCCGAAGATGAGGGAAACGGCCGTGCCCAGCGCGTTGGCCTGCCCCACACTGCGGGCATAGGCGGCGATGAGCACGCCCCACGCCGTGGCCGCCGTCGCAAGGGGGATTATCAGGGCGATGACGGCCACCCAACTACCCCAACGCACTTGGAAGAGGAGCCAACTGGCCACGATGAGGATGAGCATTTGGGCCAGCCCAATGAAAAATGTGCCCAGCAACTTGCCGCCCAGCACTTCGGTGGCCGAGGTGGGGGTGGTGAGCAGGCGGGAGAAGGTTCCCAGTTGCCGCTCGGTAAGGATGGTGCGGGCGGAGGCGGTGGCGGTGAACATAAGAAAGAGGATGGCCATGCTGGGAGCCATGTAGCCCATAAAGTCGAACACTTCGACCTCGCCCTCGGCCGTTTCGACGCCGCGCAGGGTGATGGGTTCGGCCGCGTTTTGGGCGGAGAGGGCGGCCGTTTCCCCAAAGGATTGCGCCTCTGGCATGGTAATTCGGCCGCTCATAACCAGTTGCATGGGGGTGAGCGAACCAGCGGCCGTGGCGGCCGTGATGCGGTTGTTGAACTCATCCACAATGGCGCGAATCACGCTGACGCTGAGCGGGCGGCCGGGATTGCCGTAAATTTCGATGGTCGCCTCGCCCAATTCGGGGGCGGCGTTGGTGGCGGCGCCATCTGCCCCAGCGGGAATGATGGCTTGGGTGAGGCCAGCGGGAATGATGACCACGGCCGCTATGTCGTTGGCATCCACGGCGGCGCGGGCGGCAGTTTCGTCTAAGTTAGTGGTGGGTTCAAGCAGGTCGGCGAGGTCGGCCGAGGTGAGCAAATCGGCAAGGGCTTGCCCCAGTTGGCCGTCTGGGTCGTAGTTGACCACGGCCACGGGAATATCAGCCAAGCCGGCCGTACTGCTGGCGCTATCGTCGAAGCCGCCAAAGGCCCAGCCCATGACCAAGGTCAGCAGGAAGGGGGTGAGGAGCATAATCACCAGCCCGCCGGGGTCGCGGAAGGCGATGACAAAATCTTTCCATGCGATGGTAAGTAGTTTCATGTGAGTGGTTAGTGGCGAGTGGTTAGTGGTTGGTAGGGGCAACCCTTGTGGTTGCCCGGCTGGAAGGGTAGGCACTAGAAGGGTAGGCACAAGGCCTACCCCTACTAACCACTAATCCCGCAGGGCACGGCCGGTGAGGTGCAGGAAGACGGCTTCGAGGTTGGGTTCTTCGAGGTCTACGGAGCGAATGGTGAGGTGGGTTTGGTTGGCACGGCCGATAACGGCCGACAACGCTTCTTGGACACTGGGAACCATCAGCACGAGTTGGTTGTCGGTGGGGGTGGCTTGCAACACTTGGGGGAGGTTGCGGAAGGATTCGGCCGCTTCTTCGGTGGCGTGTCCTTCGTCGAGGTGCAAACGCAGGGTTTCGTGGTTGCCCACCATTTGGGTCAGCTCTTTTTGCGTACCAAGGGCGATGAGGCGGCCGTGGTCAATAATGCCCACCCGGTGGGAAAGCTCTTGGGCTTCTTCCATGTAGTGGGTCGTGTACAGCACGGTCATGCCCAGTTCGCGGTTGAACTGTTTCACCATGTCCAAGATATTGCGCCGGCTTTGGGGGTCTATGCCCACCGTTGGCTCGTCCATGAAGAGGACTTGCGGCCGATGGAGCAAGCCCACGCCAATGTTGATGCGCCGTTTCATGCCGCCCGAAAAGGTGCTGATGCGGTCGTTGGCGCGGTCGCGCAGGCCGACTTGTTCTAGCACTTCGTCGGCGCGGGTTTCAAGGTCGCGGCCGTGCAAGCCATACATACGCCCCCAAAAGATGAGGTTTTGGCGGGCGGAGAGGGTCTCGTACAGGGCAATCTCTTGCGGAACCACGCCGATGATTTGGCGCACGGCGTAGGAATCGCGGCGCACGGAATGGCCGCCGACAAGGGCATCCCCTTCGGTGGGCTGGAGCAGGCAGGAGAGCATGGAGATGGTGGTCGTTTTGCCTGCGCCGTTGGGGCCGAGCAAGCTGAATATCTCGCCACGGGCTATCTCGAAGCTCACGCCGCGCACGGCCGGCTCGGCCGCTTTGGGGTACTGTTTGATGAGGTTTTGGACGGTGATGATCATAAGTGGTTAGTAGTTAGTGGTTAGTGGCTAGTGGCTAGTGGCTAGGGGGTATTTCCTCTTCTTTCTTCTCTAATCTTCCCAAGAATATACGAACAGGCAAGGTTTGGGTTGTGCCCAAGGTCATGGTGTGGGTCATGTTTAGGTGGCAGAGCGGGCGGGGAAAAGAGGGGGATTGTACCTCGTATGCTATGGAAGGTCTCCTGACCGCTCCACCTTGCTGGGTGTGCCAGTACGCATCTGTTACAAAACAATTGCCCATTGGTTTACAAAAACGTGCGCACGTGTTCGAAAAGACGTGCGCACGTGTTGGCCAACACGTACGTATGTGTTTACAAACAGGTACGTACCTGTTTGTAAACGAACACGTGTTGGTTGGGCAACGAACACGTGTTGGTTTGTAAACGAACACGTGTCGGTTTGGCGATTGAGTTGTGGGGCAGGGTTGGGGGATTCCTCACATACAATGTGGCTATACCACGCGACGCCACGAAATGAGAGCGGTGGTCTCCTGACCATCCCAATCGGGTCGAATCCCCAGTCCCAAGTCCCCCGTCCCTTTTCCCCTTCTATAAATAGTAGCGAGGCAAGATGTAGAAGAAGAGGCTGGCCAGATTGAGGAGGATGATGCAGAGGCGGAGAAGGTTGTGCACGGCCGCTTGCCAGCGCACAGGCACAAGGCAGAGCAACCCCACCGCGAAAAAGGTCAGCATGGGAATAATGGTTCCCAGCCAGTAGCGGCCCTGCATCCCACGGCCGTTGCCATATTGCCACCAAAAGCTCAAATCATATACCTGCAACAGCAAAACAGGGATGAGCAAGGTGAGGGCGAGGAAGAGCCAGACGGGGAGGGGAGCGGCGGCCGAACCTGATTTCCAAATTGTGATTGTGAATTGTGGATGGTTAATTGTGGATGCTCCTCTGCTCCTCGCCCCTCTGCCCCTCTGCCCCCTTGCGCCGAAACAGCCCCACTACCAACCCCACCACGGCCGCCACTGTCAGCCAGCGCAAGCCATCGTACACCCACGGAGCCAGCGGCGTATCGAGCCAGCCAAAATGCCCCCACCATGTGACCAACATGCCGCCCCAAATGGATTGGTAAAAATCTACGGCGTGGTTCCAAATGGTGTAATCATAAAATGGGTTTTGCAGGATGCGATGCCCTTTGAGGATGGGATTGAAGTAAAACAAATCGTCGTTGAGCCGCAAACTGCGTTGCATCCACCACAACATGGGCGGGATGATGAGCGCGTTCATCAACAGGGAAGTGGTGATAACCGTTTTGCTCCTTGTGCGCCACCAATCGTACCCCACCAGCAAGGCCACCAGCGGCACATAGCCGTTCAGCGTCGGCTTGGTGAGGTTGCCCACCACAAAGGTGATGGCGATGGCGATGGCCAGCTTGCGCGTCAGGCCGTGTTTTAAGACCAAGATGCTTTGGTAAATGAGCAGGGAATAGGCCAAAATGAGCAAGCCATCGGCCGAGACAACGGCCGTGATTTCGCTCATCAACGGGTGAAACGCGACGAGAGTGGGAATGGTTAGGCGCAGGGCGTGGTGGGAGGGGCGGGCGGCGGGGAACAGTTCGCGGGTGGTCAGGTAGGCCACCCACACCAGCGGTGCGCCCACCAGCACGGCCAAAAAGCGTTGGATTTGCACCCGCCACAACAAATTGCCTTCGTCGAAGAGGCGATAGACGACGGCCGCGCCCATGTAATAAAGCGGCGTGGCGTGCATCAGCTTGCCCACGTTGCCAAGGGCAAAGCTGGCGCGGCTTTCGCGGGGCAGTTGGTCGAATTGGCTCTCGTTGGGGCCAAGCGAGGTTTGGCCAAACGCTTGCCGCTGGGTGGGGTCATAATCCAGTCGGCCGACATCGGCGATTTGGCGGGAAAGGGTGATTTCATCGGGCAAAAGCTCGTCCCCTTCGGCGGGCAAACGGCCGAGTTCGCCGATGAATTGAATGACAGCATAATGGTCATCCTCATCTGGCCCTTGCCACAGAGGAAACGCCAAGCTCCACAACGCCCCCTTCAGGAGCATAATGATAAACAACAGCCAAATCAATCTCGTCTCGTTACGCATTATTTTTTGGGGGGTCGTTTTTATTGCAAAAGCGCAAAAGGATAAAGGGGCAAAGGATTTTTCAAGTCAAGTAAGGGAGGAAAATTTTGTCTTTTCACTCTTTTGCCCTTTTGCAATAAAGCCTTTTTGTCATTGCTCATTGCTCATTGGCAATTCAAAGTAGAACAAGCTCCCACGGCCGAGTTCGCTTTCCACCCCCACTCGGCCGCCCAACTTCTCCAAAATGCGTGCCACAATCGAGAGGCCAAGGCCAAACCCTTCCACGCGGGTGTGGTGGTGCAAGCGGGTAAACGGGGTGAAGAGTTGAGCGGCTTGCTCGGCCGTCAGCCCTGCCCCATTGTCGCGCACGCCATAGCGCACCCAACCCTTGGGCAATGGCTCGGCCACCACGGTGATTTGTGCTGGCTGGCCGCCATATTTGAGGGCGTTGCTGAGGTAGTTGGCCCAGACCTCCTCCAACCACGGGGCGTAACCCCAGACGAGAGGCCATGCAGGGGGCAAGATAAGTTCGGCCGTGCCCCGCTTGCCCAACCGTTCCCACGCCCTTTCCACCACAGCCCGTTGGTCAATGGGGCGGCGTTGGATTTCTGTTTGGCGCACGCTGGCCAGCAACAACAACTCGCCAATAATGCTGTTCATGTGTTCCGCTTGGCGCAACACACGGCCGATGGTTTCCGCAACCGAGGCCGTTTGCGCCAGCAAATCGCGCAAACTGGCCGTCTCCATCTCTTGCAATTCCTCGTCGAGCAGGTCGAGATAACCAATGACGGTACTGAGGGGAGAGCGCAAATCGTGGGCAACGGTGTGGGCAAAGGCATCCAGCTCTTCGTTGCGTAGGGCGAGTTCTTCGTTTTTGGCACTCAAATCGGCCGTGCGGTCGGCCACTCTCTGCTCCAATTCGGCCGCATAGCTTTGCACTTCGCCATACAGCTTGGCGCGATGGATAACCACGGCCGCCTGATTGGCTATGGCCTGCAACAAGGCGATTTCTCGCCCGCTAAATTCCCGTTCGGCCGCCAACACGCCGATATTCAGCCGCCCAATCAGGTGGGTTTCAGCCAGCATCATGCTGATGCCCACCGTGGTTCGCAAATCCATTGCCCGATACAGTTCGGCGTTGGGCAAATCCGATAAGGTTTGCACATTGGGAAACACGACTACTTGCCCCGCTGTTTGGCGGAATTGTTCGTACACCTCCCGCGAAATCGGCCGTACTTGGGTCATTTCGGCAAGGGGCAAGCCATAGGCATAAGCCAACGCCAACTCTTCGCGCTCTTCATGGTACAAACTGATGGTGACAATGGGGACTGTCAGCATATCGGCCGTAATTTGGCACACGGCGGGCAACGCTTCGTCAAGGTTAAGTTGGCGATTGAGTTGGTCAGCCACATGCATCCACGTTTCGGCCTGTTCGCGGGCTTGCCGCTCTTGTTCATACAACACAGCGTAATCAGGAGGGGGAGTTGTCATAGCCGCATTTTAACCTATCCCGTTAGGCCTACAAAACAACGGCCGTTGGTTAGAACAATAAATGAGCCAAGCTCCCCAACCAAACGCCCCGCCGCTTCGTGCTATACTCGAGCCAATCCAACCCACAAAAATCTCCCCCTCTCCCATGTCCTCCCCTCTACGCGTCCTCATCGTTGCCGCCGACCCCTTGGCACGGGCGGGTTTGGCGCGGTTTGTCGCCGAACAAGAGCCGTGTGAGGTGGTGGGGCAAATGGCCAGCCCTGCCGTATGGGAGGATGTGTTGGCGGTTTATCGCCCCGAAGTGGTGTTGTGGGATTGGGGGTGGGATGGGTACACGGCCGCTTTTCCCTCGTTTACGGCCGTGGAACTCCCCGTTTTGTTGCTCCTCGCCACAACCGATTTGTTCCCCGCCGCCTTGCAAGCGGGGGCGCGGGGGGTGCTTTTGCGCGAGGTGGGGGGGGAGCAGTTAACGGCCGCGCTGACCGCCCTCACCCACAACTTGCTCGTGCTAGACCCCGCCTACAGCCCGCAAATGGCCCCAGCGGCCGAGGAAATGAACACGGCCGAGCCGCTCAGCCAACGGGAGCAAGAAGTGTTGCGCCACCTCGCCACAGGCCAAACCAACAAAGCCATCGCCCAAGCCCTCGCCATCAGCCCCCACACAGTTAAATTCCACGTCACCGCCATCATGGCCAAGCTGAACGCCCAAAGCCGAACCGAAGCCGTGGCGTTGGCCACACGGGCGGGGCTGTTGCCACTGTAGGAGGACAGGGGACTAGGGACTAGGGACAAGGGACGCACAGGATATGGAGTCCCTGTCCCTATCTCCTCCTGTCCGCTAATATACTTCTGGTCGTCTGTCACTGAGAATGGGAATGCGTTGGCGGGCTTCGGCCACTTGGGATAGGTCAATCTCGGCCGTGAGCAAAATTTCCTGCTCCCCGCCTCGATAATCGTCTCCCCCCACGGGCCGATGATGCAAGAGTGACCAAAAACGGGGTGTTCTTAGAACTCCCCACCCGATTGCAGGCAATCACAAAAAGCTGATTTTCGATGGCGCGGGCGCGGAGCAACGTTTGCCAATGCGCCAAACGGGGGTGCGGCCACTCGGCGGGCACAAAAACCATCTGCGCCCCCGCCAGCGCGTAGCGGCGAAACAGTTCGGGGAAGCGCAAATCGTAACAGATGCTCAGGCCAGCCATCCCCCATTCGCTCTCCACCAACACGGGCTTTTGCCCCGCCACCAGATATTTCTCTTCGTCCATCAGCCGAAACAGGTGGAGCTTGCTGTATTCGCCCATAATTTCCCCTTGGCGGCCGTGCCAAACCAAGGTGTTGGCGATGCCGCCATTGTGCTGGGCCAAACAAGAGCCGAGAATGTGCAGGTGGTGCTTGGTGGCCAAACGGCCGATTTGGGCGAAAATGCCCTCGGCCGTGCTCGTGGCGTAATCGGCCGCGTTTTCTAAATCATAGCCTGTAGACCATAGTTCGGGCAGAACCAGCAGGTGGGAGCCGCGTCGCTCCGCTTCTTCGACAAACGCTTGAGCTGTTTCCAAATTGCGGGCAGGGTTGCCCAATTCCACATCCATTTGACCAAGGGAGATTGTGAGTTTCATGGGGTTGCGAGGGTGTTGTGGGAAAAAGTGGGTGGGTTTCGTAGGCAAGGCGTGGGCAAGGCGTAACAGTTTGTTAACACATTCTTAGGATACCTGTTTTATAATCAAAAGTCAGTATTTGGGATTTGTCATTTGTCCCTTGTCATTCGTCCCTCGTCCTTTCTCCCCAACCTCATGATTCGTTACCGCAATTTTACGGCCGCTTGGCTCCTTTTTTGGCTCTTGTTGGGCACAGCACCACTGGCCGCACAGGAGATGTCGCCTTCGTGGCGGCAAATCGGTGGCCACCCGTTGACGGTATACGTAACCCAAGACGGCCGCTACGAACTCTACCCCGCCACGGCCGCGCCCAGCACGGGTTCGCTCCACCTGCGCTACGCCGATTGCACCCTCACCTCCCCCGGCTGGCGCGATGAGCTAGGCGCCACGGCCGGCTGGCGACCCATCGCCCAAGCCCCCGTGCAAGGGCAGGGGCTGGCCGTAGACCCGTGGCGAGTGGTGACGAGCATGAGCGCCACCTGCGACACACGGCCGCTCCAAGTACAAACAGTGGCTAACTATGTGGAGGGCGACACATTTTTCCATTTGTCGGTCAATGCTTGTGGGGGTGTGGCGGGTCAAGATGTCGCCGTGGGCATCCTGACCCAAAGCCAAGGGGGGCGAGGACACAGTTTGGAGGGAGAATCCACGGCCGTTTTTGATTCGCAGGGGTGCGCCACCTTTCGCATGTTGTGGGATTACAACGCGCCCCCTCAAGCCCCGCTCGCTCTCGAAATGTTCACCAGCAGTGCCACCCCCGGCCGTGATGCCACCACCACATGGGGCGTGCCACTCATCTTCGCCAGCTTCGTCGCCCTCACCCTTGCGTGGCTGGCGGTCATGCGGCCGAAGAAGGCTAGATAGAGTGTAGAGATAGAGGGATTCTCGTAGGGGCAACCCTTGTGGTTGCCCCTGTGGCAAAGGGCAACACAAGGGTTGCCCCTACAAAGCACGCATTCCCCTCTATCTCCCGTCTCTATCTACTCGCCACCTGCTCCATCAACGCCTGAATGCGGGGGAGCATGTCGGCGGGGTTGGGGTGTAGCCCTTCTTGGACGAGGGCGCTGTCGAGCAACTGCTCGACGAGCAGGGCAACCAGCGGGGAGGCGGGGTCGGCCGTGTGCAAATTGGCCAAGTTGGCGATAAGGCCGTGGCGGGGGTTTAGCTCCAAAATTTTGACAGGAACCGCATAATCTTGGTCAATGTACCGTTGCAAACGGCTGGCGGCCGTGTTGGGGCTGTTCTCGGGGGAGACGAGCCGCACAGGGCTGTCTTTGAGGAGCTTCGACGGCCGTACCTCCGCCACCCGCTCGCCCAAAATCTCCTTCACCCGCTCGGCCAGCGAAGTGAATTGCTCTTCGGGGACGGCTGGGGTTTCCTCAGCGGGGGTTTCGCTGTCAGCGGCCGTTTCGGGCAATTCCAGTGCCGCATCGTCAATGTTGCGGAACGGCTTCTCCTTGTACTCCATCAGCGCAGGAGCCATGAACGCATCGAACGCATCCACAAAGTACAACACCTCGATGCCCCGCCCCTTGAATGGGTCGAGGTGGGGGCTGTTGGCAATGGAACGTTGGTCGTCGCCGACGACGTAATAAATGTCGGTTTGGCTCTCGGGCATACGGCTCACATACTCGTCCAGTGTGGTCAGTTGCCCATCCGATTTGGAGGAGTAGAAGCGCAGGAGGGGCAAAATCTCCTCGCGGGATTCGTGGTCGGTGGCCACTCCTTCTTTGAAGAAACGGCCGTATTGCGCCCAAAACGCGCCAAATTTCTCCTTATCCTCGGCCAATTTGTTAATTTCGCGCACCACCCGTTTGCGAATCGTCTTACCCAGTTGGCGCATCAGGCGGCTGTTTTGGACTGTTTCGCGGCTGACGTTCAGCGGCAAATCTTCGGAATCCACTACCCCATCCACAAAACTGAGCCAGCGGGGGAGCAAATCGGTGCAATACTCTTGGATAAGCACGTTTTTGCAGTAAAGCTGAACCCCCGGCTCGGTGCGGCGGGCGAACATCGTCTTTTCGCGCTTGGCGGGAATGAACAGCAGGGCGCGGAGATTTAGCGGTGCATCAGAGGAGAAGTGAATGCTAGTCAGTGGCTCCTCGAAGTCGAGGGTCATTTGCTGGTAGAAACTCTTGCTGGCCTCGGCCGTCACCTCGCTGGGCTGGGTGCGCCAAATGGATTGTTGCTGGTTGGCGCGTTGCTCTTGGTCGCCAATATAAATGGGGAAGGCGACAAAATCGGAGTGCTTTTTGATGATTTGGCGGAGCTTCCACTCGTCGGCAAATTCGGCCGCTTCGGAACGCAGTTTGATATGAATCTCAGTCCCACGGTCGCTTTTGTCGGCTGGCTCAATGCGGTAATTCTCGCTCCCATCGGAAATCCACACGGCCGCGCTCTCGGCCGCATGGGCACTGCGAGAGACGACGCGCACTTCTTCGGCCGCCATAAAAACAGAATAGAAGCCCACCCCAAACTGCCCAATCACATCGGCAATCTCAGATTTGTTGCCGTTTTGGCGCAAGTTGGCCAAAAATTCCCGCGCCCCCGAGTGGGCAATCGTGCCGAGGTTTTGGCGCAAGTCATCGGCCGTCATGCCAATGCCCGTATCTTTAATGATGAGCCACTTGTCCCCCTCTTCTCCCTCTTCGGGCTTCTGCACAGTCAGCCAAATGCCCAATTCGGCATCGGGGTCAACCACCTCGTGGTTGGTCAGCATCTCAAATTGCACTCGGCTCAACGCATCGGAAGCGTTGGAGATGAGTTCTCGCACGAAAATTTCGGGTTCTTTGTAAAGCGAGTGAATGAGAATATCGAGCAGTTGTTTGATTTCTGCTTTAAACGTGTAGGTTTGTTCTTGTTCAGCAATGGTCATAATGGTTCTTTCTCCTGAATTACAGTTTTCGCAAAATAATTTAAGCAGGTTTTGTAAGATGAAGGTTAATGAGACGGGGAAATTGGTGTATTGGTGTATTGGTGTATTTGTATATGGGTGTATTGGTGCATTGCTCTATACCAATACACCACTAAACCAATATACCAACATACCCTTTACGCCTCTACATTTAAGATATACCCAAGACCACGGACATTTTGGAGGGGGCTTTCACCGTTCACCGCCAATTTACGGCTCAGGCGGTAGACATGGGTGCGGAGCAGAGCGCGGGCTTCCCCTTCGTCCACGGCCATGCCGTGCGATTCGTAGGCTAACTCCATAAACGAAAAGGCTGTGTTGGGTTGGCGGACAAATTTGCACAGCAGTTTGTACTCAATGGGGGTCAATTCCAAGGGCTGTTGGCCCACAGTTACTTGGTGGCGCGAATCATTGATGGTGATGTTGGCCGCGTGGTAAATTTTGTCGCTTTTGGGGTTGTTGTTGGGAGCAGGTGGGGGAGGAGCCACGGCCGTTTGCCCCCCACGGCCGTGCAAAAGCGTCATCGCTTGCTCCAGCAAACGCACAGCATCTTGTTGCCGTTGCCGCTCCTTTTGCTTAAGCAACGCCTCGCGCACCGTGGCAAAGATCACCTCCAGTGCGGCTGGCTTGCGCAAATAATCATAGGCTCCGAACGCAAAGCGGTAATAGCCGTATCGGCACTAGCATAGGCGGTGAGAATGATAAAAGCTGTGCGGGGGGCTATCGCTTCGGCTTGTTCCAGCACATCTATTCCCGAATAGCTCCCCGGCAAGTTAAGGTCGAGAATTACGCCATCGTAATGTTCGTGGGCAAGGTAGCGCAACGCTTCTTCGCCTGTACTAACAGGGGTGGCGGTGTAGCCCACCAACCCCAATGCTTCACAAATCGCCATGCGGGTGGTGCGTTCGTCATCCACGACGAGGATTTTGGCTAGGTCTGGGTTGGGGGTGTCATTGGTCATTGGTCATTAAAGTACAAAATACGAATTACGAATTACGAATTACGAAGTATGAACTTGCTCGAGGGCTATCGTACTTCATCTGGCCACCATGTCGCTCGACAATACCATGACTAATGGTTAGGCCAAGCCCCGCTTGGTTAGACTTGGTGCTATAAAATGGCTCGAACAGGTGCGTCTGCACCTCGCTATCCATGCCTATGCCCGTGTCACGGAACAAAGTGCTAACCCACTCCCCTTCGATGGTTGTCTGAATATCTAATTCTCCACCTGTCGGCATCGCATCCAAACTATTGAGAATGATGTTTAAAAATACTTGGGCGATTTGGTCTGGCACGGCCCACACTTGAGCCACCTCAACCGCAATGGTTTGTTGCACTTTCACTTTTTGGTGGACGATGTGCTTTTGCGCCAATTGCATCACTTGGTTGAGAATGCGTTGCAAACTCACTCGTTCGTAGGTGCCCGTGGACGGCCGTGAGAAATCCAAAATGCGGTTGGTGATGTTGATAAGTCGCTCGACTTCTTCACCCGCCATGTTCAGGTATGCTTCTTTTTTGTCGGCCGCCAAATCAAATTGAATGAGCAGTTGCAGACAGCTATGCACAGCTTGCAAGGGGTTGTTGATTTCGTGGGCCATCGAAGCGGCCAGCCGACCAGCGGCGGCAAGCTTTTCCGTTTGGAGCAGTTGCTTATGAGCCGTTTCTTGTGCTTCGTACAACCGGGCATTGTCCACGGCAATGGCAATGGAGCCAGCGGCCGTGCTAACCAAGGCCAAATCGGTACCCGTAAAATCCCCATTTGTTTTGTTGATGAGTTCGAGTGCCCCCAAAATACGGCCGTGGGCTGTCAGCGGCACACAGAGCAACGAGCGCGTTCTCACCCCTGTCAAATCATCTATCGCTGAATAATAATTGGGGTGATTCACCACATCATTGACCACCAACCCCTCTTGTTGGGCTATGACCATGCCCACCACCCCTTGCCCCAGTTGCAAACGCAATGTTTGCATCCAAGGTTGGTGGTTCAGTGTGGCCGCAAAATAAAGTTCTTCTTTTGCTTCATCCACCAAAATAATCGAGCCATCTTCCACCTCAACCATGCTATGCACTGTGGCCAAAGCGGTATCTAAGACAGTTGTCAGCTCGAGCGAGGAACTGAGGATTTGCGCCATGTGGTGCAATTGCTCCGCTTGTTTGCGCCTTCGTTGTTCGCGGTGGAGCAAGAGGCTGTTTTCATTGGCCACGACTTGCAATTTTTGGTTGTGCCGGCGAATATCTTGGAACAGATAGGCATTGGTAATGGCTGTGGCCAGTTGTCGGGTCAAGACTTCCAACGCATTGCGTTTGTCGGTATTGTCCCATTGCGAGTGGTCGTGTTCGGTTACGTGGAGCACGCCAAGGGTGGTTTGGCCTCGCAAAATGGGGATGTAGAGTTGTTGGGGTTCGGTGTGGGTGTGCTGGTCTACGGCCGTTTGCCACACCAAAGGGGGCATGTGCGCATCACGGGTGGCGCAACGGGCGACAAGGGTTAGCTCGGTTTCTTGTTCATTTTCAGGGTTTTGCAAAAAGAAGCCGATGTTGGCGCACTCAAATTGGGTACAAATATCGGTCGCCACCTTGCTCAACATCACTTCTAAATCGAGGTATTGGGTGGCTTCATAGCCAATCTCGTTGATAGATTGCAAATAGCGGGCTTGGGTTTGGGAGCGGCGTTCGGCCGCTTGCTTGGCTCGGTGCAATTCAGCCAGCTTAATGTACATGGCCACCCGAGCCATTAATTCGTCGAGCGGGCACGGTTTAACCAAGTAATCATCCACGCCTTGGTTGAGGAGTTCCACCCGCTTGTCAATGTCGTTGACGGCCGAGAGGATGATGACAGGCAGGTCGGCCGTTTGCGGCCGACGGCGAAAAGCGTGGTACAAATCCAACCCACTGACTCCGGGCAACATCAAATCGAGCAAAATAAGATGGGGAGCTTGCCCCTCTGGCAACGCATCCAACTTTTGCCACACTTGGTCGGCCGAATCAGCCAACAGGGTTTGGTAGCCATGCTTTTGCAAGACATGACCCATCAATGTTAATAAATTGCGGTCGTCGTCTACAACAAGAACGGTGTGAGAAAGGTTTGGCATGGCCTCTAATTGTAGTTAAATACAGGGACTGGGGCGATACAGGTTTTATGGGCACACCATTTCCCCATCTTGGTGACTATTTTTAGTTTTCGCCATGCGTTTTGTTACAAGGTACAGGCTACAAGTTGCAGGTGGTAAGCGACTTGCAACCTGCACCCCAGTTTATGGCGAAAAACCGATGACACGAACCAGTTTGCATGTCCTGCGCGGCCAAATGGGAATTGCCGTGCAACAAATCCCCCCGTCCTGCGTTAAATAAGAGGGAAAGCACTTGCCCACCCCTTTGGTGAAGGAGTTGGGAGGTGTAAAAATGTTCCATCGGCCATTGGCTGGATATCCCCAAACAGAAAAAGTCGTTACCGCCCTCACGATTCACCCTTCATCTTATGCTATAATTCGCGATACAAGTTGTTTTTCGGGTATGGTTAACAGTTCCCAAGAAGATAACTTTACAAGTTTTGGCGGGGGTTTGGGAACTAAAAACGTCAATATCCCCTCGTCCATGTGTATCTTGTCCGTTGTCCCCCCTCCCTCAGAAAATTTAGTCTTCGGCTCTACGCCACTCCACCGCCAACCACGATTTTCAGGCAAACACAGGTTATGAACACAAAAATTCCTGCGGAGCAGATATTTCCCATCAGCAAGTTAGAACTTGCTGATTTAGCCGAGCAATGGGGCAACCACTTAGAGCAAATAGGGGGTGTGCGACCACTCCCTGTTGCTATTTTGAGGAGTTGTTTGAACGATATGGTGCTGGCTATGCAGGAGTATTCGACAGATGTGGCGTATCGGGCAGGGGGCGAATTAGCGGCCGTCACCGACTCCCACAACGGTGTCTTATCCGAAAGCCAATTTTTTATCAGCCGCGCCTTTTTAGACAAAATGAAAGAGATGGGGCGTGAAGACGATTGCCGCCCCAAAATGATGTGGATGCTGGGCGAATTTAGTGCGGGCTTTAACCAACGGGTACATCCAATTGCTTTATTTGCCTCAGAAGATTTACAAGCCATGTTCGAGGCGGCTCCAGCGGCCGTGCTGTTTGTGGATGAGCAAGGGCGCATGGTACACGCCAACCCCAAAATGGCTCTTTTATTCGGCTATCCCAGCCGCGAGTTAATCGGACACCCTGTCGAACGGCTGATTCCCAGCGAATTTCATGCCACCCACCAGAACCACCGGGCAGACTATATGAGTCACCCCACCACCCGCCTCATGGGCGCAAATTTAGCGTTACATGGGTTGCGGCAGGATGGCACGCGCTTCCCCCATTGATGTGGGCTTAAGTGTGGTTCACACCCTGAACGGCCGCTTGGTCATGTGCATCATCAAAGATTTATCGGCCGAGCAAACGGCCGAAAATATGTTGCGCCACTCTCAAAAATTCCTTGAAGGAGTGCTCAATAACCTCACCGCCCATGTGGTCATTGTAGATGAGGCAGGGGTGATTTTAAGTGTCAATGAGGCATGGCGCGAGTTCGGCCGTGCGAACGGGCTGACATGGCCAGATTATGGTCTCGGCCGCAACTATTTTCAGGTGTTGGCCGACACAGGCGGTGAGGCTATCGAAGATGCCCAAGCCATCTTGACAGGTATCCAACAAGTGTTACAGGGCGAACTGGAAAACTACAGCCACACCTATGCCTGCCACACCCCCACCGCCCAAGCATGGTACACGCTCCAAGCCACCTGCTTCGCCAGCGAAGAGGGGTTGCGCCTCGTCTTAGCCTATTATGATGTCACCGAAAGCATTTTGGTGGAGGCAGAATTATACAAAGCCAAAGCGTTCCTTTCCTCAGTCTTAGAACTCGTTCCCGTCTCGATTTACACCATGAATTTAGACGAAAAATTTCATTCGGTAAACCAACAATGGGAATTTGACACCCAAGTCAAACGCGAAGATGCCATCGGCCGTACCCTACACGAAGTATTCCCCCCTGCATTGGCCCAACACTACCAACGCGACAACCAGTGGGTTACCCAAAACGGGTTGCTGGTGGTAGATGAAGCGGCCGAAACACCCCACGGTTTGCGCTGGTATCACACCATCAAATTCCCCTTACATAACGCCAAAGGCAAGGTGGAATTTGTGGGGGGGCTGGCACTGGATATCACTGACCGCAAACAGGTAGAACAAGCGTTGCAAGAAAGCGAAGAACGCTTCCGCCATGTCTTTGAACAAGCGGCCGTGGGCATGTATTTGTTAGACTTAGATAGCCGTATTTTGCAAGCAAACCCTGCCTTTTGCGCCATGCTCGGTTATCTCGAAGTCGAACTCATAAACGTAGCCATTAATACGATTACTCATCCAGATGACATTAGCCTTGGCCAGCGGGCACGAGAACGCGCCCGTGCTGGCCATGTGCATGAATATATGCTGGAAAAACGGTATCTCAACAAACAAGGGGAAGCTGTGTGGAGCCATGTCACCGCCTCTTTGGTACACAATCAACAAGGCCATGCCCAATATTTTATTGCCGTTGTAGTAGATGTGGACGAGCGGCGCAAAATCGAAGCCTCCCTCCGCCACACCCAAAAATTAGAAAGCATTGGCATCTTGGCGGGGGGCATTGCCCACGATTTTAACAATTTGCTCTCCGCCCTCATGGCCGAAAACACCTTGGCCTTGCTCAAATTAGCCGATGGCCATATGGCACGGCCGCATCTTAAAAAATCCCTCCATGTCATTGAACGCGCCGCCAATCTCACCCGCCAACTGCTGACCTATGCGGGCAAAGAGCGTTTTGAGCGCAAACCGCTCGAACTAAACCTCATCATCGAGGACAACCTGAGCTTGTTAGAAGCCATCCTGCCTTATGGCGTAACCCTTCAACACCACTTAGCCCCCTTGTCGCTCATCGAGGCTGATGCGGGGCAAATGCAACAGGTGGTGATGAACCTTATCATCAATGCGGCCGAATCTTATGAAGGGCGCGAGGGGGAGGTGATGGTGCAAACCTTGGAGGTACAACTCACCAAGGATGCCAACCTGCAACACAGCCACGGCCTAATCGAGCCGTTAACCCCCGGCCGATATGTCTGTTTGCGGGTGCAAGACAGTGGCAAAGGGATGGATCCCCACACGGCCGCCCGCATTTTCGAGCCATTCTTCACCACCAAAATCACAGGGCGGGGGTTGGGTTTAGCGGCCGTGCGCGACATTATGACCACACTGGGAGGGGTAATGGGTGTGCAAAGCCAATTAGGCGTGGGCACAACATTTGAGTTATTCTTCCCCATTCACCAACCTGACCCGAGCAAAACTTTGCCCACCGACTTATCTAGCACCACCCCCCAAGGGCAAATTTTGCTGGCTGACGACGAAGAGGTCATCCGCTCGGCTCTGGGCGAAATGTTAAACGTAGCAGGGTTAGAAGTACTCATGGCCGAGAACGGGGAGGAGGCTTTAGAGAAGTTCATGGCCCACCAAGAGAACATTGCGGCCGTTATTGTAGATATCCACATGCCGGGGCTAAATGGGGAACAAGTGCTGGAGCGCCTGCTGGAAATGGCTCCGCAAACCCCCATCACCCTCATGTCGGGTTACAATTCCACCCAAATCAACCCCGATTGGCTGAAACGCCCCAACATCGTCATTCTCAAAAAGCCGTTTGGGTTCCAACAACTGGTTCAGGCCATCGAAACAGTTTGTGCTGTGTCCGCCGTGTAAAAATAGATAACCTTGAAGGTATACCAGCCCTAAACTGATAGTTGAGACTGGCATATAAGTCTATTGGTGTAGAGGTGTATTGAAATACACCAATACACCAGTATACCCCTAAACAAAATGCCAGATGATGACCATGAAAAGGATTGTTGTTGCGGAGATATGAATTTGCCTTCTCTGGATGCGGCCGTACGCTCCGCCTTGCTCTACGCCGATTTATTCGACTATCCGTTAACGGCCGCCGAGCTACACCGCTACCTCGAGTACCCCATCCCCTTTCCCCACCTCGAAACCCATCTAAACGCCCTAGTGCCCACGGCCGATTGGCTGGTGCGGCGCGGGGCGTTTTACTGTTTGGCAGGGCGGGAAGGGGTAGTGGCTATACGCAAGGAGCGGGCGGCCGTAGCCGCTCATTTGTGGCCGACGGCCGTGGACTACGGCCGTCGGTTGGCCGCCCTGCCCTTTGTGCGCCTCGTCGCCGTCACAGGGTCACTGGCCGTGGGCAACACCGACCACACGGCCGACATTGACTACCTGCTCGTGACCGCCAACGACAGGTTATGGCTGTGCCGGGCACTGGTCATTGGCATGGTGCGTTGGGCGGCGCGGCGGGGGGTTACGCTGTGCCCCAATTACTTTTTGGCCGAACGCGCTCTCGTCCTACCCGAACAAAATTTATACGTGGCACGGGAATTGGCGCAGATGGTTCCCTTGGCTGGCGCGGCCTGTTATGCCCAATTGCGGGCGCAAAATAGGTGGACGGCCGACTTTTTGCCCAATGCCACGGCCGCACCGCTCCCGCCTGTGCCCATCCCGCCCCCTTCACGGCCGTTGCCCTTGCTCGAACCCCTCCTCGCCAGCAAGGTGGGGCAACCGCTGGAGCAGTGGGAGCGCACCCGCAAAATCCGCAAATTCACCACAGGGCGGCCGTCCACGGCCGAGGCCGCCTTTGGCCCCGATTGGTGCAAGGGTCATTTTGATGGCCATTTAGCCCGTGTCGTGCAGGAATTGGAAGGGAGAAGCGGCGCAGGCAAACAAGAAATGGGTTAGTGCCCCCAATAGCGCCCCTTGCCCTATTGCCCTCGGCCGTGCAAAAATTTATCATTTAAGAACAGTCTGCCACTTTGTCAGTCTGCCCGTCTATTTAGCCAAGGATGCAACCTCATGAACACCCATAGTCCTTCTGCTTTATTAGCTACCTGCCCCAAATGTGGCGAACCACTACACTTTCCACGGCCGTTGCGCCTCGGGCAAGCCATCGAATGCCCCTATTGCGATGCCGCCTTAGAAGTTACCTACAGCAATCCCCTCGAACTCCTGCCCGCTTTAGAAGATGATGAAGAGGATGAGCTTTGGGAATATGAATACGAAGAGGAAGAAGAGGATGAGAGTTGGTAGTGGTAACAGGGACTGAACAAGTTACAAGTTACCATCTGTACACCCGGAATTTGGGACCCCTCAAAAACAAAGCCCCCCCCCCAGCCGGGGCCACCCAACCAAAACCCCAATCCCCAATCCAAAACCCCCATGCCCCACCCCCTTCTCCAAAATCTCATAGATTACGCGGGTCTTTTCCCGCCAGCCAGCTTGCCCTTAGCCGAGGCATGGGGCCATTACGGCCGTTACCGCGCCCAGCCCGAGGCGTGGCTATTGGGCAACTTCATCATCCCCGTGGGGCAATTATCGGCCGCCAGCGAATTGCCCACGACCGCAAGCTATCCCCTCTCCGTCTTGGGGCAGGGTGGGATAATTGCCAGCGATTGGCTCCACAATTTGACGGCCGACATGGCCGCCATCGTCCGCACCCATGCCACCACCCCCCACCGTGCCCACGCCTGCGAGGTGCGCTTGCCTAGCGAGGTGTTAGCCAAGGGAAACGCGGCCGAATTGAGCCAGCTCATCGCCCACGGCAAGCAAATTTTGGGGGGCATTGCCCTGTTTGTGGAAGTACCCTACGAGGGAGATTGGGCGGTGTGGGGGGAATGGTTGGAGGTAGCCACGGCCGCTCTCAGCCAGTTAAACGGCACAGTAGGGCTGAAAATCCGCTGTGGTGGCGTGGCGGCACACCAATTCCCCAGTTTGCGGCGGCTGGCCACAGCCGTTTTGCTGGCGCGAGACGGCCGCATCCCTCTTAAAGCGACGGCGGGTTTGCACCACCCCGTGCGCCACTACCACGACAGTGTCCACACCCATATGCACGGCTTCCTCAACCTGTTTGGTGGGGCGGCTTTGGCCCATGCCCACGGACTGAGCCATGCCCAACTCACGGCCGTGTTGGGCGAAGAAGACCCCTCGGCGTTTAAGCTCGAAAGTGGTGGCTTCCAATGGCGGCATTGGCAGATTGGTGGGGAGGAAATCGGCCGTCTGCGTCCCCTCCTCACCTCCTACGGCAGTTGCAGTTTCGACGAACCCTGCGAAGATTTAAGCGAGTTGAGAGTGCTGAGTGATTAGTAATTGGTAATTCTCCTCTGCCCCCTCTGCTCCTCCATTCCCCCTCTATCCCCATGATTTCCTCCCCATATTCCCATCCCTGAAAATTCCCATTTTCCTTTACAAAACCTGCCTTATGGTGTGTTTAGCACGGCCGCACACCCCCATAAACGAGTCGGCATCGCCATTGGCGACCACATTTTGCCCCTGACCGTGATGAGCGAACTCTCATTGTTCCGCGATGAGCGGCTGAACGGGGACATTTTCGGCCGTGGCTCGCTCAACGACTTCATGGCCTTGGGCAAAGCTGTTTGGGACAGCGGCCGGGCCGACATCCAAACAGCCCTCAGTGTGGGCGGCTATTTTGACACGGCCGAAGCCATCGGCCGCTACTTTGTGCCCCAGCGGGAAGCGACCATGCACCTGCCCGCCCACATTGGCGATTACACCGACTTTTACTCCTCCAAAGAACACGCCACCAACGTCGGCACCATGTTCCGCGACCCCAACAACGCCCTTCTGCCCAACTGGTTGCACCTGCCCGTGGCGTACCACGGCCGCGCCAGCAGTGTTGTCCTCAGCGGCACGTCGATTAAACGGCCGCTCGGCCAAACCAACCCCACCGATGCCCCATCCCCCACCTTTGGCCCCAGCAAACTGATGGATTTCGAGCTAGAAATGGGCTTTTTCATCGGGTCGGGCAACGAATTAGGCGAACCCATTCCCGTGGAGTCAGCGGCCGACCACATCTTCGGCCTCGTCTTGGTCAACGATTGGAGCGCACGAGACATCCAAAAATGGGAGTACCAGCCGCTGGGGCCGTTTTTGGCCAAAAATTTGGGCACAACCATTTCGCCGTGGGTGGTTCCACTGGCCGCTTTGGAGCCGTTTAGGGTAGATGGTCCCGTGCAAGAGCCAGAGCCTCTGCCTTATTTGCAAACCAACGGCCGACACGCCTACAATATCCACCTTGAGGTAGCCATTCAGAGCCAGCAGATGGATGCGCCGCAGGTGGTGTGCCGCTCCAACCACAAGCATTTGTATTGGAATATGTCCCAGCAAGTCGCCCATCACACCATAACGGGGTGCAATTTGCGCCCCGGCGATTTGCTCGCTTCGGGCACGATTAGCGGCCCCACGGCCGATTCCTACGGCTCGCTCCTCGAGCTAACATGGCGCGGAAGCAAGCCCATTCCACTGGCGGATGGCTCTGAACGCCGCTTTTTGCAAGATGGCGACACCGTCATCCTCACCGCCTACGCCCAAGGAGATGGCTACCGCATCGGCTTTGGCGAAGCGCGGGGAACCATTGTATAGAAGTACGAAGGACGAAGGACGAGGTACGAAATGAATTGAGGGGGTTCGTACTTCATACTTCGTCCTTTATTAACCCCCTCACATCAATTGGAGATAGAAAATGCGTTTACAAGATAAAGTGGCCCTAATCACAGGGGCAGGTAGTGGGATTGGGCGGGAGACGGCCGTGTTGTTCGCGGCCGAAGGAGCCAAAGTGGTCTGTGTAGACCTCAACGACGCGGCGGGGCAAGAGACAGTCGCTCTTGTGCAAGCCAATGGCGGCGAGGCGATTTTTGTCCATGCCAACGTCGCCCTCGCGGCCGATTGCGAGGGGATGATTGCGGCGGCCGAGCAGGCTTACGGCCAATTGCACATTCTCTTCAACAACGCTGGCATCAGCCACGCCGATGACGACAACGCCATGACCACCAGCGAAGAGGTGTGGGATTTGACCATGCAGATTAACGTGAAAGGGGTCTTTTTGGGATGCAAATACGGCATCCCCGCCCTGCGCCGCGCTGGAGGTGGCTCCATCATCAACACCGCCTCGTTTGTGGCCCACTTGGGCGCGGCCACGCCCCAACTGGCCTACACCACCAGCAAAGGTGCGGTACTGGCCATGTCGCGTGAACTGGCCGCCATTCACGCCCGCGAAGGGATTCGGGTCAACGCCCTCTGCCCCGGCCCGCTCCGCACCGAATTGTTGATGAAATACCTGAACACCGAGGCCAAGAAGCAACGGCGGCTGGTTCACATTCCCATGGGCCGCTTTGGCGAAGCCAAGGAAATCGCCTACGCCGCGCTTTATCTCGCCTCAGACGAATCGTCGTTTGTAACAGGGACGGAGTTTTTGGTGGATGGGGGAATTACGGCCGCGTATGTAACCCCTGAGTAGGTGAACCGCAAAAGTAACCATTGGTGTGATAGTTGGAATGATCTTACAGGTTACAAGTTAAAAGTCACTTACCACCTGTAACTTGTAACTTGTAACAAAACGCATGGCGAAACACCAAAGACACGAATCAACCTGCCGCCAACCCGTTCAATTGGCAATTAAGCCGTAATTGGCTAGAATCACGCCGCTTGCCTTCCCGGATACACTTTACAAGTAAAATCAACAGCACCAACCCACCCCTTGCGTGCCATCCCCAAAGAAACCCAGTTTAAGCCAAACTGGGTTTCTCATTACACACCCGGCGCCATCCACACTTCGTCGCTGAGCCATCACTTGGCGGCAGGTGCTTAATTCTAATCACCCATCACCCTCAACATCCCACTTTCGGAGGCTTTTTATGAACATTTTGCTTGGCTCACTCCTAGCCCAAAGCGCAGATAGCGGCTTGCCGTGGCAATGGTGGCTCGGCCCCATTGGGGCCTTGGCCGCCCTCGGCACCGCCTACTACCTTTACACTGCCATGATGCGCGAAGCAGAAGGCACCGACCTGATGATAGAAATTGCCCAAGCTGTACGCGAAGGGGCGATGGCCTACCTGCGGGCACAATACCGCTATGTGGCCTACGTCTTCGCCGGGCTATTCGTCGTCTTCTTCGTCCTTTCCATGATTGGTGCCCAACGTGGTTTCGTCATGGTCGCCTTCCTCACGGCCGGCTTTTCCTCTGGTATCGCAGGCTTCATTGGGATGCGTACCGCCACCAACGCCTCCGCCCGCACAGCCAACGCCGCCCGTAAAAGCCTCAACGATGGCTTGCGCGTCGCCTTCCGTGGCGGTGCCGTCATGGGCTTGGGTGTGGTCGGCATGTCCTTGTTGGATATGTCCCTCTGGTTCCTCATCCTCTACTTCGGCTTCGGCCGTGGCACGGGGTCTGTCACCATCCAAGACATCACCACGATTATGCTGAGCGCGGCTATGGGTGCTTCCACAATGGCCTTGTTCGGCCGTGTCGGTGGTGGCATCTACACCAAAGCGGCCGATGTCGGGGCTGACCTCGTCGGCAAAGTCGAAGCTGGCATCCCCGAAGACGACCCCCGCAACCCCGCCACCATCGCCGACAACGTTGGTGACAACGTCGGTGACGTTGCCGGTATGGGTGCCGACTTATACGAATCCTACGCCGCCTCAATTTCTGGCCGCCGCCGCCGCCTTGGCGTGGCTGGGGCCGTCGCTTCTGGGTTAGGGATTGGCGAACAACTCAAATACATCGCCGCCCCTGTTATGCTGGCTGGTTTGGGAGCAATCATCTCCATCGCCGCCATTTTCACGGTTAACGCCAGCGAAAATGCGACCATGAAACAGCTCATTTTCGCCTTCGAGCGTTCCATCTGGATTGCCGCTGGCGTTATCGCCCTCTCTTCCTACATCCTGCTCGACCTGCTCAACCTCGCCAACCACGAAAATTGGCAAGTGTGGCTCCCCTTAGTCGTTGGCTTGGCGGTTGGCATTCTCATCGGCCGCATCACCGAGTATTACACCTCGGGCGAATTTAAGCCCACCCAAAACATTGCCGCCCAAACGGCCACTGGCCCCGGAACCGTCATTATCAGCGGCTTGGCCGTTGGCATGAGTTCTACCGCCCTGCCCGTCATCGTCATCGCCATCGGCTCCGCACTCGCCTTCTACATCGGCGGCGGCTTCACCAGCACGCTCAACGGCCTGTTTGGGGTGGCCATGGCTTCCGTCGGGATGCTCTCGACGCTCGGCATTACCCTTGCCACCGATGCTTACGGCCCCATCGCCGATAACGCAGGTGGCAACGCCGAAATGGCGGGTCTTGGTGCCCAAACACGCCAACGCACCGACCAACTCGACGCGCTGGGCAATACCACGGCCGCTACTGGCAAAGGGTTCGCCATCGGTTCGGCCGCCCTCACGGGCTTGGCTCTACTGGCCAGCTTCGTCGAACAAATGCGCGCCAGTCTCTTGGCGCGGGAAGTATTTACCTTGGGTACTTTCGACGTGAGAACGATGCAGATGCGGGACTTCATGATTTATTACGACATCAACCCGCTTAACCCGCTCTTCCTGTTGGGTACGTTTATCGGGGGGATGGTCGCTTTCTATTTCTGCGCCCTCACCATGAGTGCCGTCGGCCGTGCGGCCAACGAAATGGTGGTCGAAGTGCGCCGCCAATTCCGCGAAATCCCCGGCATTATGGAAGGCACAGCCAAACCCGATTACGCGACTTGCGTCGAAATCAGCACCCGTTCCGCCCTGCGCGAAATGGTTGTCCCCTCCATGTTGGCCATCGTGGTCCCCATCGTCATTGGGGTGCTCATGGGTGTGGCTGGGGTGTTGGGCTTGTTGGCGGGTGGTTTGGCCACCGCCCTCTCCCTCGCTTTGATGATGTCGAATGCGGGTGGGGCGTGGGACAACGCCAAGAAGTACATTGAAGAAGGACATCATGGCGGCAAAGGCTCCGAGGCGCACAAAGCGGCCGTGGTTGGTGACACCGTCGGCGACCCCTTCAAGGACACTTCTGGCCCCTCGCTCAACATTCTCATCAAACTCATGTCTATGGTGGCTGTGGTGTTTGCAGGGTTAATTGCCCTGTTTGGCAACGGCAGTGGCCTGATTATGATGTTGTTGGGGGCGTAAGAGGGCTGTGAGCCATAAGCTGTAAGCCATGTAAGCATAAGCAAAAAAAGGCCGTAGGTGGGTTCACCTATGGCCTTTTTTTTGCCGCAATTTAGGGGGCGGATGAGTTAGGTGGTTTCGGGAAAATAATTGTCCAATTGAAGGAAAACTGGACACGGAATTGATTAGGAGAAAATTCGTGTGATTCGTGAAATTCGTATTTAAAACACCTTAGCCCATCACGATAGTTAAATTTGGGAAATCGCCTTACTCATCAGCCAAGCGATAGCCGATGCCGCGCACGGTGTGAAGCCAGCGGGGCACGGCCGGGTCTTGCTCTATTTTCTTGCGCAGGTAATGGATGTAAGGCTTGATGTTGTGCTTAGACTCCGCATACGATTCCCCCCATGCGTCGGTCAGCAAATCGGCCGTGCGCACCACCCGCCCCGCTTGGCGAGCCAAAACGGCCAGCAAATCAAACTCGCGGGGAGTGAGTTCAACGGCCGTACCCTCCACCAACACGATATGACTCTCCAAATCAATTTGTAGCTCCCCCTTGCCAAACGAAAAACGGGTGGGCGCTTGCCCTACATGGCGGCGCAGATGGGCTTGAATGCGCGCCAAAAACTCATTTTGGTCAAAGGGGTTGGTAATGTAATCATCCGCCCCCAATTGCAGGCCATGTACAATGTGTTCGCTGTTGCCCAAAGCGGTGATGAAGATAATAGGGGCTTGGGTAAATTCGCGCAATTGGCGGCATAGCTCCCAGCCGCCCATGTGGGGAACCATCACATCGAGCAAGAAAAGGGCTGGCTTGTGCAATTGCGCCAAAGCCAGCCCTTCTTCGGCCGTGTGCGCGACCACGGTGGCATAGCCGGCCGTGCCTAGCACATAGCGGATGGTATGGGTCAAGTGAACATCGTCTTCAACGACAAGAATCTGCATGAGAAAATAGAGATTAGGCATGGTTCACGGCTCTCGAGAGAGCACTTTTACAAATTTTGACTGTGGCCAAGGGACTTGGGACGCTTATGACCTCCATTCCCTTGTCCCTAGTCCCAAGTCCGAAATTGTAAAGATAGCGTGAGCCATGCCAGAGATAATTACCCTGTGGCAAACCAGTTGATGCCATTGAGGAGGAATTGCTCTTGTTCGGCCGTTTCCAACGCCTCGAAAGGAAGCAGGAGGACGAGAATGTTGCCACCCTCCTCCTCGTTGCGCACAGATACGCCAACAACATCGCCACTATCGGAACTGGAGGGGCCGCGCACCGCGAAAAGGGTGTCTGTTTCTGTGTCTAGGTCGGTGGAATCCACGATGGTGGTTTCGTAAGCGGCCGTCAGTTCCAGCACGTCGCCCGTTTCCCAGCCCGCCAGCAAAACTTCATCTTCACCAACCAGTTCAACATCGGCCAAGGGGGATATTTCAGCGGGTTCAAACAGAGGGGGTGTTGCCCCAATGATGAACAAATTGCCACCTTCTAACAGCACACTGGTCAGTACCAAGGAGTCGCCATCAAACGAGCTTTCACTGCGGTACAGCCCCGAATACCAAATGATAAGGTCGTAGCCAACGAGGTCTTCTTCGGTTAGTTCGCTGGTGGCCTCGGCCGCAGACCAAACCACCACCTCATAATCATCCTCGAGTAAGGCGGCCAAATCCACGCTATCGGCCGCCGTCTCGCCTAAAAAATCCCCATCATCATCCACATAAAGGAAAATGGTTTCGATGGGCGAGGTTTCGGCCGTTTCCTCGCCCTCCTCAACCTCGCCTTCACTAACATCACCTTCCCCAGCGGTCACAGTGAGGGTGTAATCCCCCCCCACCGCAAAAAATTCCTGTACAACAATGAAATAGCCCGTGTCAATGTCGAGGTTTTCTAGAAGCTCTTCCTCGCCACCAAAAGTGCTGTCTTCATACTGCACAAAAATGCCATCGGCATCATACACCTCAATCACCGCATCAAACTCTTCGCCCCCACCAATGAGGCTGATATTGACTGTGCCTGAGTCGCCACTATATGTCCAGACATGCGTTTCCCCTTCGCCCAATGTGCCTGTGGCACTTTCATCTAGGGCGATTTCGCCTTGTTCAACAGGAGGTGGGTCTAAATCATCCAGAGTAAACTCAAAGGATTCAGTCTCTTCTTCGACATCCTCTTCTTCTTCGATGACAGGTTCCTCACTTTCTTCTTCAACCACTTCTTCTTCTGGGCCAGCGGGCACGCCGCCTGTGAGCAATTCTGCTTCCACCACTTCATCTTCGACATTGGTGGGGCAGATGGCCATGCTCTCCGTGGTGAGGCAATCGGCCAGCGCGTACTCGCTATCGAGGGGGAGCAAATCGAGCAAACGGCCGATGCTGTTTTCTAACCCCTCTTTGCTGGGAGCCAGCAAGAGCAGTTCACGGCCGTCGTCTGTTTCGCGGTAGAGCAAAATGGCCGTGCCCAACATTTGCACATTGCCCATATCCGATTGGATTTGTTGGGTTATTTCAGGCTCATCAACGGGTTCCTCTTCCTCGCCTTCGGGGGAAGTTGTTTCGTCTTCGGCGGCCGTTTCCTCTTCAACGGCTTCTTCCTCAGCCTCTTCTTCCACTTCCTCTTCGGTGGTCGCTTCCTCTTCTTCAGCCAACGCCTCTAGCTCTTCTTCCGTCAAGACGGGTGGGTCAATCAGCAAGGTAATGCCCGCCTCTTCCAGCATGGCCACAATGGCTGGGTCTTGCAACGCTTGGTTGTATAAGCCTACGTAAAGTGTGTCGCCGTTTTCGGGAGCGGCCGTAAGCCGTAACTCTTGGCGCGCCCGCTTAAACGCATCTTGCAAGCTGATAATCTCATCAAACGCATCCGCTCCCAAATCCACCTCGCCCACATAAACGAGTTCGATTTGCCCGCTGTCGTAAAAATAGGGGAAATCGGTCAGGACATATTCCCGCTCGCCCTGCACCAAAAAGTCGGCGATGCGGGCGATAAATTGGGTGTTGTCGAGCGAGGCGTAATAGGGTTCGGTCAAAAAGTTGATGTCGCCAAGGGCAAGGACACGGCCGTCGCTCCCCATCGCCCCCAGCACCAACCCACCCGCCCTATCGGTAGCGGAGGAGTAGGTTTGCGAGCCACCCATCAACAAAGGCGTAGCGGTTGCGCCCACCTTTACCGAATGGGAGCCATAGAAGGCGATGCTATCGAGTTCGGCCGTTAGCTCATTTTCCGCTTCCATCTCACTTTGCCCCATCAGGATGTTGCGGAAATTGCCTTCGCTCTCCTCCAAATTGTAGAGGTAATCCCCCTCAAAAGTGATGTCGAACTCATGCGCCAAATTGTTCAGCGGCAGGGCATCCGATTCGATGAAGTAATCAAGAATGAAGCCAAAATCGTCTTCGATATAGCCCACTTGGAACCGGGCAGGGTCGCCGATGAGCAAAAGACGGCCGCCGCGCTCCACGAACTCAACCACCGCCAACACCTCTTCCTCGGCAAATGTTTCCAGCGGGGTGATGACCACAAAGGCGCTCACGCCGCGCAGTTGGCGGGCGAGGTTGCCCGAGCGGTAGGGGAGCAGTTGGTAGCCACGCGCCGAAAGACGGCCGTTGAGCGAGGCGATTTCGGGCATGGTGAAGTTGTTGCCATGCGACATATCCAACAACACCCGCCCCGAGCCAACCGTTGGTTCATCCACAAACGCGCCTTGGCTGGGTGGGATGACATTGGGGATGTTAGCGGCCGTATAGACAGGCGCGGCGGGGCGTTCGGTGGCACGGCCGAAGCCGTAAAAATTGACATAGCGCAAGCCTGCGGGCACAACAGCCAACAGCAAAAGGACAATCAATAAAATCAGCGGCATCATGCGACGCATAACTGGTTCCTTGTAAATGGGTAATGGTTAGGGGGAAATGACGAAGTACGAAATACGAAATACGAATTTTCGTACTTCGTATTTCGTAATTTATTGCGTGCCTTCAATGTGCAAATAGTACAAGCCGGGGGCCAAATTGCGGGGTGGTGCCCAGAGCTTGGTGGTATCAATGATGGCGGGTTGGTAGTTAAAATAGGGTGTTTCCGCCTCGGTCTCAAATGTCAGCGGGTAAAGCTCCACCACTTCGTAATCTTGCAAACCCGCCAATTCGGCCGCCCGGCGGATGGCCGCATCGGTCGAAAGCAGACCGTCAATCATGCCCATGCGTTCGGCTTGCACACCGCTGTAAATCTCTGCCCGTGAAAGTTCAGACAACGAAGCTGTCAGGCGGTCGCCACGGCCGAGTTGCACTGCTTCTAAAAAGGTAAACTTGGCTATCTCCACCTGCCGAATCGCCCCATCCCGCGTGCCCCCAAACAGCTTATAGGGGCCAGTGGTCAGATATTGCTCATCAATAAAAACGGGGCTAGGAAAGGAGGAAATGACCCCAATACTCCCCACAAATGAAGTGGGCTTGGCGTAGATTTCATCCGCGCCAACAGCCATATAATAGGCTCCGCTGGCGGCCAATAAATCCACACTGGCCACGACGGGCATGTTGTTGCGCGTCTCCAGCACATCTAAAAACAGCTCTTCGCTATAAGAGGCGGAGCCGCCGGGGCTGTTGATAATCAGCACGATGGCCTTAATGTCATCGTGGGTACGGGCATAGGCCAATTGCTGGGTAATCTCGGCCGCCGACAAGTTAAAAATGTCGTAATTCAGCCGAATCACCCCAATTTTGGGTTCGGGAACCCAGCGTGGGGCCAGATACAAACCTGCTCCTAAAATGAGTAGGGCGACTATCCCCAACAACACAATCTGTAACGGCGATGACGTTTGGACGTTATCATTATGGTTCATAAAACCCATCTCCTTAACACGGTAGCGTTTGCAGATAGAGATAGAGGAACTACCCCTAACGAATGTGCCATAGAATAACATGAGCATAGGCTCGTCGCAATGACGAATGCCCACTCTGTGTTCCACATGCGAGTTCCAACGGCTTTTGCTACAATTAGCCAATTAATCCGTTTGCCGATTTACAAAACATATCATAGAGAGCCGCGACCCAGATTGTTCTTTGACCGAATGACTAATTATGCCGCCTATGGCGAGGCAAGCGTGTAACTGTTCATGCAAGTTACCCACCTTTCGCTAACCAATTTTCGGAACTACGGCCGTTTAGAGCTAGAGTTACCGCCGCAAGCTCTGTTGTTGTATGGCGACAATGCTCAAGGCAAAACCAATTTGCTCGAGGCGCTTTATTATTTGGCCACCACCAAATCGGCCCATGCGGATAATGACCAGCAACTCATTAACTGGGAAGCAGAGGAAGCGGCCGACCCTACGATTATCGTCTCGCGCCTTGTCGCCCATGTGCAAACAGGGCGGGGCACCCACCAAATCGAAATGCGCCTCATCAAAGAGATGAAGCAAGGGGGCTACACGTTTCGGCGCGAGGCACTGGTAGACCGTCGCAAAGTGCGCCTCATGGATTTGCTCGGCCAATTGCGCGTGGTTCTGTTCGTGCCGAGTGATGTGGAGATGATACAGGCTAGTCCTGCCCAACGGCGGCGGTATTTGGATATCACCCTGTGCCAAATGGATGGGGTTTACTGCCGCACCCTCTCCGCCTATAACAAAGTATTAGAACAGCGCAACGCCACCCTGCGGGCTATGGCCGAAGGGCGGCAAAATGGGGAGGTACTTTCTATCTTCACCGAACGATTGGTGGGGCTGGGTAGCCAGATTTTCCGCCGCCGGGCGCAGTTTATGGCCGATTTAGCCCGCGAGGCGCAACGAATTCATTATGAGTCGCTCACGGCCGGGCGTGAGACCATCCGCTTGGGCTATTTGCCCCGCTTGCAAGCCAACCCGCTGGCGCGAGGCGACGATGACGCGGCCGATGAATTCTTGGCCGATGCGGAGTGGCTGGAGACGCAAACTGAGCTGGCGGCCGTGGCCGAACGGTTCACGGCCGCGCTGTCCGCCAACCGCGAGCGAGATTTAGCCAGTGGGGCGACCACCATCGGCCCCCACCGCGATGATTGGCGGTTTTGAGTCAACGGCCGTAGCCTCGGCAGTTATGGCTCACGCGGGCAACAGCGCAGTGCCGTGCTGGCCCTTAAAATGGCCGAAATCAATCTCATCACGGCCGAAACAGGCGAATACCCCGTTTTACTGCTCGATGAAGTCGTGGCCGAACTCGATGAGAAACGCCGCGCCCTTCTGCTTGATTTTATCCAACAAGGGGCACAAGCCCTGCTCACCGCCACCGACCCCAGCATGTTTACCACCAGCTTCTTACAACAAGCAACCTCCATGCAGGTCAGTGCGGGGCGCATCAAATTACAAGAATCGGCCGTCGTCCTTGCCCCCTAATCCTCATTCCATATTCCCAATTCCGCAATCCGAAATCCCCTTTCCCCATTCCCATGCCTCCTCTCTCCAACAGCGCTGACACCAAAGCCACCATCCTCATTGTGGATGACAATACAGACAACCGTCTGCTACTCGCTTCCCAATTGTCTATGCACGGCTACCAAATTTTAGAGGCCAGCAATGGGCAAGAAGGCTTGAATATCACCCAAGAAAAAAAGCCCGACCTTGTTTTGCTGGATGTGATGATGCCCATGATGAATGGGTTTGAGGTTTGCTCCATCTTAAAAGCAAATCCTGAGACAGTGTCCATCCCTGTCATCATCATCACCTCTCTGCGCGATGTGGAGTACCGCATTCAGGGGATTAAAGCGGGGGCGGATGAGTTTCTCTCTCGGCCGCACAACCGCGAAGAACTGCTTGTGCGTGTGCGCTCGCTTATTCGGCTGAAGCAAGCGCGGGACAAATTGGAGGAAGAGCGCAATCGGTTGCAACTGCTTTACAATGTCTCGCGTGCCATCACCAACACCCAATTGGATGTGGATGAGATGATGTCGCAGATTTTGACGCATACGCAAGCGGCCGTGGGCGCGACCAAAGGAAGCCTGATGTTGGTAGATAACACGGGCACTGTCACCCACAAAATCCTCATTCGGGCAGGGTTGTTGCCCGAAATGACCGAATATGTAACCCCTGAGGTGATGTTACATGGGTTGGCAGGTTGGCTCGTGAACCACAAACGGGGGGATATTATCGAAAATACGAGCCAAGACGAGCGTTGGGTGACATTGCCTGATGATGTGGAGCAAGTTGGTTCCGCCATTGGGGTGCCACTGATGAAAAGTGGCACTATCGTGGGGGTGCTCATTCTCATCCACCAACAAGCGGGCTATTTCCGCGCCGAACATTTGCAATTGTTGGAGACGATTGCGGGTCAAGTGACCGTCGCCATTCACAATGCCTATCTGTTTACCGAGGTGAGCGAGCAACAGCGCAAGTTAGGAGCCATTTTGGCTCAATCAACCGATGCGATTATCGCCACCGAGCAAACGGGCCATTTGGTGCTGTTTAACCATGCGGCCGAGCGCTTTTTTGATTTACACGCGGCCGATGTGCTCGACCAACCACTGACGGCGGTGGAGCCACTGCAACCGTTGGCGGGCTTGTTGGAGCGGGCACAGGAAACGGCCGTGACCGAGGAGGTGGGGTTGGCCGACGGCCGTATCCTCTTCGCCAGCGTCACCCCCATCTCCGAAGTTGGCCACATGGCGGTGATGCAAGATGTGACCGAAATGAAGCGCATGGAGCAGATGCGGCTCGCCCAAGAACGGCGCGAAAAGCAAATCCTCAAAGACACCTTCTCCCGCTACATGAGTCCCCGCTTGGTCGAGCAAGTTCTCTCCAACGAGATGAGCTTGTTTGGCCAACGCCAACGGCGGCGGGCGGTGGTCATGTTTGCCGATTTGCGCGGCTTCACACGCATGATTGTCGGCCTCGAACCGAACGCCTCGATTACTGTGCTAAACGAATTTTTCACCGAAATGACCGAAGTGGTCTATGAATTTGATGGCACAATTTTTGATTTGGCAGGGGATGAACTCATGGTGGGCTTTAATGTGCCCTTTGACCAATCGGATGCCGCCTACCGAGCCGTGCAAACAGGTGTTTCCATGCAACGCCGCTTCGATGAACTGCGTCATGGCTGGTTCCAACGCACCAACATTGATTTGGGGCTGGGCATTGGCATTGATGCGGGCGATGTGGTGATGGGCAATGTGGGCGCCGAAACACGCATGAATTTCGCCATGGTCGGTGAGGCGGTTAACACAGCGCACAGGCTGGTGGATATTGCCCAAGACGGCCAAATCGTCGTTTCGGATTGGGTGCATGACGAGGTAGAGACCAAAACGGGACTCAACGGCGTGCTAGGACTCTTCGATTCGATGGGTGAGGTAGCTCTGAAAGGGAAATTGGCTCCCCAGTTGCTCTATCGGGCAACGTTGGCACGCACCCCGTTGGGGGAGTAGGGTTATTGGTTACTCGTTATTCGTTATTGAGCTTAACTACCAACACCCCAATAACGAATAACCAAGAACGAGTAACTTTATTCTATCGGCCGTTGGCTGGGCAGACCTACACGGCGGGGGTAGCCTGTGGGGGTGGGGCGTTGTTTGGGAATGCACACCAAGTGGTGAGTTTGCTCGTGGCGGGGCAGGTGGATGGGGTGCAGGGTGGGTTGGCCGCCCCCGAGTTTGCGGATGGCAGATTGGGCGACGGCCGTTTCCTCGGCCGCGTTGCTCCCCTTTTGGGCCAACATCGCCCCCCCCACACGCACCAGCGGGAGCAGATATTCAGCCAACACCCGCATCTCAGCCACACTTCGCGCCACAGCCCAATCATATTGCTCCCTGTGCCGCTTATCTTGCCCCATTACTTCTGCTCGCTCACTCAAAATGGTCACCTCGGTGAGGTTCAGGGCGGCCGTGACGGCCGCTAAAAAGGTCGTCTTCTTGGCCACGCTATCCACCAAGGTCAACCGCAGGGTGGGAAAAATGATTTTGAGCGGCAAGCCGGGAAAGCCTGCCCCCGTCCCCATATCAATGAGCCGTAAACCCGCCAAATCTCCTGTCGCTTGCACGCAACTGAGCGCATCCAAAAAGTGGCGCTCCTCCACTTCGGCGGGGTCGGTAATGCGCGTCAAATTAATGCGCTCGTTCCACTCCAGCAAGAGGGCTTTGTAGGTGGCAGGTGGGCGAGTTGGCGGTTTTTAGGAAGTCATTTGGTTGGTCATTTGTCGTTGGTCTTCCCTGCAATTTTGTATGTTCTGATTGGGTTTTTAGGAAGTCATTTTTGACATTGGTCATTTGTCAAATTTCACTGGTTTTTGGCTCACATTAACCAGCTATTTTTGCTCATTGACTCACCCCATTGATTATCAATTCAATCTTCTTCAGTTCCCAATCCGCAAATTAGGTGTCGCATTGTGCCCCGTCGAAGGTGTTGATGGGGAAGGTGATCCATGTTTGGCGGACGAGGTAACGGCCGCGAGCGAGCAAAGGGGTGAGCGGGGTTAGCCCATCACGGCCGAAGAAGGTGTCTTCGGCGCGGCGGTAGATTTGGAGCCGTTGTTCGGGCGCGGCCGTGATGGCACGGGTCAGCAGGTCGTCTACTTCGTTGCACGGCCGTTTCATGCGGTTATCGCCGCTGGAACAATGCAACACATCGTAGAGCCAATTGTGCGCGTCGGGGTAATAGGATGCCCAGCCCAATTCCCATACATCCGGCCGTCGTGCGCCCGCATCCACCTGTGTGTTGGCCAGCAACGCCCCAAATTGTACCTGTTCAATGACAATTTGCTCCTTGGCGCAATCCAATTCCTCTACCCACATATCCCGAATGGTCTCGGCTTGGAACAAACTCGTGTCCGAATTGCTGGTCATGTAGCGAATGGTGGGCAAAAAGCGGCAACTGCGAACCCCCGCTTCGGCCAATTGCAGGCGGGCATAATCAGGGTCGAAGCCCAAGCCGACCTCGCTGGTGGCGGGTGCGCCCCACACGCCGGGCGGGCTAAAGTGGCGCATGGGCACGCCCTGCTGTTCGTACACTTTTTCGACAAGCACTTCTCTGTCTATGGCCGCACTAAAAGCACGGCGCAAATTGGGATTGCTAAAAATGGGGCTTTCAAAGTTATAAGCCAAATAAAAAACAGCTTGTTCGGGAACCAACACCAATTTGAGGTTGTTTTGGCGGCGCAATACCTCTTGGTCGGCCAAAGGGATGCGGGTGACATCTAGGGCGAGGTTTTGCCATTGGGCATAGGCCAATTGGTTGTTTTCGTATTGCCAAATGTTAACGGTGTCGGGCGAGCCTTGGGGAAAGCCAAAAGGCCAGAAGGGATTGCGTTCTAGCACCAATTTGGGGTCTTCGGCCTCTTCGCCGATGTCGGTTTGGGGGCTAAGAACGTAGGGGCCGTTGCTCTGGAATTCGGCCGTGGTGGGGCCAGCCCAATCTTGGCCAATCTCGGCCGCTTCAATCACCTCGCGTGCCACAGGACGCAACAGGGGCAAGGTGGTCATGGCCAAAAAATGGCTGGCGGGCTGGTTGAGGGTAATTTGCAGGGTGAATGGGTCGAGAGCCGTGGCGCCAATGGTTTGCAAATCGGCCAACGTCGCGCCAGTGCGCCGATTAACCGCTTCACACCCTGTAATGATGTAGAGAATAGAGACATCGGGGGTGGGGATGGTGGGGTCGCAGGCGCGTTGCACGGCCGTGACCACATCATAAGCGACGACTTGGCGCACCGTTTGCACCTCGCGTAGGGTGGGCACGGCCGAGGTGAGCGGCACTGTGCGGCTCGGGATGGGTTTCACCCACAACACATCTTGGCGCAAATAAAACGTCCACACCAAGCCATCCTCGCTCACTTGCCAACTTTCCGCCAAAAGCGGCTCGATTTGGTTGGTGAGGTGGTTGTAGCGGGTAAGGCCCACAAACAGGTTGGCGATGAGGTCGAGTTCGTTGCTGTTGCTGTCGCGCTGGGGGTCAAAGCTGTTCACATAGCCCACATGGCCCACATCTAGCACGATATGCTCGTGCGAGGCATCGGGGGTGGCGATGCTGACGGGGATTTTGGGTGGGGTGGGGAGGACGATGGGAGTGGGTTCCACCGTGGGGGGAACGGCCGTGGCATCGGCCGTGCTGGGGCTGTTCACGGCCGAGCCACACCCCACCAAAACCGTGGCAAATAATAAACTAATCCAAACCCAAAATTTCATAAAACCCTTTGCGCTTATAACGATTCAGGTCTAAAGCATTGGTTCGTGGTTACAAGTTACAGTTTACA
>JADJSZ010000041.1 GCA_016711405.1 Candidatus Hadersleviella danica | reverse complement strand
GTATTCTTAAGGAATAGACCTAACAACCATTATACAACCTTATGAACGCTTCGAATCGCAATTATTGGATTGCCGCCGCCGTCGGCATGGTGGGCTTGTGCTGTTGTTGTTTGATTATCGTCGGGGCGGCCGGGCTTTTTCTGTGGGAATCGGAGGTGCTGGAAACGGCCGACACCACCCCCATTTCCGAGCGCGAAGAGGAAAAATCCCCCCTACAAGAAGTGGACACACCCTCTACTCCCACCCCATTCTCCCTCAACTCGGGCCAAGCCCCAGCCGCCGATGTGCCGACGATTACGCCCGCGCCTTTGCCCCCACCCCCACCCCATCCCCGCTGGTGGGCTTGCAACCCCCACCCGAAATTGACCAACGCCCCATTCCTTCGCTGGCGGCCGATTCTCTGCCCAACCTGTGGAACATCACCTACCCCAACCACGATTATTACAATGTGGCGGTCGAGTTTGGCGGCCAAAAAGCGACGGGGCGCACCGTCACGGCCGCGCCCTTTGCCCTGAACGACACCCACACCTTCTGGGTGGATGGCGAAGAAGTCGAAGCAACCCTGCTGGCGCTAAACGATTACGCCTATTTTTGGGTGGCAGAGGGGGTGGATGTGCGCAAAGCGGAGCTAACGGCCGTGGCCGAGCGGTTCCAAAGCGAGCTATACCCAGCGGTCACGGCCGTGTTCGGCCGTGAATGGAACCCCGGCATAGATGGCGACCCCCGCCTCTCCATTTTGCACATCGCCGAATCCAGCGGCGACGAACTCGGCTACTTTACCAGCACCGACCAATACCCCCGCACCTTGTTCAGCGACTCCAACGAGCAAGAAATGCTCTACATGAATATGGGGCAACTCGAAATAGGCGAAGAGCTGTACTACGGCACACTCGTCCACGAATTACAGCACCTCATCCATTGGAACAACGATGGCAACGAAACATCGTGGCTCGATGAGGGATTGGCGCAACTGACCGAGCATCTGCTGGGGGTTTGATACGTTCGATGTGGAGGATTACATCAGCGACCCCAACCTGCAATTTAACACGTGGGATAACGACGACTCTTACCCCTATTATGCGGCGGGGCTTTGTTCTCCATCTATTTTTACGAGCAATTGGGCGAAGCGGCCGTCACCGAACTCGTCACCCACCCCGCCGACGGCCTCTCCAGCGTCCGCGCCCTCTTGGCCGAATACCAGCCCGAGCGTACTCTCGAGCAGTTTATCGCCGATTGGTACGTGGCCAATTACGTGCGCGATGAGGCGTTTGGCCCTCAATATGATTACGAATACCGCTTTTCTTCCCCTCGCGCCGATGCCACTGTGGGCCGTCGGCCGTGGGAAGAGGTAACAACCCTTGCCCAATACGGCGTGCGTTATATAGATTTAGACCAAGCGGGCGATTACACCATCTCCTTTGCAGGCGATACCTTGGTCGAATTGCTGGCCATCACCCCGCCCAGCGGCCAGCGGGCGTGGCTCTCCCCCGGCGGCGATGGCATCAATGCCACCCTCACCGCCCCATTTGATTTGACAAGCCTGAACGAAGCGGATTTGGCGTTTTGGGCGTGGTTCGAGCTAGAAGAGGATTACGATTACGGCTATTTGCTGGTCTCGGCCGATGATGGCCAAACGTGGGAACCCCTCGACTTGCCCAGCGGAAGCCGAGGGGAGTATGGCTCCGCCTTTAACGGCTACAGCACCGACAAACAAGGGCAAAAGGGGGGGTGGATTTTCTACTCGCTTTCTTTGGATGAATATGCAGGCCAAGAAATTCTGGTGCGCTTCCAAATCCTCACCGATGCGAGTGTGTACGAGCGCGGCTTTGCCGTGGATGACATTGCCGTGCCCCAGTTGGGCTTTTTAGACGATGTCGAGGGGAGCAACACGGCCGTGTGGGAAGCCGCTGGCTTTGCCCCCTCCACAACCACCATCCCCCAACAATGGGCGGTGCAACTGATTGAGTACGGCCGCACCCCCCGCGTCACCACCCTCCCGCTCGATGCCTTCAACCAAGGCCGCTACACCCTCACCATCACCGACTCCGCCACCCTTGTCATTGCCCCCATGGCCCCCCACACCACCACCAGCGCCACCTACTGGCTGAAGGTGGAGTAAAGAGAAAGGGACGAAGTACGAAGACGACATCATCCGAGTAATTTCGTACTTCGTCCTTCGTAATTCGTACTTTCAACTCAGCACTTCCAGCTTCGCCATACTGGCCGCCAGCTTTTTAATGCCATAATCGGCAAAGGCCACGGCCACTTCTTCGTCTGCCCCTGTCAGTTTGCTTTCGATAACCACCCCATCCCCAAACTTGGCGTGGCGCACCTTTTGCCCCGTGCGGAACTGCGGTTCGCTCGGCCGCACGGCCGGGCGGGGTGGCTCGGCCGTGCTGTTCGGTTGCGGCAAGCGGCTGGTCACGGCCGCCTCCACACTGGGAATACTCGTTTGGGTGCGCCTCGTTTGCGGGGCGTTGCGCGGCTTTTCCTCTTCCTGTTGCCATGTTGGTTTGGCTGGGGACGAGGGACGGGGGACGGCCGACTGTTGCCACTGCTTCCCCCACTCGGATTCCAACCCGAACTCCAACTGCTCATGCTCTGCTTCGTCGCTTGCCGCCGTTGCCCCGCCTGAGCCAATCCGCCCACCATTTCGGACGGAATATCCGCCAAAAAGCGGGAAGGGGTGGTGGCATTGGTCTGCCCCCAATTGGTGCGTTGGAACGAATGGTAGAGGAAAAGCCTGTCCTTGGCGCGGGTCAGCCCCACGTAAAACAGCCGCCGCTCCTCGGCCAAATCCTCGGGGTCGTCGCTCTGCAACGAGCGGCTGTGGGGCAAAATCCCCTCTTCCAACCCCACCAAAAAGACCACGGGAAACTCCAGCCCTTTGGAGGCGTGCAAGGTCAGCATCGTCACGGCACTGCTTCCTTCCTCAAGGCTGTCCACATCCGCCACCAAGGCCACTTCCTCCAAAAAGTCGCTCAGGGGCATGTCGTCGGCCACGGCCGCCACATTGCGGAACTCCATCACGTTTTCCCACCGCTCCGCGCCCTCGTCGGTGTCCTCCCCCAAATAGTTCTTGTAATCAATGTCCTTCAAGATGGTGTCCAGCAAATCGGCCACGGTGGTGCTGGTGCGCTGGCTCAGGGCAAACCAATGGCGCAGTTGGTGGGCAAATTGCATCAGCTGGGCAAGGGCACGGCCGCTAAACGGCACAGCCAGCCCCGTCTGCTCCGCCATTTGCAACAACCCTTGCGTCGGTTGCCACCCTTGCGCCTGTGCCCACGCCCGCAACCCCTCCCACGTTTTGGCCCCAATCCCCCGCTTGGGCACATTGATGATGCGATAAAGGCTGAACTCGTCGGCGGGGTTTTGGATGACGCGCAGGTAGGCCAACACGTCTTTCACCTCTTTGCGGCTATAAAAGCGCAAGCCACCCACTAGCTTATACGGCATTTGCGCCCGTATAAATGCCTCCTCCAGTGCGCGAGATTGGGCGTTGGTGCGGTACATAATGGCCACATCCCCAGCGTTGTACCCATTCACCATCAGCGAGCGCAACTCGTTCAGCACGCGGTACGCCTCGTCCCCCTCATTGTACGCCTCCTCCATTTTGAGCAGTTCCCCATGCCCGCGCATCGCTCTCAGCGATTTATCCACCCGGTTGCGATTGCGCCGAATCACGGCCGTGGCCGCATCCAAAATCGTCTGCGTCGAGCGGTAATTTTCCTCCAACAACACCGTTGTCGCCTCAGGATAATCTTGCTGGAACCGTTGCAAATTGCGAATATCCGCCCCGCGCCATTTGTAAATGGATTGGTCGGTGTCCCCCACAATAAATAAGTTGCCCCCCTCGCCCACCAAACGGCGAATCAGGTTGTATTGGGTCAAATTGGTGTCTTGGAACTCGTCAATCAGCACATGTTGGTATTGCTGGCGGTATTTTTCGGCAATGAGCGGGTTCCGTTGGAGCAACAACACAGTATTCAGGAGCAGGTCGTCAAAATCCATGGCGTTGTTGGCCTGCAAAATCTCTTGGTAACGCGCATACACCCGCTTAATCACCTCGCCCACATGGTCGGTTGCCTGATAATCGGCGGGGGTGATGAGCACATTTTTGGCCGCGCTAATCCCACTGGACATGCGCCCTTCGGTAAATTTCTTGGGGTCTAAATTCAGGTCTTCCAGTGCTTGCTTGACGGCCGATTTTTGGTCGTCCGTATCAAAAATGACGAAATCGCGGGTGTATTGGGGAGCCAGCGCATCCCCTTCGCGCCGCAACAGCCGGGCGCAGGTGGCGTGAAACGTGCCCACGCTCAGGCCGCGCAAATCTTCGCCCAACTCGTGTTGGAGCCGTTCGCGCATCTCCCGCGCCGCCTTGTTCGTAAACGTAACCGCCATAATGCGCCACGGCGCGACGTTTTGCTCTTGCAATAAATAGGCGATGCGTTGGGTGAGGACGCGGGTTTTGCCGCTCCCCGGCCCCGCCACAACCATGACGGCCCCCGGCGGGGCGGTCACGGCCGCTAATTGTTGTTCATTTAAGTTTTCAAAAGACATGGGCTAATAAAAGAGGACAGGAGACTGGGGACAAGGGGCGATTGTTCGCCTCTTGTCCATCGTCCCCTGTCCCCAATCCTTTAAGAAATTTGCGCCAATAACTGCTCATACGCCTGCCGGTTGGGCGGGTTGAGCGAAAGAATCTTTTTAATTGTGACCACGGCCGCTTTCTTCTGCCCCGCGTCCAACTGGGCCTCACCCAGCTTGTCAAACACCTCAATCGCCTTGGCCACCTTCTTTTGTTGCACATAGAGCCGTGCCAGCCGGTCGCCAATGTTGGCATCGCTCGGCCGTTGGTTAAACACATCCTCTAAGATGCCAACCACTTTGCCGCCACGGCCGCTCTTAGCCAAATGCACCAAATAACGGTCAAGCTCCTTCAGCGCATTTTCGGGGTCATTCGTCTTAAACAGCAAATCCACAAGGCTGATGGCCGCTCTCTCGTCCTCGGGGTCAACCCGGCGCAATTCCCGGTACACGGGCAGAGCGCGTCGCCAATCCAAGCGTTGCATGTCCAAATCCCCCACAAGGCGCAGGAGTTGCACTTGCCATTTGCGGTTGGTCGTGCCCCGTGGGGCCAGTTTCAACGCTTCGGCATACGTCTCGCGGGCACGGTCGGGCTGGGCCATTTGGTAATACGCTTGCCCCATGCCAATGTACTGTTCAATCGCCTTGTCAATGTGCCCATAGCTCTTTAGCATCCCAATCAGTTTGCCCCGCGTGCTCACATCGGTCGGAGCCGCCTCCACCGCCCGTTCGTAGGCGTGAATCGCCCCGTTAAGGTCGCCACGCACTTGGTAAGAACGCGCCAGCACGAGGAATTTTTGGGTGGCATCTCCAATCCGTTGTTGCTTCACCAGCAATTCGGCCATGAGCATGTGGGCGGGCAAATAGTTGGGGGTTAACTCGATGGCGCGATACACCTCTTCAATGGCCGAGCCGTGCATCCCCCGCTTAGAAATCTCTTGGGCGCGGTAGAGGGCTTCCAGAACTTTGGAGGAGCCGGCCGTTAAAATATCGCCCAAAATCATCGTGCCCGAGCCAGCCGACATCGCATCCAATCGCCGCCGCGCTTCTTTGACTTCGTTTTCCCACCCTTTGTTGCTCAGGAAATCTACCAGCGCACTCGAGAAATTCATGGCACGGTCGCGGTCACCACGGGTCATCAGGCTATCGGCCAAACTTTCGTATAGCTCGATAAGTCTGTCCGCCTGTTCCCGCTTCACAGTGGCCAAATCCACAATTTTTAGCACGGTGATGAAATGCTCCACCGCCTTGTCAATGCGCCCCACCGCGCGGTGCGCCTCGCCCAGCCCAAAGTGGCTGGCCAGTCTGTATTCGGGGTCGCGCACGGAAATCTCAAATTGTTTAATCGCTTCTTCGTAGCGCAATTGCTCTTGGTAGAGCAGGCCAAGGTTGAAGTGGGCGGCGTTACTGTTCATGCCGCTCTTCAGGGCTTGCTCGTAGCTCTGGATGGCCTCGGCCGTTACCCCTCGCGTTTGGAAATCCAACGCTTTGGTGATGAAGCCCATCAGCTTCATCTGCATCATTTCGTCGGCATCGTCGGCAAAAATCTCGGCCGCCATGCGTTCGCGGGCAATGCGCTGGGCATCTTCCACAGGGGCAATGGTCTTCTTTTTGGGCTTTTCCTCGGTTTTGGCGCGGGATTGGGGGCGGGATTGGGCGGTTTCGGCCGCGAATGCCTTCTCCCCGTGTTGCAACTGCTCAATGGCCGTCAAAATCTCGGCGTTGCGCGGGGCCAGTTTCAGCGCCGCTTGGCACGATTCCAAAGCCAAGCCCGGCGCCCCTTGCTCCTCATACAACCGCCCCACAATCAGGTATTCGTTGATGGCCTGCTCGGGCTGATTCTGCCGCTCATACACCGAGGCCAGCCGTTTGTGGGCGTTCAGCAAGTTGGGGTTGAGCTGAACCGCCATAATCCATTTGTCCATCGCCTCATCAATTTTGCGGTCGCGCAATTTAAACTCGCCGATGGCCATGTAGGTCTGTGCCGCTTGGTCGTGGTGACCCAATTTGCTCTGCACATCCGCTACCTGCTCGAGGTAGATAGGGTCGCCTTTGGCGAGGCGGGCGGCCATTTGGTAATTTTCCAACGCCTTGTCCAACTGGTTCAGCCCCCGATAAGCCATTGCTAACCCATCGTACAAGGTGGGTTCGTTGGGCTGGCCGCTAATGGCGATTTGGAATGCCTTGACAGCATCCTCCCAGCGCTGGTCCCAAATGAAAGAGTGACCCAGATTGCCCGCTTGTTCGTAATTAATTGCCACGGAGACCTCTGCGATAGAAGTGGTTAGTGGTTGGTGGCTAGTGGTTAGTAGCCTGACTCGCCACTAACCACTCACCACTAACCACTTATAAGAGTTGTGCCAAAATTGCCTTTTGGGCGTGGAGCCGGTTGGCGGCTTGGGGGAAAACAATGGATTGAGGACTGTCGGCTACGTCGTCGGTAATTTCTTCGCCCCGGTGGGCGGGAAGGCAGTGCATGACCAAACAGCTGGGTTTGGCGTGGCGAAGCAAGGTTTGGTTGACTTGGTAGGGGGGAAAAACGGCCAGCCGTTGGGCGCGTTCGTTCTCTTGCCCCATGCTCGTCCACACATCGGTGTAGATGATATCCGCTTCGGCCACAGCGGCCGTGGGGTCTTGGTAAATTTCAAAGGAGGCACCGTGGGTGCGGAGCGATTCGGCCGTGTCCCAATCCTCCTCCGTTAGCGTATATCCCGCTGGCGAAGCAATGGCCATGTGCATCCCCGTCAGCATGGCCCCGTGGAGCAACGAACGCGTCACATTGTTGCCATCCCCTACATACGCCACCCGCACCCCTTCTAATTTGCCCTTATGCTCCAAAATGGTCAGCAAATCGGCCAACGCTTGGGCGGGATGGGCATCATCCGAAAGGCCATTGATGACAGGCACAGAGGCGTACTCGGCCAGTTCCACCACATGCTGATGGTCGAAAACCCGCGCCATAATGCCTTGCACATAGCCCGAAAGCACCCGCGCCACATCGGCCGGGGTTTCCCGGCTCCCCATCTTCACCTCTTCGGGGCTGAGCATGAGCGCATGGCCGCCCAAATGCACCATCCCCATCTCAAACGAGACCCGTGTCCGCAACGACGGCTTCTGAAAGAGCAACGCCAGTGCCTTGCCGCGCAAAATCGGCTGGTTGCCACCAGCTTGCCACTCTTTCTTGAGCCGCACCGCCAGCTCCAAAAGCTGGTGCAACTCTTCGCTACTCAAATCGCTTAGGCTTAAAAAGTGTTTCATGGTTGGTTGTGCTTCGCTGTTTGTGCTTTGTGGCGGGCAGGTCACGCACTTTGATTTTACTTTTTGTTTTTAACTTCTCCACATCCCCTCTAGCTTTGAGTATAGCACAGGGGGAAATGGGGGAAAAGCAGGGACTAAACATAATAGGTTGACATAGCTTGTAACCCACCAAATGTTATGATAAGATACTTGTCATAATAATTACAAAGTGGGACAAAGCCCTTTCTAATTCTAAGTTTTTTAACTTTTCTGAGCCGCTCTAGGTATCAGCCATAAGCACTAAGCAACATCATAGAAGGTGAGTGACGCATGTTAGAACTTGTTATAGCATTCATGAAAGGAATGCGTAATACACTTATCCCCGTGGGGACATTCATCGTGGGGTTCATTATTGGCCTCGTGATATTTGGCTGGTGGCTGACTCCTGTTGAATACACGGGGGCGGGGCCGCAACATTTGCACCCCACAGACCAAGGTCGGTACCTGCAAAATCTGGCCGCCTTGTATGCCTACCACCCCGACCGCGCCTTCCAAGCTCAAAATATCCAAGCGGGGTTTGCCAATTGGCCCGAAGCACTCGATGCGATTTGCGCCCGCGCCACTGAGGTGGAAGCCAGCGGCCAACAAGGAGCCAATGTCGTGGCTCAGCAATTGCGTGATTTGGCCACAGTTGTTGATGCGAATGGGTGCGCGGCCGTTGTTGCCCCCGAACCCTCCAGCGGAAGCCTCTGGCAAATCTGCCTTTATGGGTTGGGCTTGCTCTTGGCGCTCGGCTTGGTGGCCTATTTCTGGTCCCAACGTGGGAGCGGCTCGGCCGAAGCCAACAAACCAGCCACCCCTCGGGTAATGGTTATGCCCGATGCCCCACCCGCCATGGAAGCCAACGAAAGTGGCGAGATGAGCGGCGTGACCCCCATCGCCAGCTATCGCACCACCTACAACCACGGCAACCCCGCCTTTGATGATTCCTTTAGCATCGAAACCCCAGCGGGCGATTTCTTGGGCGAGTGTGGCGTGAGCATCTCGGAATCCATTGGTTCGGGTGCTTCCAAAGCGGCCACGGCTATGGAAGTGTGGCTGTTCGACAAGAACGACATCCGCACGATTACCAAAGTGGCCATGAGCGACCATGCCTACTTCGACGATGCCATTCGCGCCAAGCTCTCGCCCAAGGGCGAACCTGTCTTGGCACGGCCGGATGAAGTCGTCGTGCTGGAAACGGCCGCGCTCATCGTCAACGCCCGCATCACCCAAATGGCGTATGGCAACGACCCCAACCTGCCCGACAAAGGTTACTTCGACAACTTCGCCGTCGAAATCTCCGTCTGGGCCAAAGACGATGCCCCCACAGGCGGCGGCCCAGCAATGAACTTCGATGATTTTTAGCGAGTTAGCTGGTCAGCATTTCAGCTAGTCAGCAAAATAAAAAGCGCGTGGTTTTCCACGCGCTTTTTTGTTACTTGTTATTGGTCGTGTGTTTCATCTCAGAGGAAGATTGTAGGGGCAACCCTTGTGGTTGCCCTAGATGCTGGTTTAACCAAGATTTTGGGTAGGCACAAGGCCTACCCCTACAAAAACTCAAATGAAACGCACCCATTGGTTATTCGTTACTGGTTTATCGTTCAGCGCACCTTTTACTGTTCACCTTTCACCTTTCACTTTTTACTTCAACCCCGTCAATTGCCGCGCAATGACCATGCGTTGAATTTCACTCGTGCCTTCGTAGATTTGGGTAATCTTGGCATCGCGGAAGTAACGCTCGAGGGGCATTTCCTTGCTGTAACCCATCCCGCCGTGGATTTGGATGGCCTCGGTGGTGACATACATGGCCGTTTCGCTGGCGTAGAGCTTGGCCATGCTGGCAGGCAAGGTGATGCGTGCCCCGCTCTTTTTGGCGAGGGAGGCTTCCACGGCCGCGTGATAAACCAACAACCGGCTCGCTTCCACGCGGCACTTCATATCGGCCAACTTCTGCTGAATCATTTGGAACTGGCCGATTTTTTGGCCAAACGCCTCCCGCTCTTTGGCATAGGCGATGCTCGCTTCCAGCGCCGCGTCGGCAATGCCCAACGCTTGGGCGGCAATGCCGATGCGCCCCGCGTCCAAAATGGTCATGGCAATCTTGAACCCCTCGCCCAACTTGCCCAGCATGTTTTCCACGGGGCACTCGTAGTTGTCGAAGATGATTTCGCTGGTGGCACTGGCGCGGATGCCCAACTTGGGTTCGGTTTTGCCACGGGCAAAGCCCGGCTGGTTGGTTTCCACCAAAAAGGCGGTGATGCCGTTGTGCCCTTTTTCGGGGGAGGTCATGGTGAAGAGGATGATGCGGTCGGCGTAGGGGGCGGAGGTGACCCATGATTTACGGCCGTTAATCACATAATGTGTCCCGGCCGAGTTTAGGACAGCGCGGCTGGCCATATTGCCCGCATCACTGCCGCTCATCGGCTCGGTCAGGCTGTATGCCCCAATCTGCGCCCCGCTGGCGACGGGGGTGAGCCACGCCTCTTTTTGGGCGGGGGTTCCAAACAGCGTCAGCCCTTTGCCATAGAGCGAGTTGTTCACGGAGACAATCGTGCCGTGGCTGGCATCGGCCTTGGAAATTTCTTCCATTACCAAGGCGTAGGCGAGGGTGTCCATTTCGGCCCCGCCATATTCTTCGGGCACTTCAATGCCCATAAAGCCGAGTTGGCCCATTTTGCGGACATTTTCAAGGGGAATTCGCCCAAGTGGTCGAAGTGTTCGGCCACAGGCACAATCTCTTTTTGGGCAAATTCACGCGCCGCCTGTTGAATCATGCGGTGCTCGTCGGTCATAAAGTCAAAGTGGTACATCGTTGCTCCTAAAAAGGTAGTGGGTATTGGGGATTGGTTGTTGGGTAGGCGATGGGGGCAATTGTATCATGTTATAATTTAGCGGGTCAGCTTGTTAGCTTGTCAGCTTGTCAGCTAGTCAGCTTGTCAGCTAGTCAGCTTGTCAGCTAGTCAGCCGTCGCTGTCAGCTCTCTCTCTCCTCCTCTGCTCCTCTGCCCCTCTCCCATGTACGCTGAACTGATTATCAACATCGAAGCCCCGCTACAGGGGACATTCCACTACTTCGTGCCGAGTGATATGCGGCGCAAGGTGCGTGTGGGGCATTTGGTGGAGGTGGCGTTTGGCCAGCGGCAGGCGCAGGGGGTGATTGTCGCCCTCACGGCCGCCCATCCCCCCGACCTCGACCCCGACACGCTCAAGCCGCTCATCGCCCTGATAGACCCCAAGCCCGTGGTGTGGGATTGGCAAATTGGGGCGGCGCAATGGCTCAGCGAGGAGTATTTGGCGCCGCTCAACGGGAGTTTGCGCCTCTTTTTGCCCCCCGGCCTCACTCGTTGGGCGGATGTGACGGTGGCCATCAACAAGTATTGGGATGGCACGGGGCGGCTGACGGAGTTGCAAACGGCCGTGATTGACCTCCTGCGGGAGCACGGGGATGTGCGCGGCCGTAAACTGCGCCAACTCTTGCCCAAAAAGTGGCGCAAGGAGTGGCCAACGGCCGTGACCCAACTGGCCAAGCGGGACATTCTGCTCAAGGCGACGGTGCTAGACCCGCCGCGCATGAAGCCCAAAAAGCTGAACACGGCCGAACTTTCGGCCGCCCCCCACCACATCATCCGCGCCCTGCCCGAGCTGGGCCGCGCCAGCAAAACGGCCGACATCCTGCACTATTTCGCCACCCAGCGCGACCCGTTGCCGGCCGTGGCCGACTTGCTGGCCGCTACGGGGGCGAGTGAGAAGCATTTGGAGCAGGTGGTGGCGTTGGGTTATGTTAAGTTAGTGGATGAGGAAGAGGGGGCAGAGGGGCGGAGGGGCAGGGGAGCAGGGGGCAATCCGCAATCCGCATTCCGCAATCCGCAATCTGCGGCACTGACCGTGCCTCACAAATCCCTGCGCCGCTTGATGTGCGAGATGCGCAAGGCGACGGTGTATGACGATGTGCTGAATTTGTTGACGGCCGAGGCTCGCCCTGTGCCCATCAGCGAAATTACGGCCGCGACCAAAGCGACCCGCGCCCACCTCAACAAACTGGCCGACCTCGGCCTCATCCGCTATGGCGCGGAAGAGGTGTGGCGCGACCCACTGGCCGACAAAGATTACCCCATCGCCGAACAACCCCTGCTGACCACTGACCAAGCGCGGATTTGGGGCGGGTGAAGGTGGCGTTGCTAGAGAGGCGGAGAGGGGGGCAGGGGGGCAGGGGGGCAGGGGAGCGGAGGAGCAGAGGAGCAATCCGCAATCCCCAATCCGCAATCCCCAATCCTTCTTCATGGGGTGACGGGGAGCGGCAAGACCGAAATTTACATGCGGGCGATTGATTGGGCGGTGCAAAACGACCAGCAAGCGATTGTGCTTGTGCCCGAAATTGCGCTGACCCCGCAGACGGTGCGCCGTTTTGCGGCGCGGTTCCCCGGCCGGGTGGCCATCCTGCACAGCCGGCTGACCGATGGCGAGCGGTACGACACATGGCGACGCGCCCGCGAAGGGCTGTTTGATATTGTCGTCGGGCCGCGCAGTGCCTTGTTTGTGCCCTTCCCCAATCTGGGCGTGATTGTGGTGGACGAGGAGCACGACCCGAGCTACAAGCAAACGCCGCCCGTGCCGCCCCCCTATTACCACGCCCGCGAGTTGGCCATCAAACTGGGCGAACTGACGGGGGCGCTGGTCATTTTGGGCAGTGCCACGCCCGATTTGGTCAGTTATCACCGGGCGAAAAGCGGCCGTTACCAACTCCTCGAACTCCCCCGGCGGGTGATGGGCCACCGCCAGCGCATCGCCAGCCAAGAGAGCCGCCTGCAACTGATTGGCCATTACATCCACGACGGCCAAGACCCCGACGATGCCCTGACCATCCCCTTGCCGCCCATCGAGGTGGTGGATTTGCGGCAAGAGTTGCGGGCGGGCAACCGCTCCATCTTTAGCCGCGCCCTGCAAACGGCCTTGGATGAGACGTTGGCGCGGGGAGAACAGGCGATTTTGTTCCTCAATCGGCGGGGGACGAACAGCTTTGTCATCTGCCGCGATTGCGGCCACACCCTGAAATGCCCCAAGTGCGCCGTGCCGCTGACCTATCATCGGCCGGGGTTGTTGTTGGCTTGCCACCATTGCGGCCACAAAGAACCCCAGCCCAGCGATTGCCCCAACTGTGGCTCGAAGCGCATCAAATACTTTGGCTTGGGCACGGAAGAATTGGAGGAGCAGGTGGCGCAACGGTGGCCCGAGGCGCGGATTGTGCGCTGGGATAGGGACACCACGGCCGGCCGTGACGCGCACGAAAATCTGCTGGCCAGCTTTATCAACCACGAATCGGATGTGCTGGTGGGCACGCAGATGATTGCCAAGGGGCTGGATTTGCCGCTGGTGACGCTGGTGGGCATTGTCTCGGCCGATGTGTCGCTGGGTTTGCCCGATTACCGCACGGGGGAGCGGGCGTTTCAGTTGTTGGCGCAGGTGGCGGGGCGGGCGGGGCGGGGCTTGCTGGGGGCAAGGTCATTTTGCAGACGTATCAGCCGGAGCATTACGCCATTCAGGCGGCGGCCGAGCATGATTTTATTAGCTTCTACCTCGAGGAGATTCGCTTCCGCACCCAACACGGCCTGCCCCCGTTTCGGCGGTTGGCACGGCTGGAGGTGGTGCATTACAACTCGGCCGTGGCGGAGAAGGAGGCGACGAAGTTGGCCACCGATTTGCGCTGGCACATTTTGGAGAAGAAGTTGAGCGCGACGGAGATTTTGGGGCCGCACCCGCCCTTTTTTGGGCAGATAGACGGCCGTTACCGCTGGCAAATTATCATCCGCGCCCCGAACCCGCGCCATTTGCTGGCCGATTTTGCCATCCCCCGTGGCTGGGTGGTGGATATTGACCCAGTGAGTACGTTGTGAGGGGGGAATGAAAAAGAGCGGCTCCCACTGGGAGCCGCTCTTTTTAGGTGGCAACGGTTTGCTTTACTTGCGTGTGGATAGCGTAGATTTTGTTTGGGATTAGGAAAAACCCGAAGCCAGAAAAATGATCGAAAATGCCGCAGAATCGCACACGTCAAGTGTATACTTTGTTGGTACGCTTTTGACCTTAAGACTCGCTTGCTGTTATTCTTTTGCTATTTCTGCTTGCATTTCCATAAATGATAATCGTTTTTGCCTGACTCAGTTTTGACAACCCCTTTTACCCTGTAGCAAATAAAATATTTGAATTGGGGGAACGCGGAACGATCAACTCCACGACAAAACATCTTCGACGGATTTTCTATTCTATAAACTTTATGAAACTCTAATTGCCATGACGATGGAGCAGTTGGAGGTTGAATCTGGCTTAACTTTACGCTAACTGCTTTCTAACATCATCTCGTTGGCGATAATCTAAAGAAACGCGACTTCAATTATTCCATCTTCATCTCTCACACCCCAATAAATTCTTCCACCCTCCCTATTCAAAGAGCAACGGCGTATGCCCATCCGCGTTTTTCAAGTGTTTTTACAGACGCTCTTTTTCCAGTGATTTCTTTGAATTCAACATTTCATCTTTCTTCAATATGAATTCGTCCTTCAGAATGTTGTTTTGGTGATTGAGGATATTGATAAAACCCGTTTGACTTTGAATTGTGAATGATGTCGTAGTAACCTTAAATCTTGCGCTATGCCAGAGAAATAATGCTCAGGATAATTTACACAAATATTTTCAAGGCGCTTTTTTGTTATTTGTTGGGCCATTTCGTTTATGTCACTCCCAATCCATTTTCTTCCTAATGATTGTGCCGCTACAAGTAAAGTTCCCGAACCAAAAAATGGGTCAACAATTAAATCTCCATCACTAGTGAAAATTTGAACAATTCGTTCCATTAATGGCATTGGTTGTTGAGCTGCATATCCTGTTCTTTCTTTTGCAGATGAAATTTAGACGTAGAATATCATCCCAATTTGTTCCAATCGGAGTTCTTGCGAATTCATCCGCATAATCTCTTTAGATAAGTGGTCTTTTATTATCAGAGGAATATAAATTCGCCCTTCTGAATTCAAGCGCTCCGTTTTTCTTTTGCAACTTTCCCAGACCTTCCGATGGGGTAAAACCATTCAAGAGTATTGATAGTTTGGACGGTCTACTGGATGGTCAAATCAAGCATCGTAAATCGTCCTTGTGAGTCAGTCATTCTAAAACGTGCTTTTAATTCTTGAGGGTCTAATGGGGGAGCAAGCGTGTTCCAAACAGATTCGTGAGATTTTCTGCATTCTAACAGCGTTTTCATGCTCATCAATTGGCTTTCGGCTCGACGCAAAATCTTTTGGCATTCGCGGAATAATTTCCGTAAATTCAATCTTGTCAAACAAATCTTCCGCTATCAACCTGATGTAACTATTTATTCTTGGTTTAGTGTGGATGATTATGTTTCCCATGGTTTGGTTCCACAACTCGATATGCTTGGCTTATTACTTGGAAAGCCAATCCAAATAACCAATAAAATCTACTTCTCATTCTCCCCCTTCAAGTAAACATCATTCTCTGTAAAAAATGGCGGGTCAAGGTACACCAATTTGGCGAATTGCCGTCAGTCTTTCAGGCAAAGACAACCAATCCGCTTGGAATACCGCATTGGGGGAAATCTGCGTTGAATTCATTCTAATTGCTTCAATTTGCAAGGGGTGTGCCAACGCCTCCATCAGCCGCGCTGGCCAGGGTCACTAAAACCTTTGCCATTCTCCAAAGCGCAAGCCCTCCGAGGCATCGCGCCAGCGTCACCTGCATGGGCTGTTAGGACTTTTTTTCTTCTGAGCAACAATTCCTAATACCTTAGTTGCATGCACTCAGTATGGATACAAGTATTGGCATTCGGAATTCAATAATAATCCATTATTAATTACACATTCCAAACGACCATTTGGTACAGGCCAAGCATTTTTGCGATTTTCCCAAGCGAAGTATGCCCATTCAACGGGAACTGCACAGTATTCGCCAGTATTTATATTGACAGTACCTTCCCATAACTTACGTCCAGTAATCCTTCATTTATATACTGTCCATTGTTTGGTGTCCAATTAGCTTGAGAAGAATCCCACACAATGTACCAACCTATAGGTATTCTTAAAGTGTAACTGAGTAAAGTGTCTGCTCCTGTTTGCCGTTCACTTTTTTGCTTCCGCCTAGACATTGTACAGTACTATAGTTTGGTACTTGATAGCTTATGCCGTTAATTATTAAGGGGGTTCCAGCACAGTTTCTCTATTTGAAAGCTGAGGTGTAATAGTAGTTGATGAACTCCCCAAATTGAATAACACCAACACTCGCAATAAAACACCACTGACCAATGCCGCAAAAATTGCTCCTATGCAACCTATGACTGCTTTGCTTATTTCGATAGTTCCATGATTATTGGAGTTGCTCACTTGTTCCTCGTATTACTGACTAGCCGTTTGTTCTCCCCAACGAGCTATCGCGCCTTTAACATTTCCGCATAATTCGTGGCGTACAATTCAGTATACCCACACGCACCACATATCCATGCCCGCAATTCGCCAGACACATGCGTCTTTTTGATGAAGCCCCCCGTTGGGTTGGCCAATTTTACATGCACCCCCAACGGCCGATAGGAGCTTGCATCGTAATCGCGCACTTCCGCATCCTCAATAATCTCCCTTGATTCACATTTAGGGCATACTTTATTTTTCATAGTAAGGAGGTGGCTAAAATGGGTAATAGGCAGAGTGTAGCAAAGGCGGGGGGGGCAATGGGGAAATGGCACGGCCGACACCCCTTCCTTTCCCCCATTTAAGGGTTTAACCACCCTTTGATCGTTTCATAAACTTGCGGATGACTGAGCAAATCAAAATGAGTGACCCCCCGCCCTACCCACTGCTGAGATTCTGGAAACAAAAGCCGTAACTGCCGCTTCTGATGATGTCCCAATGCACTATTGACCGTCACCAAACCATCCCCAATCACTTCATCACCCAGCTTGCTTGCCTCTTTGCCAATGGTTCCGCCAGCGCATAACACAGAACCCCTTCTGGTAAAGGCACGGCCGTGCGAGGGTCTCCAGACTTGGCAAATCGGTCTTGTCCGTTCCAATCTTCATCCACAATATTGCCATATCGTAAATCAGTTACCCCGCTACTGCGGATTTTGCCTAGACGAGCCAGCGGGGTGCTATACGGGCTGATTCCCAACAGCGTATCAATCCAGTTTCCCCCTCTTTCCAACAGCGCCCCATGATGTGGCGTCCCTAAAAACACCATCTTTTTTAGATATTTCAGCCAATTATGGCCAGATGATTCCCCATAATAGCAAGCACTGCGGGCAACCAGCCCGCCCATACTGTGGCTGAGGATAGACAACTCTATGGGTTGAGACACCTGAGCCAAAAGGCGTTCCAGAAGGTCGGCCAACTTACGGCCGTTTTCAGAAATATGCAGACCACTATTGTAATGAAGATAAAGCGGGGTAACGTCCAAATCATCTGCCAACGCCGCACCGTAATGATGCTTCTCCCTGTTCCATTGCAAATCATTCATGCACGAACCATGAATCATAAGCATGAGTTTGCCATTCGATTGCCCAATTATTTCCAACAGCGCTTCATCGCTTAATGATTTTCCTTCACGTCGAAACCCCATTGAGATGGCAAGTGGGTTGTTCGTCAGCACTAGATAATCTCCAAGCACCCCGTTCAATACAGAGATTGCCGCTTCACGGCCGGCCGAAGAGTCACTTTCTGCCACCATAGACCCTAACTGCTTTAACGAAACATCCAGCCCGCTTCAGCTCTCTCCGTAATCGTTACGGAACCCTCTTATAAGCTCTCCCCGTGACCCCTTTTGTTCGCGTCTGGCTACTTCACCAATCAGCCCCCCAAGGCTAAAAACTGTCTGATGCATCTCCTCCACAATGTTCGTAACACTAAGCACACCAGCCACTGTTAATTTAGCAGTCCAGCGCATATCTCTTAAAAAGTTAGTAGTTTCCTTAGCCATACGTCATTTCCCCTTGGGCTAACAAAAATTGTAAAACCAAATTCAAGCCTGTTTTCAAAACCTTCGCCTGAGAAATGGCATAAGTGGCCACTGGTTCGTTTCCCCCAGCGGACTATCGTGCAATTGTCTACTGGCGAGCCTTGAGCAGTTCCTGATAATTCGTGGCGTACAATTCGGTGTACCCACACCCCCCACATATCCATGCCCGCAATTCGCCAGACACATGCGTCTTTTTGATGAAGCCCCCCGTTGGGTTGGCCAGTTTAACATGCACCCCCAACGGCCGATAGGAGCTTGCATCGTAATCGCGCACTTCCGCATCCTCGATAATCTCGCTTGATTCACATTTAGGGCATACCTTGTTTTTCATATCTAGCTACCTGAAACTTTTTAAAAATAAGGTCTCAGGTGCATTGAATAGTCTCACCTGGTCAATAACCTGTAAATCATATCCATCCCGATACGAAAAATAGACAAATCGCGGCGGTCGGTACGGTCAACCAGATACCGTTGCCCGTTCTTAATGACCTGTGACCCAAAAGGATAAAATCCAGCTCATTAAAAAACAACGGCCAGTGTTAATCGTGATAAACGATCACTGTTTTGTAGGCAGGTCGCCTCAAGATCAAATCCGTTTCCTTTACAATCACCAAAAGAAATTCTCAATCCATGCCCGTCGACTATAGTGCATTTTGGCCTCTTGTGCGGTAGATAAATTTGTGGTCAAAAGCCATGGTTCCTTGTGCCCTTGTTCCCAAATAGCCACTAAATTGGTCTGGTGCTGATGCTTCTTGGTGAAGCAACTCTCTTTTTGCCATCTCTTTATCCCCGCTCGGGGAGCAAGCTGGTCAAAGCGTTGCCATTCGTCTCGCTGACTCGGTCGCCATTGAGTGTCTCCTTTTTGGCGCAGAACATAAAACCAGTTCCATGCCTCAAACTGTTGCAACAACTCGACGGAACCAAATTCACTATCCCCCAAGACAACCACTTTCGCCTCTGGGTCAATCAACGGTTGCAGGCGCGCAAAGAGTGCTCGTTGGACAGCGGCGGTGGAGTGTCCCCGACTCCCTTTGACCCATGTCCAGCATAAGGGGATGGCACGCCGACGATAGGCAAGGGTTACTATGAGTAATTGATGTCCATTCCCTATTTTTGTGCCATCTATCAGCAGGCGTAAGGGAGCATTGCCTCGACTGGCTAGGTGGAGAAACTTGATGACCAGTGGTTTGTACCATTGCCAAGGGTCTATCTGGTGGTTGTCAAAAGAGGTTCAATAAGGTTCTTTCTTTGCTCGTTTGTTGCGCCTCCCTGGAATTTTAGAGGCGATTTGCTTCATATGAATTCCTCGCCCCAAAAGAGGCCGACCATGGCTTTGACAAAACTTTTGAGCCGTCCTTGATGTTCATCGGGCACAAGTTTACCCATTTGATTCAACCATTTGTGGTACAGTATTTGTGGTGCAGTCGTTCTTTTTCTTTTGCTACGTGTGTGTTTTTTCATACCTACACCGTAACAAATGAATGCTAAAGAATGATTTGCACCACTTCAAAAAGTTATTCCGATTAGACTCTTTGCTATGCAATCTAGCCGCAAATTACTAAAGGCATTTCGCAAATTAGAACAATCCTTATAATGCGTTAAACACACAAAAAGCTATATGTTGTCCAATGTATTTGATTTCCGAATATTGTTTTGTGTCAGCTCTAAGAATTCCATGACCAGAAAAATTCAATTGTTATTCCTTAACCAGCAAACCACAGGTCATCTTAGCACGTTGCCTGTTAAATCACCAAACAATTTATTCCCCCTTAAAGGTTTTCTATGTTGAGCAAAATATTCGGTCTTAAAAGAAAAATAAACTATTTGTCATTAGCCTCGATTGTGCCCCTCCAGAGCTGATTTTGAGGCTTGGCGTAACGAATTGCCTAACTTAAGCCAGCTGATGGATGGAGGTGCATATGGGCAATTGCTTAGCCTCTACTCCTGCTATCACTGTGCCCGCATGGGCTAGTATGACCAGTAGCAAAGATCCAGGCACATTAGGTTTTTATGGGTTTCGTAATCGCGCTGATTATAGCTATGAAAATCGCTTTATTGCAACGGGAACGGCCGTTAAAGAAAAGCGAATCTGGGATATTCTGAGTGAGGCTGGCAAACAATGTATTATTGTTGGCGTACCACAAACATATCCTCCACGGCCGTTATCTGGCCACCTTATCACCAGTTTTCTCACCCCCACCACCATCAATCCCCAAATTCAGTGGACACACCCCCCCGAACTGCGTCGTGAAATCGAAATCTTGTTAGCCCCCGAAATCTACGATGTTGATGTCCCCGAATTCCGCACGGAAAACAAAGACTTTTTGCTCAAACAAATTTATGATATGACCCGCAAACGGTTCCAAGTGTTGCGCTATTTGCTAGACCACAAGCCGTGGGACTTCTTCATGTTTGTTGAAATGGGTGTAGACCGCATTCATCATGCCTTTTGGGCACACCATGACCCCACCCATCCCAAACATGACCCCCATAGCCCTTTTCGCAATGCTATCAAAGAGTACTACATTTACCTCGACCAAGAAATTGGAACTCTGTTGAGCCGCTTACCACAAGAAACACACATCATGGTTGTTTCCGACCACGGCGTTAAAAAGATGGATGGGGGGATTTGTATCAATGAATGGTTGCTGCAAGAAGGATTCTTAACCTTGCTCCAAGAACCACCCACAGGGCAATTAACCACACTAGAAAAAGCACAGGTAGATTGGTCGCGTACAACAGTATGGGGGATGGTGGCTACTATGCACGTATTTTCTTAAATGTACACGGCCGTGAACCCCAAGGTATTATTCCCGCCGCCGAATACGAATCATTCCGCGACCAAATCGCCGCCGCCATCAAAAAAATACCTGCACCCAATGGGCAACCCCTCAACACCGTCGTCTTCAAACCACAAGAAATCTACCACCATGTACGAGGGGTTGCCCCCGACCTCATCGTCTACTTCGACAACTTAGGGTGGCGCTCCGTAGGTACATTTGGGCATGGGAATATCTACACCTTCGACAACGATACAGGGCCAGATGATGCCAATCACGCCGAAAACGGGATTTACATCTACACTCCACCAAACCGCTCTTTAGGAGGCAAACAATTGCCAACCGCCCAACTCATGGACTTTGCCCCTACAGTTCTTAATTTATTCGGTCTGCCCATCCCCCCGACATGCAGGGACATATCATCAAGCATTAACCCCTTAGCCTCGCCATGTCCCCCCCCGCCCCCACAGGCCAACGGCAAGTGATGCGTGCCGCTGGCATCGTCTCCCTCGCCTTCATGGCCAGCCGCGTCATGGGTCTCGTGCGGGATGTGGCCATCAGCTACTATTTCGGCGCCAGCACGGCCGAAGTCATCGCCTACACCTACGCCAGCCGAATCCCCGAATTTATCTTCAACGTCACCGTCGGCGGGGCACTCGGCTCCGCCTTCATCCCCACCTTTGCGGGCTACTTCGCCCGCGACGACGAAGCGGGCGCGTGGCGGCTCTTCTCGGCCGTCATCAACCTCGTCCTCATCGCCACCACCGCCTTGGCGGGGCTGGCCGCCCTGCTCGCCCCGTGGCTCATGGCCAGCTTCATCTCCCCCGTGCAAGCGGCCGAATACCCCGCCCTGCTCCCCCTCGCCACCAGCATGATGCGCGTCATGCTCCTCACCCCCATTATTTTCGGGGTCAGCGGCGTGCTGATGGGCGCACTGAACGCCCGCCAACACTTTTTGGCTCCCGCCCTCGCCGCCACGATGTACAACGTCGGCATCATCGTCGGCATGGTTGTGCTGGCTCCCAATGTGTGGGGGCTGGCCGTAGGGACTGTTTTGGGGGCGTTGGGGCATCTGCTCGTCCAAATCCCCTCCCTGCGGCAAGAACGGCCGCGCTACCAACCCATCTTCCTTTTAAAAGACGACGGCGTGCGCCAAGTGTTGCGTCTGATGGGGCCACGGGTACTAGGACTTTCGTTTAGCTATCTGAACCCCATTGCCACCGCCTTTTTGACACGGCCGCTGACGGCCGCCAGTGTTGTCGCCCTCGAGCGAGCCTTTCGCATCACCCTCATGCCCTACAGCATCGTCGGCCAAGCGCTGGGTGTGGCCGCCTTTCCCACCCTCTCCACCCTCGCCGCCCAGCAGGATTGGCCCGCCATGCGTCAACTCATCGGCGCCGCCTTGCGCTCCATCCTCTTTTTTGGCCTGCCCCTCGCCGTTCTGCTCATGGTATTACGCCAGCCCCTTGTGGCGATTTTGTTTGAGCGAGGGGAGTTTTCGGCCGAAGACACCTTCTTGGTCAGTTGGGGTCTCCTCTTTTACGCCATCGCCCTGATTGCTTTGGCCGCCCTCGAGGTCGTTTCTCGCGCTTTTTACGCCCTGCAAGATACCACCACTCCTGTCGTGGCGGGCATCGCCCAACTGCCCCTCATGGCCTTGCTCAGTGCTTTGTTCGCCTATGTGCTGTTCCCTCGCTGGAATTTATTGCCACTGGGGGGCATTGCCCTCGGGTATAGCATCTCCAATGTGCTCGAGGGGGGGGTGTTGCTGTGGCTCCTGCGGCGCAGGTTGGGCGGGCTAGATGGGCACGCCATTTGGCCAGCCACCCAAAAACTGGCCTTTGCCAGCGTGGGCATGATGGCGGTGATGCAGGGAATGTTGTGGGTGTTGGGAGGAACGGCCGTGTGGTGGCAACTCCTCCTGCCAGCGGCCGTCGGCGGCTCCCTCTACCTCCTCCTCTGCTGGTGGCTGGCTATCCCTGAGATGGCACAATTACTCGCTTTTGCCCAACGCAGGCGGGCGAAGGACAAGAGACAAGGGACAAATGACTAAACTGACCATCACCAGCCAACAACAGATACGAGATTTAGAAGCGGAGTTTGAAGCGGCGCGGTTGGCCTTGCAAGCGGCCGAAGCCGTTTTGGCACAGGAGGCGGCGGCCGTCAACGCCTTTCGGATGCACTGCCGTTTGCGTTTAGATAAGTTGGTGGATGGGGTGTTGGCCGCGTATGCCACCAAACAAAACCTCATCGCCCAGTTGCGCTTGCAAACGGCCGATGTGCCCCTCGCCGAAGAGAGCCATCCCTTGGGAAGCGACGACCCTGAACACATCCCCCACCTCGAGGGGGAAACGGCCGAGGAACTCGTTCCCTACCTGTTGCCCCGCGACAAAGCGGCCGAAAAACAGCTCTACCGCGAACTTGTCAAAAAATTTCACCCCGATTTGGCCGAGGGAGCCATGACCAAGGCGTATGCCACCACCATGATGGTCGCCATTAACAACGCCTACGAAGCGGGCGATGGGCAACGCTTATATGATTTGGCGGGCGAGCTAAACCCGCAAGAACTGGTCGCTTTGAGGCAAATCGAGGCGCGGGAGGTGCGCCAATGGCGCGAAAAGGTGCTGAAATGCCAACGGCGGCAACGCAAAGTGACCCAACAATTGGTCGCCTTGCGCCAAGAGAATATCGCCCGCCTGTGGCGCAAAGCGCAAACAACGGGTACTGAAGGGGAAAATTGGTGGGATGAAATCGCCCGCGAATTGGCTGAAACGCGGGCGAGATTAGAGGGGGAAGTGGCGCAATTACAGGAAGCCATCGCACAAATGACCAATGGCCAATGAAGTTTTTTGTCATTGGTCATTGGTCATTGGTCATTTGTTATTGGTTATTTGTTATTGGTTATCGGCGGTGGGTCAACGCCTCTATCGCATCCGCCAAATGCTCATCGGCGATGTTGTAATCGCCGCGTTCGGTGCGAATGCGGTGCGCCTCGGCCAGCACTTGGGCGTGGGTGGTGTGGGTGGGTGGCTCAAACTTGTAGCAAGCCAGTTCCACCAACAACCCCAACGGGTCGCGGAAATAGATGGAGTACATGAAGCCTCGGTCTATTTCGCCACTGTGGCGAATATCCCGCTCGTCTAGCCGTTTGGCCACTTGGGTGTAGGTGGCGCGGGAAACGATGAAGGCGAGGTGGTGCAGATTGCCAATTACTTCGGGGGTGGGACGGGGGTCTGGCCGCCGATTTTCGTTGGTAAAAATGGTCACCAAGCGGCCGTCGCCGGGGTCAAAATAGAGATGGTTTTCTTCGGGCACATCCAAGTTGGGTTGCTCGAAGACGAAGGGCATGCCTAACACCCCCTCCCAAAAATCCATCGAGGTTTGTTTGTCGGCACCAATAAGGGTGATATGGTGAACACCTTGGGTTTGTAGTCGTTTCATGTCGTCTCCTGTACCAATGTTCGCATCATTTGTTGAACGAATTCTATCTCTTCGTAAATAACGGTGTGCCCCATTTGAGGGTAGATGCGGGTTTCGACGGCCGCGCCCATTTGGGTCAACACCTCGGCCGTTTCATGCACCCGCTCCTCGGGAATGTGAAAATCAATGTTGCTACACCCCAAAAAGATGGGTGTGCCTGCCAGCGAACCAGCATACTGGCGAGCCATCCCCAATGGGCCAATGAGGCCACCGCTGAAAGCGAAAGCCCCCCCATAGCGGCGGGCGTGACGGGCGATAAATTCCATCGCCAAGCAAGCCCCTTGCGAAAAGCCCCCGATGATGGTCTTTTCGGGAGGGATGCCCCCTTTTTGCACATCATCCAGCACATCGGCAATGGCTTGCAGGGCGGAATCTAGCCCCGGCTGGTTGTTGTGTAGCTCTTCTAAAAAGCTGTAGGGGTACCATGTGTTGCCCGCCGCTTGGGGGGCAAGGTAGGCAAATTCGGGCTGGTCAAACTCATCGGCAAGGGTGAGGATGCTGGGGGCGTTGGCCCCACGGCCGTGGACGAGTATCATGGCCGCTTTGGCTTGCGCCAACGGCCGTCCGGTACTTTGGATGATTTGCCCTTGGTGTGGGCCGAGAAAAGGGGGCATGGTAGTCTCTTAGTCGGTCAGTCCGTCAGTCTCTCAGTCGGTCAGTTTCCCCTCTGCGCCTCTGCTCCTCCGCCCCTCTGCGCATCCAGCGGGGGGAGAATTTGCATAATATGCGCTCGGTTGGGTTCCAGCCAGTAGGGCAGTTTGAGTTCTTGGCCGAGGTTCTCGAGGGGTTCATCGGCCGTGAAGCCGGGTGGGTCGGTGGCAATCTCGAACAGGGCGCCGCTTGGTTCGCGGAAGTAGATGGAGTTGAAGTATTGCCTGTCGCGCACGGAAGTGACCCCATACCCTTGCTGGGTGAGGGTGGTTTGCCACGCCAACTGCTCGGTGTCATCGGCCGTGCGGAAGGCGATGTGGTGGATAGAACCTGCGCCCATGCTCCCTCGGCCGAGTTCGGGCCGCGCCACCACATCTACCAATTGGCCGAGGTTGCCCGTGCCTGTGTAGCGGCGACGGCCGTTTTCTTCGCCCAGCAGTTGGTAGCCAAAGCTGTTGGTCAGCAAGGCGGCCGTGGGTTCGGCCGTGCGCACCCAGAGCGTGACGCTGTGGAAGCCGCGCAGGGCGTATGCGGTGGGGATGTCGTTGGTGGGGGGTGGGGTGGTCGCGGCCGTGTCTACGTCTGCTTCTTGCCCCACCAATTCCAGCATCATGCCATCGGGGTCGCTAAAGGTGAGGAGGGGCTGGCCAAAGCGGGTTTCTTCGCCAAAGGGGATTTGATGAGCGGTCAACCGCTCGCGCCAAAAGTTGAGGGCAGAGTGGGGGATGCTGTAGGCCACGGCCGAGATTTCGCCCGTGCCGCGCACCCCGCGCCGCGCCATTGGCCACGGGAAAAATGTCAGAATGGTGCCCGGCTGGCCCGCGTAATCGCCATAGTAGAGGTGATAGGTTCCGGGGTCGTCAAAATTGACTGTCAGTTTGACAAGCCGCTGGCCGAGAACTTGGGTGTAAAAATCCACATTGCGCTGGGGGTCGCCCGCAAAAGCGGTGATGTGGTGTAAGCCTTGGATGGGTGGGGGAGTCATGGGATTATCCTTTGTTGTGCCTCATTGTGGCAGGAATAGGGTGTTTGGTCAATCTGGAATTTTATAAACGGACTTTAGTCCACTTAATAAAAATTGTACAATTGCACAGCCTATTTGTCAAACAAAACGGCCGTTTGCACCCGCAAACGGCCGTCGAACGAATGACTTTTCACCTTTTACTTTTCACTTGCTACTTTTAGTTTCTCACCAACTCCTCCGCCAAGGGCAAGGTGAAATAAAAGCGGCTTCCTTCACCGACGGTGCTTTCCACACCAACTTCGCCCCCTAATTTGGTGGTGATGCGTTTGACAATGGCCAAACCCAACCCGTGGCTATCCTTGGCTTGGCGAAGTTGGCTGAAAGGCACAAAGAGTTTTTCTTGCTCGGCGGGAGTCAGGCCACGGCCGTTGTCTTGCACCCAAAAGCGGGCTTCGGCCGTTTCGGGCAAAATTTCGCCCCCCACATGGATGATGGCGGGTTTACCCCCATATTTGATGGCATTGCTCAGGTAGTTGGCCCACACTTCCTCCACCCATGCTTTGTTGCCCAAGGCGAGAGGCCATTCGGCCGCCATGTGGATTTGCACCTCGTTGTGCAGAATGACATAACTCAGCCGGTCACAGGCGCTTTGCACCACATCGTACATGGCCATGGGGGCGGTTTGCACCTCGGCGCCACGTGTACGCGCCAGCAGGAGTAGGCTGTCTATAATTTCGCGCATCCGAAAGGCTATTTGCACAATGCGGTCGGCGAGGTGGGCTTGTTCTTGGGTTGGGGGGCTTCCCTCTAGCTCTTCGTGTAACATTTCGCCATAGCCGATAATGCCGCCCAACGGTGTTTTAAGGTCGTGGGCGACGGTGCTGGAGAAGGTGTTGAGTTCGCCGATGGTTTCTTGGAGTTCGGCCGTGCGCTCGACCACTTTTTCTTCGAGGGTAATTAAAAACCGCTCCTGTTCAGTATTCAGTTTTCGCAATTGCTCGTTTTGGGTGGCCAGCACGGCCGCTTGCTCCTGCACTTGTCTCAACAATTCTTCATTGGCAAACAAAGTACGGTCTAAACTGCGTTGATATAGCCAAAACGCAAGGGCTGATAGAAATAAAGCTCCTCCAAATAAAAAGGTGCGACTATAAAAATCTGCGTCATCTGGTCGTAACAATCCTGTTATTAAAACAACGAGAAATGTATTTATTAACCCTGAAATGGCAATAGCTTGGCTTCCCAATAGCATACCACTAATTAAAACAACTTGGGTCAATCCAATAACAAATATAGTTGTTACAAAAACAGTCCCTTCTGGGCTATTAATTGCAAGGCCAACTAATAAATCAATATTAAAAATAAGGCAAAAAATAATGGCGGCTGTTTGATATTGACTGAGTGCACTAAGAATGGCGCTAGTTGCTAATGCTATGATAAAGAAAGTTAGAACAACAAAATACTCCCATTGAGGTAATGGGGGCTGAAACATTAAAAACAAAGCAATTAGGTGAACTAATAAAACACCCCAAGTTAAAAACTTAAGGAAAGTTTGGCGATAACCTTGAATCATTTGTGGGCGCAAAATTTCCATTGGGATAGCCAAAATAAGTGGCTTGTTAGGAATGATATGGGGAGAGGTCAGCCAAAAGAGTCCTCTCCCGTAACAAAAAAGGCGTGGTTCAAACCATCTTTACAATGGGTGTGTTTCATTTGGGTTGAAACATTGTAGGGGTAGGCCTCGTGCCTACCCCAGTCTCCCTAGGGCAACCACAAGGTGCCCCCCTAGCTCCTAAACACCCCTTACAATTTGGACGGGAAGGACGGTAACAAACGTTCCAAGTCCTTGTTCATAGTCAAAATTTGTAAAGAGACTCTCCCTAGAACCGTGAATCATGCAAAAAAACTATCCTCGCCAATAATCTCCCCGTGCTGTAGTACCAGCAGTATTTGCAAGGAAAGCTTGGGCTTCACTATCTTGCTTGTAACGCTCAATTCCAGCTTTTAATTCCTCGAGCTTCTTTGCGCCCAAGGTAAGATCCGCTTCGGCCAAGGCGGCCTCGGGGTTGGCTATCAGGGCTTCGCGGAAGGCGGCATCCAAAACCGCTTTGCCAACAATTCGTTCCATTTTATTACTCATACAATCTCCTTATGGTGAAAAAAAGTGGGTTATAAATGAGGGCTAAACCAGTGGCAATAGTGAAGAGACGAGTGGTTAGTACCATCGCTAAGAAAGGTAGCCAAAAGGAGCGGCCGTGTCAACGGCAAAATGGTCACTGCACGACCGAAATTTACGCTCTTTTCCCATTCAGGTAAACAAAAAGAGAGAGGTTCTGCCTCTCTCTTTTTATCTTCTCGTACCCGTAGACTTATCCTCGCCAATAGCCCCCTATAGATAAGGTAGTGGGAATCAAGGTTCCACCCGTTTGTTTGTGTTGGGCAAGGCCTGCTTGCAAGCGCGACATTTGGGTTTTGCTCAGGCTAAAACCCGCTTTGGCCAAAGCGGCCTCGGCATCTTCCACCAATGCGGCCCAAAACTTTGCATCCAAGACCGCTTTTCCGACAATTCGTTCAATACTGTTGTTCATGATTTTTCCTAAAAACTACTAGAGAGATGGGTACCCTCTCGCTTTGATATTGATTAGCTCCAACAACTAATTTGGGGATTACCTCCAAAACTCCCCAAACATATCTGTCCGGGCATTGGAGAACAAACTCTGTGTTCCGCTTTTGCTTTTGTGTTGGGCAAGGCCTGCTTGCAAACGCAATAGTTGCGTTTTGCTCAGGCTAAAACCTGCTTTGGCCAAAGCGGCCTCTGCATCTTCCACCAATGCGGCCCAAAACTTCGCATCCAAGACCGCTTTTCCGACAATCCGTTCGATACTGTTATTCATATTTTCTCCTGCAACTGCTGGGTAAGGAAAATAAATGAGGTGACACTGGTTGTATTGAGGGGGAGAGGTTCACCTACCAGTGAGAAAGGTAGCTAAAAAATGGCTGGGTGTCAACCCTTTGGGGCACAAAAAAACTGGCAGACTTGATTTCGTCTGCCAGTTTTGAGATTCAAAAGATACAGGGGAAGAGATTACCGCCAATAATCAGCAATTTCGCCGCTAAAGGCGCGAATGTTGGCAAACAGGGTTTGGGCATTGCTCCCCTTGCCTGTCTTCGCCAGCCCAGCTTGTAAACGCGCCATTTGGGCGTTGCTCAAACTGAAGCCTGCTTTGGTCAGGGCGGCTTCGGCATCTGTAACCAGTGCAGTCCAGAAATTGACATCCAAGACCGCTTTTCCGACGACACGTTCGAGAGTGTTACTCATCTTAAACCTCCTAAAACAGCAGAGAGGGACAATAAGTTGGGTTACAGTTTGGGAACAATGAGAGGGGGTGAAACTGCTTGCCTAATGGAAAGCAGAATAGCAAAAATCGAACAAATGTGTCAAGTATATTTAGGATAGCCTAAAAGTCCTATGGAAGCAGGTGGATGGCAGGCTTGGCACGGCCGATGTTCGGCCACCTCTGGTAGAAGATTGGGTTACGGCCGTTTTCCCCCCCTCTCAAACTTGTCTTCCTATCGTATGGGACTAATTTCCCAGCCGCCATTTGCCTCACGGCCGAAATTTCGCTATTGTTACGCCCATGTTATTTATTTCCCCCATTCATGGTGCATTTCGCTCCACCTTTCTTGGCTCTTTCGCGCAGGCTTTGTTCTTTGCGCCTCGTGAGCAAACTTTATGTAAAGTTTAGCGGTTCCCCGCAAACCTACCTGAGATCTCTTCACGGCCGAGGCGCACACGCGCCTCGGCCGTTTTTGTTGTTACTGGTTATTCGTTATTCGTTATTGGGTACGTAGTCCACCAATTTGTCACGAATAACCAGTAACCAATAACGAGTAACTATCATGGCTGAAATCATCCTTAACCTCGACAACATCACCCTGCAACTGGCCAGCAAACAACTGTTTGCAGGGCTGAACTTTGAGCTACAACAAGGGCAACGCATCGGCCTCGTCGGCCCCAACGGGGCGGGCAAATCCACCCTCATGAAAATTATAGCGGGGGAGTTGCCGCCCGATGTGGGCAACATCTACCGCATTCCCAAACTGACATGGGGGCGGCTGGAGCAAGAACCCCTGCTGGACACGGGGCGCACCGTGTGGCAGGAGGCGCTCACGGCCGTGCCCGAACTGAACGCCATCGAAGAGCAAATGTTGGAGCTAGAACTGCTGATGGGCGAACCCGAGGTGTACGGCGACCCCGACGAATTGGAGCGGGTCACGGCCGCCCACGGCCGCCTCCTCGCCGATTACGAGCGGCTGGACGGCCCTCGCTACGAAAGCAAGGTCAAGCAGGCGTTGCAACAGGTGGGGTTGGAAGAAATCCATTGGCGGAGCCAGACGGCCGTGTTGAGTGGCGGCCAGAAAAAGCTCATCCTCCTCGCCAAACTGATTGTGCGCCAACCCCAACTGCTCCTGCTGGATGAACCCGACAACCATTTAGATGTGCCCGCCAAACGGCAACTCGAGAAATTGCTCCAAAAGTACACGGGCTGTGTCCTCATCATTTCCCACGACCGCTATTTGTTGGACGAGGTGGCAACGCACATTGCCGAGTTGGAAAACGGCCGTATCACTCTCTACCACGGCAATTACACCACCTATACCAGCGAGCGGGAATTGCGCCGCTTGCGCCAACAACAGCTTTACACCGCCCAACAAAAAGAGATTACAGCCATTGAGGAGGCTATTGCCCGTTTTGAGTTGTGGGCCAAGCAGTATGACGATGAGCAGTTTGCCCGCAAAGCCCGCCATCGCTACAAGATGTTGGAACGGATGGACAAAATTGAAAAAGTGACCGACAACCGCAAGATGGCACTCGAGTTGGCGGGCTGGCGGGGGAGCAATAAGGTGGTGGAGTTGGTGCAGGCGGGGTTGGTGTTGCCCAACGGCCGCCTCCTGTGGCAAAACCTCAACGCCACCATTTGGCATGGCGAACGGGTGGGTATTATTGGCCCGAACGGGGCGGGCAAATCCATGCTCCTGCGCCAACTGCTGGGGGGATTCAACGGCCGTGGCCAAATCAAAATTGGGCCGAGTAGCCAGATTGGCTATTACGCCCAAGAGCAGGAGACGCTCAACCAGCGCCATTCGCTCATCGAGGAGTTACGGCAGGTGGCGCCGCTGAATGAGCAGGACGCGATGGCGGTTTTGCACAAGTACCTGTTCACCTATGAGCAGGCTCGCGGCCGTATTGCCACCCTGAGCGGCGGCGAAAAGAGCCGCTTGCAACTGCTCAAACTCGTCCTCGGCAAACCCAATTTGCTCTTGCTGGATGAGCCGACGAACAATTTGGACATCGCTTCGATTGAGGTATTGGAGGAGGTGCTGGAAACGTTTGTGGGGACGGTTATCGTCATTTCCCATGACCGCTACTTCTTGGATCGCGTCGTAGACCGCACCTTGGAGTTGCGCGACGGCCGTTTGCGCGAATTTAAAGGCGGCTACACCGATTACCTGCAAGCCACAGGCGCGGCCGATGTGTAAGTAGTCAATGAGCAATGAACAATGAGCAAAGGAAGTTGGTCATTGCCAGCAAATGGCCAATGACGAATGGCGAATGACAAATGACAAATGACCATAAACAATTGCTTTTAACCATGTTGTTAGGCTGGCTGGTGGCTTGCCAACCCGTCACGGCCGCGCCCGCCCCACCGACCATTGCCTTGCCCACGCTGGCGGCCGTGGCCGAACTGCCCCCCACCGCCACCGCCACCTTGCCCCCCCTGCAAGCGACGTACACGGCCGTGCCGCTGGAAGAAAGGGGACAAGGGGGACTAGGGACTGTAGGACTGGGGACTGGAGGAGAGGCGACTGTCACCCCGTCCCCTGTCCCTAGTCCCTCGTCCCTTGTCCCTGCACCCTACACAGGCTACACCATCGCCGAACTGCGCCAGCGGAGCTATGGCGGCGGCGAATTGGTCATTGTCGAAACCCTGCAAAACCACCCCACCTTCACCCGCTACCTCATCCGCTACCCCAGCGATGGGCTGACAGTATACGGCTTTATGAATGTGCCCCACGACGGCGAAAAATTCCCCGTCGTCCTCGTCTTGCACGGCTACGTGCCCGAGGCGACCTATCGGGTGCAAACCTACACCACCCCCTATGCCGATGCACTGGCTGAGGCGGGTTATCTGGTCATCCACCCCAACTACCGTAATTTCCCCCTCTGACACAGGTGGTGATAATCTATTTCGGGTGGATTACGCCGTGGATGTGCTGAATCTCATTGCCATTGTGCGCGGCCAAAGCCAAGACCCAGCCAGTGTGTTGCGCCGCGCCGATGGCGAGCGCATCCATTTGTGGGGGCACAGCATGGGCGGCGGCATTGCTCAGCGGGTGCTCACCGTCTGGCCCGAGGCGATTACCTCGGCCGTGCTCTACGCCTCCATGAGCGGCGACGAGCGGCGCAATTTCGAGCAAATCATCGTGTGGTCGGATGGCCAAACGGGGAGGCGGAGTTGGCCGCCCCTGAGGAGGTGTTGACGGCCGTTTCCCCCTCAACCACCTCCACCTCTGGCAACCCCCCCTCCAAATCCACCACGGCACGGCCGATGCCACCACCCCCCTCGCGTGGAGCGAAGAGCTGTGCGCTCTGCTCCAAAGCCGCAACCACCCCACCCAATGCTTCTGGTACGACCAAGCAGGCCACAACTTCACTGGGGAAACGGCCGATTTGCTCATGGAACGGGTGGTGGCCTTTTTTGATGGTCAGTAGGGAGTTACTCGTTATTGGTTACTGGTTATTGGTTATTCGAGTAAACTAATAACCAATAACGAATAACCAATAACCCAATAACCCCACCCATGAAATCCCACATCCTTGCCATAGACAACGGAACCCAAAGCGTCCGCGCCCTGCTGTTCGACATCGAGGGCAATTTGCTGGCCAAATCCCAAGTTCACATCGAGCCGTATACCTCGCCCCAACCGGGCTGGGCGGAGCAAGACCCCGATTATTATTGGGAATCGCTCTGCAAGGCGTGCCAGCAGTTGTGGGAAATGCCCGGCGTGGCGCGGGAAAATCTGGCGGGGGTCACGCTGACCACCCAGCGCAGTACGCTCATCAATGTGGACGAGGACGGCCGTCCCCTGCGCCCCGCCATTGTTTGGCTAGACCAACGGCGCACCGAAGGCTTGCCCCCCTGTCGGCGGGCTGTGGGGCTTCGCCTTTCGCCTTGTGGGCATGATGGACACCCTGAAACAGGTGCAAGCCCAAGCCGAGGCCAACTGGTTGCGCCTCAACCAGCCCGAAATTTGGTACAACACCTACAAATTTTTGTTTTTGTCGGGCTATCTCACCCACAAATTGGTCGGCCGTTTTGTGGATTCGGTCGGTTGCCAAGTGGGGTATGTGCCCTTTGACTACAAAAAGGGCACATGGGCGGCCAGTTGGGATTGGAAATGGCGGGCGGTGCCGATGTCGCCCCAAATTTTGCCCGATTTAGTCCATCCCACCGAAACATTGGGCGTGATTACCCCCGAGGCGGCCGAGGCCACGGGCATTCCCGCTGGCTTGCCGCTCATCGCCGCCGCTGGCGACAAGGCGTGCGAGGTATTGGGGTCAGGTGGTTTAGAACCCCATGTAGGATGCCTCAGCTTTGGCACAACCGCCTCGTTTACCGCCACCAGCCACAAATATGTGGAGGCGATTCCGCTCATCCCCCCTTTCCCAGCGGCCGTGCCCCGCGCCTACAGCCTCGAAATTCAGCTTTATCGCGGTTTTTGGATGGTTAGTTGGTTCAAGGAGCAGTTTGGCCATGAGGAGGTGCAGGCGGCGGCCGAACGGGGCATTTCGGCCGAGGAACTGCTCAACGAACTCGTCGCCCAAGTGCCGCCCGGCTCGATGGGCCTCATGCTCCAGCCCTATTGGTCCACAGGCATTCGCATCCCCGGCCCCGAAGCAAAAGGGGCGATTATTGGCTTTGGGGATGTGCATACCAAGGCACACGTCTACCGCGCCCTGTTGGAAGGGCTGATTTATGGCTTGCGCGAGGCGGGGGAGCGGGTCTCGCGCCGTAGTCGCGTCCCGCTGACAGAGTTGCGGGTGGCGGGTGGTGGTTCGCAGAGCGATGCGGCCATGCAAATGGCGGCCGATATTTTTGGCTTGCCCGCCGCTCGGCCGCACACGTATGAGGCTTCGGGGTTGGGCGCGGCCGTGGTCGCGGCCGTTGGCCTTGGCTTGCACCCCGATTTTGCCACGGCCGTCTCCCGCATGACCCGTTTGGGGGATGTGTTCCAGCCCCACCCCCAGCACCACGCCCTCTATGAACAGCTTTACCAGCGGGTGTACAAGAAGATGTACGGCCGTTTGGAACCGCTCTACCACGCCATTCGGGACATTACGGGGTATCCGCCCTTGTGAAGTTATTCGTTACTGGTTATTGGTTTAATGAACATCTATTTGGCACATAAATATCATCCTGACCAGCAGAATCGGCCGTTGCTGGAGGCGTTGTCGGCCGTGTTGACGGCCGCAGGCCACCACACCCATTGTGTTGTGCGGGATGTTGAGCAGTGGGGAGCCATTGCCTTGCCGCCCACCGAGTTGATGTCGGTTGCGTTTAACCTCATCGAAGCGAGCGAGGTGCTGTTGGTGGAGTTTAGCGAGAAGGGGGTGGGGATTGGCATTGAGGTGGGTTATGCCTCTGCCAAAGGCATCCCCATTTGGGTGATTGCCCCGCACGGAGCAGATATATCGGACACTCTGCGCGGGGTGGCCGAGCAGGTGCTATTTTATGGAGAGGTGGCCGAGGTGGGGGAGCTTTTACGGCCGTTATTGCTGATTGAATAAGGTGTGTTTTATCTGCCTTAAAAACTCCCATCTTGCACTGCGTTTTTAGTTGGGGTAAGGCAGGTGGATGAAAAATGTACTGCCGGGCAGGGTGGTTTCATCGTACCCCACGCTTTCAACCCACAAACGGCCGCCGTGCGCCTCGACAATCCCTTTGGCAATGGCCAACCCCAACCCTGCCCCCCCACCCTTAAATTTAGTGCGCCCCGAGGAGTGTAAGGCCAGTTCGCCCATCTGGAAAAATTTTTCAAAGATGAGGGTGTGGTTTTCGGGGGCAATGCCGATGCCGGTGTCTTGGATGGCGATTTCGGCCGTGTTGCTGTCGGGCAATACTCGGCCGCGAATATACACCTGCCCCCCATCGGGGGTGTATTTAATGGCGTTAACCAACAAGCCCTCAAACAGCTTGGTCAACAAATCGGGGTCGGCCGCCAGCGGGGGCATGTGGGGCAATTCGCTTAAATCCAAGGTCAGCCGCCGCTGGATGAGGTCATGCTCATAGGGTGCGGCTATTTTTTCGATGAGCGGCCGTAAAAAGAGCTCTTCCCGCACCACTTGCAACGTGTTGGCATCAATTTTGGCCACATCTAACATGTTGTTGACCACCTGATGTAACCGTTGAATGCCCGTCAGAATGCCATCCAACAACATGGGAGCCGTGCTGTCTGCTTGCAGTTGCTGGTTGCCGGCCAACATTTGGGCGTAGCCGCGAATAACGGTGATGGGGGTGCGCAATTCGTGGGCCGAGACGTTGATAAAATCGCTTTTGGTCTTGTCTAGCCGTTCCAAAATGGCATAGGCACGGTTCAGTTCGGCCGTGCGTTGAACCACCATTTGTTCCAATTGGGTGTTAAAGCTATCTATTTCGTCGTTTAGACGGGCGTTTTCAATGGCCACGGCCGCTTGGCTGGCAAAGGCGCGGGTCAGCATCACATCGTCGGCCGTAAAGGCGTTGGTGGGGGGGCGTGTGACCGAAATCATGCCGATAACTCGTCCTTGGATGGTGAGTGGAACGCCCAGCCACGAGTGGTTGAGGGGCAGTTTGTCGGTGAATTGCCACTCTGGGTCTTGGGTTACGTCGGCCAAGGCGATGGCTTCTTGGGTGTCTACAATGCGCCGAAACACATCATCGGCCGTGGGGCGAATGCGGATGCGCACATCATTCAGTGTCATTTGTTCGGGGAAGCCGCGCATGGCGATGGGGTATAAATCCTCCTCCTCTTGGAGCATGACCAATGCCCGTTCGTGGGGCATCACTTTGTCCAGTTCTTTGAGGATGCGCTTGGTGAGCTTGTCTAAACTGCGGCTGGTGGCCAGTTCACGGCCGATGCGCTCTAACGATTCGGCTAGTTGCCGCCGATTTTTCTCGAGGTTGGTTAGTAAGTTGAGCAGGTGGGATTGGGCGAGGATGAGCACATAGCTGTGCAAGAGCCGCAAACGGCCGTCGGGAAACAGCACCACAACTGGGTCATCGAGTAACCCTTGGGAACGGTGCAGGGCGGCCTCGGCCGCGTTTTGGACGGTTTGGGTGCTGAGGAAGGCCAGATAAGTGGGGGCGAGGTTTTTAATCATGACCGAAATCGGCCGATTGAGGTATATCTCCACCCCATACGGCCGCCCCACCCGCTCCAAAAATTGGCGGCGGGAAAAAACCCCTAAAACTTCTTCCCCATTTTGCACAATAACACCGGGCACAGTCGGCCGTTGTTCTAGCTCCTCGGCCACGGTGCGCCCCAAAATATCGGGTGGCACTGTAAAATCGTGGTGAGGCAAATCGGCTAAGGTGGAATCGAGGCGGAGGTGGCTAAGTTCAATGGGTTGCATAATGACACCACTTACCGATTATAGGGATGGATGTTAAGGAATGTTAAACGGCCGTTTAAGTCTTTGTGCCAATAATTTACTTGCCCCTACCCCAGCCAAACTTGCAGATGCTCTGCGAAAGTTTTGCAGATTTAGTTGGTAGCTTTTAGCTGTTAGCTGTCAGCTAGTCAGCTTGTCAGCTAGTCAGCTAACACCACTAACCACTAACCACTAACCACTAACCACTTATGAAAAAATGGATTTGGATTCTCATCAGCGTCGTCGCCTTAGCGGCCGTGGGCTGGTGGGGCATTACCCGCCAACAAGCGGCGGCCACGGCCGCTGACACCCCCCAAACAGGGGAAATCGTGACCGCCTTTATGGGCGAACTGGCCGCCAGCGCCACTGCCAGCGGCCGTGTTGAACCCAGCCGCCAAGCCAGCTTAGCCCTCTCCACCTCGGGCATCGTCACCCACCTACCCGTGCGCGTGGGCGATGTGGTGCAGGCGGGCGACGTGCTGTTGCAACTCGACACGGCCGACCTCGAACTCGCCCTCGCCAACGCCCAACAGAGCTTGCTCTCGGCCGAGGCCAGCTTGGCCAACCTGCAAACCCCGCCCGACCCACTCAAAGTCGCGGCGGCCGAGGCCAGCTTGGCCAGCGCCGAAGCCAGCTTGGCCACCTTGCAGGCAGGAGCCAGCGAGCAAGACCGCATCATCGCCGAAGCGGATGTGCGTTCGGCCGAAGCCAACCTCTACTCCGCCTCCGCCCAACTGCAAAACACCCGCACGAGCATCAGCGAAGCGGATAGATTGGCGGCCACGGCGCGGCTGGAACGCGCCCGCCTCAACCTCGAGCAAATCGAGGAGCGCACGGCCGAATTTTCCAACCAACAACTCCACGACCAACTCGTGGCCGCCCAAAACGAGTACGCCCAAGCGCAAGCCAACTACGACAGCGTCATGGCGGGGGCTGACCCCAATGCGGTGAACGCCTCGGCCGCTGATGTGTCGGCCAATGCGGCGCGGGTGGAAAATGCTGAGACAGCTTTGGATTCGCTGTTGGCTCCCCCCACCGCCCAAGAAATCGCCTCGGCGCAGGTGCAAGTTGCCCAAGCGCAACTGAATTTGGAGAACTTGCTGGCGGGCAATTCGGCCGCTCAACTCGAGGTGGCCGAGGCGCAAGTGGCGCAAGCCCAGTTGAATGTGGCCAACGCCGAAGCTGATTTGGCCAGTGCCACCCTCACTGCCCCGTTTGAGGGGTTGGTGACGGCCGTCCACGTCGCCGAGGGCGAAGTGGCCAGCGGGGTGGTTATCGAACTGATAGACAAAAGCAGTCTGGAAGTGGTGCTTTCCGTGGACGAGGTGGATATCGGCCGTTTGCAAATCGGCCAGCCCGCCCTCATCACGCTGGAGGCGTGGCCAGAGGTGGAGATGGAGAGCGAACTGCTCCGCATCGCCCCGCAAGCCAACAGCAGTGCCAGCGGCATCACCAGCTATGATGTGTACCTGAGCTTGCCCGCCACCGAATTGCCCCTCTTGCTGGGCATGACCGCCAACGCCCAACTGATTACGGCCGAATTAGACGAGGTTTTGCTCGTCCCCAATGCCGCCATCGCGGCCAACCGTGCCGCCAACCAGTACAGCGTCACCCGCGTGCTGGGTGAAACGACCGAAACGGTTATTGTGGGCATTGGCTTGCAAGATGAAAATTACACCCAAATCACCAGCGGCCTTAATGCGGGCGACCAACTGCTCATCGGCAATGTGTTGCCCGTTTTCCAATTCCAATTGAATGGGGGAAATTAGAAAAATGTGTGTTTCATCTCAGGTGATGATTTGAGTGCCTTGTGCCTACCTAAAATCTCAGCTGACCGACTGAGGGAACCACAAGACTGCCCCTACCCTAGAAAATTATGTTCCGAAAACTATTTTTAATTCTAACGATACTGGCCATGCTGGTCGCGGCCGTGGGGTGCGCGGGAGCTACGCCCGAGAGTGCGGCCACGGCCGCAGTGGGCGAGAGCGAGAGCGAAATTGTGGCTGTCTTTGTGGGCGATTTGTCGGCTAGTGCTTCGGCCAGCGGCCGTTTGCAAGCCCAAAAGACGGCCGACCTTTCGTTCACCACCCAAGGGCGGGTGGCCGAAATTTTGGTGGCCGTGGGGGATGAGGTGACAGCGGGGCAGGTGTTGGTGCAACTCGACACGGCCGATTTACAGCGCAACCTCCTCAATGCCCAACAAGCGTTGCTCATCCAAGAGAGCAACTTGGCCGATTTGCTCATCCCGCCCACGGCCGCCGCCATTGCCCTGCAAGAGGCGAACGTGGCCAACGCCCAAGCGCGGCTGGATGCGCTGTTGGCGGGGCCAAGCGCGGCCGATGTGGCCACGGCCGAAGCCAATGTGCGCCAAGCCCAAGCCAGCCTGAACGGGGCGGGTTCCCGTTTGGCGCAAACCAACTCGGGCGGAAGCGAAGCTGATTTGTTAGCGGCCGAACAAGCGTTGGTCACTGCCCAAGACGCGGCGCGTCTGGCCGAAGAGCGGCATCGCTCTAGTTTTGATTGCACCTACGTGGCCGAAAGCGACACATGGGATTGTGTGGGCGGCTCGGCGCGGGAAGAGGCGGCGCGGGTGCAACTGTTGCAAGCCCAAGCCGATTTAGCCCAAGCGCAGGAGCGTGTGGATAGCTTGCGGGCGGGGGGCAACACGTCGAGCATCGCCAGCAACCAAGCCAGTGTCGCTTCGGCACAGGCCAATTTGGATGCGGCGCAGGCACGGCTGGCCAAGGTGTTGGCGGGGCCGAGCGCGGCCGAAATCGCCACGGCCGAGGCCAATCTGGCCACGGCGCAAGCGAATTTGGCCGATTTGCTGGCTGGCCCCAGCGAAGCAGAACGGGTGCGGCAAGAGGTGGCGGTGGCACAAGCGGAACTCAATGTGCAAACGGCCGAGCGCAATTTGGCCAAAGCCACCCTCACCGCGCCGTTTGCGGGGCTGGTAACGGCCGTGAATGCCACCCCCGGCGGGCAAGCCACGGGCACGATGATTCAGTTGGTGGCGGCCGATAGCTATGAGGTGGTGTTGGATGTGGACGAGGTGGACATTGGCCAAATCAGCCCCAGCCAGCCCGTGTTGGTGACGCTGGAAGCGTGGCCCGAGGTAGAACTGACGGCCGAGGTCGCTTCCATCGCCCCCCAAGCCAGCCAGAGCAGTGCGGGCATTGTCAGCTACGAGGTGTTTTTGGCCTTGGAGCCGACGGAGTTGCCCCTGTTGGTGGGCATGACGGCCAACGCCCAACTGCAAACGGCCGAGCGGCTTAACACACTCCTCGTCCCCAACCGCGCCATCAATGCCGACCGCGAGGCGGGCACGTACAGCGTGACGCTGGTGGTGGGCGAGCAGATGGTGGAAACGGCCGTGACGATTGGCTTGCAAGATGAAAACTTCACCGAAATTACGAGTGGCCTGCAAGAAGGCGACCAACTGCTCATCGGCAATGACCTGCCCAGCTTCTTTGGCGAACAAAATGGCGGCGGCCCCGGCGGCGGTGGCCCTCCCGGCTTTGGCGGATAGGGGGAGTTATTGGGTTATTCGTTATTGGGGTACTGGTTATTCCAATAACTCAATAACAAGTAACCAATGGGTGTGTTTCATTTGGGTTGAAACATTGTAGGGGTAGGCCTTGTGCCTACCCCCAGTCTCATATTTACCAGAGGTCAGGGCAACCAGGGTGACTCTCAACTGAAATGAAACACACCACCATAACGAATAACGAATAACAAGTAACGAATAACACCCATGATAGAACTTAAAAACATTACCAAAACTTACCAGATGGGAACCCAATTCGTACACGCTTTGCGCGGGGTGGATTTGGTCATTGGCGAGGGGGAATTTGTGGCCATTATGGGGCCATCTGGTTCGGGCAAAAGCACGCTGATGAACATTATTGGCTGTTTGGATGTGCCCACGGACGGCCTGTACAAACTGGGCGGGGTGGATGTCAGCAACTTGAACGATGACGAGCAAGCCAAAATTCGCAATCAGCGCATTGGCTTTGTGTTCCAGCAGTTTAATTTGCTGGCGCGAACCACGGCGTTGCGGCAGGTGATGCTCCCGCTGATGTACCAAGGGGTTGGCCGTACCGAACGTTCCGAGCGGGCGCACAAAGCGTTGGCCTCTGTTGGTTTGGGCGACCGCACCGACCATCGCCCCGATGAGCTTTCGGGCGGCCAGCAACAGCGCGTTTCCATCGCCCGTGCCCTTGTTACCCAACCCAACATCATCTTGGCCGATGAGCCAACGGGGGCATTGGATAGCAAGTCGGGCGAGGATGTAATGAACATCTTCAAACAACTACACGCGGATGGGCAAACTGTGATTTTAATTACCCATGACCCCGAAGTCGCCGCCCAAACGGGCCGCACCATTTGGATTCGGGATGGGGTGATTGTGGAGAAATAGATAGAGATGGGAGATAGAAATAGAAGGGAACGTGGTTGTTCAGCATACCAACACCCCCTCTATCTCTATCTCTACACTCTATCTTGTTGAGGTATTATGAATTTTAGTGAAAGTTTCCGCACGGCGTTGGATAGTTTGCTGGCCAATAAATTGCGCTCGGTGCTGACGATGCTGGGGGTGATTATTGGGGTGGGGGCGGTGATTGCGCTGATGTCTATTGGCAATGGGGTGCAATCTTCGATTACGAGCGAGATTAGTGCGTTTGGCACCAATTTGCTGACGATTTCGACCAATCAGGAAAACAGCGGGGGCTATCAGGCCCTGAGTATGCGTGATGTGGCGGTGTTGTCGAACTCGCTCAATGCGCCCGATGTGGCCGAGGTTTCGGCCGTGGTGCAGGGGCAACAGACGGTGGTGCGCGAAGGGAACAACATCAATACAACGGTGTCGGGCATTACAGCCAACCATTTCATGGTCAACAACATGAGCGAGTTCCAAAGTGGGGATGGGCTGACCCAGAACGATATGGACACCAAGGCACGGGTGGCGGTGCTGGGGGCGGAAGCGGCCGTGGATTTATTCGGCACTGAGTACCCCATCGGCAAAAATGTGAAAATTAACGGAGTCAGTTATCGTGTCGTGGGCGTATTGGCCGAATCGGGGTCGGGTTTTGGCAACAGCGATGGCAACGTGTTTGTGCCCATCACGACGGCACATGACCGACTGTATGCGACGCGGACGCGCACGGGGGAGAAGGCGGTGAGCCAGATTACGGCGCAAGCGGCCAGTGAGGAGCAGACGGATGCGGCGATTGAGCAGATTACGGCCGCCCTGCGCCGCGAACACGGCATTAAATACGCGGCCGATGACGACTTCCAGATTTTCAGCCAAGCGGATTTGCTGGCCACTTTTTCGACAATCACGGCCGCGCTAACAGCCTTTTTGGGAGCCATTGCGGGCATCTCCCTGCTGGTGGGCGGCATTGGCATCATGAACATCATGCTGGTTAGTGTGACCGAGCGCACCCGCGAGATTGGCATTCGCAAGGCGATTGGGGCGCTCAAGCGGGATATTTTGCTCCAATTTTTGCTAGAATCCATGTTGTTGAGCGGTTTGGGCGGCGCACTGGGCATTGCCCTCGGCTGGGGCATCTCCCAAATCGCCTCCAGTCTGATGGATTTGGCAACAGTGATTGATGCGGGCACAGTCTCGCTGGCCACAGGCTTCGCCATCGGCATTGGCCTCATCTTTGGCATTTACCCCGCATGGCGGGCGGCGAATTTACGGCCGATTGAAGCACTCCGATACGAATAGTCTCTCAGTCTTTCAGTCTATCAGTCTCTCAGCGGACTGACCGACTGACCGACTGAAAGACTGAAAGACTTCCATGAAACAACGCATTTTAGTCGTAGACGATGACCCCGACGTGGTGCGGTTGTTGCGTGGCTATTTGGAGCAGGCGGGGTATGAGGTGTTGGTGGCGCATGAGGGGGAGACGGCCGTGCACATCCTGCGCCGCGAAAAGCCCGATTTGCTCCTGCTCGATTTAATGCTCCCCCGCAAAGATGGCTGGGAAATCACCCGCCTCGTGCGGGGGGATGCGGCTCTGCGCCACATCCCCATCATCATGCTGACGGCGCGGGTGGATGAGACCGACCGCATTGTGGGGCTGGAATTGGGCGCGGATGATTACGTGACCAAGCCCTATAGTCCGCGTGAGGTGGTGGCGCGGGTGCGGGCGCGTCTGCGCAACTTTGGCGAGGCGGAGACACGGCCGCCCATTCTGCAAGTGGGGGGGCTGGCCATGGATTGCGGCCGTTATGAGGTGCGTGTAGACGGCCGACTCATCGAGCTGACCAGCACCGAATTTAGCCTCCTCCGCATCCTCATGGAGCAAACAGGCTACGTCCTCACCCGCCACGACCTCATCACCAAAGCTCTTGGACACGATTATGAGGGGCTAGACCGCACCCTCGACAGCCACATCCGCAACCTGCGCCGCAAAATCGAACCCAACCACCGCCAGCCTACCTACCTGCACACTGTTTATGGGGTGGGCTATAAGTTGGAGTGGTTGGTGGCGAGTGGTTAGTGGTTAGTGGCTATTCTCCTCTGCTCCTCCGCCCCTCTGCTCCCCTGCTTCTTCACATGAAACGCCTCTGGATCCAACAAAGCCTCGCCTTTCTCAGCATTATCTTGCTGATGATTGTGATTCCGTTTGCGTTCCAAGCGGCCGTCATGCAATCGGGGTATGGGGCAGAACGCTTTATCGAGCGCGTACCAGAGGTGGCCGAGATTATCGAGAGCATTCCTCCCCATGTGGTGCAAGCAATTGAGCGGGAATCGGAGCGCAATTTTTTAATCGGCATCACGTTTTTTTTGGTGCTGAGTGGCTTGCTCAGTTTGGGGGCGGGCGTGTTTGTCAGCAAGCGACTGACCGCCCCGCTGGAGGAGTTGGTGCATGGGGCCAAGGCGATTGAGGCGCAGGAGTTTGGCCATCGGGTGCGCGTGGCGGGGAGCCAAGAGATGGCCGAGGTGGCGCACGCCTTTAACAGCATGGCCGAGCGGCTGGAGCAAGCTGAAAAATTGCGCCGCAATCTGCTGGCCGATGTGGCGCACGAATTACGCAACCCGCTCCATGTGTTGCAGGGCAATTTGCAAGCGATTTTGGATGGGGTGTACCCGCTGGAAGGGGAGGAAATCGGCCGTTTGCTCACCCACACCCAGCACCTAACCAGCTTGGTGAGTGATTTGCACGAGTTGGCGCAGGCGGAGGCGAAGCAACTGCCCTTGCACAAGAGCGAGGTTAATGTGGCGGAGTTGGTCAAGGAGACGGCCGCTACCTTTCAGCCCTCGGCCGTGGCCAAGCAAATTAGTTTGCAGGTGGAGCTATTGGGCAAGCACCCCATTGTGGTGGTGGACAAAGTGCGTTTGCGCCAAGTGGTTTCTAATTTGCTAAACAATGCGTTGCACTACACGGCCGTCGGCGGCCGTGTGCAAATCAGTGTGGCGCAAGAGGAGGGGCAGGTGGTGGTGCGCGTGGCGGATAGTGGGGATGGGATTGCGGCCGAGGAGCTACCCTATGTCTTCGACCGCTTTTACCGTGCCGACAAATCGCGTCAGCGCGATTACGGCCATACGGGTCTGGGACTGGCCATTGTGCGGGCCATTATGGAGGCACATGGCGGAGAGGTCGCGGCCGAAAGCGGCGGTGTGGGGCAGGGGAGTGTTTTTGTGGTGCGCCTACCGTTGGGGGGGTGTAGGGGCAACCCTTGTGGTTGTCCTAAATGCAGGGCAGACACAAGGTCTGCCCCTACTTAAACTTCTTCAGCCAAAATTTCTTCCGCACGGGCAATAGAGAGGGCGGCCAATTGAGCCACGACCTTGAACAAAAGCAGGTCTAAATCGTTAAACTCCCGCTGGTTGGTTTTGTTGATGGCTTGGATGACCCCAAGGACACGGCCGTTGAAAATCATTGGCACGCACAAAATCGAGAGGGTGCGGAACTGAAACTCTTCATCCACCCGATGAGAAAAACGGGGGTCAAGGTTCACATTGGGCACAATGACACTCTCCCCATTTTCGGCTACCCACCCCGCAATTCCCGTTCCCATCGGCATCCGATAGCCTGTTAACTTATCCCGCGCTTGGCCGTGCACCACCACAAAAGAGAGTTCGTTGCTCTCCTCATCCACCAAAATCAGCGAGCCATCATTGGCCCCAATGGAGGCCAACGAGGAGACTAAAATGCTGTCTACCAAATGCAAAACATCGGTACTGGCATCTATGCTAGAGGAAACTTCTTGAAGGGTCAGAAGGGATTCAAACGCTTTGCGAAGGAGATAATTTTCTTCGCGCATGTCGCGCAATTCGTTTTTCAGGCGGATATTTTCGCCTTGTAATGCTTTGACAGGGTTGAGTGCGCCTGTGGTCATCGGTTGCCTCGCTGGGTAATCTCTTTTAACAATTGTTGTTGATAGTACAATATTCCTAACGATTTTGGCAACTTTAACAGCTACGGCCGTTCCAATTTCCGCACCACATCCCCCACCTGCACCGTGCCCGCTTGCACCACCCGCGCATTGATGCCGCGCAAATGGAGTTGCTTGCCCACTGGCGAATTGACAAATTTCATTGCCTCTAGCCCAAAACGGCCGACAAACTTCTTGCACCCATTGTGGGGCACGGGGGTCACTTCGATAACGGCCGTGCCCAGCGCCAATTGGGTTCCCGCAGGCACATTTTCCTCACTCAAATCAAAATCCACATAAAACTGGTCGCCCGCCAACGCCCACCGCTCAGCTCCCCCTTGGGCGATGAGTTCAATGGCGCGGCTGTTCATCAAGTTTAACTGCATCTCGGGGTGGGCGGAGCCATCGGCCGTGTTTTTACTGCCCCGCGTGCGCCAATTATCCCCCACCAACCCCTCCCCCAAATCGAGCTGGCCAATGGTTAAAACCTCTCGTTCGTCATCTTTCGGCCGTCGCACAATGAGGTGCAACACCCCTTCATCGCGGGGGGCTTGGCGGATATGCGCCAAACCCGCTTCTAACTCGGCCGTGGTCAAATGCTTGCTATCACCCACAAGTCACCTCGCGTCACAAATAGTAAATTGAGAAATAAAATTCACGACTTTAGCCGTTATTGCAAGCCGACGACTATTGAAAGTTAAGAAATAAATCAGGTAAACATTTTGTGGCATATACGCCTCGCCGCCTGCGGCGGCTTGGCCATTTGCAGGGTGTTTTTTTAGTTTGGGCGAACGCCCAAACTAAAAAAACACCCTCTTAATAGCGAGGCGTGGCCGCAGGCCACGACGAGCCAATACTGACCTGATTTATTTCTTGACTTCCAAAAGTCGTTGCGACTCTCAAGATGGGTTATTCCATCTCCACGGGGACTAAGGCGGGCTGTCGGCGCCGATTGGGGTCGCGGGCGCGGGCCTTTTCCACCTCTTCCAACCAAATGCGGGGGAAATTCTTCACCGCATCCAACTGTGCCGCCTGCACCCGCCAAATGGTATCTTTTTCAGCCTCCAACTCTTTAATGCGCTCCAATTGTTCTTGAATTTGCTCCTCGAGTTGACGGTCGCGCCGTTGGCCATCGGTGGCGCGTTGCTCTTGTTCCAGTTGGAAATTGCGCCACCGCTTTTCATAATCGGCCAAGAAGCCATCCCAACGGGTGTGCATACGGCCGATTTCAATCCGGTTCACCTCACCCATCTCTTTTTGTTGTCCCTCAAACTGTCGTTGCCACTCAGCCAACGCCTCCAAAGCCATCTGCGCCTCGCGGTACTGCTCCGAAAAGCCCACCCAATCCTTTGTGAATTGCTCGAGCGATTTTTTATTGTCTTCGGCCGCGCGCATCCAATTTTCCATGCGCTGGTTGCGCTCATACTCGCCCAATTGGATTTGGTCTACCCACTGCTTCACAGTTTGGCGCACCTCCACCTGCAAGCCCGTCAAATCCTGAATGTTGCTCTCCGCCTTCAGAATGTTGCTCGAGAGAATATCAATGCGCCCCTGCAATGGCTCAAGACGGCGCGTCACCTCCAGCAAACTGCCTTCGAGCGTGGTGATGTTTTTGGCCCATTGCCGCTCGTTATCCGCCAAAAAGGAGAGGTCTCGCTCCCAACTTTCGATGCGGTTTTCGACGGCCGGCAACCGATTTTGCACCTTGCCAATCAGTTGCGCCAAACGCGACTCTTCCGCTTGGCGTAGCTCCATATCGGAGCGCAAACGGCCGATTTCGGGCAACTCCTTGCGAATTTCGGCAATTTCCCGCACCTGCCCCTCTTTTTCAAGACGGCGCAGGCGTTCACCCTCGGCGGCCGTTTGGATGCGCCGCTGGTCATACTGCTCAATCAGCGCCACCAACTCATCCTTAAATTGTTGCAACGTCGTGTCAATCTGCGACACCCGGTTGAGTTGCGTCGTCTGGTTCAGCAAACGCACCTCTAAATCCCGAATGCGTTGGTCGCGGCTCTCCAGCTCCCGCGTTTGGTTGCCAACCAACTGCTCCATTTCGGTCAATTTTCGCGCCGTTTTGCGCCGCTCCTCATCCACCCAATCAAGGCGGTTGAGAATCTCTTCCAGCTCATGCCGCTGGACGGTGTTGTTAGGGGGTGGGGTAGCCATAGAGGGGATTTTGGATTTTGGATTTTGGATTGGGTAAACCTCCCAACCTCTTACTATTTTGGCATTATAACTTGCCCCCGAGGGTGTGTCACTGAGATTAACTGATTCATTATTGGAAAGACAAAATAACCAATAACCAATAACTCATTACAACTCCCTCAAACTCCGTTACAATCGGCCGCATGGATATTGGTATAGATGCGCGATTACCCCATTACCAGCGGGGCGGGATTAGCCAATACGTGTTGCACCTGCTCCCCGCACTGGCCAAACTCGATAGCGAAAACGATTACATGGTCGGACAGATGGCCAAAGACGGCCGTTCCTACCTCCCCCCCTCCGCCCCCCCGCTGGCACCGGCGCAACCTGCTCACCCCCTGCCACCATCGTTGGGAACGCTGGGCGCTGGGCGCCGAGTTGGCTGTTCGGCCGCCCCACCTCTGGCACAGCCCCGATTTCATCCCCCCTGCGTGGGGCGTGCGCCGCCGCCTCATCACCGTACATGATGTCACCTTTCTGCACTACCCCCAATTTCTCACGGCCGAAAGCCGCCGCTACTACCACGACCAAATCGCATGGGCGGTGCAAACGGCCGACCATATCTCGGCCGATAGCGAACACACCCGCCAAGACCTGATCCACCTGCTGGGCGTGCCCCCCGAAAAAGTAACCACCGTCCATTTGGCGGCCAACCCACTCTATGCCCGGCCCTACTCGGCCGCCGAAATCGCCGCCACCCTTGCCCAACACAACTTGCCCCGAGGCTTCATCTTGGCCGTTGGCACACTGGAACCGCGCAAAAATTTGCCCCTTTTGCTCCACGCCTATGCCCAAATGCGCCACGAAACAGGTCTGGATGTGCCGCTGGTGCTGGTTGGCAAGCGGGGCTGGCTCGATGAAGCTGTGTGGGAGACATGGGCGCAACTCGGCCTGCAAACGGCCGTGCGCCACCTCGAGGGCGTGTTCGATGAACAACTGGCCCATCTCTACCACGCCGCTGGCTTGCTGGCCACCCCCTCCCACTACGAGGGATTTGGCCTGCCCGCTCTCGAGGCGATGACTTGCGGTTGCCCCGTGTTGGTCAGCGACCGTGGCTCGTTGCCCGAAATTGTGGGGTCGGCCGGCCGCATTTTGCCCGCCGATTCGCCCAGCGCATGGGCGGAGGCGATGCACACCACCCTGACCGATTCGGCCGTGCGGGAGCAAATGACGGCCGCTGGCCACCGCCGCGCCCGCGACTTTTCGTGGGAACAAACGGCCGCTCAAACCCTTGCCTTGTACCAGCAAGTGCTGGGTTTGCCATCAAAAGTGAAAAGTAAAAAGTAAAAAGTGAGAGGTCGTCCATCTCCCTTTTCACCTTTCACTTTTTACTTTTTACCCCCCCTCTCCTCTTCCCCAAAATTTGTAAATTTTTGTAAATAGTTGACACGAAAGTGTAATCTATTGTATAGTTTGCCTATGTGGAACCCGTTCCATACCACGGACTTGACCAATAAAAGATACACACGAGAGATGGAGATAGAGGAAACGCAATCCCTCACCTATCCATTACCTCCCTCTATCTCTACCGCCATTCTCTAGCTTCTTTCCTATGACCTCAACCATCCGCGATGTAGCCCGACAAGCAGGTGTCGGCATCGGAACAGTCTCACGGGTACTCAACGGCAACGCGGCCGTGAGCGAACCCACCCGCGAGCGCGTCCTCGAAGCCATTACCAGCTTGAACTACGTGCCCAACCAAATGGCACGCCGGCTCTCGCTGGGCAAAACAATGACAGTGGGGGTCATTGTGCCCTTCTTCACCCGCCCTTCCCCTGTCGAACGATTGCGTGGGGTCGAAGCCATCATTGCCGAAACACCCTACGACCTGAATCTGTTCAATGTGGAAACGCTCGACCGCCGTCATCGCTGTTTTCAAGAGGCGGCACGCAAAGAGCGGGTGGATGGCTTGTTGATTATTAGTGTGACCCCCACGGCCGAGGAAGCCCATCAATTGCGCCAGACCAGCATCCCCACCATTTTGGTGGATGCCCATAGCCCTTTTTTTAGCAATGTGGCCATAGATGATGCCGCTGGTGGTTATGCCGCTACCCAACACCTCCTTGACCTTGGCCACAAAACCCTTGGTTTTGTCAGCGACCACTTTGACAACGATTTGGGCAATGGCTCGAGTGAGGCTCGTTTCAATGGATTTACCCGCGCCCTCCAAGAAGCAGGGTTAAGCGCCAACCCTGCCCACACCAGCGCCCCCACCAATTTAGTTTTACCCACCCAAGTTATTGCGCGTGGGACAACTGCTTTTAGGCAGTAATTACTAATTACTAATTAGTAATTACAAGTAACCACTTTTTTAAGGAGAAGAAAGAAATGAACAAACGATTGTTTAAGTTAATCGGGTTGTTGACACTCTTCGCACTGTTTATCAGTGCGTGTACGAGTCCGACACCCACCCCGGAACCTGCCCCCGAGGCAACGGCCGCCCCCGTCACGGAGACGACCACTGAAACGGAAACGGAAACGGAAACCACGACCGAGACCGAGACAACCACCGAGACAGAAACCGAAGAAACCATGGAAGACATGGGCGATGGTTACTTGGCTCGTGCCATGGCTGGCGAATTCGCTGGCACAGTGGTTGTGGTAGACTGACCCTTCGCCGATGCCGACACTGCCAAATTTGAGTCTTCCGTAGCCGCTTTTGAAGAAGCGACAGGGATTGACATTCAATACATCGGTGGCAAAGAGTTCGAGACCAGCATCTCCGTGCGCGTAGATGCAGGCAACGCCCCCGACATTGCCGACTTCCCTCAACCGGGCTTGTTGGCCAACTTCGTCGCCAGTGGTGACATCGTGGATGTCAGCGAATTCCTGAGCGAAGAGTACATGCAAGGGCAATACCTGCAATCGTGGCTGGACATGTCCATGATGGAAGGCCCCGAAGGCCCCATTATGGCTGGTGTTTGGCACCGCTTCAACGGCAAGAGCTTGGTTTGGTATCCCCAAGCCCAGTTTGAAGCCGCTGGCTACACCATCCCTCAAACATGGGATGAGATGATTGCCCTCATGGATCAAATCGTCTCCGACGGCGACACCCCATGGTGCATCGGCATCGAATCGGGCACAGCCACAGGCTGGGCCGCCACCGACTGGATGGAAGAAGTGATGCTCCGCACCACTTCGCTGGAGAACTACGACGCTTGGGTACGCGGCGACCTGCCCTTCAGCAGTCCGGAAGTCACCCTCGCGGCCGAGACTTTGGCTGAAGTGTGGTTCAATGATGATTACGTCTTCGGCGGCCGTGGGGCTATCGTCTCCACAGGCTTCGGCGACTCCCCCGCCCCCATGTTTGAAGACCCGCCCAAGTGCTGGTTCCACAAACAAGGCAACTTCATCACCTCCTTCTTCCCCGAAGGCACCGTGGCTGGCACAGACTACGGCGTGTTCTACCTGCCCGCCATTGACCCCGCTTACGGCAAACCCTTCCTCGTCGCAGGCGACATCATGGCCATGTTCAACGACCGGCCAGAAGTGCGTGCGACAATGGAATACTTCACCAAGGGTGAGGCCGTGCGTGAGTGGTTGGCCGCTGGTGGTGCGCTTTCGCCCCATCTGGATTCTGAATTAGACTGGTACGGCGTTGACCTCGAGCGCGATTTGGCCGCTTTGGTGGCCGAAGCGACCAGCGTTCGCTTCGGCATGACCGACTGGGTTTCTGGCTCGGTTGACCTTGAGACGGCCTTGGCCGAAATTGACGCTTCGTGGCCTGAAGGCGCCGAAGGACAATCCCAAGAAGGCGAAGAGACGGCCGAAGAACCTGCCGAAGAACCCGCCGACATGGGCGACAGCTATTTAGCCCAAGCGATGGCTGGCGAATTCGCTGGCACAGTGGTTGTGGTAGACGGCCCCTTCGCCGATGCCGACACTGCCAAATTTGAGTCCTCCATTGCCGCTTTTGAAGAAGCGACAGGGATTGACATTCAATACATCGGTGGCAAAGAGTTCGAGACCAGCATCTCCGTGCGCGTGGATGCAGGCAACGCCCCCGACATTGCCGACTTCCCTCAACCGGGCTTGTTGGCCAACTTCGTCGCCAGTGGTGACATCGTGGATGCCAGCGAATTCCTGAGCGAAGAGTACATGCAAGGGCAATACCTGCAATCGTGGCTGGACATGTCCATGATGGAAGGCCCGAACCCCATTATGGCTGGTGTTTGGCACCGCTTCAACGGCAAGAGCTTGGTTTGGTATCCCCAAGCCCAGTTTGAAGCCGCTGGCTACACCATCCCCCAAACATGGGATGAGATGATTGCCCTCATGGATCAAATCGTCTCCGATGGCGACACGCCTTGGTGCATCGGCATCGAATCGGGCACAGCCACAGGCTGGGCCGCCACCGACTGGATGGAAGAAGTGATGCTCCGCACCACTTCGCTGGAGAACTACGACGCTTGGGTACGCGGCGACCTGCCTTTCAGCAGTCCCGAAGTCACCCTCGCGGCCGAGACTTTGGCCGAAGTGTGGTTCAATGATGATTACGTCTTCGGCGGCCGTGGGGCTATCGTCTCCACAGGCTTCGGCGACTCCCCCGCCCCCATGTTTGAAGACCCGCCCAAGTGCTGGTTCCACAAACAAGGCAACTTCATCACCTCCTTCTTCCCCGAAGGCACCGTGGCTGGCACAGACTACGGCGTGTTCTACTTGCCCCCCATTGACCCCGAATACGGCAAACCCTTCCTCGTCGCAGGCGACATCATGGCCATGTTCAACGACCGGCCAGAAGTGCGTGCGGTCATGGAATACTTCACCAAGGGTGAAGCTGTCAAAGAGTGGTTGGCCGCTGGTGGTGCGCTTTCGCCCCATCTGGATTCTGAATTAGACTGGTACGGCGTAGACCTCGAGCGCGATTTGGCCGCTTTGGTGGCCGAAGCGACCAGTGTCCGCTTCGACGGCTCTGACCTGATGCCCGGCGAAGTGGGTGCTGGCTCCTTCTGGAAAGGCATGACCGACTGGGTTTCTGGCTCGGTTGACCTCGAGACGGCCTTGGCCGAAATTGATGCTTCTTGGCCTCGCTAAGATAGCATAAGTGGCTAGTGGTTAGTGACTAGTGGTTAGTAAATTCACTAGCCACTAATCACTAATCACTAACCACTTCTTCCCCTTCCCCCGCCCCACTTATCCGCAGGAGGAACTTGCAATGCAGAGAACGAACTCACCTCAAGAAAGAGGCGGGATAGCCACTTTGCTGGCCTCGACTGTCGGCCGTGTGTTGGTCTCCCTTTTTGTCCCGATTGTTACATTTTTGGTGCTATGGCAGGGCTTTTTGTTCTTGCGCGATAGCGATGCACCCAAAATAGTCATCACGGTGGTGGCCATTATTTGGGGTGTGGGTGGTGTGGCCCTGCTTTACTGGGTGTCTAACTGGCTGATTGAAAAACTGCCCACCGATTGGTCGGCGCGGTTGTTGCCCTATGTGTTTGTTGGTCCCGCCATGGCCATCCTGACATGGTTTTTGGCGTTGCCAGTGCTTCGTACTTTTTGGATTAGTTTGTTCGGCCGTGGCGGCCCCCCCGACAACCTCTTCCAAGAAAATATAAGTTTCGCTGAAAACTTCACCAATCTCGGCACCAATTTAACGCTCTATTTCAGTGACTTTCAATGGTTTGGGAATTACGCGGCCGTTTTCACCGAACGGAGCATGTTAGAAGCGTTCCGCAACAACGTCCTCTGGCTCATTTTTGGCACAGGCTTCTCCGTCGTTTTTGGCCTGCTCATCGCCGTGCTGGCCGACCGTAGCCGCTTTGAGAAAATCGCCAAGTCACTCATTTTCTTGCCCATGGCCATTTCATTCGTGGGCGCGGGCATTATTTGGAAATTCATCTATGCCCTCAAACCCATTACCGAACCCCAAATAGGCTTGCTCAATGCCCTCGTTGTGGGGTTAGGTGGCGAGCCGAAACCTTGGGTGGCATGGACAGATTATGGGTTTGTCAACAACTTCTTCCTCATTGTTATTGTGGTGTGGTTGCAAGCAGGGTTTGCGATGGTGCTATTTTCGGCCGCTCTCAAAGGCGTGCCCAGCGAACTCCTCGAGGCGGCTCGTGTAGACGGCGCCACCGAAATCCAAATCTTCTTCCGCATCATCCTGCCCTCCATTCAGGGAACCATTATCACCGTCACCACCACCGTGGCTATCTTCACCCTCAAAATCTTTGATGTGGTTTTGGTGATGACAGGTGGGCAATTCGGCACCGAGGTGATTGCCACCAACTTTTACAGGCAAATCTTCTCCAACCGCAACGCTGGTTTTGGCTCAGCCATCGCCATCGTCTTGCTCATCGCCGTCATTCCCGTGATGATTTACAACCTGCGTTCGTTTAACGAAAGGGAGGCATTCTAATGGGTGCGAAAAGAAGCAAAATTATCAGCGAAATTATCGTCAATTTCGCTTTGGTCATCCTCTGTCTGCTCTGGACAATCCCCACCGTGGGCTTATTCATCTCCTCTTTCCGCTCGCGTGAGACCATTCAATCTTCGGGGTGGTGGATGGTATTTCCCCACCGCGAATGGTCACAAGTGGCCGAAATTAGCGAATTGCCCCGCGATGTGGACAACGATGTGCCCTTTGCCATTCCCGGCATAGAAGGGGTGGAGGCAACCTTCCCCGAATGGCGCGAAGGGGTGATGACCCCCGACGGCCAGCGGGTGCAATGGATTGGCAACAAGCGCATTGGCAATGTGCAGGTGCAAGACCAAGTGTGGACATTGGGCAATTGGGAATTTAGCCTGAGCAATTACGAACAGGTGTTGGGGGGCAAGACTTTTGAATACCAACGCTCAGATGGCACCACCGAAGTGGTGCAAGGGGATGATTTATCGGGCGCATTCCTGAACAGCATGGCCGTGGCCATTCCCGCCACCATTATCCCCATTCTGATAGCCGCTTTTGCCGCTTATGGCTTTGCATGGATGAACTTTACCGGGCGGCGCTTTTTCTTTATCTTGGTCGTCGCCTTGCTGGTGGTGCCGCTCCAATTGGCGTTGGTTCCCATCTTGCGCGACTACACCGCCCTAAAATTAAACGGGACATTTCTGGCCATTTGGCTGGCCCACACAGGCTTTGGCCTGCCGTTGGCCACCTATCTGCTCTACAACTACATCAGTGCCCTGCCCCGCGAGACGTTGGAATCCGCCTTCATTGATGGCGCATCCCACTTCACCGTTTTCGTGCGGTTGATTCTGCCCCTTTCCACACCTGCGTTGGCTTCGTTTGCCATCTTCCAGTTCCTGTGGGTTTGGAACGATTATCTGGTGGCGCTCATTTTCTTGGGCGACCAGAACAAGGTGTTGACCCAACGGCTGGCCGATATTGTCGGTTCGCGGGGCAACGACTGGCATTTGCTCACCTCGGGCGCGTTTATTTCGATGCTGTTGCCGCTGGTGGTCTTTTTCTCGCTCCAACGCTACTTTGTGCGCGGCCTACTGGCTGGCTCGGTCAAAGGGTAGGGCGATTTTGGATTGCGGATTTTGGATTTTGGGGAGCGTTTTATTAACTGATGAGCTTTGGGGAATTTTCTCCAAGGCTATTTTTATTAGCATTTCAGCGAGTCAGCATTTCAGCCAATCAGCTTTTTAGCTGACTAGCTGACAGGCTGACTGGCTGACTAGCTGACAGGCTGACAGACTTATTATGAGTGAATGGTTTCAGACGGCCGTTTTCTACCAACTCAACACCCGCGCCTTTTGCGATAGCAATGGCGACGGGATTGGGGATTTTCGCGGGGCAATTAGCAAACTCGACCACATCCAAAACTTGGGCGTGGACGCAATTTGGATTATGCCCCACTACCCCTCCCCCCTGCGGGACGATGGGTATGACGTGGCGGATTACTATGGGGTACACCCCGATTTTGGGACAATTGAGGATTTTAAGGCGTTCATAGAGGCCGCCCATGCGCGGGGTCTTAAAGTGGTCATAGACATGGTGATGAACCACACCTCCGACCAGCACCCGTGGTTCCAAGCGGCGCGGCAAGACAAAAATTCCCCCTACCGGGATTATTACGTGTGGAGCGACACGGGCACGGAATACGGCGAAACGCGCATCATTTTCCTCGACTACGAGCCATCCAACTGGACATATGATGAGGTGGCAGGGCAATACTTTTGGCACCGCTTCTACAGCCATCAGCCCGACCTGAATTACGACAACGAAGCTGTCCACGAAGAGATGTTCAAGGCGATGCGTTATTGGCTGGACATGGGCATAGACGGCTTTCGAGCGGATGCCATCCCCTATTTGTACGAACGGGAAGGAACCAATTGCGAAAACTTGCCCGAAACGCACCAATTCCTTAAAAAAGTGCGCCACCTGATAGACACCGAGTACCCCGACAAGGTGTTGATTGCCGAGGCGAACCAGTGGCCGCAGGATTTGTTGCCCTATTTTGGGGATGGGGACGAGTTTCACGTTTGTTTCCACTTTCCCATCATGCCGCGTCTGTACATGGCCGTGAAACAGGAGAACCGGCACGCCATTTTGGACATTTTGGAGCGCACACCCGCCATCCCGCCGGGCGCGCAATGGATGACCTTTTTGCGGAACCACGACGAGTTGACGCTGGAGATGGTCACGGCCGAGGAGCGGGAGTGGATGTGGCAAATGTACGCCCCAGACCCCGCCATGAAATCGAATTTGGGCATTCGG
>JADJSZ010000040.1 GCA_016711405.1 Candidatus Hadersleviella danica | reverse complement strand
GTCGGATATATATGCCATCTGAGATACCTCTTCTAAGGGCACGGCCGTCAAAATTTGGTTGCGCCGGTGATAATCCACCAGCAAATTGCGGGCAATGCGATAAAGCCAAGCCTGAAAGGGCAAACTCATGTCCCGATACGTGGGCAGGGCGTGAACCATGTGGGCGAAGACTTCGGCCGTCAAGTCCTCCGCCAGATGTTGGTCTTGCACACGCGACCAGATAAAGCGAAAAATACGCTGATAATGGTGGTCATATAAATGGCCAATAGCGGCCGATTCTCCCTGTTGGGCACGACGCACCAAATCACTATCTGTCTGCATGTCGCACTCCACAAACAAATTTGGGTGGGTAACAGTAACTCGATAGTTGTGAATTTTGTTGGATAGAAAATCTGAAGTAAAAAAGAGGATCCAAAATTGCTTCAGGAGAGAACAAAATGCAGTTGCCCATTGTTCAACCAACACCTATCGTTTTGAAATATGGTGACGAATTTCGGTCTTGCTTCAAATATTCCGTCAATTCAACCACTTTCGGAATTACCTGACAGGCTTGATGGTGTTAGAAAACAAGAGCATTACCAACATAGCCCGTTGCCTTTGGAAAGTGCGGATAAAAACCAACCTCAGTCGCTTCTTTTCAGAATCACCATGGCAACAAAAGCAGATTAATGACCGACGGGTACAGCAAATGAAGGAGGCTGTTAAAACATATCGCCGACGACGGGACATGGCCGCCCTAATCATAGACGACACCTTGTGTGAACATGCAGGTGATTTGTTCGAATATGTAGCCCGCCATTACCATCATGCCGAAGACCGTTACCCCTTGAGCCATAATTTAGTGACCAGCCATTATGTGTGTGGCCAAATTCGCTTTCCCGTTGATTTCTTAATCTATCGCCGCTATGAAGAACAGACGCGCTGGGAAGAGTTTGTCAAAAAACTGCTTCCAGACCGCCAGATTCCAAAGGCCAAGAAGGCGCGCCAACAATTTCATAAAGAAGTCGCTCCTCTGTTACTCCTTGATGAAGAGTTCCGCGCCGCACATGAGCAGTTTAAAACCAAAATCACCTTAGCTAAGATATTACTCGAGCAAGCGATTGACCATAACTTGTCTTTTGAGGTCGTTCTTTCGATGGGTGGTATCTGGCGCAAGAATTTGTGACCGCCATTGAGTTAGCCGAAAAGATTGGATCAGCGTCCTCAAGAAGAATCGCAATTTGAAGTCAACAGCTTTGTTCTGAAAGATGAGGATGGCAAGGTCATTTTCTCTGCCTAGTCCGCACATCAAAGTTGAAGAACTAGTCCCACTTATTCCTTCAACAGCATTTTCGGCCAATTCAAGTTAAAGACAAAACATATTGGTGCTTTTCACGGAACTCTGCCATTCCCGTGCTGGGGAAGGTTCGTCTCGTTATTTCTTTTGATAACCCACAACTCGAAGGCAATTTTGTCATTTTGCTCTCTAATCGTTTGGATTGGAGTGCCGAACTCATTGTTCAAACCTATCTTCTGCGTTGGCCGATAGAAACCTTTTATCAGGACAGCAAAGGTCAGTTAGGTTGGATGAATATCGTGACGAACCGCCGAAGCCTTTCAAAAACATTGGTGTCTGGTCTTTTGTGGCTTATTCTTTTCTACACTTGCATAGCCTTGAACTGTCACACCAAAAAGGGCTTGGTGCTTCCCCTCAAAACCATTGGAGAAGTTTGTCGTCATCCAGTCAAGCACTGGTTCAGGCTCTCATCCTTATGGTTCATGAGCTTCTTAATACAGGTGAATCTGTCGGATGAGGTTTTTCGCTTACTCTTTGCGAAGCAAGGTGTTTCCACATGACTCTACCTTCTTTTCGAACTTTCGAAATTCACAACTATCGAGACAGTAAGTCATAACAAAGATAACGAAGAAGTGTGCCAAACGATTCAGATTGGTGGGTCAGGGTTAGAAAAACAAAACGGCCGTGTCTATCCAGACACGGCCGTTTTGCTTCCGCCCCCTCCCCCACCTCTATTCCTCAGGCTTGCCCAACACCGTCGGCGAAGGAGTCACCGTTGGCTCAGGGGTCGCCGTCGCCTTCCCTTCCTCCTCCGAACCATCCGAGCCATCTGGCGTGGGGGTTTCGCTGGGGGCAGGGAACGGCGTGGGGGTGGCTGTCGCTGTCTCGGTGGGGACGGCCGTTTCCGTGGGAAGAGGCGTTGGTTCGGCCGTGGGGGTGGCCAACACATTCGGCGTAGGCGTTTGGCGCGGCTGGCCCGCACTGGGGACGCTCGTTGGCGTGCCACCATCGGGGTTCAGAGCCGTGCCTGTCACCGTCACCACATGCGCCGCACAACCACCCAATTGGTTGTTGGCCTCGTTCACTTCCGCCACCGTGTTGTCCGTATCCACTTGGCCGTACATCCAGTATTGGCCGGTGCGCCAAAGGTGTAGATGGCTTCGTAGCTCCGCGTCGCCCCAGCGGCCAAATCAGCCCCTTGGATGCCCCACGCCAAATCGCCCGCGATGGCAAAGGCGGGCAATCGGTTGAAGTAAGCATCGAGGTAGAAGTTGTTGCCCGCGCTCACACTGACCGAACCTTGGTTGCGGATGGTCACGCGAATGACCACTTGTTGGCCTGTCACAGGGTTGTTGGGGAACGCTTCCACGGCCGTGACCACCAAATCCACTCCTGCTGGCGAGCCGTAGGTGGGCTGGATGCAGACGGGAACATGGGTTACAGGCGTGGCCGTTGGGGTAGGCGTAGAGGTAGACGTGGCGGGTGGTGTCCCCGTCACCGTGGGGGTGGGGGTAGGTGTCGGCGGGGTCGTATCGGCCGGAGCACGCATAATCAGCGGCAGGTACGCGCCATTAAACGTGCCGGGGTCAACCACGACCGTCGTCACATCTTCGGCCGTAGTCAGCACCGAGTTATCATTGCCCGAATCGGCACGGACAATGGTCGTATCCACTTGCCCATTGGTCGCCGAAGCGGGGATGGGCACGGTGACGGTGATAGCCGCTTGTTCACCGGGGTTCAACGTCACTTGCAGAGGCACGGCCGAGGGAATCCACGTCCCTGTCGAGTTTGCCTGCAAGTCAATCGTATCGGCGGCATTACCCAAGTTGGTCAGGGTATGGTAGTAAGTCACAATCGTACTGGGCGCACCGCTCCCCGTATTGTTGGGTACCAGCGACAGTTCCGCCACAATGGTGTCCGTCACCGTCGTCGTGTTGGTCGCTGTGTCAAACACGGCCGCATCAAAGCCCGACGTGGCCGTAATCACCAGCGTGTCCACCGTGTTCACCACCGCGCCACGGGAACCACCACCGTCACTTCCAACTGCGTGCTTTGCCCAGCGGCCAAATTCGCCACCGTCGGGTTCAGCGTCACAGTCCAACCTTCACTCGAGTCAGAAGTCAGGGCGTAGGAATCGGAAGCCGTGCCCGTGTTGGTAATGGTGTGGTAGTAGAAAATCGTCTGCCCCGCCAGCGTGGCCAAGCTGTTGTCGGGGGCAATCACCACACTGCGCTCGGGCACATCCACCACCGTCGTCGTGTCCGTCACCGTGTCCGTCACCGCTGGGTCGTTGGCCGAAGTCGCGGTAATGGTCGAGACATCTATCGTGCCCACGGCCGTGCCGCCGGGCACACTCACCGTCACCGTCACAGGAATCGTCTGGCCAGCGGCCAATGCGCCCGTGTTGGTGGGGTCTATGGTCACCGTCCACCCTTGCGAGGAGTTGCTGGTCAGCGCAAAGCTGTCGCTGGCGTTGCCATTGTTGGTCAGGGTGTGGGCGTAGACGGCCGTCTGCCCTGCCCCCGCGTTGCCACTGCGGTCGGGTTGCAGAATCACGCCGCTCACCGTGGCCACGGTGGTCGTGTTCACGGCCGTGGCTTGCACACTCGGGCTAAGGGTCGAGGTGGCCGTGACCAGCATGACATGGGTCAGGCCCGTGCTACCCAAGGGCACATCCACACTAACCGAAATCACGGCCGAGCCAAATGGTTCCAGTTCCACAGGGGTGGTGAGCGCTTCCACCGTCCACGTCAGGCCATTGCCATTGGCCACTTCAATGTCCACCGTGTCGGTCACGTTGCCCGTGTTGGTCAGGGTGTGGGTGTACACCGCCACCGCGCCCTCGGGGGAGTTGTAGGTGGCCGCTGAGGGGTCAATCAGCAAGCCATAGATGGGCAGAATGGTCGTCGTGTCGGTCACGCTGTCCGTCACCGTCGGGCTAAAGACAGAGGCGGCTTCGATGACGGCCGTGTGCACCACACCCGCCCAGCCATTCACAGGCACAGTCACTGAGACGGTGACGGGGATGGAGCCGGTCGGGGTAATCACGGGTGTGGTGGCGGGGTCAATCGTCACCACCCAGCCCGCAGGCAGTTGGCTGGCCACCGTCAGGGAGAAGGTGTCGGGGCCGTTGCCCGTGTTGGTCAGGGTGTGGCTGTAGGTGATGGTGTCACCCGGTTCGCCACTGCCACTGCGGTCGGGGGCGATAAGTACACCCGCGATTTGGTTGATGGTGGTCACGGCCGTGACCACGCGGGTCAGGGTCGGGTCAATGAAGGAAACGGCCGTCAAATTGGTCGTATCCACATACCCCGGCTGGCCACCTGTCACCACCAATGTCACCGTCACCGAATCGCCCACAATCAAATCGTCAATTGTGGCAGGGTAGAACGCATAGCCCCAACCTGTGCCGCCTGTCGTGTTGCTGGTGCGGCTGATGGTGTAACTGTCCACCAAATCGCCTGTGTTGGTCAGGGTGTAGGTGTAGGTGTACACCTCGCCCTCTTCGATGAGCGCCGTTTGGAGCGGTGGCTCAAAGACGAAATTGGGCACTTGCAGAAGTTCATCCGCGCCACGGTCTATGCCCACGCCCATCAAGCGGGGTTCGCCGTCTATGTCCGCATCTGCCACGCCCAATGTGCCCGAGAGCGTACCGCTGTCTACGGCTGGCGAGAAGTCGCTCAGGTGGTAAACCGCATCGAGGAAGATGGGGTCGGCCGTTAAATCGCTTGCCTGAGAGGGCAAGTTGCCCGCGTTGTTGTCGTACAAGCTGTACCCTTGGGTCAGGACGGTCGTCGCGCCCAAGTCCACAAAGTAGGCCGAGGTTGAGGTGGTGTCGGGCTGGTCGTTGCCCCCATTTTGGGCAAAGATGTTGTTGAGCAGGGTCAACTCACCTGCGAATTGGTAGAAACCGCCGCCGTAGCCGTTGCCGGGAGTGGGGGGAACCAGCGAATCGCTGTAGTTGGCCTGATTTTCGGCAAAGGTGTTGTTCTCGAGAACGGCCGTGCCATCCTCAATGTACAAACCACCGCCATCGCCGTTGTTTTGGTGGATGCTGATGTTGCGGGCAATGACGTTGCTGGTCAGGCGCAACGCCCCTGCTTGGTGGTAAATACCCGCCCCAAACTTGGCCTGATTGTCCACCACCAACATGCCGTTCAGGGTCAAATCCGCCCCTTCGTTGAACAAGCCCGCCCCTTGCAGGGGGTCAAGCCCATTGGCGAGGAAGAAGCCATTGAGGGTGACGGTAATGCCGTCGGCCACGTAGACGACGCGGTGTTGGTCTTGGCCGCTCAACATGACCGTGTTGGTGAGTGGTTGGAAGGTGGTGAACTCATCGGCCGAGTTGTAACCACCCGTAATCGTCACCGATTTGTTGATGAAGAGTGTTTCGGTAAACACATTCATGCCCACCGTGCGGGTGTAGAAATCGGTGTATGTGCCGACGGAGACGAAGATGCTGTCCCCGGCCGAGGCTTGGTTGACGGCGTGTTGCACCGTGGCACATGGGTTGCTCAGGACGGTGCAGTTGTTGTGCTCATCCGAGGTATCCCCTTGGGCGACATAGCGGTTGCCCGTCGTGAAATCAATCTGGATTTGGTTCTGCGCCGCGTCGGTAATGGCGGGGTCGGCCACCGAGCGCACGACGACACCGGGGGTGGCCAAACCACCTGCGGGGGCATCGTTCAGAATGGTCACGCGGAGCCATGTGCTGATGGCTTGCCCGGCCGTCAGGTCTACGATGTTGTCTACCAACACCGTGCCATCTTCTTCGACGAGGATGGCGTTGGCGTAGTTCGGGCCGGGGTTGGCAATCAACTCAAAAGTGTCGTTGTTGTTGCCCGTGTTAATGACGGTATGGGCGTAGGTAATCACCTGCCCCGGTTGGGCGATGATGAGTTCATGGTCGGGAATGACAATTACGCCGGGGGTTGCTTCAATACGGGTGACACGCGTGCCGCTATCGGTCGCGTCGGTGTCGCTGAGGGATTGGCACGCGATGACAGTGGTGTCCACAAGGTCAATCGTGGCCGAGGGTGGGACGGTGACAACCAATTGCAGGGGTTGCGTCTCGAGCCAATCCAAATCGAACTCTTGCACAGGGCCGCCCACGAGGCTGGCCCAACCTTGGCTACTGCTGGCCAAGGTGACGCGAATGCGGTCGAAGTAGCCTGTGGGGCCATCTGGCCCTTCTTGGCCCACATTGCCGAGAAGCAAGGTGTAGGTGGTCGTTGTCCCTGCCTGAATGGTGCGCTCCTCGAAGGGGGCGACCACATCACAGCCAAACAGTTTGATGTGTTCATACGCCCCAATGTCGCTGATATAGGGGGTGATGTTGCCATCTTCGTTGGCTGGGCCGCCATCGGGGCGGGGGAGGGTGCGAATGTCTTGTTCGTAGCTGGGGTTGCCCAGTGTCACCAGCGAGGGGTCGGCCGTGTCTATGGCGGGCGACTCCACCGCCAAGGTGTAGGAACCAAGCAACAACGGGTCATCCAACACCGCGTTGGCCCCCAAGCCAATGTTGGCTTGGAAGGGGGTGTTGCCGAAGAAGTTGTTGAAAGCCAGTGTGCCCGATGCGGCCGACCAAACGCCACCGCCTGCGCTCCCGCCGCTGGCCGTGTTGCTGTAGAAAATGGTGCTGTTGAGGGTCAAATCAAAATGGGCGTTGTGCAAGCCACCCCCTTCATTGGCACTGTTGCGGTTGAAGGTGTTGTGGTGCAAGGACAACGTGGTGCTGGCACTGTGGTAGAGACCACCGCCGTTGCCCGTCGCTTCATTGCGGAAATAGACGGCGTTGATGAGGCGGGTGTTTTGGGTTGTGCCGCTGTTGTATACGCCGCCCCCATTGCCACCCGCTTCGTTAAAGCCAAAGATGACATTTTGGGCGAGCATTTCGCCGCTGTTGTAGATGCCGCCACCCTGTTGCACGGCCGTGTTCTCATACAACCCCACGCCGGTGATATTCACAATCGTGCCATCGTTGTAAATGGCCCCACCATGTTGGGTCGCCACGTTGCCATCGTAGGCGATAAACGTATCAACCACAATCGCCCCATTCTGGTCTTCGATGGTGTTCTTGACTGCACACGCCCCAATATTTTGAGCATCCCCTTCAATGCGCAGGGTTGCTCCAAGGGCGTTGTACACGCCACCCCCATCTTGGGCGGTGCTTTGGCAAATGGCGGTGTTGTAGATTTCGGTGTTGCCGTTGTTGTAAATGGCACCACCTTGCCCAGCCACATTCCCGCGCACAAAAGCAATATCGGTAAAGGTGGGGTTGGCGCCGGGGGCAATGTAGATGGCACGGCCGCTTTCCAAGGCGTTGATGCGCGTGCTGGGGGCAAAATAGGTGGCATAGTCACCCGTGGCGGTGAAATTCGGCCGTGCCAAAGAGCCGATGAAATTCAAGTCTTCCGAGACATAGCCGACTTGGAACGTGCCACTGCGCTCCACCGTGCCCGCACACTCGCCACGGGCGATGAGAATTTCGGTCAGGTTGTTCGCTTCGGCGTAATCAATCGCCTCTTGCAACACGCCAAAATCTTGGGTGGGGAAGGGCCACTGCCGACGACGCGCACCGAGCAACTGCCCGTTTCGTCTGCGCCGATGTCGAAGCCTGTGTTCACCGGCCGTTGTTGGCCATCAAAGTCGTTGGCAATGGGTGAGTTGGGGTCGCCCACATCCACTCCTGCGGAAAGCTCTTGCAGGTGGTTATCCCGCGCCGCTGGGCTAAGGTAGAGCGGGCTAAGCGAAATCATTGCCCTGCTGGTCGGCCGCGTTGCCGCCATAGTTTGTGGGCGTGTTGTTCACCACGTTGTTGAAACGGATGTTTAAGCCCGAACCTGTGGCGTGAATCCCTGTGCCGATGTTGCTATCCACGATGTTGTTGCCGACCGTGGGAGTGCCACCTTGCAGGAAGAAGCCACCGCCATTGTTGTTGGTGGCCGTGTTGCTAATCACCGTGTTGTGCCAGATGGCGGCATTGCCAGCGGCGTTGTAGAGTGCCCCACCGCCGTTGGCGGCCGTGTTGTCGAACAGGAAGTTGTTCTGCACGGCCGCTGTCGCCCCATTCAGGAACAGACCACCACCGCGATTGCTGGCCAAGTTGCCCTCAATGGTGCTTTGCTCGAGAAGCAACGAACCTGTGCTGGCTTGGTAGATGGCCGCGCCATCGGCCGCTTGGTTTTCGGTTACATAGATTCCGTTCAGCGTGAGCGTGCCCGCGTTGTACACGCCACCGCCCAAGCCATTGTTAAACCCAGCCACGGCCGCATTGCCGCCGATGAGCTTGATATTTTGCACAGTGGCCGAAATGCCCACCGTCACCAGCAAGCCGCGCCCTTCGCCCCGCGCATCCAGAATTGCATCAACCCCATCGCCCGAAACATCCCAGCTTCCGCCGTCAATGGTTAGCTCTTTGTCAATGATGAGGGCTTGGAAGGCGGGGTTGCCTTCGACGAGCCGTTGGTTGGCGCCAATGCACCAGCCATCCACCTCGATGGTATTGCCGGCCACGGCCGCATTAACCGCCACTTGGGCGGAGTAGTAAATGGTGGGCTGGCCAACGATGCGAGCAAAACAGTTGCCAATCTCATCCGCCCCCATGTCGGCATATTGGTCAGAGGGGCGCGGGTCGCCCTCAAAGTCCACCACAATGGGGCTGTTGGGCGAGCCGCCGTTGAGGGCGAAGGAGTCCTCATCAATGGTGAACTCGGGGGAAAGATTGGGGTCGGCCGTGCGATCGCCCGTGCCGCCAGCGGCCGTGCCAGCGGCCGTGTTGTCGAAGAAGGTGTTGTAGCCCATCACAGGGGTGCTACCCGCTTGCCCAAACGCGCCACTCCCCGTTGTGGCTTGGTTGCTCTGGTAGATGCCGCTTTGGACAGTGGGCGAACCAACGGCGATATACACGCCACCGCCTGTGGCGGCCGTGTTAGAGACGACAGTGTTGTGGACGAGCAAGTTACTACCCGCGGCACTGTGCAACGCCCCGCCTTGGTTGCTGGCCGTGTTGTGGTAAATGAAGTTGTTGTAAACGGAGGCCACACCCACCGAAACATTGTTCAGGTAGATGGCCGCGCCGTTGGTGGCATTGTTTTGGTAAATGTGGTTGCCTACGGCAATGGTGGGCGAGGCGTTGGCCACATAGATGGCACCACCGTTGGCGGCCGTGTTGTCGTAAAGCTCGTTCGTCTCAATGACCGCATTGGCTTGGTTGATGTAAATACCGCCGCCATGTGCATTGCCACCAGCCACTGTCGCATCACCGCCGCGCAAATCGAAGCTGGTAATGGTGGGGGTAATGCCGGGGGCAATGTAAATCACCCGCCCCAAACCGAGCGCATCCAACACGGTTACTTGGTCGCGCTGGCTAAAATCATCGCGCCAGCCCCCGAGGAAGGAGACGCTTTTATCAATGTAGAGCGTTTGGCTAATTACGCCGAGTGGTGCGCCCGCATCACGGGGTTGCACGCCAATGCAAAGACCCGCAACGTCAATGTGGTCGCCATCGGCCGCGTTGGCCAAGGCGGCTTGGGGACTACCGTAAATGGTGGTGTTGTTCAGCCGAGCGTAGCACCCTGCCAGCTCATCAGCCCCCATGTCGAAGCCAAGGTTGGAGGGGCGCAAATCTGCTTCAAAGTCGGCCGTGATGGGTGAAGCGGGGTCCGCTTTGTCTATGGCGGGGGCTGTGCCCGAGAGGCGGAAATTGCCCAACGCGGGGGCAATCAGCCCCGGTGGGGTGGCGGAGGTGACGGACCCCGTGCCCACGGCCGTGCCCACCACCGCTGGGGCGGTGTGGTCGTGATAATAGTTGTAGCCCGTGGTGGGTGTGCCGCCGCCTGTGTTGAAGATGGCGGGGCCACTGGCGGCCGTGTTCGATTGGAAGATGTGGCTTCGCACGGTGGCGTTGCCTGTGTTGTACAAACCACCCCCATTGCCCGTGGCACTGTTGGCGTAAAAAGTGAGGTGGAGCAGGTCGGCGTTGCTGGCGTTGTAGAGGCCACCGCCATTGCCCGAGGCTTCGTTTTGGGCGAAGACGGCGTTGGCGGCCGTGCCTCCCGTCCCAGAGGCGAAATAAGCCCCTGCCCCATCAACCGCTTGGTTCCAGCGGATGAAGGTGTTGCCCAAGTTGATGACCCCGTTGTGGTTGTAGAAGCCACCCCCGCGTGTCGCGGTGTTGTAGGCGAGGTCACTGACGAGGGTGTCGGCCGTGTTCAGCAAGACGGTGTCGTGCGTACCCGTCAGGGCAAAGGTGGGGGAGCCGAGGTCGTTGTAGATGCCGCCCCCGAATTCGGCCGTGCTGGAGTAGACCCCCATCTGGCTGAAGAAGGGGGAGCCAGTTTCGATGTAAACGCCACCACCCGCGTCCTCATCAGCGGGGCCGCCGCCCAAACCTGTCGCATCGCCATTGATGATGGCGATGGATTCGATGGTGGGTGACGCGCCATTGTGAATGTAAAGGCCACGCCCCAACCCTTGCGGATTGATGAAGGTGGGCAGGGGATTGGTGGTTGTGTTGTTGCTGAAATTGCTGTTCCAGCCGCCTTGAATGCGAATATCATCTTCTATTTGTGCCGTTTGGCTGATGATATTGCCGCCGCCCAAATCGAGCGTGTTCACCCCACGGCAAACACCCGACACTTGAATGAGGGCGGGGCCACCTGCATCAATCGCCTCTTGCAAGCTGAAGTAGACGACACCGCCGCGCCGCGCCAAACAGCCCGCCAATTCGTACCAGCCCATGTCAAAGCCTTGGTCGCTCGGCCGAGGGTTGTCCTCAAAGTCCACCTCTACAGGAGAAGCGGGGTTGCCGATATCCAAAATGGGGGAGACGGGGGAGAGGCGGTAGAAGGTGTCAATGTAGAGCGGGTCTACGCTGACGCTGTTGGTTCCCATCGGTTGATTGCTGGCGGGGGCGCTGTTGTTCCAGACGTTGTTGTAGTCGGCCGTGAGCGTGCCTGCCACGCGGTGAATCGCCCCGCTGGTAACGGCCGCTTGGTTGCTGGTAAGACTACTGTTTTGGATAGTCAGCGAACCGCTTTCGAGGTAAAGGCCACCGCCGCGTTGGCTGGCGATATTGCCGTGAATGGTGGTGTGCCAGAACAGAGCCGAGCCAGTGCCGCGAATGTAAACGGCCGCGCCATTTACCGCTTCGTTTGCTTCCAGCAGCACATTGGTGCTGTTCAGTGTGCCTTCCACAAAGATGGCGCCGCCATCTACCGAAGCTGTATTGTCGCGGAAAGCTGATTTTTCGAGGGTGACATTCGTGCCCGCCGAAACGTATAACGCCCCACCGCGTGTGGCTTGGTTCTCGAGGAAGGTAAGTTGGTTGATGGTGATTTGCGCCCCGTTGCGGACGAGAATGGCTCCGCCTGTGGTGCGGTTACCCTCGCGCAAGGTTAGTAGCTCGAGGTAGGGGGTTGTGGCCGCGCCCGAAATGTTAAAAATGCGATCAAGCCCTCCCGCCGAGAGAATTGTCGGGGCTTCGAGTTGGGCGGTGAAAGAGCTGTTCCAGCCGCCACGCAGGGAGATGGTGGCGTTGACGGGGATTTCGGCCGTGGCATATTCCCCTGCCCCCACCCGCACCTCATCCCCTACTGAGGCTTGGCCGACGGCATGGCCGACAGTTTGGCAAGGCAACGAGGGGACACGACAGTTGTTGTTGAGGTCATCGCCGATGGTGGAGACGTAGCGCGTGCCTACTGTCGCTTTGGCCGTTACCCGGTCGGTGACGGTGGCAAAGACTACGGTGGGGTCGGCCATTGATTCGGCGCGAGCGATGGTGTTGTTGACCAGCCCAGCGGGGGCAAAATCGGCCACGGTGACGCGCACATAGGCGAGCGACACCCCACCTGCGGGCAAGGTCATGGTGAAGCTGTTGCCTGCGGCGGGCGACATATCAGGGCGCAAAAGTTCGCCCCAGCCAAAGGTGTCTGATTCGATACGCACGCGAATCGTATCGGTGAACTCGCCGTTGTTGGTGATGGTGTGGGTGTAGGTGATGACTTCAGCGGGGAGGAGGGTGCTGGAGTAGGAGGGGGTGAAGAGAATTTCGCGAATGGGGCGAATGTTGAGGTTGAGCACGGCCGTGGCCACCGCATTGGGGTTAATGGTGGAGGTGGCCGTGAACAAAATCGTCTCGGGGGTGGCGGGGGTGGCCGCCAACGGAACCGTCACCACCACGCCAAAGGGAAGCGATTGCTCGGCATTGATGACCCCGCTGAGGGCGGGGTGGCTGATGTCCCAGCCTTGCACTTGGCTGGTGGCCAGTGTCCATGTGCCGCTCAAGGTGCCGTTGCTCTCAAAGGTGAGGTTGAAGTTTTCGACAGTGCCCCGGTCTACTTCTTGGGTGATGCTGGTGGGGATGAAGCGGGCGGAGGGGTAACTGTTGGCTTCGTCGGCACCGACATCGGGCCGTTGGCCACGGGGGCGGTCGTTGCCCTCAAAATCGTAGTCAAGGACGGCCGCTGGGTCGCCGAAGTCGAGGGCGGGGGAAGCGGCCGTGAGGCGGTAGTCGTCGTTGGCCGCATCTACAAAGAGCGGGTTGATGCTGACGAGGTTAAAGCTGTGCCCTACGCCGCCGCTGATTTGGGTTTCGCTGTTATTGTAGGCGATGCTGTTGTGGATGGAACCGTTTGTGCTGAAGTTCACGCCATCGCCCGTGTTGTCCGTAATGGTGGTGAATTGGATGGTGGGGGTAGCGCCTGTTTCGACACCAATCGCTCCACCGCTGGTGGTGGTGTTTTCGTAGATGATGCTGTTTTGGATGGTGGGGTTGCCACCTTGGATGAGGATGGCGGAGCCGTTGGCGGCCGTGCCGCCTGTCAGGTGGAGGCTGTCAATGGTGGGGTTGCCGGCCGTCAGGCGTAGGAGGCGGCGTGTCCCTTGGCCATCCAAAATGGTGGGGGCGTGCTGGCCACGGTTGGCTTCGCTCCAGTCGAGCAAGTCGTAACCGCCGCGCAAGGTGATGGTGCTGTTGAGGGTGGCGATTTCGGGGCCAGTGCCCGTGCAGGTTCCTGCAATTTTGACGATATCGCCGGGGGCGGTGAGGTTGATGACGGTTTGGATGTCGCCGTACACGTCGCCATCTACGCCGCCGCTGTTGAGGCGGGCGAAACAAGTGAGGCCAGCGGGGTAGTATTCGTCGGCACCGACATCGAAGCCGCCGTTAAACGGCCGTGGCTCTTGGTCGAAGTCGCGCACGATGGTGGAGGCGAGGTCGGCCGCGTTGATGTTGGGGCTGGCCGCTTGGAGGTGGTAGTCGCCTGCGCCTGCGTTGACGAAGAGGGGGTCGCCCGCGATGGGGTCGGTCAATATGCCACCATCATTGCTGGTGTTGTTGAACAGGTTGTTGTATGCCCCTGTGAGGGTGGCACCATTGATAAAAATACCTGTCGAGCCGCCAGCGGCCGTGTTATTGGCCACAATGTTGTTGCGAATGGAATAAGTACCGACAAATAAAACCATTGCCCCCCCACCCGTGGCACTAGCTGGGGCACTGTTGCTGGCAAATGTGTTGTGCCAGATGTTAACGGTATTCGTCGTCTCATTAAAATCAAATACAATGGCCCCACCACCTAAATTGTTTGTAGCATTATTTTGATAAATAACATTGCTATATATATTGAGGGAAGTTGGTTCTCCAATACCTGCAATGGCACCCCCGTTCGAGGCCGTATTTTGGTAAATTTGGTTGCCCTCAATAGTTGCTTGCCCAAGAACAAATATCCCCTCCAAGAGTTTGTTCCCAAACTTTGTTGCTATAAATTTGGTTAAAAGCAAAGGTAGCATTACTGCTCGCGACACAATAGCCCCATTTGGCTGGTTTAATTGGTGATTATTGATGTGGTTAAAGCGGAAGGTGGGGTTGCCAGCATTGACTAAGATGCCCGCCCCGCCCGGATTACTGGTGATGCGACCATTTTGGATGATAAAGCCTTCAATGGTGGGGTTCCCGCTGATAATGTGGATGACTCGCCGATTATCTTCACCATCTAAGATAGTTGGATTGGCGATGGGGTCTGGCTCGTCCCAGTTGGGGGGGGTAAAGCCACCGCGAAAGGTGGTGCTGCGTTGAATGGAAAGTACCTGACTGCTTATATCGGTATAAGTTCCTGCGGCCACACGCACCTCGTCGGCGTTTTGGGCAAGATTGGCCGCCGCTTGCAAGGCGCAAGGGTTGGCGATTGTACAGGCCGTACCACTACCTGTGGTCGTCACATAAAAGATGGTTCCTGTTTGGGATGCGACGGCCTCGGTTGCCATTTGGGTTTCGACGGCCGCCTCGGCCGACTCTCCCAGCGCAAAAGCGGGCTGGCTATTGAGAAAGAACAGAAAAGTGAGCAGAAAGCCTACAGGAAGAAGGACGGAAACGGAGAGGCTTTGCCAGCGGGAAACGGCCGTGCGCGAGGAGGCCGAACGAGAGGGGGAGTAGGAACTCATCATGTGCTTAACCTATGGCGATAAACCGCGCAAATCTTGGAGGCCTGCGTGGTTTGTTGTCGAAGCGAAAAAGAGCTTAAAACAAAAGAGGGCATGGCTTGACCTATAAGTGATGACTTATTAGCCAAACCATGCCCATGAGATAGAGGATTAGTAGCCAGAGGAGCGGGTATTGCTACCAGCAGTAATGGTTGCCGTACCAGAACAAGCTCCCGGTAGAGAAATGGGGCCAATCACTGCCACACCATTTGCATCAGTTGTGCCAGATGCGGAGGCATTATCAATCAAAGCGTAAACATTGATGGTCACACTTTGGCCCGCACCTACGGCTTCACCATCGTCATATCTGGTGACAGAAACAGAGGGGATGGTAACTGTACAATTAAAGGTAGAACCGCTGGAAGAGGCAGAGAAGCCACCGATGACATAGGAACTGCCTGTGTCGGAGATTTCTTGGCGGTTTAAGGCGGCATCTACCGTTTGGAAGACCCCGCCGACTGTGTCGCCGAGGAAGGACAAGATGGCGATGACCGTAATGGACACCAACACCAGAATCAGGGCGTACTCGACCAAACCCTGACCTTTTTCACGATGGTTAACAGAAACTGCGGACATAATGGATGAACTCCTGTGGTAATGAAAATATAGAAACAATGAGGGGAAAACAGCGTGGCTCCCTCGGGAAAGCGGTGGGGGGTGAAAAGTAAAGGTGAAAGGTGAAAAGTGGGGCGCTGAGCGACCCACTTTTTACTTTTTACTTTTCACTTTTTACGGGTTGATCTCTCCGCACGGCCGAACCTGCCCCCAGAAGGGCAAGGCCAGCCACGGCCGCTAAGACAAACCAAACGGGGTTATCGGCCGAGCCGGCACGGGGCAGAACGACGTTGGTTTGCACCTTTTCGATGGTGGAGAGGCAGAAGTTGACGTTGAGAGCCACTCTTTGCTCACTCCCCACAAAAGCGCGAATCGTCTTTTCGGAAGTGACGACCCACGGGGCGGGTGGGTCGGCCGTGACTTGCCATGTGCCATAGCCAGCGGCCACCAACCCATACGTCCCATCTGCCCCCGATTGGAGGTAAAGGGTCGTTTGGCCATCGTTGCTGACAAATTGGATGGGAATGCCCGTTAGGAGGGGATCGCCCGCGCCACATTTGCCGTCGGCGTTGGTGTCTTCATAGAGCGTGCCGCGAATAGAGCCATCGGCGGCCGTAGTGGTGCCGGGGGTGGTTGGCCCTGTGGCGGTGGGGATATTCGTGGGAGTCGGCCGTACTTCTTGGGCCGCCACGGGAACTGCTGGGTGGGTGGTGAGGAGCAAGGCAAAGAGAACCAAAGAGGCCAAAACGGGGATGAAAACTTTTTGTTTCATAAAATCGCTCCATGAGCAAGATTGGGAAGCCCCTCTATTGTGTTGCATGGTGGAAAGGGAGAGGCTCGGCAGATGAGGCACGTTCAACGTGTTTATAGGGTGTGTTTACGTAAAATTCACACGGCTGGTAGGGTAATGTTACATAAAGTTTATGTTTTAATCAACTAGCAGACTCCAAATAGGACTAAAGACAGCAAGCGGCCGTATCCACCCTGCACAAAGCGTTTGAGTAAATATAGACAAAACATAGACATACTTCCAGATGGCGTTGGAACTGTGCTAAACTGGATTTATCAACGCAAAAAAGGTGGACAAAAACATGAAAACAGCGATGGTTTGGGGCGCAGGCGGAGGGATTGGCACGGCCGTTACCCAACAGCTTATCAGCGCGGGGTGGCAGGTGGCCGCGCTCGGCCGTGGGGTGGAGCAATGGGAGGGGGTGGCGACGTGTGCCATTGAAGTGCAGGACACGGCCGATGACGCGGCCGTGCGTCGCGCCATCCGCGAAGCAACGTATGAGTTGGACAGGGTTGATTTGTGGTTTTACGGCGTGGGGGACATTGTGGCCAGCCCGACGGCGACTTTGACGGTGGCGCAATGGAATCAGATGTTGGCGGCGAACCTGACGGGGGCGTTTTTAACGACCCAGCACAGCTTGCCCTTGCTGGCTGACAAGGCGCACCTGATGTATGTGGGGGCGATTCATGAGCGGTTGCGGTTGCCGGGACTGGGGGCTTACGCGGCCGTTAAAGCGGGGCTGGAGGCGTTCGCGGAAGCGCTCCGCAAGGAAGAGCGGGGGAAGAAGGTGACGGTGTTTCGCCCCGGCGCAGTGGCGACGCCGTTCTGGGACAAGGTTCCCTTGCGCTTGCCGAAGGATGCGATGTCGGCCGAATTGCTGGCCAGCAAGGTGTTGGCCGCTTATGAGGGGGAGCAACAAGGGGTGGTGGACTTTACGCATTAGGTGGGGGTCATTTGTCATTGGTCTTCCATTTGTCAGCATTGCCCGTTCACAATTCAACATTCTCTATTCACAATTCACCATTCGTTTTATTATGCCTAACTTTACTCATTCATTTATTGTAGATGCACCGCTTGAGAAGGTGCGGGCGTTTCATGGGGACACGGCCGCGCTGAAGAAGCTTAGCCCGCCGCTGATGTTTGTGCAGTTGCACGACGTGGAGCCGTTGGCGGAGGGGAGCACGGCCGACTTTACGCTGTGGTTCGGGCCGCTTCCCATCCGGTGGCAGGCCATCCACCACAATGTGACGAACTTTGGCTTTACCGATGTGCAGGCGCGAGGCCCGGCGAAGCTGTGGCGGCACACGCACACCTTTACGCCGATTAGCGCGGGGCGGACGCGGGTGGATGATGTGGTGGAGTTTGAACATCACGAGGGGTGGCGGGGGCTGTTGACCCGCTTTTTCTTTTCGCGCTTGAACTTGCTGGTTTTGTTTACCTTCCGCAAATGGAGGACGAGAAGGGGTATACTTAGTTGAGAGTGCTGAGTTGTTAGTGCTGAGTGCTGAGTTCTGAGTGCTGAGTAGGCAATCCAAAATCCGCAATCCAAAATCCAAAATCCCATGTACCTTTCTGCTTTTCTTGTGATTATGTCCTTAATGACCGCCCTGTGGCTGGTTAGTGTGTGGCTCAAAAATGCGAGTATCGTAGACCCGTTTTGGTCGGTGGGGTTTATGATGGCTTGTGTGTATTACTATATGGAAGGGGATGGGTATGCGCCCCGGCAAACCATCGTCCTTGTGCTGACTTTGGTGTGGGGGTTGCGGCTGTTTGGGTACTTGTTTTGGCGAAATTGGGGGAAGGGGGAAGATTTTCGTTACCAAGAGTTTAGGCGGCGGTATGGGGCGGAAAGATATTGGTGGGTGAGCTTCTTTCAGGTGTTCTTGTTGCAAGGTGTGTTGGCGTGGCTTATTTCGGCGCCGTTGTGGGGAGCGCAGGTGAACAACACGAATGGCCTGAACATCTTTGATTATCTTGGCATAGCGATGTGGGTAGTTGGGTTTGTGTTTGAGGCGGGGGGAGATTGGCAGTTGGCGCAGTTTAAGAAGAAGCCAGACAGCAAGGGGAAGTTGCTGACGACGGGGTTGTGGCGGTATACGCGGCATCCGAACTACTTTGGGGACGCGGCCGTGTGGTGGGGATTCGGCTTGCTTTCCATTGCAGGCGGAAGCTACTTGCCCGTCCTCGGATCCATCCTGATGACCCTGCTCATCATCAAGGTTTCGGGCGTGGCGATGCTGGAGAAAAGCCTTGCCAAGACGAAGCCGGGCTATGAGGAGTACATTCGTCGGACGAGCGCGTTTATTCCGTGGCCGCCGAAGAAGTGAGAGGCGAGGGGAGGGAGGCGCAGAGGAGCGGAGGGGCAGAGGGGCGGGGGAGAGGCTTGCCCACTAACCACTTATCACTAGCCACTAACCACTATTTATGAACATCATTGTCATTGGCGCAGGGGTGGGGGGGCTAACGGCCGCCGCGTTGCTCCGCCACGCTGGGCACACGGTGACGGTGCTTGAAGCACACGTCTATCCGGGCGGGTGTGCGGGGACTTTCTACCATAAAAAGTACCGTTTTGATGCGGGCGCGACGCTGGCGGGAGGCTTTGCCGAAGGAGGGCCTCATTGGCGGGTGGCGCAAACCTTGGGTTTGTCGTGGCCGATTCGCCCCGTGGATCCCGCATGGGTGGTGCATTTACCCGACGGCCGTGCGATTACCCAATGGGCCAGTGCCGAGCGATGGGAAGCTGAGTGGCGGGAGCATTTCCCCTCTAGCGGCCGATTTTGGCGCACCCAACAGATGCTGGCTGATGCCTCGTGGGACATTTCCACACGGCCGTTCCCGTGGCCGCCCGCCTCGGGGCGAGATTTGGCCACCTTAACGCGAGCCATACGCCCCCAAACGCTCCGCGCCACCCCCTATTTGTTCCGCACCATGGGGAGTTTGCTACCCCAAGGCGACCCCATGTTGCAAACATTTGTGGATGCCCAACTGCTCATCTCTGCCCAGACGACGAGCAGTTATGCCAACGCCCTTTATGGCAGTGCCGCGCTCGATTTGCCCCGACGCGGGTGAGCCATGTTCGCGGCGGCATGGGCGGCATTGCCCAAACGTTAGCGGATTGGTTCGTGGCCAATGGGGAGCCATCCATTACCGACAAGAGGTGACTCAAATTGAAGTGAGCAACGGCCGCGCCTCGGCCGTGCAAACCCGCAAGGGCCTGCGCTTTACTGGTGATGTGGTGTTGGCCAACCTAACGCCGTGGGCGTTGGCCAGTTTGTTAGGGGAAAGCACACCGCTCAAACTGCAACGCACAGTGCCCCGACTTGCGCCCACATGGGGGGCATTTATGGGCTATGTCGGCTTAGATGTGGCCAAGTTTCAGGCGCGTTTTGGGGGATTGGCGACCCATCACCAAATTGTTTTAGACCCGAGCAAACCGTTGGGGGAAGGCAACTCCGTCTTTCTCTCGCTGACCGAAGGGGAAGAGGAGGGACGCGCCCCTGCGGGGCAACTGCCCGCCACACTTTCCACGCATACGGCCGTTGCGCCGTGGTGGGCGGCGCACCAACAGGGGCCAACAGCCTATGCCGAGCGCAAAGCAGATTACTTGGAGCGACTGTTGCACGCGGCCGAGCAAGCGTTGCCCGGCTTGCGGGAATGTATCACCTTCCAAACGGCGGGTTCGCCCATTAGTTTCCAACGTTTTACACGACGGCCGCAGGGCATGGTCGGCGGGTTCCCCCAAACATCTATTTGGCAGGCGCGTGGGCCACAAACAGGGTTAGAAAATCTTTTATTGGTGGGAGACTCCATCTTCCCCGGCCAATCTACCGCTGGCGTAACGCTAGGGGCGATGCGGGTGGTGGAAGAAGTGCGCGGGCGGGGGTTATAAAGTTGCAAACACAAGCCAAGCCATTACAATCAGCCTCTTATCTTTCATAAAACAAGGAGTAACCATGAAACGAGTGCTTATCACAGGTGGAAATCGGGGGTTGGGGCTGGCTTTGGCCACCCAGTTACTCGCCGAAGGTCAGCGCGTCTTTGTTACCTGCCGCGCCACGGCCGACCAACAAGCCTTGCAAGCGTTAATCGGTCGCTATGGGGCGGCTCTCTCTATCTTGCCGCTCGATGTGCAGGAGGCGGCAGGGATGGCTGAGGTGGCCTCGGCCGTGCGTGCCCACACCAACGGCCTCGATTGGCTCATCAACAACGCCGGCGTGATGAGCAACGACAGTTTGGCCACCGTGCAAGAAGCAGATTTGCACCAAGCATTCGCCATCAACGCCATTGCCCCGCTTCTGCTCACCCAAGCGCTTCTGCCCTTGCTCCAAGAAGGGACAAACCCCTCGTCCTCAACATCAGCTCCTCCTTTGGTTCGATTGGGCGCAAGCAAGCAGGAATGCCGCTCCGCTATAGTTACTCCATGAGCAAGGCCGCGCTCAATATGTTCACCAAAACGGCCGCTAACGAGCTACGGCCGCTCGGCATTGCCGTCTTCGCCATTCACCCCGGCTGGGTGCAAACCGATATGGGTGGCCCCTCCGCCCGGCTCACCCCCACCGAAGCCGCGCAAACCCTCCTCCACACCGTTAATCAACTCACGTTGGCTGAAAGCGGCCACTACTTAACCGAAAATGGACAACCAATTGAATGGTAGAGGCAGTGTAATGGTGTATTGGTGTAGTGGTATATTGGAAATACACCAATAAACCATTAAACCAATACACCCTTCTCAAAACTATGATGTCACCAACACCCTCCCTCACCCGCTATCGGCCGTGGTTCTACGCGGCCGCGCTCTACAATTTGTTGTGGGGCACTTTTAATGTGCTCTTCCCCTTTGCCTTGTTCGATGGGTTGGGCATTGAACGGCCGAGTTCGGCCGCCTTGTGGCAAGTTGTGGGCATGTTCGTCTTAGTCTACGCCCCCGCCTACTGGTGGGCAGGCAAATACCCCGAACGTTACCCGCACTTCATCGCCATTGGGCTTTTAGGCAAGCTCTTGGGGCCTGCTGGGTTTGTGTGGTCGGCCGTTACGGGGCAACTCCCGCTCGCCTTTGGCTGGATTTTGCTCACCAATGATTTAATTTGGTGGCCTGCGTTCGCCCTTTATCTGCACCAAGCGGCTCGCTTACGTGGCGGTTGGTGGCTCTTCTTGCAAGGCGAGTAAATACCAAAGAGTGAAAGGCAAGTTATTTCCCCTTTTCACTTCAAGAGGTTCTCATGAATACACCGTTAGCAACAGTTTTTGCAGGCTATGACGTGGACAAACTCCCCGTGGCTTTTCAGGATCAGTTTTTGGCAACCCCAGAACGGCCGTATGATGTGGTGTTGGAAGGAGTGATGCACCGCATTTGGCATCGGCCGCGCTGGTTTAAGCCTCTGTTTAAGCTATTGGGTTGGCTGGGCATCCTCGTTCCCGAAACGGGGGAAAGCATCGCTACAACGCTCACCGTTGTGCCTGGCTATTTACCCGATGGTCAACCATTCCACGAGTGGAACCGCACCTTTGCCTTCCCCAAACCGCTCCATTTCAACACCCGCGTGGTGTACGACACGGTGCAAGACAATTTGGCGGACTTAGTGGGGCCAGATTATCGCTTGCACATGGTTTGGAAGGGGTTGTTTACGCCACCCAACACCTTTACATTGGCTACCGTGACGAATGGGGTGCGCCTCGGCCGTCGGGTGCGCTATTTACCAAGGTGGATTTGGTTGCCCCTGCTCGGCCGTGTGCAATTTATCCAAACTGCTCGCCCTGATGCAGAGGATACGGTGGATGTAGATTTGCGGATTGTGCATCCGTGGTTTGGGGAGGTGTTTGGCTACCAAGGCACATTTACGGCCGTGCGCTATGTAAAGGGAGCGGGTTCCATCCACCTAAAAGAGCCACCCCCGCACATGGGGTAGCTCTTCAACTTTGACCTTTAATCTCTCACTTCTCATCTAACTCGGCCGCACCACTAGCATGGCACATGGCATATTCCGCAGGAGCTTTTGCGTGATACTGCCATACACCCAACGGCCGAGACCTGTACGGCCGTGGGTAGCCATCACCACCAAATCAATCTCATTGTTTTCGATATAGTCGGCGGGTGGGGGCCACTGGCGGCTGCAGGGACAACACATCCAGTTGGGGATAGTGCGCTTGGCTTTCTATCCGCATCCGCTCCAAATAGTTATCCACATGGCCATAAAAATCATCCAGCATGTGCTGGCCTAAGCCCGGCTCCACATGGTCTAAGTGGCGCACCAAGCTCGGTTCGGGCTTGGCAAATGGTTCCTTGACGCGCAGAAGGGTGACGGCCGCGCTGAACGCCTCAGCTACGGCCAGCCCCGGTGCAAGGGCTTGTTCGGCCAGCTCCGAACCATCGAGGGTGATGGCCATTTTGAAGATGGGCTGGCGGGAGTGCAGGATGAGGACAGGGCAGGGGGCACTTTGCAAGACGCGCTCGGCCGTGCTACCCATCACCCAACGTTCCATGCCTGTATAGCCGTGGGTAGACATGATAATGAGGTCGGCGTGTTGTTCCGTGGCTGTGTCTACAATCACCGTGGCAGGGTCGCCCTCCGTCACTTGTTTGCGGATGACAAGCCCTTCGTGGCGCAAGGTGTCTCGTTTATAGGTTAGGTATTGCTCGGCTTCGGCGTGCATCTGCTTCATAGATGCATCAAAAGCGGGGATGTCGTAACTGTGAACAACGGCCGTGAGCGCGGGCGCAATCATGGGCGCATTGAGCAATAACAGCTCCGCCTTGTATTGCTTGGCCACCACCAGCGCAGGCGCCAACGCCCGTTCCGCCAATTCAGAGCCATCGAGGGGGACTAAAATTCGCTTAAACATGGGAACCTCTTCGCAGGGTTGTTTAGGGGTGTATTTGTTTATTTGTTTATTGGTGTCGTGGGTTATTGGTATAGCGGGCTACTTGGACTATACCAATACACCATTATACAAATACACCATTACACTATTACACCATTACACCCTTTGTACCTTTTCCCGCCTACACCTGTCTAGTGACGTTACTCATAAATCCACCAGCTTTTAAGCTAACCCCGCCCCATGACATTTATCCCCCACCTTAATGCTATCCGTCACTAAGCAGACCCCTGTCACACGCCTAAAATGCAGGGCGATGAATTTAATTTTTAGGCAAAGGTTGGGAAGAGGTGAGAAGTGAAAAGTGAGAGGTAAAAAGTAAAAAGTGGGAGGGCTGACAGCTTTTTACTTTCCACTTTTCACTTCTCACCTCTCACCTCCCCCACCTTTTGGCATGGAGGATATTCCGATGATTGCAGATTTGACACCAGTGCGGGAAAGAGCCAATGGGTTAATGACAAAATTTGTCTATTTATTTAATGAAGTAGAGGAAGCCGAGCAAAAGCTAGGCGGTAGTTGGGACAAAGTCCGCGCCCTGTTGGGCGGCAAGGGAGCCAATCTGGCCGACATGACCCGCCTTGGCGTGCCCGTGCCGCCGGGGTTCACCGTGACCACGGCCGCTTGCAACGCCTACCTCGAGGCGGGCGAAAAATTCCCCGCTGGCATGTGGGAACACGAACTCGAAGCTGTAAAGGCGGTGGAGAAAGCGACAGGCAAAAAGTTTGGCGACCCACGCAATCCGTTGTTGGTTTCGTGCCGCTCTGGGGCCAAATTCTCCATGCCCGGCATGATGGACACCATTCTCAACATCGGCCTGAACGATGAGGTGGTGGAAGGGATGATTGCCCTGACAGGGGATGCCCGCTTTGTGTACGACCTCTATCGCCGCTTGGTGCAGATGTTCGGCAGTGTGGTGATGAACGTGCCCGATGAAGTGTTTGAGGCGGTCATTACCTCCAAACGCAAACGGGCAGGGGTGGAGAGCGATGCGGAGCTTTCGGCCGACGATTGGAAGTTGGTCACGGAACGCTTTAAGCAAATTTTCCGCACCTACACCAACATGGATTTCCCCGCCGACCCCTATGAGCAATTGCGGCTGGCCACCGAAGCTGTGTTTAAGTCGTGGAACGGCAAACGGGCGTTTGATTACCGCAACGCGGCGGGCATTGCCCATGATTTGGGCACGGCCGTGAACATCCAAACCATGGTATTTGGCAACATGGGCGATAACTCCGCCACGGGGGTGGCCATGTCCCGCAACGCCTCTACAGGCGACAAAGAGATTGAAGGGGATTTCCTCGTCAACGCCCAAGGGGAAGATGTGGTGGCGGGTATTCGCATCACTGACCCAATGAGTGTGTTGAAGGACAAAATGCCCGTTTTGTATGCGGAATTTGAAGAGATTGCCAGCAAGCTGGAAAAGCATTATCGCAACATGCAAGATATGGAATTTACCATTGAGCAAGGCAAGTTGTGGATTTTGCAAACCCGCGATGGCAAGCGCACTGCCCAAGCGGAAGTAAAAATTGCCGTGGATATGGTGGAAGAGGGCCTCATCACCAAAGAAGAGGCTGTGAAGCGGGTGAAGCCCGCTCAAGTGGACTTTTTCTTGCACCCGCAATTGGATTCGACTGCGATTAAAACAGCCCGCAAAGTGGCCAAGGGCCTTAATGTCTCCCCCGGCGCGGCCGTGGGTATGGTTGCTTTTGATGCGGACACGGCCGAGCGCTGGGCCAAAGCCGAAGGCAAAAAGGTCATCATGGTGCGCCCCGAGACAAAGCCCGACGACGTGCATGGCATGTTGGCGGCCGAGGGGATTTTGACAAGTCGCGGCGGCCGTACCAGCCATGCGGCGTTGGTGGCGCGTCAATTTGGCAAGCCGGCCGTGGTCGGCGTGGCCGAACTCGAAATTGATTTGGATGCACGGGAAATGACAGTGGGCGATTTGCTCATCCAAGAAGGGGAATATCTTTCGTTGGATGGCACAAACGGCATTGTCTACCTCGGCCAACTGCCCACCCAAGTGCCCGATTTCAGCAACCCGTACCTGCTCAAATTGCTGGGCTGGGCGGATGAGTTCCGCGTGTTGCAGGTGTGGGCGAACGCCGATTACCCCCGCGACGCGGAACGCGCCCGCGAGTATGGTGCGGAAGGGATTGGCCTCTGCCGCACGGAGCATATGTTCTTTGAGCCAGAGCGGATGCCGATTGTGCAACGGATGATTATGGCCAAATACCCGGCCGAGCGAAACGAGGCCATCGCCCAATTGTTGCCCATGCAACGGAGTGATTTTGCGGGGCTGTTCCGGGCAATGGATGGCAAAGCGGTCATCATCCGCCTGCTCGACCCACCACTACACGAGTTCTTGCCCTCTTACGATGATTTAACGGCCGAATTAGCCGACCTGAAAGTGCAATTGCAACATTTCCACACCATCAGCGAGATTGATACTGCGCTGGAGCAAATCAAGCTGAAGCAAGGGTATTTGGAGCGCGTGGAAGCGTTGCGCGAATCGAACCCGATGTTGGGCACACGCGGCGTGCGCTTGGGCATTTTGCTCCCCGAACTGACCAAGATGCAAGTCCGCGCCATTTTTGAGGCGGCTATTCAGTGCATCAAAGAGGGGTATGATGTACACCCCGAGGTGATGATTCCGCTGGTGAGCCATGTGAATGAGTTGCACACGCAACAAGCCGCCTTGGAAGCAGAAGCCAAACTGGTGATGGAGGAGAATAATGGCATTCGCGTGCCCTATAAATTTGGCACGATGATTGAGATTCCTCGGGCGGCGTTGACGGCCGATGAAATCGCCAAGGTAGCCCAGTTCTTCTCGTTTGGCACGAATGACCTGACCCAGACGGCGTTTGGCATCTCCCGCGATGACGCGGAGCGGGGGTTCCTGATGGAGTACCAACAACGTGGTATTCTAACGGAGAATCCATTTGCTTCGATTGATGAGGCTGGGGTGGGCAAATTGATGCGGATGGCGACGGAACTCGGCCGTGGGGTGAACCCAGAGTTGCACATTGGCATCTGTGGTGAGCACGGCGGCGACCCGAAGAGTATTGCCTTCTGCCACCAGATTGGGTTGGATTATGTGTCTTGCTCCCCGTTCCGGGTGCCGATTGCGAGATTGGCGGCCGCTCATGCGGCTTTGGGGTAGGTTTTAGCTGTAAGCTTTTAGCTATTAGCTGTTGGTTTTTGGTGGGTGTCACTGAAAGGTGACACCCACTTTTTTTTTTGGGGTGGGAAGTAAAATTGCCACTTAAACTCCAAAATAATTAGCACATAGGTCAAATCGGTGGAAATATGCTATTTCATATGATGGTTCAGCAATTATCGTCTAATTCGGGGTTGGTGAAGTTTGCCTTATTTTGTGTAGCTACGTTTGTTGGTGTTGCTTGTCAGCCGTCTAACCGCATTGACCTCTCGAATGACCCTATTCGAGCGAACCAACGGCCAAGTCGAATTACCATGCACTCCAATACAATTCACCCCTGCATCCCCAGATTCACGGGATGTACCAATCTACAATCCTGAGGCAACAATTACCTTTCTCGCTGATGAGTCACGCACATGGGGTATTTTTGGAGAGACGGAGTATTCCTGTACCAGTTATTGATTCAGAACCATGTTTTGTAGAATACCCTAAACCCTCCTTGGTTGAGCATAATCTCTCACTTCTCGAGGAGCTTGGATGTCGGCCTTATTCACCCAATAGTGTTCACTTAGTTTGCGACAATGACAGCCCTTTACAAGCCCTTAATTGCACTGGCTTTGTCCTGCCCTCAAATTTAGCATCTGGTCTTACACCTAATTATCCGATTATTGCCGAATGCTGGGAACACAAAAGGAAGTGGGGGACTTTCCACCACCCTTACCTTTATCAAGGGGTTGTATAATTTCAGTAGGAATCAGTTATATTATCGAAGTCAATGATAAATATAAGCGTGTAGATACGCTGGAAATGATGCAAGAACTTTTGCACCTCTTGAGAATCACGAAGAACTGCTTGCCTATGCACAAATGGCAACAGGATTGAGTGTGATGCTAGATTTTCAAGCTCAAAACGAGTTGCTGTTTTATCAACCAATCATCGAAAGTTCCCATGTCACCATGAAAGAGGATGGATATATTGCCCATCTCTATCATCATCAAGGATGTGGTTGCATGAGTTTTGTAACTTCTCAAGTGGATGTTGAGGTTTCTGGGGATGGCTCTATTTTTATAGGTGAAGTTAAACCTGCTTATGCCGAATTTTTCCCAATTTGTGAGGACTAATTGAGATTAGGCTAGACGGGGCGATTTGTTCTCTTCCCTGAGGAATTGACGTTTTGTGAGGAGGAGGTGGGGGAATAAAAACGGCCGCTCCCCCGAGCGGCCGTTTTTGCATCAGATAGCTGGATAATGAATGAGAAGCGATTGAATAGCACGTTTCAGAAGGGCTATCTTACTCTGGCAAACGTCAAAAATCACTTCGGCATCCACCGCAAAATAGTTGTGGCTCAGAAAATCCCGAATCCCTTTGGCTCCCTTCCAATCTACCTCAGGATATTGTGTCGCTAAATCAAGTCCCGATACAGCATCTAATTGCTTTATTTGCTCACCGATGGCGATAAGCATCATGGTAATGCCATCTAAACGGTCAAGCCCTTCATCCGTCGCTAAAAAATCATCCGCATCTCGGATACCAACAAAACGGCGTTCAATGCGTTCAATGGCCGTAAAAATGTTGGCCAAAATATGGTGAATCAGTTGTGAATCAGAGGTAGATGGCTTCATGGTCAATGCGGCTTTTTAGAAAAGCGTTGAGGTGTTTGTGATAGCGGATGAGATCTACAGGTAGTTCCAATAGCTCCTCTAAATTCTCTTTCATGTGCACCATTTGGAACAAATCGGGGGGCATTTCAACGATAATATCCACATCACTGCTCTCATCCGCTTGATTACGCGCCACCGAACCAAAAATACCCAAGCGAGTTACGCCGTATTTCTCGGTGAGTTCTTGCTTGTGGTTGCTCAGGGTTTGTAGGATAGCTTCGCGTTGCATAAGGGCATTATATACCATAGGGGGAGAGGCGGGCACGGCCGTTTCTAATCCCCAACGGCCGAAGAGGGGAAGCCATTTGCCCCTCCCCAACACCTGAACAGCTACTAAAAATATGGCAATCAATAGGCTTGGCTCTAGCTTTGTCCTGTAAAACCCTGACAAATAGCACCCCATCTCAGTGCCTTATGAACTATCTCCATTGCCCCAGAGCAGATACACTGGGCAATGGCTCTATTCTTGCCAGCGCATAGGAGGCGCATCTCATGTCTCACACAACCCCCACCAACCACACCCTCACAGGTGTCGAACTTATCCACAACCCCATTCTCAACAAAGGCACAGCCTTTACCCCCGCCGAACGCGACGCTTTGGGCTTGCGCGGCCTGTTGCCCCCCCGCGTCTTCACCCTCGAAGAGCAAATGCAACGCATCATGGAAAATTTCCACAAGAAACAAACCATGCTGGAAAAATATATCTTCTTGGTCGCCTTACAAGACCGCAACGAAACCCTTTTTTACCGCACTGTCATCGAGCACTTGGATGAGATGATGCCCATCATCTACACCCCCACGGTGGGGCAAGCGTGCCAAGAATTTGGGCACATTTACCGACGGCCGCGTGGTCTCTATATCTCATCGGCCGACCGTGGCCACATTGACCAACTGCTGGCCAACTGGCCCTACGAAGATGTGCGCGTCATTGTCGTCACCGACGGCGAACGCATCTTGGGGCTGGGCGATTTAGGAGCCAATGGGATGGGCATTCCCGTGGGCAAACTCGCTTTATACACCGCCTGCGCAGGCATTGACCCCGCCACCACCTTGCCCATCACGCTTGATGTGGGAACCAACAACCAGAGCTTGCTCGATGACCCGCTCTACATTGGTTTGCCCCAGCGCCGCCTGCGGGGCGAGGCGTATGATGCGTTTGTGGAGGAGTTTGTGTCGGCCGTGCAGTCTCGCTTCCCCCGCGCCCTGCTCCAATTTGAAGATTTCGGCAACAGCAACGCCTTCCGCCTGCTCCACACCTACCGCGACAAAGTCTGTACCTTTAATGATGACATTCAGGGCACGGCCGCTGTCACGCTGGCGGGTGTTTACGCCGCTTTGCGCCACACAGGCGGGGCATTGGCCGACCAAACCTTCCTCTTCCTCGGCGCAGGCGAGGCGGGCATTGGCATTGGCGACTTAATCGTAACGGCGTTGATGGAAGAGGGGTTGACGGCCGAGCAAGCCCGCCATAAATGCTGGTTTGTGGATTCCCAAGGCTTGGTAGTCCAAAGCCGCGACAAGCTGGCCGAACATAAACTCCCCTATGCCCACAACTATCCCTTCTTGCCTGACTTGGCCTCGGCCGTAGAAGCGTTGCGCCCCACCGCCCTGATTGGTGTGTCGGGCCAAGGTCAAACCTTCACCCAGCCGATTGTCGAACAAATGGCGGCCTTCAACGAGCGTCCCATCATCTTGGCCCTCTCCAACCCCACTTCGCAATCCGAATGTACGGCCGAGCAAGCGTATACGTGGACAAACGGCCGTGCTATCTTCGCCAGCGGTAGTCCCTTCGCCCCTGTGACCCTCAACGGCCAAACCTACATCCCCGGCCAAGGCAACAACGCCTACATCTTCCCCGGTGTCGGCCTCAGCGTCGTCGCTTCGGGCAGTTCGCGTGTGACCGATGAGATGTTTATGGCGGCGGCCAAGGCTCTCGCCACCGCACTGACCCCTGCCGAACAGGCGCAAGGGCGTATTTACCCCGCGCTGGAGCGCATCCGCGAGGTGTCGGCCGTCTTGGCGGCGGCCGTCTCACAAGTGGCCTACGCACAGGGATTGGCCACCACCCTGCCCGCCCCTGCCAACTTGCTAACCGCCATGCAAGCGGCCATGTACCAGCCTGTTTATGGGGCGTAGTTTGTAAAAAGCAAGCCGTAAAACATAAAAGTGGGAGCCTTGCCCCTCCCCACTGCTTCCGAAATGGAAGAAGTGGGAGAGGGGCAAAATTTTGCCTGCCTATTGGGTGTCCAAATGGGTCTGTTTGAAGTCAAATCTGGGCAGATTGAGGGCTAATCTAACCAGAGATTGAAAGCTAATCTGACCAGATTGAAAGCTAATCTGAGTAAATTAGAGCGTAATCAAGGTATTTTTAGAGGGTAATCAGGCAAACTTTCTCTGCGTCTTTGGCGACTTTGCGCCTTTGCACCCCAAAAAGAATCCAAGGCCAAGCTGTTCGGACACCCCTACCTGCCCCCTCCCATTTTGCTCCTCGCAGAGTATGCTATACTCACCACCCATCCCAAAAACCACCCTACGAGGAAAAAACGCATGACGGCCGAAACCTTTGCCGAATACATTCCCCACACCACCGTCCCCGATGCGCGGGGCAAATTTGGCCCCTACGGTGGCCAATTCGTGCCCGAAACACTCATGCCCGCCCTAGAGGAGTTGACGGCCGCTTATTCGGCCATCCAACAAGACCCCGATTTTTGGACAGAGTTCAATCATCTCTTGCAAACGTATGTCGGACGGCCGTCGCCCATCACCCACGCCCGCCGTTTGACCGAACATTTGGGTGGGGCGCAAATTTATCTCAAGCGCGAAGACCTCAATCACACCGGAGCGCACAAAATTAACAACGCCCTCGGCCAAGCATTGCTGGCCAAGCGGATGGGCAAACAGCGCATCGTCGCCGAAACAGGCGCGGGGCAACATGGGGTTGGCTCGGCCACTGCTTGCGCCCTGCTCGGCCTCGAATGTATCGTCTACATGGGCGAGGTGGACATTGCCCGCCAACTGCCCAACGTGCAACGCATGAAGCTTCTCGGTTCGCAAGTCGTTTCTGTGACCAGCGGGAGCAAAACGCTCAAGGATGCCATCAACGAGGCGATTCGGGATTGGGTGACAAACGTGCGGACGACCCATTATTTGCTTGGCTCCGTGCTTGGCCCCCACCCCTACCCCATGATTGTGCGCGATTTCCAGAGCGTGATTGGCGTGGAAGCGCGTCAGCAAATGTTGGCGCAAGTCGGCCGCTTGCCCGATACGATTATCGCTTGTGTGGGGGGTGGCTCCAACGCCATGGGCATCTTCCACGCCTTCCGCGAGGATGAAAGTGTGGAATTAATTGGCGTGGAAGCGGGCGGGGAAGGGGTGCAAAACGGCCGTCACGCCGCCCGCTTTGCCGATCCCAACGTTTCCCGCATCGGCGTGTTGCAGGGCACAAAAAGTTTTGTGATGCAAAACGAAGACGGCCAAGTCATCGAAACGCACAGCATCAGCGCGGGCTTGGATTACGCCAGCGTTGGCCCCGAACACGCATGGCTCCGCGACCAAGAGCGGGCGGGCTACACCTACGCCACCGATGATGAAGCGTTGGAGGCGTTTCAGTTGTTGTGTAAATTAGAGGGGATTATCCCCGCCCTCGAATCATCTCATGCCCTTGTCGAAGCACTAAAACGCGCCCCCCGCATGGGCAAAGATGAGGTCATTTTGGTGAACCTCAGCGGCCGTGGGGACAAAGATTTGAATACGATTATGCAAGTATTGGGTTCGTAAGTGGTTAGTGGCTAGTGGCTAGTGGTTAGTGAGTAGCTCCCCACTGGCCACTAACCCTAATCACTAACCACTATCCTCCCGTATACATCATGGGTTCATCGCTGTTCAAAGCGATTGCGCCGTGGAAGGCAACGCCACGGCCGAAGGTAATATCTCCCTGCACTGTCAGCAATTCACAGCCCACCAGCGAAGGTGGCCCATCGGGAAACGAGCCTCCATCTCATCTATCAACGTATAAAAACGGTTATCCAACGAAACCACCACGGGGTTGGGCAAGGTGCGGGCGGGATTGCTCATTACTTGCCAATCGTCGGTTAGCACATACGCATCGGAACGCACGGCCAGCAAATCGCCCGTGGTTTTAACAGGGGCGAAGCGGTGGCGGGGCACACGAATGGCACCTGCACGGGGGAAAATGCCCACGGCCGACCCCATTGCCGTCTCAATTTGGTAAATCGGCGTAGATTGGGGGTCGCGGGGGTCTACCGTTTTGCTGTTGCGAATCATGGGCAAGGGCAAAACGTTCTGGTGAGCGGTCAGCAACTCGTGGAGCGCATCGAGATTAATCCACAAATTATTGGTGTTGAAATACTTGTGGCGGCCGATGTCTTGAAACACCTCACTATCTTCCTCGGGGCACTGCGCCGATTCGCGCAGGATGAGTTGGCCGTTGGGCAATTGAGCCAGATGGCCACCTTTGCGGTCGGCAAGGGTGCGGTCGGCCGTTTCCATCATAAAGGGCAACTCATTTTGCGCAAAATAGCCCAAAATACGCCTATCTAGCACCGCCCCCAAATTATCCGCATTGGAAACGAAGGCGTAGCGAATGCCTGCTTGGCGCAATTTGGCCAACATGCCGCTGGTTATCAGCGCGGTATAAATGTCGCCGTGCCCCGGTGGATTCCATTCGAGTTGTGGGTCAGCAGGGTAGCTCACGGCCGAGTAATCATCTTGGCGAATTTTGGGGACTTTGTGTTGTAAAAAGTCGAGCGGCAAATCGCCCCACAAGGCGGGATACGCTTGCAAGGCGTGGAGCGTATCTTCGCGGGTGTTAAAACTGTTCATCAGCAAAAGGGGCACGCCGCTGTGCAACGCTTGGCGGGCAATGATGTCTAAAAAGGTGAGACCTTCTTTGACCACCAGCAACGATTTCGCTTTTTCCAGCCCCATGCTGGTTCCCAAGCCGCCGTTGAGTTTGAGGACGACGGTGTGGGGGAGGGCGGCCGTGCCCACGGCCGCCAACTCCTCGCCCAACTGCTCTGCATCGGGCAAACTGGCCACTGGTTCAAGGGCACTTTCGGGAATGAGACCCGTATATCCAGCGTGGAGTTGTTCATAATAAAATTGAAAAGTCCGCACAGCCAACTCGGGCAGGTGTTCGGCCTCCATTTTGGCGGCAAAGGGGTAAAAATCGGGCGTAGAAGTCATAAGTCACTTGTTATTGGTCATTGGTTTGAGTTACAAGTTACAAGTTACAGGTTACAAGTCGCTTACCACCTGTAACTTGTAACCTGCAACTTATAATCGGCTGTTTCTACCCATACTGTTGCCGCAAGGTGCGCTTGCTCAACTTGCCCGTGCTTGTCTTGGGGATTTCCTCAATGAATAAATAGCGGTCGGGGAGCCAAAATTTGGCAAAGCCAGCGGCCAGCAAATAATCGTTTAGCTCTTGCTCAGTGACGATTTGCCCGTGCACGGGAACCACGGCCGCCGCTGGCCGTTCGCTCCACTTCTCATCGGGGATGGCAAACACGGCCGCTTCCAACACTTTTTCGTGCCCCACCAACGCATTCTCCAAATCCACCGACGAAATCCACTCGCCGCCGCTTTTCACTAAATCTTTGGTGCGGTCGGTAATCCGCATATAACCATCTTCCGAGATGGTTACGACATCGCCCGTGCGGAACCAGCCATCGGCCGTGAAATGTTCTAACTTCGGCTCTATCTTAAAGTATTGCCGCGCCACCCACGGCCCCCGCACCTGCAATTCACCCATCGTCTGCCCATCCCACGGCAACACCTGCCCCAAATCATCCACAATGCGCATCTCCACCCCCGGCACAGCATAGCCCTGCGTCGCCTTCACATCCCACTGTTCTTCTTGGCTCAACTCATTGTGATGGCTCTGCAAGACACAGACAGTGCCCAGCGGGGAAAGTTCGGTCATGCCCCACGCATGGACAACGTTCACGCCCAACTCTTGCTCATACGCTTTGGTGAGAGCGCGGGGCATGGCCGCCCCACCCACCACCAAGGCGCGAATACAAGAAATATCGCGCCGCTTGTTGCGCAATTCGTGGTAGAGGCCGTTCCAAATGGTGGGAACCCCGGCCGCGACTGTCACCCGATAGGTTTCAATCAGCTCGGCCAATGGCTCTGGTTGCAGAAAACGGCCGGGCATGAGCAACGTTGCCCCCGTATACAGCCCTGCAAAAGGCAACCCCCACGCCATCGCGTGAAATTGCGGCACGACTGCCAACACAGTGTCCCGCTCATCTACGCCCAGCGAGTTGGCCGCCATTGCGCCGAGGGTGTGCAAGAACATCGAGCGGTGCGAATAAAGCGCCCCTTTGGGATTTCCTGTCGTGCCGCTGGTATAGCACAACCCCATCGCCATGCGCTCATCGGTACTGCGCCACACAAAATGGGAGTCGCCCTCGGCCACCAAATCTTCGTAGAACAACACATTTTTTAACCCCGTTTGCACATCACGCGGGGCGTTGTACAAGATGTGGTATTGCACCGATTGGACATCTTGGGTCAGGCTTTCGTATAAGGGGAGGAGGCTTCCATCTATAAAAACAACTTTGTCTTCGGCATGGTCAATGATGTAGGTCAATTGTTCGGCCGAGAGGCGGATATTGAGGGTGTGGCAGACTGCCCCTGCACAGGGAATGGCGAAATAGAGTTCCAAATGCTGGTAACTATTCCAGCCAAATGTGCCCACTCTGTCGCCCACCTCTACCCCCAAATTGGCCAGCGCACTGGAAAGCCGGCGCACTCTATCGGCTAACTCGGCGTAGGTCTCTTCGTGCATTGTGCCATCGGGCTGTTTGGTAATGACCTTTTTACGGCCGTACATTCGCCCCGCATGTTCAACTATGCGGTCAAGCGTCAATTGGTAATCCATCATTAAACCGTGCAACATGGGAAGCCGTCCTTGGAAGTGTGAAGGTTAAATATCTGCCCATTTTAGCGGATTTTGCCGTTCTATGGGACAAGGGTTTGTTGGTGTATTCGGTGAACTGGTGTCCTGCAATAAACCGATGCCCCAATCAACCAACCTTTAGCTGGGTAGAAACTGGTTGAGCAGGCACAAAAAAAACCCAAGGGTGGCGAACCCTTGGGGTTTTGGCCACGGCCATTGCGTGGCCTAGCGCGTTATCAACGGCAGATAGATGCCGTGGCCAGCGGCCGTGTTCACCCCCACCGCCCAATCAGAGAACGCCGTGATGCCATCCCGCCAAACGTGGGTGCTGGTGAACCCATCACGGCCGCAATCCCACGCCGCCCCATCCCAGCGGCAAACTGCTGGATTCGCTTCGTTCTCATGGGGCAACGTCAGCGTCAGGCTAAAGCCCGTAGCACTTTGGCCACTGCCATTTGTGCCGAGGATTGTCCAGTACCCATTCGCACCTGTGGAACCGCCTTCCCCGCCAGAGTTGGGGTGAGCCAGCGGAACCCAAGCGAGTTGCACGGCCGCCAAATCCCCCGTTTGGGTGACGGTGATGGACACGCCCGTGCCGCCGATATCGTAGCCGCCGAGGCCAGTTACGGCCGCTTGCGCTACCTCATCAAAGCCCATATCGGGGGCAGTGCCCTGCGGCCGAGGGCGATTGTTGTAATCTGCGCTCACGGCCGAAGATGTGCCCGCATCTATCGCTGGCGAAGTAGGCAGGAGTTGGTAAAGAGACTCGCTGGCCGAGACAAAGTGCGGGTTACCGACAAGGCTATTGGTTCCGCCTGTGATCCCTGTGTAGTTGTTGTCGTTGTCGTGGAAGAGGTTGTAATCCTCGTCCAGCGTGCCGCTGGTGCGGGCGAGGCCAACGTTCTGGTTGGCGATGATGTTATTGGAGACATGGAGAATGCCCCCTGCGGCCATCTGCACGGCCGTGCCCGTGATTACCTGCGTGGCGGCGATGGTATTGTGCAGTAGATGGTGGTTAACTCCTATGCCCGAGCCGCCGAGGTAGAAGGCGTGCCCGAAACCAACGGCCGCGTTGCCTACCAACAGCGAGTTAGACACGCTGGCGGAGCCGATGCTGGTGGCGTAAATGGCGCCGCCATCGGCCGTGGCATGGTTATCATGGAAGCTGGTGCGCTCAATCGTGGGGTCTACATCGGCGTAGATTGCGCCGCCGTTGGCCGCTTGGTTGCCGCTAAATTCGCTGGTATACACGTTCAGGAAGTTGCCTTGCATGTAGAGGGCGCCGCCGTTGCCCGCGGCCGTGTTGTTGTGAAAGCGGCTGTTGGAGATGGTGACTGTGCCGTTGTAGGCGACCAGTGCCCCACCGTTTGTCTCGGCCGCGTGGTTGTCTTCAAACTCGACATGGTTGAGAACGCCGCCAGTATAGAGAGCGACCGCTCCCCCGACCGTAGCCCGGTTGCCGACAAAGCGCATATCGGTCAGGGTGACAGGGGCTTGGGCTTGCAACGCGCCCCCGACGGGCGTGCTGTTGCCGCCCCCTTGGGCAATGGTTAGCCCGTTCATGGTAAGGGAGCCAGCACTAACGCGCATGAGCGAACTATGCGTGACCAAGGTTCCGTCTACGGTGAGGAAGGAAGAGTCTGGCCCATTGATGTGCAAGGTTTCGGTGATGGTGGGCAAGGCGGTGGCGGGGGTGATGGTTCCGTAAGCCGTCTCGCTAAAGAGAATGGTATTGGCTCCCGCTTGGGCGTTGGCGGCCGAAATCGCTTCGCGCAGGGAGCAGTGGCCGAGGGTACAACTGCCGTCGTTGCTATCGGTCGTGTTGTTCACAGTGAAGGTAGGGCCTGCTTGCGGGTCGGCCGCCGCCCACAGACCCATATTGGAGCCGTCGTTCGCCTCAAAGAAAAACCTGTCGCCCACGATTATTCCTTGGTTGGGGTTGCTATCGCCGCTGTTGGGATTGATGTCGGTCAGGCGGATGGTTCCCGCCTCACTCCCATCGCTTTGCCATAATTCGGTTCCATATACACCATCGGTTGCGCCGATGTAGAGACGGTCGGGCGCGGCCGTAATCCCAAAGGTGATACCTGTTGGGGAACCTGTATTGAAATCTTTAACCAAGAGAGTGCCCGCTTCGGTTCCGTCGCTCTGCCATAATTCGTCCCCGTGCGTACCATCGTCGGCGGAAAAGTAGAGCTTGCCATTGAGCGGGGCTAAGTCGGTGGGAAAACTACCCGTACTGCCCGCCAAAATGTCCTTGACCAAGGTTGTGCCCTCGGCCGTGCCGTCGCTTTGCCACAGCTCACGGCCGTAATCGGGGTGAAAGGGGGTAAAGAAGAAACGGCCGCCCACAGCCATAAAGTTAGACGGCTCAATAATATCGCCTGTCAGTTCCGATGTGCCCGCAGACGTGCCGTCGCTGTGCCACAAAGTCGGGTCTGTTTCATCGGCCGTGGCCGAGAAATAGAGAACGCCATTGAAGACAACGCCTTCGTTCGGGTAGGAAGAGCCTGTGCCGGGGTTTATGTCGGCTACTTGGATAGTGCCTTCGGCCGTGCCGTCGGTGCGCCAAAGCTCGTAGCCTTGCGTAGTGGTGGCGGCCGAGAAGTAGATGAGCCCGTTGTGGGCGGCGATGGCGACAGGCGAACTAGACTCTGGGCCGAGGTTAATGTCCTTGAGCAGTTGCGTACCCTCGGCCGTGCCATCGCTTCGCCACAGCTCAACGCCGTGCAGTTCGTCGTATTCTGTAAAGAGGTAGAAGGCGGGGTGTTGCACCAACCAAGGCGTAGGCTCTTGCAAATTGTCGCGCAAGATAACTGTGCCTTCAGCCGTGCCGTCGCTTTGCCATAAAGCATAGGTATCCCCGCCGCCGCCGTTGTTGGCAAAGAGGTACAAGGTGTTGTTGATGACGGCCAGCCCTGCGGGAGGGGCGCTCTTCAGGTCGGGCGAGAAATCTCGGAAGAGGGCGGTGCCTTCGGCCGTGCCATCGCTCCGCCATAATTCACGGCCGTGGATGGCATCCTCGCCCACAAAATAGAGCACCTCGCCCAGTGCGGCACGGGGCATATCGCCGCTGTACAGGTCAATTTCGCCGAGGAAGTAGGGGATGGCTTGCGGAACGGCCGTAATAGCCGCATGGGTAGGGCGGCTTAAAAAAGCGGCCGTGGCCAGCAAAACTAACGTTAGCACCAAAAAAGAGAATCGCTTTAAGTTCATCATCATTGCCTCATTAATCGCTTAGTCCTTGGTACAAATTACTCGTTACAAAGTAACGAGCTTTTTATATGAAGTAGGATACTCAGGCAAACGCTCTGAAAACGCTTTGATAGTTAGCTGAGTATATTTTGTTTGGGTTGGGAGCAAGCCCCTCACTCCAACCCTTGCCCAAGGAAGAAGAAGCTAATTTCCCTCTTCTCATGGGAGAGGGGTTAAGGATAAGGGAGCGAATAATTGACAATTGCGCCACGGCCGCTGACAATTTGGCCATGAACGCAAATCACGCCACCCCCCGCTTTGTCTTAACCCTCTTACTGGCATGGTTGCTCGCCGCCTGCGCCAGCCCCACGCCCATCCCCACCCCACCCGTGCTGAACATCCCTAGCCCGCCCGCCAGCGAAGGCGCAAGCGGGGAGGGCGCGGCGCCGACCACGGCCGCTGTGCCCACCCTGCCCCCCAGCGAAACAACGGCCGCCACCGCAGGAGCCACCCCCACGGCCGAGGCATCGCCCACGCCCGAGGAAGCTCTGCCCACGGCCACGGCCGCGCCTACCCCCGCCACCAATCCGGCCGTGCAAAGCACCACCACTGGCCTGCCCCCCATCAGCCAAGACCTTTACCTATTGGCCCAAGGGAGCCTTGTGCGCTGGAACCACCTGACAGGGCAAATCGAGACACTTTTGGCAGGGGCAGACCCCGCCAGCCGGGTGCAAGACCCCGAGAACCCTGTGGCTAACTTCGTGGGCGACATTACCCATGTGGCCATCAGCCCCGATGGGCAGCGCGCCACGGCCGCACGGCTGACCAGCCAAGAACAAACCCGCCAGCCCGACGAAGCCCTTGGCTTTGACCGCTTGTTGCTCTACCAGCAACACCAAATTTTGTTTGTGGATTTGGTCAGCGGGGAGCAGTGGGTGATGGTTCCCCGCGCCGATAATGTGCAGGGGGTAGCCATTTCGCCCAATGCCGAGCGAGTGGCTTTTGTGGCCAGCGGCCTAAGCGGCGAAACCACTCCGACAGCCCCTGAAGAAACCGCGCAGGTGATGCATGTGTTGACCACAGGCGGCGGCAGTGGGGCGGGTGCGCCACAAGCGGTGGGCACATGTGTGGTGGGCTGTTTTGGCCCGCTGTGGCATCTCGAAAGCAATTTGCTGGTGTGGGCCGACCATGCCGCCTTGTGGCTGTTTAACACGGCCGCTTCCCAGCCCGAAAAACTCCTCGACCATCGCTACAATGAGAACGACATTGAATGGTATTGGCCTGTGGCATGGGCCAACAACGGCCGCTATCTTTTGCTCGATGAGTTCCGCTTTGAAAGCCAATCGTCGGCCGTGTACGATGTGCCCAGCCAAACATTGCTGGCCGTGCCCAACACGGGCAACTTTATTACGCCCTACCCCACCGAAGTACAATGGATGCCTGACGACAGGTTGCTGATTGCGCGGAGCAATCCCCAGCCCCAACTGGAATTGTGGCGCGTGGATTTAGACGGCCGTACAGCCATCCAAGAAGAGACACGGGTGGTGGGGGCGACGGGCCAAGGGCTGATTGGGGCGCGACACTTGACCGACGGTCGGTTTGCCTTTGCCCTTAGTACGGCCGAGGCCAGCGCCGGCACCTATCTGCTCACCTCGCTCAGTGAGGAGCCGTTGCGCGTCAATGGTATTCCGCCCACCAGCCCTGCTGATCCGTTTGCCGTGCCCCATGTGTTGTGGGCGGCCGATGGCTCGGGCGCATGGGTCAGCACCAGCACGGCCGCTTACTATGCCCCCGCCAGCGGCGGAGCCTTGTGCGAAATCTCGGCCGTGTGGGGTTATGGGGTGGTGCAAACGACCGTGTGGCGTTAAAGCACTTGTTGTCATTCGTCATTTGTCATTGGCAACATGGTTCCTGAGAGTATGTTTTTACAAGTTCTAACTGGGGACAGGGGATAGTGTCCCAAGTCCCCAGTCTCCAATCCAAAATCCAAAATCCCCAATCCAAAATCCCATGTCCCTCACCCCCATCGGCACCATCCACGACATCGCCCCCCACCAACCCCTCATCGTTGACCTCGACTACGACACAGTGGTCATTTTCCAAGTCGGCGAGGAGTATTTCTGCCTCGAAGATGTTTGCTCCCACCAAGAGCAACCCCTTTCCGATGGCGTGGTCGAAGATTGTCGCGTCGAATGCCCCCTGCACGGCTCGTGGTTCGATTTGCGCACAGGCAAAGCGTTGAATCTGCCTGCGGTCACGGCCGTTAAAACCTTCCCCGTCGTCGTCCAAGGGGAGCAACTCTTCCTCGAAATCCCCGAACCCAACTGGTAAATCAGCCTATCTCGCATGGCTTTAGCTACACAGGTGCAACCCACCACACACGTGGTTTGCACCTTGTTTTTTGCGCCTTCAACGGCCGTTTATGCTACAATTCGCACATGCGTTCTATTGCGTGTTCCTCTTGGGGCAAGTAAAAACGCTTGTCAGCTTTTAGCCATCAGCCATAAGCTATACCATAAGCAACACTTCTACTCACTAGCCACTAACCACTAGCACTCATCACTACTCACTATGGAAGTCGGCATTGTCAAGAAAATAAACATAGACGAGGAGATGCGGGACTCCTTTCTGAGCTACGCCATGAGCGTCATTGTCTCCCGCGCCCTGCCCGATGCCCGCGACGGCCTGAAGCCCGTCCAGCGGCGCATCCTCTACGCCATGCACGACATGGGCCTGACCCCCGACAAGCCGCCCAAGAAGTCGGCACGGGTGGTGGGGGAGGTGTTGGGCAAATACCACCCCCACGGCGACCAATCGGTGTACGATGCGATGGTACGCATGGCGCAAGATTTCTCCATGCGCTATTTGCTGGTAGATGGGCAGGGCAACTTCGGCTCCATAGATGGTGACGCGGCGGCGGCCATGCGCTACACCGAGGCGCGCATGACGGCCGTCGGCCGTGACCTGCTGGCCGACATCGAAAAAAACACCGTTGAATTTGGCCCCAACTTCGACGATTCGCTCCAAGAGCCACTCGTTCTGCCGACCATCATCCCCAACTTGCTCGTCAACGGCTCCCTCGGCATCGCCGTGGGCATGTCCACCAGCATCCCCCCCCACAACTTGGGCGAAATCGTCCGTGCCCTGCAATACACCATTGACCATTGGGCGCACTACGAAGACATCTCGCCCAGCGACCTGATGCAATTCATCCAAGGCCCCGATTTTCCCACGGGCGGCATCGTCTTCCGCTACAGGGAGAACAAAAAGAGCGACAGCGGCCGATCGGATGCCATCGCCAACGCTTATGCCACGGGCAAAGGGCAAATTACGGTGCGGGCCAAGGTGCATGTGGAGCAAATGGGGCGCAACAAAAACCGCATCATCATCACCGAATTGCCTTACCAGACCAACAAAACCAATCTGGTAGCCCGCATTGCCGATTTGCACAGGGACGGCCGTATCGAGGGGCTGACCGATTTGCGTGACGAGAGCGACCGCAACGGCATCCGCATCGTCCTCGAAACGACCCGCACCGTCGAAGTGGAAAACGTGCTGGCCGATTTGTATCGCCACACCCCTTTGCAGGGCACGTTTAGCATCAACATGCTCGCCTTGGTAGATGGCCAACCGCGTGTGCTGACCCTCAAGCAAGCCCTGCGCGTCTACATTGAGCATCGGCTGGAAGTGGTGCGGCGGCGCAGTGAGTATGATTTGGCGCAGGCAGAAGCGCGGGAACATATCTTGGCGGGTTTGCTCATCGCCTTGGCCAATCTGGATGAGGCGATTGCCATTATTCGCAAATCCCGCTCGGCCGATACCGCCCGCACCAACCTCATCAGCCATTTTAAGCTGAGCGAATTGCAAGCCCAAGCCATCTTGGAAATGCCCCTGCGCCGCTTGGCCGCCCTCGAAAGCCGCAAAATCAAAGAGGAGCATGAGGAAAAGGTCAAACTCATCAAGTATTTGCAAAAACTGTTGCAAAGCGAAGCGGACATGCGCAAAGTTGTGCGGGAAGAGTTGGATACGGTGCTTGAAAATTATGGCGATAAGCGGCGCACCCAAATTGTGGACATGCTCGACAGCGATGTTGCCCTGCCCACCGATTTAGTCCCCGACGAGACGGTGTGGGTTTTGCTGGGGGAGAAGGGGTTGCTCGGCCGTTCCACCTCCACCCAAGCGACCCGTGTGGAGGGGCGGCAAGAGGAGATGCCGCTGGCTCTGCTCCGCGCCAACACGCAGGATTTCTTGTACTTGTTCACGGCCGATGGCCAAGCTGTCAGCCTGCCCATCCACCAAATCCCCCAAGTTTCCCAATATGGCGAAGGGAGCCACTGGGCCGATTTAAGCCCGCTGACCCGTCGCCACCATGTGGCGGGGGCGTTGGTGGTGCCTGCCACGGCCGATGGCTATCTCACCCTTGCCACGCTGGGCGGCATGGTCAAACGGGTGCGGGTGGAAGATTTGCCCTTCTCCACGGGTGAAATCTTCACCCTCATGCGCGTCGAAAATGGGGATTCGCTGGGCTGGGTGCGGCTCACCTCGGGCACCGATGAAATTGTACTGGCCACGGCGGGCGGCCAAGCCATCCGCTTTGCCGAGGAAGAGATACGGCCGTCAGGCTTGCCTGCGGGCGGCGTGTTTGGCATCAAGCTCAAGGGGGATAGCGATGGCGTGGTCGCCTTAGAAGTGGCTCGCCCCACAGGCTACCTCTGGTCTATCACCACCGACGGGCTGGCCAAAGCGTCGCTGATGTCGGAATACCCCACACAGGGGCGGCACGGCCAAGGGGTGGTCAATCTCAAACTGGTGAAAGAGGCAGATGAGGTGGTGTCGGTGGTGATTGTGGATGACCTTGACAGCCATCTTTTTGTGAAGCTCTCGACAGGAGTGGTGAAGGAGATTTTGGCGGAGTCGGCCAAAATTGGGGCGCGGGCACTGAAGCCAACGGCCGTGATTGCCAAGCTCGGCCCGCAAACGCGCATCGTCGGGGTGGTGCAACTCACAGGGCGGCCCGAAACGCCAGCGGCCGTGGAAGAGCATTTTGAGCCAGTTGCGCCTGTCCAACAGTTGTCGCTCTTGGGCGGGTAAGTGGGAATCTATTTGGTTACAAGTTACAGGTGGGAAGCAACTTGTAACTTGTAACCTGCAACCCAGTTCATGGCGTAAAACCCATCACAGGCTATGGCCGCCAAGTGATTGACGATTAATTCACTGTCGGGGGGGGGGGGGGGGGGGGGGGGGGGGGGGGGGGGGGGGGGGGGGGGGGGGGGGGGGGGGGGGTGGGGGGGGGGGGGGGGGGGGGGGGGGGGGGGGGGGGGGGGGGGGGGGGGGGGGGGGGGGGGGGGGGGGGGGGGGGGCCGGGGGGGGGGGGGGGGGGGGGGGGGGGGGGGGGGGGGGGGGGGGGGGGGGGGCATTCCTTACCTCCCACAACGCCTCGGCCACCACCAGCCACGCTGGCTCCACACGGCCGAAATCCTCATAATTCCACCACGCCGAAAGCACAGCTTGCGCCATCCCCCACCCCCACAACCGTTCGCGGGGGATGGCCAACTCATCCGCTAAAATAGCCAGCCGCCGCGCCATGCGCTGGGGCAAATTCGGCCATTTATGCACCCCGAGTGGGTTGCGGAGCAGTGCGCCCACCTCATAGGCAGGTTCGCCCCACATCCCTTGGGGGTCAATCGCTTGCCAGCCCGCGCCGCTTTGCAAAATGTTGTCGTGGTGCAAATCGCCGTGGAGCAGAACGGGTTCGCCTTCGTCGGCCAAAAGCTCGGCGAAAAGGCGTTCGGCCGTGTCTACCAGCACGGCCGCAAACGGCCCTGTGCCGCCGCCAAAAGTCGGCCGTAACTTGGCCAGCCCCCCTGCCCATTCTCGCACAGGACGAAAGGGGTGGGGGGTGGTGGGCAACGGCCGCCACAACGCCCGCATCAGCTCGGCCGCATGGCGGGTGGCGCAGTCATCATCTGCGGGGGATAGCTCTTGCCAGTTGGCTGAGTGGCGTGCCCGGCTGGAGCCGTTCGAGGAGCAACGCCCCCCATGCTGGCTCGGCGGCGAGGAGGCGAGCAGAGGCACGGCCGTTATAAGCCACCAATGCCGCTTGCTCCCGCACCAATGCGGGGCTGGGCACACCCAGCTTGAGCATAATGGCCTGCTCACCCATGCGCCCCAGTATGACGAGGTTGTAGCTGAGTTGTGGCCACGGCTCGTCCAACACCAGCCCCCAGCGGGTGGTGCAATCGGCCAACAGGTGGGGCAAGTTGGTCAGCCATGCGCGGCCCTCTTCGGTATATAAATCCAAAATAGTCTGTTGAAAAGCGTGCGGAAGGTTCATCTATGGCACATCCTTAAGGTGTCATCAAGGGGTCATCGCTAGGCTCGCGTGTTGCCCCTCCTTGTAAACCCAGTATAATCTAGCCCAAATCTGTAGAGGAAAGAAAAACATTTAATGAACATGGAATTGTCAGCTACCCCCAGTGTCCACCCCATGGATCTATTGCTGGCCGAAGATTTTAACCTCACCATCCCCGTTGTAGGTGAAACAATCAAAGGCATAGTCGTAGCCCACAATGAGAATGGTATTCTCGTTGATATTGGTGCCAAATCCGAAGGGATGATTAGCACCCGCGAACTCGATACGCTTGACCCCGACGCACGTGAACGGCTTGAAATTGGCAGTGAAGTGCCTGTTTACGTCATCAGCATCGAAGACCAAAGCGGAAACATCGTCCTCTCCTTCGGGCAAGCCGTCATCGAGGAAGGTTGGTCACTGGCCCAAGATTTGTTGGAAACCCAAGACAACTACTCGGTGAAAATCACTGGGTACAACAAGGGTGGATTGCTTACCAAAGTAGGCAACGTGCGGGCGTTTGTCCCCACTTCTCAGTTGGGTGGCCCCCCACCCGCAGGCGCATCGTTGGATGATTACCTGAAGCAATTTATCGGGCAAACCCTCGATGTGAAGGTCATTGAAGTGGAACGGCCGCGCAATCGCCTCATCCTCTCTGCCCGTGATGCCGCCAAGAAGTTGCGCGACAAACAACGCTATAAGCTCTTGGGCGACTTGCAAGAAGGGGATATTTGCGATGGAACAGTGGTCAATATCGAACGCTTTGGCGCCTTTGTAGACATTGGCGGCATCCAAGGCTTGGTTCATCTCTCCGAATTGAGCTGGACGCGCATTGCCAAGCCCGCCGATATTGTCACCTTAGGCCAACGTCTGAAGGTGTACGTTTTGTCGGTTGAGAACGACAAACAGCGCGTCGCCCTCAGTATCAAGCGGCTGACAACGGATCCGTGGGACGACATTAACGAAATTTACCACGAGGGGCAATTGGTCGAAGTGACCATTACCAAATTAGAGCGGTATGGCGCTTTTGCCCGTCTAAATGACCAATATGGCCTCGAAGGTCTCATCCACATCTCCGAATTGGCGGATGAGCGGGTGAAATCGGCGGGTGATATTGTGCAAGAGGGCGATGTGGTCATGGTGCGCGTCATTCGCGTCGATGCTGACCAACGCCAACTTGGCTTGAGCATCAAGCAAGTCTCCTCGGCCAAGTACCAAGATTTTGACTTAGCAAATCTTGAGAATAACGAAACGCTAACAGCCGATAGCGAGAATGAAGACTAGAATTTAGACGATAGCAGTTTTATAAAGTGAGAAGTGAAAAGTAAAAAGCAAGAAAGAGCTTGCTTTTTACTTTTCACCTTTTGCTTTTAACTCGTTATGTGGGTTGTAACTCACATTCTATAAGCTGTTATCATGTGCTAGTCATTTGCCATCTGCTATCTGTGACCAATGGCATATGCTTACTCCACTTCGTTTTGGGGTAACATGTTGGTAGTGACGCGGTTTTAGCAGATGCCGCTCTTTGATTGTGCGTAGCCCTTTACGGGTTTTGGTAACAATCTTTGAGCCTGATAAGAACACAGAGGAAATCTAGTGAACTCCAGAAATTGGGAACGGTTTACACAGCGTGCCCGCCGGGTGTTGAGCTTGGCGCAAGAAGAAGCGGAAAAGCTCAACCACAATTACATTGGGAGCGAGCATGTGCTGATTGGCTTACTGCGCGAAGAAGGTGGAGTAGCTGGCCGTGTTTTGCGCGATTTGGGGTTGGAAATCGGCCGTGTCCAAGCCATGGTCGAACGCATGATTGGGACGGGAACCCGCACCCCCTTCACCAAAATCGAACTGGCTCCAACCACCAAACGGGTGTTGGAACTGGCTGTCGAAGAAGCGCGGCGCATGGGTCAGCATTACATCAGCACCGAGCATTTGCTGTTGGGCTTGGCTCGCCAAAATGATGGCACTGTCGCTGATATTCTCAAGAAGTTTGGGGTTAGCACCGAACAGATTCGCCGCCAAACTCGGCGCATGTTGAAAGAAACCCCCGTTGGCCCACCCGAACGAGTGGCCGCCCGACGTGCCGCTCGCAAAGAGAAGAGCAAAACCCCACTGGTTGACCAAATGGCGACCGATTTAACGGCGATGGCCGAAGAGGGCAAACTTGACCCCGTTATCGGCCGTGCGATGGAAATTGAGCGCGTTATCCAAATTTTGGCGCGGCGCACCAAAAACAACCCTGCCCTGATTGGGGAACCCGGCGTGGGCAAAACGGCCATCGTCGAAGGGTTGGCGCAACGCATTGTGGAAGGGCGCGTCCCTGAAGTATTGCAAGACAAGCGCGTCTTGCAACTCGATGTGGGCAGTTTGGTTGCGGGCACCATGTATCGCGGCCAATTTGAGGAACGCCTCAAGCGCATCATTGAAGAGTTGAAATCGAGCGATGCCATCTTGTTTATTGACGAGGTGCATATGCTGGTGGGTGCTGGCTCTGCTGGTAGCTCGGTGGATGCGGCCAATATCCTCAAGCCTTCGTTGGCGCGTGGGGAATTGCAGTGCATTGGGGCGACCACGCTGGACGAGTACCGCAAGTACATCGAAAGCGATGCGGCACTGGAACGACGCTTCCAACCCATCCAAGTGGACGAACCCAACCCCGAAGAAGCTGTACAGATTTTGATGGGGTAAAGGGTGCTTATGAACAGCACCACAATTTGGAAATTACGGATGAGGCGGTGCAAGCGGCCGTTAAACTCTCCACCCGCTATGTCACCGAGCGATTTTTGCCCGACAAGGCGATTGACCTGATAGACGAATCCGCTTCGCGGGTACGCATGTATCGCGCCCCCCAAATGGCGGATATTAACGAGATTTACGCCGATTTGCGCGAGATTCGGGAACGGCGCGAAGCGTCGCTGGACGACGGCCGTTATGACGATGCCGCCCGCTTGCGCGAAGAAGAAGACAGCTTGCAACGCAGTTTAGATGAATTGCGGGCAGGCAGTGATGGCTACAACCTCAAAGTGACCCCCGAGGACATTGCTGAGGTGCTGTCCATGTGGACAGGCATTCCTGTGGCGCAATTGACGCAAGAGGAATCGGCGCGGTTGCTCCAAATGGAAGCGGCACTGACCAAAGAAATTGTTGGGCAAGAAGAGGCGATTAAAGCGATTTCCAAAGCTGTGCGCCGCGCACGGGCTGGTCTTAAAAGCCCTCGTCGGCCGATTGGTTCGTTCATCTTCCTTGGCCCGACAGGGGTAGGCAAGACTGAATTGACCAAGGCATTGGCCACTTTCTTGTTTGGCTCACCCGAGGCGTTGATCCAGCTCGACATGTCCGAGTTTATGGAGCGGCACAGCATTGCCCGGTTGGTCGGTTCGCCACCCGGATATGTGGGGTATGAGGATGCGGGGCAGTTGACGGAAGCGATTCGCAGACGGCCCTACTCGATTGTCGTTTTTGACGAAATCGAAAAAGCCCATCCTGAGACGTTTAACATCTTGCTCCAAATCTTGGAAGAAGGACAACTTTCAGATGCCAAGGGTGCGAAGGTTGATTTCCGCAACGCCATGATTATTATGACCTCCAATGTGGGGGCATCGGCCATTAAGAAACAGCCTAACCTCGGCTTTTCGTTCCAACAAGATTCGGGCAAGCAAGCGGAATCTGAGTACAACGACATGCAGAAGAAGCTCATGGATGAGCTAAAGCGTGCCTTCCGCCCTGAATTTATCAACCGCGTGGACAGCATCATTGTCTTCCGCCAATTGTCGCAAGAACACATTCGTTCGATTGTGGATATTGCGCTGGTGGAGGTGAATGAGCGACTGGAAGAGTATGAGATTGCGGTTGAGGTGAGTAGCGAGGCCAAGGATTGGCTGGCGAAGGTGGGTTACGATGAGGAGTATGGGGCACGGCCGTTGCGCCGCACCATTCAGGCCGAAATCGAAGACCGCCTCTCCGATGCGATGTTGTCTGGCCGCTTTGGCACAGGGGATACCGTGCTGGTGGAGTTGGCTGACGGACAAATCATCTTGACCAAAAAGGTGGGTGGTGCGGCTCCAGACCCCGAAGCTGAATTAGAATTTGCTTTTGGGGCGTAGTTAAGGCACTTTTGCGATGAAAAACGGCCGTCTTGGTTAACAAGACGGCCGTTTTTTTGTTTTCATTTCAGTTGAAAGAGATAAAAAATTTGGACACAAATTTCACGAATGAGCTTCGAAACAATTCGTGAGATTCGTGTCTAAAAAACTCCTTTCACATTCGTCTTGGTTAGGGAATGACCAGCACGTCGCCTACCTCGATGCGGTCTATGTCAGTGATGTCGTTCGCTTCGGCCAGCTCGTCTAAATCTACGCCATACTCGGCCGCGATTTCGGCCAGTGTGTCGCCCGCTTGGATGGTGTAGGTGGTTTGGCCAGATGGGTTGGGCTGGTTGGGGGCATCGGGCGTGCTACCGGGCGCAAGGGTAGGTGGGGTATCGGGGCGAGCGAGAGTTGGGACGGGGGTGTAAGTGGGGGGCAGGCCGTGTTCTTCCTCGCTGGGGGATTGGCGGGGCGAGCCTTCGGCATCCAAATCGGTAGCGGCCGTGGCCGCCATGGTGGGCAGTTCGAGGGGAGCGGCCGTTTCTGGCTCGCCTTCTGCCTCCCCTCCACAAGCAACCATCCACACCAGAGCAAATAATATCCACCAACGCATGGGATTCTCCTTTTAACTAGTCAGCGGGTCAGCTTGTCAGCCTATCAGCGGACCCAGCACTACTTCCACACCAAGTCGAGTGGCGGCCGTGGCGAGGCCGAGCAACATCCAAAAAGCGGTGACGGCGTGGAGGAACTCGAGATTGAAGAGGTAGTGGTCGAAAATGCCTGCGATGAGACCGCTGAAAACGGCCGCGTGTAACCCCAACCAAATGCCATCTAACTCGGGCTTGGCCTTGAAGATGTGCCGATTAAAAAAGGCATATCCCCACACCGAAACCATCACCGCGATAAACGCCCCCAAACCCAACAAGCCCATCTGCTGGCCGATGGTTAGGTAAACCATGGCCACTCCCAAGTATAAATCAATATCGGGCGAACCAGCGAAGCCTACCCCAAAGAGCGGGTAACGCAAAATGAGCGACCACGCATCCCGATATTCGCCAAAGCGCATTTGGGTGGCCAAATCTTGCCCCATAAACCCTTCTACCAGCCGCGCCACATACGCTTGGGTGATGGGCAGGACGAGCAAGATGAGGCCCGCCACGACCATGTAGGGCATCAGGCGGCGGTAGCGCACGAGGGCGATGAAGCCAAGGCCGCCGACGAGGGCTACGAACGCCCCCCGCGAAAAGGTGAGCATGAGGGCGACGAAGATGAGGCCGAAGATGACGACGACGAGCCAGCGGGGAAAAAGCGGCCGTTTGGCCAACAGTTGCGGCGCGGCCAGTGTGCCAATTAGCACCAGCAAGCCGCCGTACACGTTCGGGTCTACCGAGGTGCCAATGGCGCGTTCGGATAACTCGGGGTTTTCTTCGATATAGCGGATGATTGTCCCGCCAGGGTAGCCCAGCCGGGCTAAGTAGTTGAGCAGGGTGTTGGTTGTCTCATCGGGGATGAGCCAGAGGGCGATGCCGATGAAGGCCGCGGCCGCCCCTGCTAACAACCACACCTTGGTCAACCGCTCCAGCCGCTCCCATGTGCGGCAATAATCCACCATGACCAGCACAAAGCCAAGGCTGAGGATTAGCTCGGCAAATTTGCGGATGAGTTGGGAGGTAAGTGGGCCGTTGTTGAGGCCGAAGATGAAGGCGAAGATGGCCACGAGGATGAAGACCAGCAAGGGCACGGTGATGGGGGCAGTGACGACTCGCCGTTGTTGCCCTGTGACCAGCCGCAGAAGCCAGACGGCCATCACTGCGCCGAGGGCTAAATCCAAAAAGGTGGGGGTGATGACGATTTTGAAGGGCAGGGTGGCGAAGGGGAGCAGGCAGATGACCGCGACCACGCCCCACATGCCGATTTCAATATCGCGCAGGACGATGACGGCCGCTAACACGGCCAACAACAGCCCCGCCGCAATAATCGGCCCACCAAAGGCAAGAATCAGCCCACCGACAAGGGCGGTTAGCCCGATGAGGCCGCCGATGAAGAGGGGGGATTGGGTGAGTTGGTAACTGGTAATTGGTAAGTGGTTATTGGTCATTGGTCACTTGTCATTTGTCATTTGTCATTGGTAGTTGGTCGGTGGCGATTACCTCGCAATGACCAACTACATTTTGCTCATTGCTCATTGCTCTTTGCTAATCTACGCGCATTTGGGTGAGGAGATAGAAATCGTCGCTGAGACGGCCGTCGGGGGTGACGGTTTGGAGATTGGTGAATTGGCCATCGGCGAAGAGGTAGACCCCGATGCGCAGGGGGTAGATGTTGGCAGGGGTGTTTTCGGCAAGGGTGAGGGTGAAGATGAGCGGAACTATCTCACCAACGGCCCATTGGCTGGTGGGCTGGCCGACATCTTGCGCCGCCCAGCGAGTGGTATCGGTGCCGACGATTTGGGCGAAGAAGGTGTAGTCGGCCGTGGGTTGGCTCATCACCCGCCAGTAGAGCGTGGCGGTGAGGGGTTGGCCAGCGGCCGTGCGGCGCGGTTCTAGCTCGTAGCCAACCAGTTCGAACTGGTTGTTGAAGTTGACCGAGACGGGGTTGGGCACATCCCCCGCACGGCTGGCGAGGGAATGGTGGTCAGCGGCAGGTGGTCGCCGCCTGTGGTGAGCAGGAGCCGTTCGCTTGTGTGGTAATCGTAGAGGCCGACGGTGAGGGCGAGCGCGGCGGGGGAGACGGCCGTGCGCGGCACTGTCAGCCGATAATAGTTGGTGATTTTCTCCCCTTCTCGTAACAACGACGTAGGCAATAGCCCCTGCCCCAAGTACATATCCCGCTGGGCGATGGGAACCCCCAGCACGGGGTCGTTGAGGTGGACGAAGACGCTCCAATCTCGTTCCGTTTCGGCCAGCACCTGCCATTCCAGCCACACCTCTACCTCGTCGCCCGGCTGGGTGGGGGAGGGGGAAGTGATGGTATAGCCGAGCAGGCGTAGGTGGTTGCCAAAGGTGGCCTCATCAGTGGAGAGGCAGACGGCGGCCGTGCATTCCCCGCTCCCCTCGGCGCGGGCGGGTTGGTAGGCGGGGCGAATGATGAGCCACGGGGTGAGGGCGGAAAGGAGAATGAGGAAGCCGCCGACGGCCGTCAGTACGCGCTTGCCCCATTTTTCGGGTAACCAACCTGCCAAGCCGAGCACCCACAACACGTTAAGGGTGGAGATGGCCGTAAAGACCAGCCGCCCCTGCGATGACCATGTGGTGGTGGCCCATTGGATGAGGCCGTAGACGACAGCGGCCGAGAAAAGCAGGCAGACGATGAGGGGGAAGTGACGCACAACAAAATTGAGAAGCCACTCGATTGCGGAATGCGGAATGCGGAATGCGGATTGGGGAACGTGCCCCCTCTGTTCCTCTGCCCCTCTGCCCCTCTGCCCTTCCGTGCGAAGCAACTGCCCAAGAAACAAGACGAACCCCAACACGGCCGCGACCACCAGCCCATTGAGTAGGTGGTAGACCCATGTCCAGAGGGGAATGTTGACCCCGCCGAAGAGTCCCCAGTAGGCGAGCATGAAGCCCCAGCGCTCTTGCCACAGTTGGGCGAGGGGCGCGGCCGTTTCCCGCTCGCCCAGCACGGCGATAAAGGCGCTCCAGCCGAGCAAATCGCCGTAGAGTTGGATATTGCGGCCATACCACCAGCCCGCAATCAGCACGACAGGCATGGCCATGAGGGCGAATTGGGCGAGAGAGCGAAGAAAAGCGAGAAGAAGCTGGGATTGCGGATTGCGGATTGTGGATTGCGGATTGCGGATTGGCTGACTGGCTGACTGGCTGACTGGCTGATTCGCTAATACCCACTGGTAGATGAAGAATGTGCCCCATGCGAGTGGGATGAGGCCGATGGTGCCTTGTTTGGTCAGCACGGCCGCGCCGATGACCGCCCCAATGAGGAGGGTGGCCAGCCACGGCCGCGTGGGGGGCTGGGTGACCATGCGGATGAGGAGCAGAACGCCCAACGAAGCGAGGGGGATGGCCAAATTATCGTTGTTGACCGCCCCGCTGATGAACAGGAACATGGGCGTGAAGCCGTTGAAGACGGCCGCGCCGAGAGCCAGCCACGGCCGTTGCGGGGCCACTTCTAGGCCAATCAGATAGGTGAGGTAGACGGTGCAGGCTCCGAGGAGGACGGAGAGGAGGCGCACGAGGCGCACGGCCAGCAAGCTCCCGCGCCACTGGCTCCAAGCGGCGGGGTGGATGGCGAGATTGGTGTTGCCATCGGCCGTGATGACCCCGTTATCCACATGGGGGTTGAGCCAGCGCACTTGTGCCATGTCGCTGGTGTCTATCCAAAAGGTGGCGAGTGCGCCGAGGTAATAGTAGAGGGGGGGTTGGCTGGCCTCTTGTTTCCACGGCCCCGCGAGGGCGGGGTCATACACCTGCACGGGCAAGGGGCTTGCCTTGCCGAGGTGCTGAATCATGGGGTAGTGCCATAATTCGTCGGAGGCCTCGAAGGGGGGGGTGAGGAGGGCGTAGCTGGTGCCGATGAGGAGGAAGAGCAGGAGGATGAGCCGAATGGGGGACATAGACGGCCGATTTTACTGCTTACCAGCGGCCGTGTCACTCACGCTTGGCCTCTGTTTAACCTTTGGGACAGGTTGTAGGGGCAACCCTTGTGGTTGCCCTTAAGGGTAGGCACAAGGCCTACCCCTACTAATTGTGCCCAATCCACTCATCATAGCCGTCTTCCAGCATGTGGTAGCGGCCGTGTGCCCAACTGTAAAAGCCTTGCCATGAGCTTAGTTGGGAGCCATCTTCAAGTTGAATCTGAACGCCCGCTTCGATGGCACGGCGGATTTCGCGCAGTTCCTCGACAAGAGTGCCCCAACTGGTGGGGCGGCCGTCCTCCGACCGTGCGGCGTACAAGGCATCGAACGCTTCTATCTTTTCGTTGGAGAGCAGGTATTCCTTGCGCAGAAGGTGGATTTGGAGGCCACTTTGCTGGAGGGCAAGGGCAAAGTTCGCTTGGTTGGCGAGCATGTGGGTGAGGAACGCTTTTTCGAAGCCAAACCACGGGTTTGGCCATGCTTGTTGCTTGGCCCATGCCCGCACGGCGTTGTCGTTTGGCCATTCGATTTGGAGAGTGCCACGGCCGTGTGCCTCGCGCACAATGTTGAGGTCTTCGGGAGTCGCTATTCGCATAGCCCAATGGGGAATTTGTGGTGTCATGATTCGTCTCGGGGAATGTGGGGGAACAAGATGATCCGTTCGTTACGCTTGATTGCTCAACATAGTTTGCAGGAGTTCTGCGAAATAATCAATTTCTTGGTCGGTGTTGTAATAATGCACAGATGCCCTCACGACTTGGGTGAGGCCACGGTGTTGAAAAGAGACCAAACTGCCCGACCCTTCGGAGATGGAGACATGAACCTGATGCGCTTTGAGGCGTTGCTGAATCGCCGAGGGAGTTAGTTGGGTTGTGGCAAAGGTCACAATCCCACATTTCTCGAGACCTTCATCGGTCAGTTGTACCCCCGCAATGCCCCTGAGCTTGTTTCGCAGGGTTTGAGCCAGCTCATAAATACGCGCTTGTATCGCTTCTAATCCATAGGAAAGGGCATAATCAATGGCCACGCCAAGTGCCGCTTTGCCTGCCAGATATTGCTCCCAATTCTCAAATCGCTGGGCATCTCCCCGAATTTGATAGGTGGTGGGTGAGGTTAAGGTGGCGGCATGTTGGTCTAAAAAGGGTGGCTCTAATTGCTCAATGAGGCTTTGGCGTACATAGAGCAAACCTGTCCCGCGTGGGCCGCGCAGGTATTTGCGCCCTGTGCCCGAAAGCATATCACAACCAATTTCGTCCACGTTGAGCGGCAGTTGACCGATGCTCTGGCAAGCATCTAATAAATAGGGAATGCGGGCTGATTGGGCGATACGGCCGACGGCACTCGCGGGGTTGACCAACCCGCCACCTGTCGGGACATGGCTAATGGAAATCAATTTAACCCTGTCATCTATTAAATTTTCGAGGGCGTGAATGTCAATTTGCCCAAATTCATCGTTGGGCACGAAAACAATTTCTACCCCATAACGTTGGGCTTGCTGGTTATAAGCAATGACATTACTGCCATATTCGGCCAGTGTGGTGAGGATTTTGTCACCTTGGGCGAACTTGAAACTGTAAAAGGCCATATCCCATGCGCGGGTGGCATTTTCGATAAAGGCTATTTCGTTTGTGCCACAAGCGAGCAATTTGGCGGTGGCGTGGTAAAAATTTTCGAGGGATTCTTGTTGGTCGGCGGCCGTTTCATACCCGCCGAGGCGCTCTTCTTGGTAGAGATAATTGTGCAAGGCATCGGCCACGGGGATGGGCATGAGGGATGAGCCTGCGTTGTTGAAGTGGATGATATTTTCGCAGAAGCGGGTTTCGGCTCTGGCGCGGGTAAGGTTAAAGCTGTTTTTCATGTGGGAATTTACCACGGTGGGTGTGGGGGGGACGGCCGTGAATGTTGGGAGCAACTTCAGAGAATCAAAGAGCGGATGCCCAGAAATACACCGCCTAGATAAACCAAAGAGGATTCCACTCCCTTTGTAATAGCTTCACGCCTATCATTATCCAAGCTCCTATAGTCGGAATGAGCATGAAGACAACGAGGAGCCAAAACATTCGGGGGGTTTGAGAATGAAAGAAGATACCAGCGAAGGGAACCCGTTCAAATGGTGGGGTGAAAGTAACCCCTGTTTCCCCAAAGATGAACGACAAGGCGGCCAGCCAGCAGACTAAAGGGAGGATGCTAATGCCTAAGAACTTCGCCGTTTCCATCCACTTTTGCTGTAGAAAGAAGTACGCAACATATCCGAGAGGGAACAAGACGGCCGTTTCCCTTGACAGGGAGGCAATCCCAAACAATAGTGCTGACCAGTTGAGATGTTCCTTGCTCCACAGCCATATGCCAAGGGTGATTAACAAATACGTGAAAGGTTCCGTCGTATCAAATGTCAGGGCCGTGGCTTGGCCAAAGTAGAGGCCATAGCCGATGCTGAACCACGGATTTACCCGATTCATGCGCAAATAGTCAGACAATAACTCCACGCTCAGCACAATGGCGAGCAAGTTAATGACTAATAGCGTGTATGGCACAATGTTGGGTTGCCCCAGTGCCAATAAACGGGCGACCAATGGATAGATGATTCGTTGATAGCGAAAAGGAGCATTATCTAGGAAATCAGCGGCGCCGAAGGGATTAACAGCAATTTGATAGTAAAACTGCCCATCGTACCCCCATGTCCCATTAAGATTATGCTCGCCCCATACGGTTCCCAAATGAACGAAATCCAGCGCTTTATAGCCATGAAGGGTGGAGAAGACCAGTAGTAGCAAAAGGTAGATGAAGCCAACCACTACAGAGGGACGCAATACCCCCATGGTCTGGGGATGTTGGCTATTCGTTTGATCCATAAGGCCTCATACAACCTGTAACAACTCTCGAAAATCACACCTGAATAGATACAATCGGACAAAGAATAGCTAAAGGGACTTGGCTGTGCAAATGGGGAGGTGGTCGCAGAAATGGAAAACGG
>JADJSZ010000039.1 GCA_016711405.1 Candidatus Hadersleviella danica | reverse complement strand
ATGCCCTTCCCGGAGGGCATATTTTGTTTATACTGTGCCCATTGCATACGGGAGCAATCCCCAAACCACATATTTATAGTTTCAGAACAGGAGGTTGAACAATGCCCCAATATTTTGCACCCACGACTGATGTGACCGCTTGTCCTTATGAGCCGAGCCATCAAAACGGCCGCCGAAACCCCGCTCGGCGAACCCCAAATGCTCTCCGCCGACCTACTCACGGAGCTAACTGCCCACTACACCGCCTACCGCGCCGCCTATGAGGCCACCCAAGCCGCCCTCAGCAAGCGCAAAGACGAAACGGCCGAAAGCGCCGCCGCCATGAGCCACCTGCAAATGTGTGTCAGCCATTTGTGGACGGCCGTCTACAACCGCGCCCAGCGCGAAAAGCTCTCCGTCGGCATCCTCGGCTACTACAGACTCAACAGCGATGGCAGTCGCCCCACCCCCGTGCGCCGCGAAGATTGGCTCGAAGTAGCTACCTCGGTCGTGGCGGGCGATGCGCAAGCGGTGGCGGCTGGCTACCCGCCTGCCGTCAACCCCTCGGCCGCCGAAGTGCAAGCGGCGTTGGACACCGCCATTGCCGAATCGAACGATTTGCCCGCCGCCGATATGGCCTATGACAAGGCGCAAGCGGCCGTGGCCGCCCTGCGCCCCAAGGCGGATTCGCTCATCAAGGCGGTGCGTGCGGCCGTTCTCTTCGCCACCTACGACATGGATCCCCCCAGCCAGCGGCGGGTGTTGCGCCACTATGGCTCGGTCTACCGCTATCTCTCGGGCGAGACGGTGGATGAGGGGGATACAACGGCCGTTGTGGAGGATGGGGTTTAGGTTATTTGTTACTTGTTATTCGTTCTGGGGGTGCTGGGGGAGGGAGCTAATACCCAATTGCCCATTGCGTTTTACAACCCATAAAAAAACGGCCGGAAATCCTGCGGCCGTTTCTATATCACCTGCATAAACCGTTATTACAAGAAGAAGAGCGATTTTAAACCACGGCCGAAGCCACGGCCTCCTCCCCCTCTTCCTCCATCCACGCAGGCTTCAAGCCATCATACAACACATCAGGATCCATATCCGCCCCATTTGGCCACACCACCGTTCCCATGCGTTTGTAACACATCAGGATTATTCCGCAAAGGTTCAAAATAGGTTCAAGGTCAACAACCTTCTCCGTGCCATCGGTAAAACCTAACCGAACCTGAAACCCCTCCACTAACTCTACCGTCAGAATGCGAATGAGTTGGTTTGTCATTGAAATCACCTACCTTTTAGACCAATGGGTCAATATCAAACGGTGTTAACCCTTGCCGTGCTCTGTCCCAGTTAGCCATCAACTCAGAACGATGAGTATCTGCCCACTCAATAACCAAATTATGCGCTCGACGAGGGAGCCAGCCTTTCACCACTCGAAGGGTTCTAATTTCATATAAAGCTTCATTCCCACTATATTCAGCATGAAAATGAGGCGGCAGATGATCATTAAAAAATAGTTGCTATCCTAAAAACTCACTTACCGGCTGGTTCATCTCCTTACCCAGTATAACAAAAGTTCAGCACCCCCTCACTCCAACGTCAGCACCCCCCACGTACTCGGGTTCGAGAACGTGCGATTGGGGTTCGTAGACATCATCACCTCTTGCACGGCCGTATTCGGCGTGTCATTGTCATTCGCATTCAGATTCGCCCCCAGCACCCGCCCCGCACTGGGGCTGGCCATGCCCAAATCGCTCCACAAAATCGCCGCCTCCAACGTATACCCATCTGGCTGGCGCACGGCCGCCACCTGTATCCGATGCCCCAGCGCATCGCGCATCTGCCCACTGGCGTTCGCCTGAAAACGAAACGCCTCGGGCGGGATATTCCCGAAATTGCCCGGCGAAAGCATCACCTGAAACTCGCTCGGCGAGAGCGTTGTGCGGGCGCGACTCGCCTCCGTGCTCAGTTGCATTTCCAAACTATCCCCCCGAAAACCACGGTTGCCCGTTTCGGTCTGCACATGGGTGTCATCTTGCACGGCCACGGCCACATACAGATACTCCTCATCCCAGCCCAGCCGCCACACGGCCGTTGAATCGGCCGTGCCATCCCAGCCCCCCACCGCATAGACCCGGTGGCTGGTTGCGAAGCTAGGCACAGCCCCCCACTCCTCCAAATTGCCGTCCAGCGTCGGTGGCGTGTCCAGTTGCACGGCCGTCAGCGAACCATCCGCCCCTGCCCCGCCCCGTGGCGTAACCGTGGCCACAGGTTGCGGGAGCGAGCTATCGGGCGTGCTGGTCACGGGCGTTGTCAGGGGGGTGGGCACGGCCAGCGGGGTGATGGGTTCCCCAAACAGCAACGTCTCCAAGTCGAAATACGAGTAGACGGCCGCGCCACTGCCCACGCACAAGAACAGCCCCAACAAGAGCAACAGCGCAATCCACAAACAAGAACGGCTCTTTGGTTCGGCCGAGGGCACGGCCGCCACAGGGGGCGCATAAGCAGGGGCAGGCACACGGCCGACCCACGCCACCAAACTCGCCCCATCCACCAACGTGATGGGCTTATCGGCCGCCCACTGTTGCGCCTCGGCCGAGATGGGCGCGGTGGACACCAAATGCCCCTCCTGCGCCTGCGTGGCCAGCATGGCCGCGTACAGTTCGCGCACGGCGGGCTGGCTGATGGGGTTGCGGCCGTGTTTGCACTGCACCACAATCAGCCGCTCCCCATTGGCGACGAGCAAATCTACCCCCACGCCACTGGTCACGGCCGTGCCCCGCATGGCATAGCCATCGCGCTGGTACAGCCAACTCACAAACCGTTCCAACGTCGCGGGTTCCAACACCTGCATCTGCTCAATTGTGCGTATCTGGTCAAAAGTGGTCATGGGGAATTGTGAATTGGGAATGGTTAATTGTGAATGGGGAATGCGGAATGGGGAATGCGGAATGAGTCGTCAGTGGGCAATGACAAATGACAAATGACCACTGACAAATGACCCCCAACTACCGTACTTCTTGAATCACTAAGAGCGAACTCAAATCTTCCAGCGCAATTTTGCCTTCTTCGGTGCGCCAGCCTGTGAAGCGGTCGGTGCGGTACGCTTGGACAGATTGGGCATAGAAGGGAATGATGTAAACCACATCGTCAAAGACAATGCGTTGCATCTCCCACACCAACTCAAGGCGCTTGTCGGGGTCAAGTTCCACAGCTTGTTGGGCGTAGAGTTCATCGTAGGCGGGGTTGGAATAACCCGTTTCGCTGTTGCCTGTCGGTATTTCGCTGGTCAGCATCACACTGAGCAGGAAGCCGGGGTCAGGGTCGGACCCCCAGCCCCAAATGATGATGTCGAAGTCGAAAGCGTGGCAACAAACGGCCGTCAACGTATCTGGGTCTAGCGCCTGCAATTCCAATTGCACCCCAATCTCGCCCCACATGCCGCTCAAAAGCTCGGCCGTGCGGGGGGCGGTGGTGCTATCACTCGGCCAATTCATGCGGAAGACAAGTTCACGCGAGCCATCGGGCATTTCGCGAGTGCCATCCCCATTGGTATCCAGATAACCCGCTTGGTCCAAAATATCATTGGCCAGCACAGGGTCAAAGGGGTAATCAATGAGCGAATCGTTGTAAAACACGCCCAAACTATCGGGGATGAGGGTACGGCCGGGCGCACCCAAGCCCAACAAGACCACATCAATAATTTGCTGTTTGTCGGTGGCGTGGGCCAAGGCAAGGCGCACATTGCGGTCCAGCAAGGCGGGGTGCCCCGTGCAAACGCCATCGCCGGGGGGGCAATTCTCGGGCAACACTTGGTTAAAGAAAATGTCGCTCACACTGGGGGCAAGGGGTGGCCCACTAACCACTTCGATGTTGGCTTCGCGGCGCAGGCTGGCCACGGCCGTGTTGGGCATCTCCACAATCATATCCACCTGCCCCGTCCGCAACGCCTGCACCAACGCATCTTGATTGTCAAAGGTTTGGTAAATCGCCTCATCAATGTTGGGGTTGGCAATGGGGTGGCTCTTGGTGGCCGCCAATTGCACAAATTGGTTTTGCTCATACCCCGTCAGCTTAAACGGGCCACTGCCAATGAGCGTTTCGTTCTCAAACTCGGCCACGCTTTCTGTGTCATACGCCCCCAAATGTGTTCGGGCAAAATGTACAGGTAAATCAGTTGGCTGGGCAGGTTGGGAATGGGTTCGGTAAGGGTCAGCACCACCGTTTGGTCGTCGGTTGCTTCGATGGTCTCGAAGTAGGCGGTGTAGACATTGAGGAAGGGGAAATCTTCTTGGGCTTGGTAGAGTTGGTAAGAGAAAGCGACATCAGCGGCCGTGACTGGCTCGCCATCGTGCCACATCAGGCCGGGGCGCAGTTTATAGGTGTAGACAGTGCCATCTTCGGAAATGTCTACGCTTTCGGCCAGTTCCAGCGTAAATTCGCCGTCGAGTTCAAGCTGGTACATTGAATCGTAAACCAACTCAAAGATGGTGTACGCCTCGGTCAGCACGGCCGTGCCGGGGTTCAACGTGTCGGGGCTACCCGCCCACCCAATGCGGAGCGTGCCGCCTGTGGTGGGGGAGGTGGAGGGGGGCGAGTCGGCCGTTTCTGCCCCACTTTCCACTGGCGCGGCCGTGGGCGCGGCCGTTTCAGGTGTGGGATCGGCGGGTTGCTCCCCGCCACAAGCGGCCAAAACGGCCAAACACAACATCAACCAAACCAAATAAGCTGTCTTCTTCATCCTTTGTCTCCTTGTGTAGCGATTGGCTGTTAGCTTTTAGCTATTAGCGAGTAGATTGTGGTAACAAATAACGAATAACGAGTAACCAGTAACAAATAACCCATCCCCCCCTATACCATAAACTGTTTGGGCGGGTTCTCCTCGTGCAAAATCGGCCGTGTCAGCGCAAAGGGGGAGATATCGCTGGCCGTGTGGCCATCTATGGCCAACTCGCTCAGGATTTTGCCAATGAGCGAGGCAAACTTAAACGCATGGCCTGCGCCAATGGCCACCAACACTTGCGGGTATTCGGGGAGCGCATCCAACACAAAATCCCTATCGGGTGGCATGGTGTACAGGCATGTTTTGGCCAAGTGCAATGGGCCATACGCTTGCGGAATGACCTGCTGGGTAAACGCTTCTACCCGCGCCAAGTTGGCGGGGTTGGGGGTAAAGGAGCGCGTTTCGGCCGTGACCTCCGCGCCGCCCACATCTTGCGCCACCTTTGTGGCGGGTTCGCCAAAGATGGGAAAGCCGTAATAACACGGCTCGTCCATCCAAATCCAGATGGGAAATTTGTCGGGCGTGAACTGTTCGGGGTGGGGGGTGGCAAAATAGGCCACCTGCTCTTGGGTGACGGTGAGGGGCAATTGCCAGCCAAAGTGCGCCAGCGCATGGTTGCTCCACGCCCCCGCCGTCACAATCAGTTTGCGGCCGACATAACTCCCCTCGGCCGTGACGACTTCCACCCCCTCGGCCGTGGGGCGCAGGGCAGTGATGCTTTGCCCTTCCAACAACGTCGCCCCATGCTCCCGCGCCAGCCGCTGGTGGGCGGCATTGGCGCGGGCGGCGGCCACTAGCCCGCTTTGCTCCTGATAAAGCGTTTCCACCCCTTCGGGCAAGCGAAATTGGGGCCAGCGGTGCATCGTTTCGGCCGCGTCCAGCCATTCAAATGGCACGCCGTTCAGGCGCAAGCTGTTCACGTAATCACCCGCAATAATGGCTCCGCCAGCGGGAAAAAAGTCGAGGCCGCCTGTTTGCACCACGAGTTGTTCTTGGGCGAGGGCGGCCGTTTCGTCCCACGCCGCATACGCCTGTTGCGCCAAACGCACATAGGCGGGGGTGTGGTAAGAGAGCCGAATGATGCGCGAATGGTCTTGGGAGCCGCCGCGCACATGCCCCAGCTCGAACTGCTCCAGCCCCAGCACAGTGCCCGCGCCGCGCCGCGCCAACCACGACACGGCCGCGCTTCCCAGCCCCCCCAGCCCCAATACAATGTAATCGTAGTGATTGTTGTTCATTAGATTCGTTGTTCGTTATTGGTTACTCGTTATTGGTCACGGGTGTGCATCATCTCAGTTGAGGCAGGTTGTAGGGGCAACCCTTGTGGTTGCCCTAGATGTTGGGTTGAGTGAGGTTTTGGGTAGGCACAAGGCCTACCCCTACAAAACTCCAACCCAAATGAAACACACCTATTGGTTACTCTGCCCGAGGACTAATCAATAACGAATAACCAATAACCAGTAACACCCCTCCCAGAGGGGATTAGGTTAGCATCAATAGGTGAAATGTCAAATTTGCTCCGTGGTCACAAATTGGGCGTGAGGGGGGCGTATAATCGTTGTGAAAATGGCGTAATCGCTACACCATCCCCATTTTAGAAGGGCTATACTGTGGCTGTGAGCCGTAAGCCATAAGCCGTAGCCGTAAGCCAATCCGCAATCCAAAATCCAAAATCCGCAATCTCATGAGTAGTATCATCTCTAAACCCATTTTCTTTGTTGTAACCCTGAGCCTGTTGCTGGGGGCGTTCGCGGCCGGGCCACGGCCGACCGCCACTGGCTCCCCCTACGAAGACACGCGCATGGAAACCATCACCCTGACCGACCTGAACTTGGCCGAATCGGCCGAGGCACAGGCCACGGGGGTGTATGAATCGGCCGTGACCACGGCTCCCTTCCCCTTCAACGCCCTCGTGCCCGCATGGACGGCCGACCCCACCCTGCGCTTCCAGCTTCGCACGCGCCAAGCGGGCGGCGCGTGGAGCGATTGGCTCGACCTGCATGTGAACCACGATTTGACCGAGGAGGGGTCTGCCGTGGAAACGGCCGAAATGTGGTTCGCCTCGGCCGAGGATGTGACCCACGACGAGTACCAATTCCGCCTCAGCACCGCCCTCTTCCGCGTGCCCGAACTGCGCCTGACCTTCATCAACTCCACAGGTGGCCCCACCACCGACCAACTCATCGCCCGCCAACTCGAGCTAGACGCGCAAAACCCACCCATCGCGGCCGACCCGAACGCCTACCCCAAACCGTTTGTCATCAGCCGCGCCGCATGGTGTACCGATAGTTTGTGCCAATCGGGGCAACACACCTGCACCCTCAACGACCCACTCGAATACAAACCTGTGCGCCATCTGGCCCTACACCACACCGTCTCCAACAACGACAGTGCCGATTGGGCGGCCGTGACCCGCGCCATTTGGAACTACCACGCCACAGGCCAATGCTGGGGCGACATCGGCTACAACTACTTGGTAGACATGAACGGCATCATCTATGAAGGGCATCGCGGGGGCGATGATGTGGTGGGAACCCACGCTTCGGCCGCCAACGAGTACAGCATGGCCATCTCCCTGCTGGGCACATTTACCCCGTTTACCCCACCCCACGCCATGCAAAACAGCGTGGTGGAGCTTTTGGCGTGGAAAGCAGACCAAAAAGGGATTGATTTGTACAGCAGTACCTATCACCCCATCCTCGGCCGTGGCTTGCCCAACTTCTTCGGCCATCGGGATGTATATGGCACTACCGCCTGCCCCGGTGATTTGGCACATTTGCTCATGCCCAGCCTGCGCGACCGCGCCGCCCAAAAAATCGGCTTTGTCTCGCCTTACATCTATATTGATGAGCTTTCGGGCAACTTCACCCGTAGCGGCGGCAACTGGCAAACAGGGCCACACCAATGCGGCATCAACAGTCATTCGTGGTTTACATGGTCTACCACCAATTCTGGCGCGGCTACTTATTGGGGGGAATGGCGGCTGAATGTGCCCGCCGAAGGGAGCTACGAGGTGATGGTGTATGCCCCCTATTGCAACACGGGCGCAGGCGAAACGCGCAGTGCCAATTACACCATCTACCACAAGAACGGCACCAGCAACGCCACGGCCGACCACGAGGGGCGCATCGGCCAGTGGACGAGCATTGGAACGTATGAATTTAGCCCCAACAGCACCCACCGCCTGCGCCTGACCGATTTGGCGGGCGACGACGGCCGTGCTGTCTGGTTCGATGCTGTGCGAATTCGCTACCTCGGCCCGCAAGCGGCCAATCAACAGCCCACCGAAAATAGCTGGCTAAACAACCGTACTGTTAATTTCAACTGGAATGTGGTCAACGGTGGCTCCGTCACCGCCAGCCGCCTGCGCGTGGCCACCGACGAGGGGTTTGGCAACATCATCCATCAGGTAGATTTGCCCGCCACGGCCGCCAGCCACCAGCACACCTTCGGGCAAGATTACGGCCGTCTCTACTGGCAAGTCATCTTGTTTGATGGCGCTGGCCAACCCATTTACTCCCCCGCCACCAGCTTCCGCATGGACACCCAGCCGCCCACCTCGAGCATCTACGACATTACATGGACGGGCGATGGCACAGGGTATGTCCTCAAATGGAACGGCACGGACAACGCTTCGGGGGTGGCCGCCTATCGCCTCGAATACCGCATTTTGGGCACGGCCAATTGGTACACCTTGCTGGATGGGGTGACAGAGACGACCACGGCCGTGGTTCCCACCGACATTACCATCGCCTACGAGTTTCGGAGCCAAGCGCGAGACGGGGCAGGCAATTGGGAAGCGGCGCACGATACGGCCGATATTAGCACCAACGACGCACCGAGTTCCCTCGCTCTGCTTAGTCCCACGGGCAATATCTGGGTCAACACAGTTAGCGTGCCCTTCCAATGGCAATGGCTGGCGGGGAGCAACCCCGCCCAAGTGCGGTTGCAGGTGGCCACAAACACCTCCTTCTCTGCTCCCATTGTGGATGTGACTTTGCTCGGGGGAACGACGAATTACAACGCCCTGATTGCGCCCGATTACGCCCAGCTTTACTGGCGGGTTTTACCCATCAATGGGGGCGGCGGCCCTGCCCTCGTCGGCCAATTTAAGCGGGATGCCACGGCGCCGAGCGCGGCCGTACACAAGATTTTGCGGCTGGCCAACGGCCGTTATGCTGTGCTGTGGCAGGGCACGGATAATCTGGCGGGCATTGCCAGCTACCGCGTCTATTACCGCGCCGCTGGCCAACCGAATTGGGTGCTGTGGCACAACAACACAACCCTCACCCAAGCCAGTTTTGCGCCACCCGATGGCCAAGTGTATGAGTTCCGCGCCGAAGCGACGGACATGGCGGGCAATGTTCAAGCAGCCAAAACCACGGCCGATTTAACGACCGCCTCGGCCATCCAACTGTTTGTGCGGGGGTATTTGCCAGTTGTTTTTCGGCCGTAATCCATCGCGTTCCATGCCAAGGATTAGCACATAAATAAGGTGAACAAACCTCTTTTTTTAACGCCAAGCCGCTAAGGCGCAAAGACGCAAAGGGTTCAGGAGCTTCTTTGCGCCCTTTGCATCTTTGCGCCTTGGCGTTAAATTCTAAAACAGCTTGTCCGCACACTCGGCCGTGAGTTCCCCATGACCAATCACACCTTTTAAGGCATAATTTAGCCCGCTCACCCTGCTGTACAATCCCACTTTTTTGTTATCGTCCCTTTCCCGAACAGGTGTGTTATGGCTAAGTTTTTTGCAGTTCTGTTATCCACCTTCAACATTTTCCGCTGGTCGGCCGTGGTTTTGGCCTTGTATGGCTGGCTCTGGTTGCCCAGTTTCCAAAATGGAACAGTTGGTGGGCCATATTGGATGCTTTCGCTGTATGACCGCATCGTCCCCATTTTGCTGGGCATTGGGGTGGTGGGATTTGGGTTGGTGTGGCTGTACCAAGCGTTGTTTGGGCTGGTAGGAGCCAAGCCGGCCGTGGCCAGCCATGCCTTTCGGGGAACCTTCTTTTGGCTGATGGTCATTGTGGCCATTGGCGGCCTGCCGAGCTTTTTGGGGCAATACCGCTATTTGCAACAAACAGATTTTGCCGATACCCATTACCATCTCATTCAGCGCGACAACGGCACGGTGGCGAATTACTTTGTCTTTCAGTGTGCCGACCCCGCAGGGTTGTGGTGTCATCGGGTGGCTCTTTCGCCCAATGTGCCTTCGCCACCGCCAACCCCCACGCCCATGCCCGAGCCAACGGCCGTGATTCCATCAGTAGGAAGCCTCCCCCTGCCCACCCCCACCCCCTTCCCCACCGTCACCCCCCCCGCCAAACTCATCACCGATACGATGGGCATCGAGCTATCCATCCAAATCGGCAACTTCCGCGCCCCTATCACCCACACCCAACCCATTACCACAGCAACAACAGGCGAGTGATGGGGTATTGGACATTTGTCATTTGCTCCTCTTCCCAGCACCCCCTTTGCTCATTGCTCATTATTCATTGCTAATTGCCCGTGATAACTCTCCAAAACATTACCAAACAATATGGCCTGCTTCCTGTTTTGCGAGGGGTGGATTTACAGGTGGGGCAGGGGGAATTTGTGGCTTTGGTGGGGCCGAATGGGGCGGGCAAAACGACGCTTTTGCGAATTGTAGCTACTCTGCTTAGGCCCACGGCCGGGCACGTGCAGGTCGGTGGCTGGCCGTTGCCCAGCCACGCCGAGCGGGTGCGCCGCCATTTGGGGCTGGTTTCACATCAGCCATTGTTGTATGGGGATTTAACGGCCGCTGAAAACCTCCACCTCACTGCCCAACTCTACGCCCTGCCCAACCCCGAGCAAACCGTCCACGACGCGCTTCAATTGGTGGGGCTAGGCCGCCGCGCCCAAGATTTTGTACGCACGTTTTCGCGGGGCATGTGGCAACGGCTCAGCATTGCCCGCGCCACCTTGCACAACCCCGAGGTGCTCCTCTTGGACGAGCCATACACGGGGCTAGACCCTGCGGGTTCGGCGTTGCTGGATGAGCTTTTGCACCAACAACACGTCCTCGGCCGCACCATTTTGATGATTACGCACGACCTCATCCACGGCCTCGATGTGTGCGACCGCATTGCCATCCTAAACCGTGGCCGCATCGCCCACGAATTGGACAGCACGGCCGTCTCTCCCACTGAGTTACTCGAACTGTATCGCCACCACACCGAGAGCAAACCGCGCAAGCCTTGAAGACCTGCGTGGTTTTCACCATGACCCCCATCCAAAACCCAAAATCCAAAATCCAAAATCCCCCCACCTCCTTCTGGACGGCCGTGCGCGCCATTGTGTGGAAAGATTTAACGGTTGAACGGCACACGGGGCAGACCATTAGCGTCATGCTCTTCTTTTCGATTGCGGCCGTGGTCACCTTTAACTTGGCCATTGTCGGCAAACTCGATGCAGGGCGCAATGTATCAGCGGGGTTGTTGTGGGTAATTATTTTGCTGGCGGGCACGCTCGGCCTGAACCGCTCCTTTGCGGCCGAACGGGAAAACCAAAGCATGGATGCCTTGCTGATGGCTCCCATTGAGCGAAGCGCGATTTATGTGGGGAAGGTGATTAGCATCACGCTGTTTACTTTGCTGTTGGAGTTGGTGTTGGTGGTGTTGTTTGCCGTTTTTTTTAATCGGCCGTTTTTGCAATGGCCTGTTTTGGGCTTGCTTGTTTTGGGCACGCTGGGGTATACGGCCGTGGGTGTCCTCATCACCGCCATGACCTTGCACACCCGCTCCCGCGAGGTGCTCCTGCCCATTCTGCTCTTGCCGCTGACCTTGCCCGCCGTCTTGTCCGTCGCCTCGGCCACGGCCGCCTATGTTTTCGACCCCACGACCCCGTGGAGCGCCGTCAGCTTCCAAGTTTCGCTGGTCATCTTGTACGATGTGCTCATGTTGGCCGCAGGCTACTTTACCTTTGGCTATGTGGTGGAAGGGTAGATTGGCCGTAAGCTGTAAGCTGTAAGCCGTAAGCTAATGCTCCGAGCTTACGGCTTATGGCCTATGGCTTATGGCTTATGGCTAAAAACTGAGTAAACTATAGCATTCGTGAAGTTTGGCACAAAGAACTGACAGGAGTATAGACACGATGAACCTCCCTTTTCTCACCCAACACACGCGCCGCTGGAATTGGATTGCGGCCGTTTCAATTGCCATCACCCTTGGCATGATTTTTTGGTATGCCCCCACCGAACGGATGATGGGGCATGTGCAACGCATCTTTTACTTCCACGTCGGCTCGGCATGGGTCGCCTCTATCACCTTGTTTGTGGCGTTGGTTTGCGGGGCGCTCTATTTGCGACGGCCGCACCCGACATGGGATGCGCTCTCGCTCGCCTCAGTCGAAATTGGGGTGGTGCTGTTCAGCATGACCATCGTGAGCGGCTCTATTTGGGGACGCCCCGCATGGAATACATGGTGGGAGTGGAGTCCTCGGCTCACGTCGGCCACTATTATGTGGCTGGTCTATGTGGCCTACCTCATGTTGCGTGCGGCCGTAGATGACGAAGACAAAAAGCGGCGTTTTGCGGCCGTGTATGTCATTGCCGCCTTCGTCACCACCCTCATCACTTACGGGAGCATCCGCATTTTGCGCGATATTCACCCCGTCATGTTTGGGGGCACACTCGAGACCGCGCAAGGGCAAGAGCAAGGGTTGCAAGATTTTCAGGGCTTGGCCGCGGCCGAGATGGGCATCACCCTCACTGTCGCTTGCATCGCCTTCATGTTGCTCTATGTGGCATGGGTCGCCAACCGCCTGCGCCTGCAACAAATGGAAAACGAAGTCGCCCAACTCAAAGCCAGCCTGCGGTAATCTCGGATATAAGTCTATTGGTGTAGTAGTGTATTAGAATACACCAATAAACCAGTACACCCATAAACAAAATGCCACATGATGACCGTGAAAGATATACAAGCGGCCGAGCAATTTGCGACCTATCAGAAAATCTCTAAAAGCCGCTGGTGAATGCCAGCGGCTTTTTTTATAAGCGTCTTGCTAATTCCGCTACTCGTCTCGCCCTCTTGCGTACAGCAGGGTGAACGACCATCAACAGGAGAACAAAACCATGCGTTTTATTTTATATCTGGGTAAAGGGGGCGTAGGCAAGACAACCACGGCCGCCGCCACCGCCCTTCGCAGTGCCGAAATGGGCTACAAAACCCTCGTCGCCAGCACCGATATTGCCCACAGTTTGGCCGATTCGCTCGATGTGCCCATCGGCGACAAGCCCGTGCAAGTCGCCAAAAACCTCTGGGCGCAAGAAATCAGTGCCGTGGCCGATGCCCAAAACTACTGGGGCAAACTGCAAGAGTTTGCCTCGGGCATTATCAGCAATGAAGGGCGCGGCCTCAGCCGCGTCGTCGCCGATGAACTCTCCGCCTTCCCCGGCATGGACGAAATCGTCTGCCTGCTCCACATAGACAAACAAGCCAAAGAAGGCAATTTCGACAGGGTGATTATTGATGCCGCCCCCACAGGCGAAACGATTCGCCTGCTGACCATGCCCGAGACGTTTAGCTGGTATGTCAGCCATTTGGCCAAGGCGGAAGGGGGCATGGTCAAGGCGCTCAAACCGTTTGCCGGCCGTTTCCTGCAAGGCCCCGCCCAAGTGCTGGAAGCCATCTACAAATTAGAAGAGGGGACGCGCAATTTGCGCCAAACACTCATCAACCCCGAGCAGAGCAGTTACCGCGTCGTCATCATGCCCGAAAAAATGGTCGTGCGCGAGGCGGAGCGGGCGGTCAGCTATTTGGGGCTGTTTGATTACCCCGTGGATAGCGTCATCGTCAACCGCGTTCTGCCCGCCTCGGCCGAGCAAGGCCCCTTCTACAACGCCCAATACGAACTCCAGCAAAAATATCTGCAGATGATTAACAACAACTTCGCCCCCCTGCCCATTTGGCACACCCCTTACTATGCCCATGAGGTGGTCGGCATCAAGGCACTCTCCCAGCTCGCCCGCGATTGCTTTGGCGAGGAAGACCCCGGCCAAATCTTCTACAAAGGCAAAGTGCAAGAAATTATTGATGGGGAAGATGGCAGTTGCACCTTGCGGATGCCGATTCCCTTTGTCAAAAGCAGTGATGTGAAGCTCCGCAAGCGCGGCGATGAGTTGTTTGTCACCATTGGCAATTTTAAGCGAGAGATGATTTTGCCGACGGTGCTGGCCAAGCGCAAAACGGCCGGCGGCGCACTGGTCAATGGCGTGCTGGAAGTTAAGTTCCTGCCGTTGGAAACAGCCAGTTAACAGTTCTGAGTGCTGAGTGCTCAGTTGGAGTATAGACATTTCTTATCCGCCTTCGGGCGGATTTTTTTTTGTACGTGGCGGCGGGAACGAGGCACGGCCGTTTGTCGTTAAAGCAAGTGTGATGAGTGAAACGTGAGAAATAAAAAGTGAGAAGCGAGGAGGTGTCTGCGCTCCCGTCTGCCCTCTGCCCCTCTGCCCTCTGCCCTCTGCTCCCCCTCTCCCTGCAACCTTCCCCGCACCCTTGCGTATTGCCCACAACACATAAACCATAAGGAGTGACACGATGAAACTCAATGATGACATTATTTTTAAGGCACAAGCCAAAGCAGAATTAGCACGGCCGAAAACAGGCACGGCCGCCCTTCTCGTCTTCGGTGGGTTGGCGCTTCTCGTCGCCAGCCTTGCTGGGATAGATTTACTGGGCGTGTTCGCCCCGCTCATCTTTGTCGGCGGCTTGGGGGTGCTCATGTTGCTCCCCGCGCACAACGCCACGGCCGAGCAACCCACCTCATGGGGCTTCTTGGCCATCCCCGGCGCATTCTTCCTCACCCTCGGCACCCTCATCTTTATGATGGGTCTCGTCAACCACTTTGAGGCGTTCGCCTACGCATGGGCCTTATTGCCCGCCAGCGTCATCGTCGGCCTCATGTACATGAAGCGGTTCGATGAAGCGCACAGTATCCACCACAAAGGCCCCCGCGCCCTGCGCTTTTTCATCAGTGCTTTTATGGTAATGGCTCTCTTTTTTGAGCTACTTGTCTTTCAAACCCTCGGCCCTTGGTGGCCCCTCCTCCTCGTCGGTACAGGCGCATTCATGCTCTGGAAACGAGAAGTTGAGTAAAAGGTGGCTGAGTGCTGAGTTCCAAAATCCACAATCTAAAATCTAAAATCAGGAGAATCCCATGTCTGACGAAATGAAAAATGGCCATGAGCCACATGATTACGAAGAAGTACACGTTGAACACGAAGAAGAAACCACGGGCAAAACGTGGACAGAAGAAGTAACAATGGCAGGCGAAGGTGTGCTTGGCTTCATCCAAAAGCTGTACCACGAGAGCAATGTGCGCCGCATTACAGTGCGCAACGCCAGCGGCCGTGTCCTGCTCGACATCCCCATTCTCGTGGGGGCGGTGGCGTTTTACCCACCACTGTTGCTCTACTCCGCCCTCGCCTTTGGCGCGGCACTCTTCTCCAACTGTTCCATTAGCATTGAGCGGGCAGAAGAAGAAAAAGCGGTTGTTGAGTAAAAATTAAAAGGTGAAAAGTAAAAGAGAGAAGTCAGTGACTTCTCTCTTTTTTTGCCTGTCGGGGTAACCCTGCAAGGTTTTGAAAACCTTGCAGGTTTCGTTTTTGGTATACTCGCCTCATGTACACACCAAACCTCAATGTTGTTTTGGCCGATATGGTGCGCCAGAGCTTAGCCAATGGCCAACCCGCATGGCTGACAGTGGTCAGTGGCAGTATGCGGCCGTTGCTGGCCGTGGATGACGAGGTGTTGGTGGAGCCAATCCAACTCGCACAGCTTCAGTGGGGAGATGTCGTTTTATTGCGCGAAGAAAAGGGGTTGCTCACCCACCGCTTTTATGGGGCCATAGACGGCCGTCTCCACACCCGTGGCGACCGCAATCTCCTGCCCGACCCACCCGTCACGGCCGACCAACTCCTCGGCCGAGTCATTGCCCGGCGGCGGCACGGCCGTTTGTGGGATTGGCGCACCCCGCCCCGCCAGTGGCGACTCCATGCCATCGGCCGCATTGCCGCAGGAGAAGGGCGGCTGTTACCCCGTGAGGTGAGCTTATACGGCCGTGTCATTCACCGCATGGCGTGGCTCCTTCAAACACTCATCACACCTCGTTAGCTTGCCCCAAAGGGACGACAAAAGGTGTGGAACCGCTCCACCACATAGGCCACCATTTCGGCCGTGACGGCTGGGTACACCCCAATCCAAAACGACTGATTCATCACCACATCCGTGTTGGCCAAATCACCTACCACCCGATGGGGAACCCCCTGATAGGCGGGTTGGCGGAGCAAATTCCCCCCAAACAACAGGCGGGTGGCGATTTTGTTCTCCTCTAAAAAGGCGATGAGCGTTTGGCGGGAGAAGGGGGCCAACGGCCGTACCGTCAGCAAAAAGCCGAACCAGCTTGGTTCGCTGTTTGGGGTTGCTTGGGGCAGGGCAAAAAATTCTTCGAGGGGCTTAAGGCCATCGTACAACATCTGCCAATTGCGCTGGCGGGCGGCCACAAAGCCGGGCAATTTGGGCAGTTGGGAGGTTCCCACGGCCGCTTGCATGTCGGTCAGCTTGAGGTTGTAGCCAATGTGCGAATAGGTGTATTTGTGATCGTACCCCTCGGGCAACTCGCCCAACTGCCAGCCAAAGCGCTTGCCGCAGGTGTTATCCACCCCCGGCGCACACCAGCAATCCCGCCCCCAATCCCGAAACGATTCGACAAGCTTTTTAAGGGCGGGCTTGTTGGTCAGCACGGCGCCCCCTTCGCCCGTGGTGATGTGGTGGGCGGGGTAGAAGCTCTGCGTGGCCAAATCCCCAAATGTGCCCGTCAGACGGCCGCGATATTTGGAGCCGAGCGCGTCGCAATTGTCCTCCACCAGCCACAGGTTGTGCCGCTTGGCCACGTCCAGCACCACATCCAAATCGAACGGGTTGCCAAGGCTGTGCGCCACCATAATCGCCTTGGTTTGGGGGCTGATGGCCTCCTCGAGCTGGGACACGTCTATGTTGTGGGTGGCCAAATCCACATCCAAAAAGACGGGCACGAGTTGGTTTTGCAGGATGGGGTTGACCGTGGTGGGGAAGCCAGCGGCGGCCGTAATCACCTCATCCCCCGCCCGCAGTGCCCGCGCTCCCAGTTGGGGCGAGGTAAGCGCGGTGAGGGCGAGCAGGTTGGCCGACGACCCCGAGTTGCACAGGATGGCGTGGCGCACCCCCACCCATTTGGCCAAATCCCGCTCGAATTGGTCGGCAAAGCGGCCGGCGGTCAGCCAAAAATCGAGCGAGGAATCTACCAACGCTTGCACATCGGCCGCATCAAACACGCGCCCCGAGACGGGCACACGGCCGTCGCCCGGCACAAATTCGGCCGTGGGGAACGCCTCGGCGTGGTATTCCGCTACCAATTGCAAAATCTGCTGGCGCAGGAGGTCGGCTTTGGACATAGGGAGGGGATAGAGGGTAGAGATAGAGATAGAGGGGAACGTGGTGGGGCTGTGCTTGGCGCGTCCCTCTATCTCTATCTCTCGTCTCTATCTATAGGCCGTAGATGACGGCCGTGCCCGTTTTGGGCAACGCATTGCGAGCATCCACAAACAGGGCGGGCTGGTTGGCAAGGGCAGGCCAATCGTAATCGGCGTGGTTGGTGACGATGACGGTGCAATCCATCTGGGAAACGAGGTCGTCTGCCCACGGGGTGCTGGTCAGGGCGATGCCCTCGTGCCCCAAATCGGCCACATAGGGGTCGTGGTACACCACCTGTGCCCCCTTGCCTTGGAGCAGGAGGATGATGTCGAGGGCGGGGCTTTCGCGCACATCGCTGACATTGGGCTTGTAGGCCACGCCCAGCACCAAAATTTTGCTTCCCTTGATGGGTTTGGCGTGGTCGTTCAGCGCATCGGCCACTTTACTGACCACATATTCGGGCATGTGGCTGTTGATTTCGGCCGCTAATTCGATGAACCGCGCTGTGTAGTTCAGCGTCCGCAACTTCCAACTCAGGTAGTGGGGGTCAATGGGGATGCAGTGGCCGCCCAGCCCCGGCCCCGGATAGAAGGGCATGAAGCCATACGGTTTGCTGGCCGCCGCGTGAACCACTTCCCACACGTTCAGCCCCAGTTTGTCGCACATCAGAGCCACTTCGTTGACGAGGCCGATATTGACGGCGCGGAAGGTGTTCTCGAGGAGTTTGACCATTTCGGCCGTGGCCGTACTCGAGACAGGCACGGGGTTATCCACGATGGTTCCGTAGAGAGCCACGGCCGCTTCCAAGCAAGCAGGCGTGACCCCACCAATCACTTTGGGGGTGGTCTTCAGGGTGTAATCGGTGCGACCGGGGTCAATCCGCTCGGGCGAGAAGGCGAGGAAGAAATCACGGCCGACTTCTTGCCCCTTCTCCTGCAAGATGGGCAACATCACCTCGTCGGTCGTGCCGGGGTAGGTGGTGCTTTCCAGAATAATCAGCTTGCCTTCCACGCCATATTTGGCGATGTTTTCGGAGGCGTTGATGATGTAGGAGATGTCAGGGTCTTTGGTTTTGCGGAGCGGGGTGGGGACGCAAATGGAGATGGCATCCACATCGTCGAGCAGGCCGTAATCTACGGAGGCGCGGAAACGGCCGTTTTTAACCAGCTTGGCAATCGCTTCGCTGGGAATGTCTTCGATATAGCTTTGGCCATTGTTCAGGGATTGCACTTTGCGCGCATCCACATCAATGCCAGTGACATGGAAGCCCGCCTCGGCCAGCCCGACCACGAGGGGCAAGCCAACATACCCTAAGCCAACCACGCCCACACGGGCGGAGCGGTCGTTTATTTTGTGAAGGAATTCGGTGAGCATGATTTTGAGCAGGTCAACTAGTCAGCTAGTCAGCATTTCAGCCTATGGCTGGCGGCTAAATAACTGACAGTGAGGGTGATAATGAGTTGGGTAATGGTTAGGAGCAGGAGGGGCGTAACGGCCGTGCCATCTGCCCAGAAGAGGCCAGCGGCCGTGGTGAGCATGAGGCCGCCGAGGCCGAGCAGGAGGGGGTGTGCGGCCGTGAAAAAGCGCCATCCCCCGAACAAGGCCAAGGCAATGAAGGCGAGGGTGACAGGGAGAGCCTCGGCCGAGGGAGCCAGCCATGTGGCCAACAGCCACGCCAGCACCACCTGACTGGCCCAGATGAGAAGCCATCCTTGCGAGCTAGGCGGGGTGTTAGCTTGGGGCCATTGCCCTGCTTGGGTTTGGCGGATGGTCACGTACAGCATCAGCCCGATGAACAGGCCAACGGTGAGGGCGGCGAAGCCTTGGGTGTAGCTGGTTTGGCCACCCCACAGCACGGCCACCGCCCCATATTGTACCAACAATGCCCCCAGCAGGATGCGCCAATCGCGCACCATGAGCAAAAGCGCGGCCGTGAGCAGGACAACATAGGCCGCTGGAGTCTCTAAAGTGGGCAACCAATTGATGCTAAACATGGGGGGGATTAAAGCTGAATGAGTGTAAAACAGCAAGAGGCGGGGTATTTTTCTTAGCTGGTGGCTAGTCAGCTTGTCAGCCAGTCAGCCAGTCAGTCTCTTACTCCCTTACTGCTTTCCCCCTGCTCCCCTGCTCCCCCTCTCCCTATGCGCCTTCTCCCCCTCACCCTCCTCACGCTCCTCCTACTCACCACCGCTTGCCAATTGGGCGATGTGCCTGAGGCACGGCCGACGATTGCCCTGCCCACTGTCGCGGTCGTGGCCAATTTGCCCACCCCCACGGCGACGGCCACCTTGTTGCCCTTTCCCACCCCACGGCCGCTCCAACCACCCCCTTCGCCCACCCCATTGCCCACGGTCACGCCTGTCATTGTGCCCGCTGTCAGTGTGACCACGCCGGGCGTGGGGGCTACCGTGCCTGTCACGGCCGTGTTGCGCGTCGGGGGGCGGGTGCAAGCGGCCAGCGACCACCGCCTTGAAGTGGCGGTGGTGAGCTTGGATGGGCAACTGTTGGCGGCGGCCGTGGTTGTGCCCGATAGCTTGAACAACTGGCAAGTGGAGCTAGAACTGCCCACCTTTCTGAGTGGGGTGGCCGTCGTGCAGGCCAGTTTGTATGGGGCTGATGAGCAACTCCTTGTCCAAGAAAGCACCCCCATCACCCTGCTCCCCGACACGGCCAGCGACCGCTACCTGCAACTGTAACGGCCGAGCGGTATTCCAACGGCCGTGGCGGGCTACACTCTCTTTTTTGATGGCTACGCCCAAAGTGCGGTGCGCGGCTTGCTCACCATCACCATTTTGCATCAGGATTGCCGCACGATGGCGGGGCGGGAGAGTTATACTTTGCGTGGGAGCGGCTATTGGCAGGCGTTTTTGGTCATGCCCGCCCAGTTAGAGGGGTTTACCTGTGCGATTATCTCGTTTGGGGAGGTGGGGCAAGACGGCCGTCGCGAAGTCCATCTCCCGCTCAACCCCATTGCCCGCACCGACCCCCGCGCCGTGCAAGTGGCGTTGCACAGCCCGACCGATGGCCAAGAGGTGCAGGGCGGCCAGCAAATTATCTTGTATGGCACGGCCTATAACGCCCCCAACGACCTTGTGGCCATCACGTTGTTGTTGGAAGATGGGACGCTGGCCACGGCCGTGACCACCACGGCCGACAGGAGTGGCTACTGGGAGTACCCCCTGCGCGTACCCACGGGCATTACAGGGCCAGCTCAACTCACGGTTGGCATCGGCGCAAACACGGCCGAGCAAACCATCTTCCTGCAACTGCGCGAATAGGGGGCGTTATTCGTTATTGGGGTAGTGGTAAGAGTAACCAATAACGAATAACCCAGTAACGAGTAACCCCAATTAAAACCCCACCCATTCCAATGGCACGGGCACAAAAATAAGCACAAACAGGATGAGGGTGAAGATGGCCAAGGCACGGCGGCGGGGGTCGAGTTGGGTGACGCTATCCAACGGTTGCTCGTATTGCCGCCCCATCGAGAGGAGCAGGAAAATCATGACCACCCAAATGGGGCTTTGGGCAATGAGGCTGAAAATGGCCAACCCCGCAATAATCGGCCAAAACATTTGTTTGAGCACTCGCTGGCCAAACAAAACCTGAGCGACACGGCCGCCATCTAACTGCCCCACGGGCAACAAATTAATCCCCGTAATCAGCAACCCCGTCCACCCTGCCCATGCCACTTGATTCAGCGAAACATCCATCCCCCCGCTGGGCAAAACCTCCCCAAAGACCAAAAATTTCAGCACGACATACAAAATCGAGTTGCCTTCGCGCATGTACATTTCGGGCAAGGGGCCAACGGGGGAGGTGGCAAGGCCGTAGATGAGCAACGGGATGGCAAACACAAGCCCCGCCAACGGCCCTGATGCGCCAATATCAAATTGCACCCGTGCATTTTTGCTGGGGGAGCGTTGCAAAATGAACGCACCAAGGGTTCCAAAGTAGGAGAGGGGGTAGGGCAAGGGCAGAAAATAGGGCAAACTGGCCGCAACTTTGTGATAGCGGGCGGCAAAAAAATGCCCCATCTCGTGCGCCCCTAAGATAAGCATAATAGAGAGGCAAAAGGGCAAGCCGCGCCACAGATTTGCCACCACCGCCCCCCAGCCACTGCCAGTTTCGATGGCTTGCGTAAATACTTCGCCAAAAGCGGGTTCGTTGACCGCCCCTGTGAACAAGGTGCTGAGGATGGTTAGCAAAAAGAGGACGAGGTTCCAACGCCAGCGCAACGGCGGTGGGGTGATGACCAAGGGCAGGCCGAGCAGAACGACTTGCCCATTTTCGGGTTGGGCAAGAGGGGTGTAGCCGTATTGCTCAAAGTGCTGGCGTAGTTCGTCGTAATGGGGTTCTAGCTCGCCTTGGGGACGGCCGCGAAAGCGAAAATAGCCCGGCTCGGGGAAATCGAGGGTTGTATCGGCCACCCAAAAGAGGTGGGCTATTTGTTGGCGCAATTGGGCAATTGTGTCAAACGAGGGCGAGGCAGGGGGAGTTTGGTTGTTGTGCATGGAAGTTAAAAGTGCGAAGTGCTGAGTGCTGAGTCAAAAGTATAGATACTTTTGACTCAGCACTTTTTACTCAGCACTTTCTTCATCGTCTCCCCAGCTAATAATCCACACACACAAACCCGCCACAAGAATGGTAATGACGATGAGCCAGAACCATTGGCTGGCTTGCAGGCCCAGTTCCCATGCCTCGTATAGCAAAATCAGCACCATGCCGAGGGCAAGGGCAAACCATGCGGAGAGGTTGGGGTGGTTGGTAATCCAGTTTTTCATAGGTTAAAAACTGGTAACTGGTAATTGGTAATTGGCAATTGGATTTTCGGATTCAATTACTAATTACTAATTACTAATTACCCATTACGCTACCCGCGCTGTCCATAGTTTGCGAACCTTGGCGATGGTTCCTGCGGGTTGTTCTTCTTCGAGGGCTTGCTTCCAAACCCGTGGCCATGTGTTAATGTCTTCCACCCCTTCGTATTGCAGGGCATCCAGCGCGGCCGTGACATGCTCGTTAATGTCCTCTTGGGGCAAAAAGACAAAGACAGCTTCACACATCAGTTCATTGGCCGTTTTGCCAATCTCTTTCAACACGGCCGCACCCGTCGTCAGCGCCGCCTCGGCTGGATGAATGTAGATTTGTTCAATCGAAGCAAACCCCTTATCCGTGTACCAGCCCACCACCGTGCTAATCTCACTGCCAACTTGGCCGATGAGATAGCCGCGTTCGCTGAGCGACATGAGAATTTCGGCTCGCTTGGGCTTCACCCGGCCGTTGGTCGCCCGATGGATGAGCAACATAATCGAAGGAATGTCCGACGGCCGCGCCCGACGCACAACAATCTCATCCTCCGCTTCCGTTTCCGCTACCACTTCAACAGGTGTAGAAGCCACTTCAGCGGCTGGCGCAGGGGTTGGTTCAGGTTCGGCGGGTGGGGCGATGGGTTCAGGGGTGGGAGGAAGTGTTTCGACTACCACTTCTGCCACCACCTCGGCCGCTGGTGGGGCGGGTGCTTCGGCTTCTGGTTCGGCTTCAGCGGCCGTCGGCCAAATAGCCGCCACCTGTCTGAGCGTCTCGGCCAACGTGCCCGTCGTGTCAATTACAATATCCGCTTTGGCCACCTTCTCCGTTTGGGGCGATTGGGCGGCAATGCGTTCAAACGCCTGCTCCTCATCCATGCCCCGCGCAATGACCAGCCGTTGCATCTGCGTAAACTTGCCGCAGTTGGTCACCCAAATCTGGTCGCAAAAAGTGGAAAGCTCCCCTTCCAACAACTTAATCGCCTCAATCATGACGATGCTGTGTGGGGCCACATCCACAATTTGCTGAATGCGCGGCCGAACAATGGGGTGAATGAGATTTTCTAATTGAGCCAGTTTTTCGGGGTTGGCAAAGACAATTTTGCCAAGGGTGGCGCGGTCTACCCGGCCGTCAGGCAGGCGCACTTCGTCGCCAAACGCCTCCCCAATTTTTTGCTGGATTCCCTCATCGTTCAGCACATCATGGGCAATCTTATCCGCATCAATCGCCAACGCGCCGTGTTCGGCCGCGTAGCGCATAATCGCAGATTTGCCCGTGGCAATATTGCCAGTCAGACCAATAATTGTTTTAGAGGGCCATCGCTTACTCACTGACCATTTTCTCCCATTCGTGTATGAGGGTGTTTAATTCAGCTTCCAATGCGGCGTATTCTATGCTTTTCGCCTGAATTGCGCCAAAATCTTGCATTTCACTCGCTTGTTGCATCGCCTCGGCCGTGGCGGCCACCTGTTTTTCCAAAGCCGCAATCTCTTTTTCGATGGTTTCCAGTGCCCGCGCTCGCCGCTGTAACTCGTTTTTGCTCAAGGTGGGGGCGGCCGTTTCTTCTTTGATGAGTGGCGGAGGGGCGGCCGTCTTTTGCGCCACTTGCGCTCCATTGCGGGCGGCCGCAAACTCGCTGTAGGTGCCTTGGAAGACCTGCAAACGGCCGTCTTGCACCGCCCAAATTTGGGTGGCCAGCTTGTCAATCAAATAGCGGTCGTGCGAAACAAGCAAAATCGTCCCGTCAAAGCGGTTCAGCACCTCCTCGAGTAGCTCTTGCGAAGAAATGTCGAGGTGGTTGGTGGGTTCGTCCAACAACAGGAAATTCGCCTCTTGCAAGGCGAGGATGGCTAAAGCCAAACGACCACGCTCGCCACCACTCAACATGCCCACCTTTTTATACACATCATCGCCGCGAAACAGGTATTGCCCCAAATAATCCCGCGCCTCGCTGATGAGCATGTTGTGGTGGCGCATCAACTCATCCAAAATGGAGTTTTGGTGGTTGAGCGATTCGTGCGCTTGCGAAAAATAGGCCACATTTAGGCTGGCCCCCAGTTCAACTTTGCCCCGCACGGGGTCGAGTTGTCCCAACACGGTTCGCAAAAAGGTGGTTTTGCCCGCCCCATTGGGGCCAATTAGGGCGGCGGTTTCCAGCCGCCACAATTCAATGTCGGCCGCAACAAACAAGGGCGGGTGGGCGGGGTAGCCAATGACCAATTCCTGTGTGCGTAGGACGATGTTGCCACTGCGGTGGCTCGGTTTGAGGCGCAAACTGGGCACATGCGGCCGATATTGCGGCCGTGGCAGGCTCTTCACCCGCTCCTCCGCTTCGGCCACAGCCATCGGCCGTTGGCTCCCTACTCCCATTTGCGACCACTGCTTGCCGCTCAGAACCAGAGCCAATCCACCCACCTCAATCGCCTTCAATTCGCGGCTCAAGCGGTTCAATTTGCCTTGGGCGATGTTTGTGTTTTGCCCCGAAATGTTGCGCTTGATGAACTCCATCTCCTTTTCGAGCCGCTCCTTGAGCGCCACATACTCTTTCTCGCGCCGCTCCCACCGCTCTTGGCGTTGGTTGACATAAGCAGAGTAATTGCCCTTGTACACCTCCATGTCCGTGGCCGACATCTCCCAAATGGTGTTCGCCACCCTGTCCAAAAAGTACCTGTCGTGGCTGACGATGAGCAACGCCCCATGCCACGCCCGCAAGGTGTTTTCCAGCCACTCAATTGCTTCCACGTCAAGGTGGTTGGTTGGCTCGTCTAGCACCAAAATATCGGGCTTTTCGAGGAGCAGTTTGGCCAGCAGGGCACGGGTCTTTTGGCCGCCGCTCAGGTGTTGCAAGGGGGTGTGCCAGTTGGCACGGTCAAAACCGAGGCCATCCAGCACTTGGCGGATGCGCGTTTCGTAGTCGTAGCCGCCTGCGTGCTCAAAGGCTTCCAGCAGACGGCCGTATTCCTCCAGCACCCCCTCGTCGGCCGTGCCATCCGCCATTGCTTGCTCCATGGCTTGTAATTCGGCCGCTTGCTGGCGCACAGGGGCAAAGATGGCCAACATTTCGTCGTACACGGCCGCGCTTTCCCGCCCCGCAAAAGCGCGCATCGCCTCCTGTTGCAAATACCCCAGCCGCACATCGCGGGCAAGGGTCACGCTTCCCGTTTTGGCGGTTTCTTGCCCCGTTAAAATATGGATGAGCGTTGTTTTGCCCACCCCATTGGGGCCGACAAGGCCAATTTTGCCATCATTGGGAATGCTCCCCGAGATGCCGCTGAATAAATCGAACGCCCCAAAGCTCTGGGACAGGTTGTGCATGGTCAGAATGGACATGAGGGGGATTATAGCATTTTGGCATTTAGATGGGCATGGTCGTTGACACGCTTGGGAGAGGGGACTACGCTATGAGCAGGGACAAAGGACAAGGGGCTGGGGACAAGTCGGCCGTCCCCTGTCCCCGTCCCCCACCTCCCATCCCCAGAAAGCCCTATCGTAAGAGATAATGGCTAAGATGCACCCTGAGTTCGCGCAGTCAGCCCCACTCCCCCTTCCGAACCCAATTGACCCTCCCCAATCGCATATTCAAGAGGTTTACCATGAAAGTTGCCACGCAACCTTTAGCCCGATTTGGCGTTGTCGCCACGGCCGTTTTTGCCCTTTTCATCTTTGTCGCCCAACTATTTGCCGCCCCTGCCAGCCTCGAGTGGTATTCATTCCCCGACGACCCCGGTGATGTGCTCAATTATGGGGTATACGACCAAACAAATACGGCCGTGCTCGCCCAAGGCGACCTCGTCCAACTCATCTGGACTGGCCCCAATGGACAAATTGACCCACCCAATTACGATGGCACCCCCAGTGGTGACGATGTCTTGCTCGATATCAACACCATCGAAAACAGCTTGCCGGGGCCATACGCCAATCGCGGCCTCATTACGATTATTAACTACGCCTATGAAACGACAGACCCCCAAGCATTGGGCATCGTTTACATGCGGGCATGGGATCATCCCACGGCCGGGGGGTTTAACGGAGCCACCTATTACGGCGAATCGGGCACCCTCACCCTCGACAATACCAACCAGCAACCCTTCAATGCCTTGCGCTGGCACACCAACAAAAGTGCCACCCTGCCCGAAATTGCCGTCGCCCAAGGAGCTACGCCTCTGACCAGCGGCCAGAGCGTTGTCGCTTATGGCACAACCCTGCAAAACAACCCCATCACCTACACCTACACCATCACCAATATCGGCGTTGACCCGCTGATTTTGACCCCCACGATTAGCGTACCAGCGGGCTTTGCTGTGGCGCAAACATTTGGCACCACTTCGGTGGTTTCGCAAACCAGCACCACCTTCCAAGTGGCACTCACGGCCGCTACCCCCGGTAGTTACACGGGCACTGTCAGCTTTGCCAACAACGATACCAACGAAAACCCCTTCACCTTTACCGTCTCGGGCACGGTCATTGCCCCCGAAATTGTGGTGAGCGAAGCGGGGAGCAACATTCCCAACGGGGGCAGTGTCAACTACGGCACGACCAATCTGCCCACCCCTATCACCAAAACATTTACCATTAGCAACACAGGCACGGCCGACCTCACCCTTGCCAACCTCACCGTACCCACGGGCTTTTCCATCGTCAGCGGCCTGACCAGCCCCGTCACCCCCGGCAACGCCATCGCCATTCAGGTGCGCCTGACAGGGAGCGCACCGGGCAATTACAGCGGCTCGCTCAGTTTTAATACGAACGATGCCGACGAAAACCCCTACAGTTTCACCGTCAGCGGGCAAGTCGTGGCCCCCGAAATTGTGATGAACCAAGGGAGCAACCCCCTCACCAGCGGGGTTAGCACCGTGGCCTATGGCACGACGATGGGCGGCACGGCCGTGGCTCGAAGCTACACCATCACCAACACGGGCACGGCCGACCTCCTCCTTTCCAGCCTCAGCCTACCCACAGGTTATAGCGCCACCAGCTTGCCCGCCACACTCACCCCCGGCCAAAGCGGCTTGTTGACCATTACCCTGACGGCCGTCAACCCCGGCACCTTCAACGGCACTGTGCAATTCACCACCAACGATGCCGACGAAAACCCCTTCTCCTTTGGCGTGACAGGCAATGTCATTGACCCTGAAATTGTCGTCTGGGACGGCCCCACCAACATCCCCGACAACTCGGGCAGTGTCAATTTTGGCACGGTGATTATTGGCAACCCTGTCACCAAAACATTTACGATTAGCAACACAGGCACGGCCGACCTGCTCCTCTCCGACCTCGCTGTGCCCTCGGGCTTTGCCATTATCACAGGTTTGGGTAGCCCCACCACCGTTACGCCCGGCAATGCCACCACCATCATGATTGAGTTGGAAGCGGCCGTGATTGGCAACTACAGCGGGGCACTCAGCTTCACCACCAACGACCGCACCGAAAATCCATTTAATTTCACCATCAGCGGCAATGTCACGGCCGTGCCCGAACCCGAAATCGAAGTGCGCGATGGTGTCGCAGTCCTAATTGACGGCTCGAGTACCGTCAACTATGGCTCCACCACCCAAGGCACACCGCTCAACAAAACTTTCACCGTGCAAAACTTCGGCACGGCCGACCTCACTCTTGCGGGGCTGACAGTGCCCTCGGGCTTCAACATTGTCCAAAACTTTGGGGATACAACCCTCTCCCCCACCGAATCCACCACCTTTATCGTCGCCCTCACGGCCGCCACGCTTGGCAACCCCAGCGGCCAAATCAGCTTCACCAACAACGATGGGGACGAAAGCCCGTTCAACTTCACGGTGAACGGCACGGTGACGGCCGTGCCTGCCCCCGAACTGACAGTTTTGGATGGCTCCGACGACATCCCCAACAACGGCACTGTTGATTACGGCTCCACCACGATAGACACGCCACTCAACAAAATGTTTACCGTTCGCAACGACGGCACCGCCACCCTGACCTTGGCTGGTTTGGCCGTCACAACGGGCTTCGAGATTGTGGAGGGTTTCGGCAGTTCCAGCTTGGCTCCCACCGAAGAGACGACGTTTACAGTGGCTCTCACGGCCACTTCGGTCAACAGCTTCACGGGAACCATCACCTTTACCAACAACGACGATGGCGAATCTCCCTTCACCATCAATGTCATCGGCGAAGTAACGGCCGTACCCGAACCCGAAATCGTGGTCGAACGAAATGGGGTGGATATTCCCGACAATACAGGAGCGCTTGACTATGGCTCCACCATCAGCGGCACGGCCGTCATTCGCACCTTTACCGTGCGCAACACAGGCACGGCCGACTTAACCCTCGCCAACCTAAGTCTGGGTGGCAGTGGGTTCAGCATTGCCACAGGCTTTGGCAACACAACCGTCGTCCCCGGCAGTTCCACCACCTTCCAAATTCGGCTGGATGCGGCCGTTGTCGGCAGTTTCAATGGCACAATCACTTTCGACAACAACGATGCCGACGAAAACCCCTACAACTTCGCTGTGACTGGCTCCGTCAGCGCCACCCCCGAACCCAGTTTGGCCGTGGAGCAAGGTGGCTCGTCCGTGACCAACGGCGGCACTGTCAGCTTTGGCTCCACCGTGGCTGGCTCCCCTGTCGAGCGCCTCTTCACGGTGCGGAACGATGGCACGGCCGTTCTCACCCTCGCCGCGCTAACCGTGGTCGGCGATGGCTTCAGCATTAGCCAAGAATTTGCCAGCACCAATGTAGGCGTGGGCGAAAGCACCACCTTTGCCATTCAGTTGGATGCCGACACGGTAGACAGCTTCAATGCCACGGTGTCGTTCACCAGCAACGATGCCGACCAAACGCCGTTCAGTTTTGAGGTGACGGGGGCGGCCACTGCCCCCGCGACCCCCGAAATTGAAGTGCGCGACGGCGCGACCAACATCCCGCTCGATAGCACGGTGGACATGGGCACGACGATTGTCGGCACGGCCGTCGTCAAAACCTTCACCATCCGCAACACAGGTTCGCAAACCCTGACAGTGGGCACACCCACCTTGCCCGCTGGCTACACCCTGCTCACCACCCCCGCTACGGAAGTCTCCGCCGGGGGCAACACAACCTTCCAAGTACAACTGGACGCGGCGGCCGTGGGCACATTTGCGGGCCAAGTGAGCATCAGCAACAACGATAGCAACGAGAACCCGTTCACCTTTGCCCTCACGGCCGTGGTGGAAGATGGCTCGCCGCGCATCTACTTGCCGTTTGTCTCGCGAAACTAAATAATAGGGGGAACTTTGCCGTAACTGGCAAGATAAAAAATGACGAATTATGAATTACGAAGGACGATATTCCTCAAATGATTTCGTACTTTGTCCTTCGTAATTCGTCCTTTTTACCAATTCCTCCCCCTCTCCCATGCGTCGCTACCTCCTGCCCTTCTTCGTTTTCACCCTTCTCACGGCCGTGGTGCGCCCTGTGTGGGCCAGCCCTGCCAGCTATACATGGGGGAGCTTTGACACGACGGGCGCGGCCGTGGGCTTTATCGGCCTCGATGGGGAGCCTTTGCCCCAAAACAGCGTCGTCCAACTCATTTGGGTCGGGCCAGATGGCGAAATCAACCCGCCCCACCCCTACACAGGCCAACCCAGTGGCGATGATGTGTTGCTGGAAGCGCGGGCAGTGCTAACCAACAGCCAAGTACCAGCCCCATTTCGCAGTAAAGGGTATGTGGCGCTTGATGAATACAGCTACGACACACAGGATGGGTGGGCGGGGCAGATGGTGTACATGCGCGGCTGGAATGGCACGGCCGCTGGCCGACAAGGGGATGCCACCGCCTACGGCGACAGCGGGCCACTCTTGCTGAACAATGGGGGAACAGGCAATCTCCTCGGCATCCAAACCGACCAACAAGTTTCGGCCGTCTCTCTCCAACAACTCCAAACCAACCACAAGGGCAACAGTTATTGGTTACTGGTTATTAGTTATTGGTTACTGGTTATTAGTTATTGGCGTGTCCGACAACCCAATAACAACTAACCAGTAACTTCCCTACCTTTCGACAGCGCCCACATCCGCCCCGCCCGTGCGCGGCCGTTGCAAAATATCTTCCTCGGCCGCAAAAGCGGGGTCGGCCGCATCCAATCCCGCCCCACCCAGTTCGGGCAGGGCATAGCGGATAACCAACCGCTCGAATAGCTCGCCCACGGCCGTGGAGCCATCGGCAAAGCGGCGTTCGTTGGGCAACCAGCGCGGCAACACCACCTCCCCCACCTCTGGCAAATACGGGTCGCCGATGAGCCGTTGGGAATCGGCCGTGTAATTGACCGCCAACTCCTCTGCAAACGGGATGCCTATCCCCCCATTCCAATACAAGTTGTTGTGCAAGGCAAATTCGCCCACCTGTGCGGGTTGGCCCAAGGCAAAGCGGGGAGCATCGGCCGTGTTTGCTTGCCCCATTGTGCCCGTCGGGTCGTTCCAGAGGTTGTTGTAAAAGGCGATGCGCTCGTTGGGCGGGTTGTTGGCTGGCACATTCAGGCGCATGGCAAAGGCGAAAGCGGGCAAATCGCCCGTCATGGTGTTGTGGCGAAAGGTCACATCAATGGCCCCTTTAATGCCCCACGCCGAGAGCATAGGGTGAGGGCTGTTGCCCAAAAAAAGATTGTTTTCGACCAAAATTTCGCGGGCTTGGTAGTACGTCGTCGTCTCTTCGCCAAGGGCGAGAAAATGGCTCCCCGTGCTTCCTTGCCAGTTCAGGAAAATGTTGCGCCGCAGGATGACGCGTTGACTGGCTACCAAATCATCTTGCGCCCCGTTGCTGTCTTTGATGGCCACAAAACTCCGCGTTTCGTTGGTGTTGGGTCGGCCGCTCCCTTCGTAATCGCTCATAAAGACGTTGTCTTGGATGAGAACATCGGCCGCGCTGTTCACATCTATCTGGTGGCCGCTGGAGCCGTGGTTGTAAAACAGGTTGCCCTCCACGGTAATGTTGCGTGCCCCGTTGTTGATTTTGAGAATGTCCAGCCCGTAACTGTCGTGCAGGATGTTGTTGCGCAGGGTGATTCTGCTGGTAGCGGCTTGGCCATCCCCTGTTTGGCGCAAAAAGTCTTGGATTTGGACAAGGTAAAAGGTGGCGTTCGGCCCCGTGTGGGCAATGTCGAACCCTTCGAGGGTGATGCCTTGGGCGTAGAAAATGGTGACGACGGTGTCGGTGTGGCGCAGGGCGCTCTGGTACGGCCGTTCGGCGCGAATGGTAATCCCCTCGGCAAAGCGGCCGACCAAGTCTACGCGGCCGTGATACACCCCCGGCGCGACGGTTATCGTCGCCCCATCGGGCACGCGGCGCACAGCGTGGGAGATGGTTGCCCACGGCCGAGCGCGTGTACCATCCCCCAGCCTATCATCCCCCTCGGGCGCGACGTAAAAGAGCGGCCCAGTGGTGGGGGTGGGTGTGGCGGGTGGGGCCAGCGTCGGTGTGGGGGTGATGGGGAGCGCGGTGGCGGGCCATGTGGCCGTGGCGGTGGGGGTGTGGGTGGGGGATGGCTCGGCCGTGGGGGTGGGCAACACCTCGGCCGCCGAGAACGCAATTCCATCACACGCCATCAGGGCGAGAGCGAGGAGGCAGAGGAGGGGAAGGAGGTGGCGCATGGGGGGCAGGGGGGCAGGGGAGCAGAGGCGAGGAAGAGAGTAAGAGACTGAGGGACTGAAAGACTGAGAGACTAACCAATAACGAATAACCAGTAACCAATAACTCCCCTATTCCTCCACGCCGGGGGCGAGCATGGCTTCGCGGTTGTCCCAGAGGTGGCGCGGCCGTTCGGGCTTTTTGGCCTCGAGGTCGAACCATTGCGAGAGGAAGCGAAAGGCGGAGGTGGAGTAGACGGTGCCGCCCAACACCCAAATCAACATGCCCCCGATTTGCTGGCTGGTGAGTGGGTCTATCACCCAGCCCCACAGTTCGGTGCCGGGGTAGGTTGGGAAGCTGTTGTGGAGGGAGAAGAGCAAGAACAGCCCCGGAATTTTGAGCGGAGCGGCTCCCGCAAAGGTGTAGCCGATGTGGGCCATGCTGGGCAGTTTGCGGTGCAAGCGGGGGATGCGCCTGTGATGTGCCACCAGTGGAACAGCCCCGCCACGGTCAGGGTGGCCAGTTCGAGGGGGCGCACCCACGGCCGTGCCAGCGTCAGGGCGTGGAGGGTGGGGTCGTACCAGAGCCAAACAGTGGCCACAAAGAGGAACCACATCAGCCCTTTGCTGGTGGCTTGCCGCACCTTGGCCAAGGTGTCGGCCGAAAAGTTGGGTTGCCAACCGTTGGCCAGCACGAGCAAGGGGTTGCTGTGCATGAACAGGGCGGGGAAGAGGCTGATGAGCAGGAGGTGTTGGGCAACGCGCAGGAAGAAGAATTGGCTGGCGAGTTCGTGAAGGGGGGAGAGTAAGGCCACGGCCGCGACGAGCAAGCTGGCCACAAAGAGGATGGGCTGGCTGTGGCGGGGGGTGTCTATGCTGTTTTCGAGTTCGGGGGGGTGGGAATCACGCTCGGCCGCGTAGCGGGGCCACCCACGGCCGTAAAGCACGGCCGCTGTGGCGAGGAGGAGGGTGACGGTGAGGCGGAACATGGGAGCGGATTTGTGAATTGTGAATGGTGAATTGCGAATTGTGAATGAAAACGCGCAACCTGCTGATTAGCTGACTAGCTGACTGGCTGACTGCTGACCACCTTCTTCGGCAACACCACCCATGTTAACACGCCCGTTAGGGTGAGGAAAAGTGCGCCCATCACAAAGGGTGCGCCAAACCACACGCCATCCCAGAGCAAACTGCCCAAGTAGGGCATGGGGGTGGATAAAATGGAAATGGCACTGCTGAACAGCCCAAAGGTCAGCCCCAAGGTTTTGGCGGAGGTGGATTGGGCTAAAAAGGTATCGAAGGCGGGGTCGCCGAGGCCAAGAGCCACGGCCGAGAGCAGGGCAAACAGCCAAAAAATCGGCCGTTCAGGAGCCATCACCAGCACCAGCAATGCCCCCGCTTGCAAAAAACCACTGGCGGCCAAGGCGCGAACTGGCCCCCATTTATCCACCAATCGCGCCCCAAACAGGCTGACCAACAGGTAGATGACGGCACTGAAGGAGAAGATGGTGCCGATTTCTTGCTCGCCTATGCCCCGCGTCTCGAGCAAAACGGTGTGCAGGTGTTCGTAGCTCTGGATGCCCATGTCGCGCAGGGAATCGGTGATGAAGAGCCATGTGAGCAAGCCGCCTGCTCCGACGGCGATGGCCAATTTGTGTAGGCCGTGACCTAGCTCGCGCAGTTGGACGTTATGCCACGCAAACGGCCGTCCCCGAGCGGGCAAAATCCGCAACACCATCGCCAACCCGCCAAAAACAGCCCCCACCCCAAAAATACTCCACAATTCGTACCGGGCAATGAGCCAACCCGCCAAAATGGGGCCGATGATGCGACAGGAGGTGAAAATGCCGTTGACGAGGCCAAAGGTCTGGGCGGTTTGCCCCTCGGGGGCACTTTCGGCGATGAAGGATTGGAAGGAGGGGCCGATGATGCTACGGCCGCCCGAAATGACCACCGTGCCCACCATGAGGGTTTGCCAGTTGGGGGAGAGGGCGTAGATTAAAAAGCCCGCAAAACTAAACACGCCGCCAATGGCCACGGCTTGCACTCGGCCGATGCTATCGGAAAACCAGCCCCCGAGGGGGCGCAAGACGGCCGTGGAGAGTGACCCCACTGTGAAAAACAGCCCTACCTGCGCCACCGTGCCCCCCAACGCCAAAATATACAGCGGCATAAACGGTTGCATCATGCTGGTGCTGATGTTGGCCAAAATAGTGGAATAGAGCAATACCTTGAGGTCGCGGGGGAGGTTTTGCCACATGGGGGGAGGAGGGATTGCGGAATGGGGATTGCGGAATGGGGATTGCGGATTGGGGTGTTATGAGGTCAGCGCGTGTCCCCTGTCCCCTGTCCCTCGTCCCCTATTCGGCTTTGGTTCGCAGTTGGTTGTACTCCTGCTCTAAGCGGCTGACGGTTTCGGCTTGGGCGCGTTTGCCTTCGGCGATGGCTTCTTCCCAGCGGCGTTTGGCCTCGGCCGTCATTTCGGCCCCCGAGGCGGGGGTGGTGAGCAGGGCGGTGACTGCGCCCACAACGGCTCCACAGATTAAGCCTGCGGTGAAACTGAATAGCTTGTTCATGGGGAAAATCCTAGTTATTGGTTACTGGTTATTGGGTTATTCGTTATTGGGTTATTGGTTACGGCTATAGTATACCCAATAACGAATAACCAATAACGATTAACGCCTATGTCTGAGTATATGGAATTTGAGGTGGAGCTGGATGAAGACGACCCAACGATGGTTTATATGACCACCAATTTGCGGTTGACGGCCGATGGCATGACCGAAACCTATGGCTCGCCCGAGGAGATGATGGTTGGCTCGGCCGTGGCGCAGGCGTTGGGCGCGGCCGTCATTGGTCTGCGCCAGCTCACCATTACCCCCCATGCCCTGACCCTTGGGCGGGATTTGGAAACGGCCGAACATGCGCTGGTGGCGGATGTATCGGCCGTGTTGAAGGATTTCTTTTGGGCGGTGTTTAACCGAGAGGAACAGTATAAAGAGGGTAAGGTGCGTAACTCCTATGTTTCTGAGGTCACTTACTTTTTACTTAATAAACAGCCCATACAACCACTCCTCCGCATCTAAAAGCCAACCTGATTCGGTGGAAAGTTGCGCGGTGATGCGGGCGAGTTCGCTGTTGAGCATGAGGATGCCTAGGGCAATGAACAACACCCCGCTGATGAGTTGGGTGGAGTGGAGGAATAGCTCGGCTTGGGTGCGTAAGCCCTTGGGGCCAGTGCCCACCCATAAAAATGCCCCTGCCATGCCAATGGCCAGCAGGCCATAGATGTGAACGGCCGTGACCGCCTGCCCCGCAAACATGGACATCTCCTCAAAGCTGTAGGACACCAAGGCCAAACCAATGCGCCACGCGACGAGGCCCCACACGGCCGCCAGCACCCAATTGGGCACGGTGATTGGCCACCCCTTGCCGCGCAACACACGCCAGATGACGTGTTGGCGGGACAAACGGCCGATGAAAGTGGAGACAATAATAAGTGGCAAACCCAACCCCAATGTGTAAATAAAAAGTAGAAATGCGCCGCGCAAGACAGAACCAGTTGTGGCCGCCATCGTCAGCATAATGCCCAAAATGGGGCCAATACAGGTTGTCCACCCTGCGGCAAAGGTGAGGCCAAAGACAAATGACCCCCATAATCCGCGCCGTTCGACTGGTTCATCTTCTTGGGTGAGACCGCTAAAGCCACGGCCGAGCAAACTCATCGCCCCAAAAACGAGCACTGCCCCGCCACCAACCAGCAAAATAAGCCGTTGATTGCTCTGGAGCAACGCCCCCATCGCCGAGGCTCCCGCGCCAAATAGGCTGAACATAGCCGCCACGCCCAGCATAAACACAATGGTGTTGGTGGCGATTTGTTGACGGCCGCTTTGCACAGCAAAAGCAAAGTAAGCTGGCAAAATGGGCAATGTGCAGGGGGATAAAAAGCTGAGTACGCCCCCAATGAAGGCCAAAAAAGCCAACACCGCAAATGCTTGTTGGGGGACAAAGGGTGAGGCTGGCTCGGTGTTGGCCACATCATTAAGGGTTCCAATCAGCACAAATAAAATGATGAGGATACCCACCCCACCCACAAGGAGTTGCCCCAGTGGCCGTGAGGCGGCCGTTTCTTTCTCGACAGTTTGCATAAATCATCTCGCTTGTCAGCTTGTCAGCTTGTCAGCTTGTCAGCTTGTCAGCTTGTCAGCAGGTTGGATGGGTGAGAGAGCCAAAACCTTACCTCACTCACCCACCCCTTACTTTTCACTTTTCACTTTTTACTTTTCACTTCGGGCTGGGCTGGCTCACCCTTCATCTTCTTCTAACAAACGGCGCAAAAAATGAATATCGCGCCGCAAATTGCGCTGGCGGCTGGCCAAATTGGCCACATACAAGGCACAAATGAGCCACATGACCCCATACCCCAAGATGAGGTAGTTCATGGTAAGGCTGGGGTCTACTTGGGAGAAAATGCTAAATGACATATCAGTGGTGGTTTGCTATCTGGGTTGTTGCAAGTTACAAGTTACAGGTGGTACACGACTTGTAACTTGTAACTTGCAACCTGTTTCGTGGCAAAAATTTGTGACACGAACCAAGTTATACGTTTTTTGGAGCCTCACTTTATCATGTTTGCACGGCCGATAAAAGCCGAACCAACCCCTTTTTAACACCTAACGCGTCAACTGCAAATTAACTGTGTCGCGCTCGGCCGCGTCCTCGCCATACTCCAAATAGCCAATCTCCTCGTTGTACCCATCCGCAAAAGCCACGCCTGAGTAGCGCACCCCTTTTTCCAACGGCAACGGGAGCTGATATTGCCCCTTGCCGCTGGTGATAGCCGAGGTATAAATCGCATCGCTGACGGGGTTGAGCAGCCACGCATCCATATCCACCCCCGGCTTGAGCAAAATAACGCTGGCGTTGGCAATACCCCGCCCTGTGTCCGCATCGCTGATGGTGCCGCTAACAGTGACCCCGCCTTCGGCCACGGCCGCGCCCACGGCCGTCGAAGCCTCGGCCACCAACGGCCGATTTTTGCCCTCCCCCGCATAAATCAACACCGTATACTCGCCCTCCTCAAACGGCGTATCCTCCTCATACCAAATGGCAAGGCAATCGCCTGCGCTATCCCCATCCCACACCACATCATCCTGATACAAGCCGCCGCCATTGTACAACCAATAGAGGCCGAGCGTTTCCCCCGCAGGCAAATTTTCGTAGCTAAATGTGGCCACCAAAGTGGTTGCCCCCGAGCCGTAGCTGGTTAGGGGGCGGATGGCACAGCCGCTGTTGTCAAAATCCTCGGCCCACGAGATGAAGGTGAAGTGGGCTGGCTCGTTGTTGTCCACGGCCGTCGTGCCACCCTCAAACGGGCTTTCGTAGGCAATCTGCGCTTGCGCGGCGCGGATAAGCGGCAGGGCGAGTTTGACAGGGCGCAGGGCATTGATAAAACCGCCGATGGGGATGCAGGTGTCGGCTTGGGTTAAGCGGCCGTCCCCGTTCGTGTCTTGCACCACGCGGCAATCGGTTACTTGCTCGTTTGTGCCGGCCGAGGCGCGGGTGGGCACGCCGATAATCTCGCCCAAATCGTTGGTGGCCAACCCGCCCGAATTGCCCCCCGCAATGGTCGCATCTGTTTTAACCCACGCCCTGTCGCCAATGGGGGCTTCGCTGGAAAAGCCCGAGACGGAGCCACGGGTAAAGGTAATCGTTTCGCCGCCAATGCCGGGGAAGCCAAAGATGTTGACGTTATCGCCCAGCCGCACGCTGTCGGAATCGCCAAGGGGCACATAGGGCAAGTTCAGGTCGCTGGCGTTAAGGCGCGAGCCATCTAGTTGGCTGGTGATACGAATAACGGCCAAATCGAGCACCCCATCCACGGCCACAACTTCGGCCAAATAGGTGGGCACGGGGGGCTGGTCGGCGCGTTCGACAAGGCCAATGCCGAGCGCGGTGGGGTTTTCGTCGCCAAAGCCAAGGCTAAAGGGGCTGGCCACATGGGCGTTGGTCAAAATCAGCCCATCGGCCGAGATAAGCGTGCCCGAACCTGAGCCAAAAATGGTTAAATCGCCCCGGCTGTCTTCCTGCAACATGGCAATAAAGACGGTGGCCGAGGCGAGATATTCCCGTTGGTCGCCCGAGAGGCTGGTGGGCGCGGGGGGTAAGGGGGTGGGCACGGCCGTGGCAGGTGCCGCCGCCTCGCCTGTGGGTTCGCTGGGGGGGGTGTTGGTGGGCACGGCCGTGGCCGTGGGGGGTGGGGTTTCGGTCGGTGGGGGGACGGGTGTCACCTCTACCACCCCCGTGGGTGGCCCAATGCGGCAGGCAAGGGTGATGAGGAACAGGAGAAGCCAAGCGACTCGGGTGGGGCGCAAGCGGGGGTGGGTCATCGCACACCTCCTTCCGCGACAGGCACGGAGAACATGAAGCTGTGGAATTGGGTGAGCAGGGCGGGTAGGTAGCCACTGGGGGCTTCGGCCGTGAAAACAAGCACGGCCGTGCCATTGGAATGGGCAAACAGGTAATCTACTCCCGTGATGACCACGGGCAATTCGTTGGATTCGCCGGGCAACACGTAGGCAAAGCTGATTTTGTAGCCTGTACGGCCGTCAATCAGCACAGGCGATTCTTCTAGCACATGGTAGGTGTCGAGTTGTTGCCCCCGCGCCAAATTGCGTTGCCACGCCACCGAACTAAGGGGGACAGCGGCCGTGCTGGGGATTTCGCTCAGGCGCATTTTTTCGTGGGGAGCGCGTTTGTTCCATGCCCACAGTTGTTCGGGGGCTTGGCTGGGAGCCAGCACCCAATCGCGGGGGAGTTGGACAGTGTAGTCACCCATGCCAATCAAACGGGCATCGTCTTGGACGATGTTTTTGATGATCCACCCGCCCGTTAAGGCCATGAGGGTAATGATGATGACGGTGAGGGTGGCGAAAAAGTCGCGCCGAGCGAGGCGATTGTTATTCATATGGTTGTCCCTCCCCTGTGTGTTGGGACATGGCTCGGGTAATCATGTAGGTGACGGTGAGGGTGAGCGCAATGGCCAAGAAAAGCCCCCACTGGCCCAGCAGGGATGGGGTGTCTAAGTTCACCCCTCCCTGAGCAAGTTCGCCGCGCAAATAGAAGAAGAGGCCGTTGAGCACGGCCGCAAACACCACCCCGGCCGACATCCACCCAATGGACAAATCGGGGTTGAATTTGCTGATGCCCAAGAAGTAGCCCATAACCCCCGCAAAACTGGCTTGGGCAAGGGCGGTGAAGACGATGCGCACGGCCGCCGCCCCCAAATCGGCTCCCCCTGAATCCACAATAAAATGGATATTGAGCAAGGTGGCGTAGCCCACGCCAGCGGCCGTGGCGTAGATAATCCCGTCGAGTGGCTCATCAAATTCTTCTGAATCGTAAATGGAGAAGCGCACGGCCGCGAATTTGAGAAATTCTTGGGTGAAGCCAATGACCAAAATCCCGCCCACAATATGGGTCAGGCCGTCGTGGTAGAGCCAACTGCGAACGGCGAACAGCTCTTCGACGACGGGGATGCCCACGGCCGCGGCCAGCAGTGCCCCCAACAAAAAGACGCGGAAGACCATGCCTTTGGGTTCTGGTTCGAGATGGTCGCGGCGGTAGAAGAAGGCCAACCACACGGCCGCAGGCACGAGTGACATGGCCAGCCCTGTCAGGATGAGGCCCAGCGGGGTGAAAGTCGGCCGTGCCCATTGCTCTACCCCATAGGCGAGCAGAACGAAGAGCAACAGGGCGGCTACCAAAGCAAAATCCGCTTGGGCCAGCGCAGGCAAATGACGGGAAGAAGGGGAAACAGGTTGGCGCATAGGGTTTCCTTAAAATAGCGGTCAGCTTGTCAGCTTTTCAGTCTGTCAGTCTGTCAGTCTGTCAGCTAAAAGCTCTTACTCTCTTATTCTCCTCTGCTCCTCCGCTCCTCTGCCCCTCCCCTGCTCCTGCTCTCATTATTCCCAACACCCGCCCCACACGCAACCTTTGACAAGAGACCTCGTACTGTGCAATGATTTTAGGCCATTGGCTTTTCGGTTTTAGCCGTTAGTGTTTTGCTAACTAGCTGAAATGCTGAAATGCTGACAAGCTGACAAGCTAAGATGCTAACACGAGGTAAAACATGAGCGATAAATACGATGCGTTGCGGAACTCATTAAATAGTTTGCCCCACATCAGCCCGACCCAAGTGGGGCAGTGGGTGAATTTACAAGAGACGATTGACAAAAGCCGGGATTATTTGGTGCGGGCTGTACCACAGGCACAAGCAAGTGTGGAGCAAGCCCAACGAATTTTGGAGCAAAAGACCTATACGCTGGTCTTTTTTGGTGGCACGGGGGTCGGCAAAAGCACCTTAATCAATGCGTTGCTCGGCCGCAATTTGCTCCCTACAGGGGCGGTTACGGCCGTAACGGGCACGATTGTTTATATTGAACAAGCGGCCGAAAAAGACCACGAAACCCTCACCCTTGAATTTTGGACCAAAAAAGAGTTTGCCGAGCGAGTGATTCGCCTGTGCAAATTGGCCGAACTGGCTCCCTTCGACATCACCAACGATGGTGAGCGGGAACAAGCCCGCTTCGACATTGAAGGGATTGTCCAAAGCAACAAAGACGCGGCCAAAACAGAGCGGGATGAATACCTCGAGATTTTGCTCGATTGCATCGCCAGCTATGAAGGCAACAGCAACCTGTACTCGGTGGAAGCCCCCGCGCCGCAAGTGTTCGATTGGGACGACCCCGACGCGCTGACCCATCTGCGCGAAGATGGCTTTAAGGGAAGCCAAAAACGGCAAATTCGCCTCGTGCGCTCGGCCACCTTCCGCATTCACCCCAAAGAGGGCGTGCCCAATTTGCTCATGGGCGGCTATCTGCGCATTGTGGATGTGCCCGGTTTGGGCGCAGGGATGCGGCTCCACGAGGAAATTACCCTCGAGGAGATGAAGAAGCAAGACGCGATGATTGTCTTGGTGACGGATGCGGGGCGGCAACGGGTGGACGAAATGAAAGCCCTCTCGGCCGTGCATTGGGTCAAAGAAAATCGGCTCTTCGGCTTGCGCGGGGCCGATTTGGACGAAGCGGCCGCCAAAATCTTCTTCGTCGTCAATGGCGCCAACGTGCGCCAAGCGTATGACCGGCTGACCAGCGGCGGCCCCCAAGCCGAAACGGAAATCAAAGAGGTTCTGCGCCACATCGCCCCCAACTATTGGGAAACATATGCCCATCGGGGAAGCAATCGGCCGTACTTCTTGGTGATGACCCCGCCCGCCCTGTATGTGCAAGACCCCCAAAACGCGCCGCCCGAATTTGCCAGCGAAACGGAGCGCATCCTCAAGGCGTTTAAGGACAAGTTGGGTGGGTTGGATGAGAAAACAGACCCGTTATCGGCCGAGGGCACCCAAGCCCTGCTCGCCCTGAGCGAAATCCCCCTCTTGCGGGATGGGTTGACCGAGTTTATCCGCAACGAGCGGGTGCGCGGCCAACTGCGCGAAGCCTCCACCCGCGTGCGCCAAGCGTTGCAAGGGTTGCGCCGCCATTATGAGGCAGAACTCGCCCAACGGGGCATTTACCCGCCCTTCAACACGAGTTGGGAATCACTCCAACAGCGTCGCTACGAAAATCTTCTGCGCCGCATGAACAAAGAGTTGCCCCGCGTCTTCCACAACGCTTTGGTGGACATGAGCCAGCGCACAAACAGCGACAGCCGCTTCCGCAGTCTCGTCTCCCCCAGCCTGCAAAGTGTGAAGAGCATGGTGCAGGATTCGATTAAGCGGGAAATTGAGGAGTTGCTGGACAGCTACGGCACGGAATACTGGGACGACCGCGACGTGACCTATGACAACTTGGTCTGGGGCACGAGCGGCATCGAGTTGCCCATCAAGCGCATTTTGTTCCAAGTCGAGATGGTCATGCAACAGGCCGTCGCCCAATTTATGCCCAGCGTGGCCGAGGTGGTGGCGACCGAGTTGGAGCGCACGTTGCAACTACACGAGGTCAAGAGCCGCCTGATGCGGGCCGAATATGGCCAAAATTATGCCTATGGCTTGCCGGGCGAGACGCAATCGTTGCCTGTGGAAGCGGCTTTCGACACGCTCATCAAACAGGTACGGGCGAGTTTCCGCCAAGTGTGTGAACACGCCACGCTGTATGAGCTGGTCAAGCCAGCCCGCTCGGTTCACAGCCGATTGGAGCGGGGTGAACAGCTCGCCCTGCCGACGAATGAGCGGTTGCTGGATATTGCGCTGGGCAACACGGCCGACCTGCAACGGGAATTGGCGGCCGTGGCGGCCAACAACAACCTGAGCCAGCCCGCCCCCGTAGCCACCCCCAGCCGGGTGGCCGAAGCGGATTTGGAAATCAAAATTTTGGACGCGGCCGCCAGCGACGACATCCAAATTGGGTTCCCCATGAGCAATGCCGACGGCGTGGCCGTGCCCGGCTATGAACTAGAATTAGAGCAAAGCTACGCCGACAAGTTGGACACGGTGGCGGAGAAGGCCAACAAGCTCTTCCTGCAAATCGTGGATGATTTGTTCCGCGATGACGAACTCTTGCCCCGTTTGCGCCGGCTGTTCTGGATGGAAGCGACCCAAGCCGAGCAAACCTTTAACAACCACATCCTCAAACCCCTGCTCCGCAACCACGACCGCAACCTCTACAGCGACGATTTGCGGGCGGCAATGGAAGTTGACCTCGAGTCGGTCTCCGATATTGAGGGGATGATGCGGATTTGGGAAGGGTTGCAGGAGTTGGAAGGTGGCATGTTGGTATAGTGGCGAGTGGTTAGTGGCTAGTGAGGAGTGTTCATTGCTTAGAGGGGTAGGTTTCTCCCCTGCCCCTCTGCTCCTCCGCTCCCCTGCCTTGGTCATAAAGCGAGACATCTATGAGTACAGCGGCGCAAAGAGCAATTAAAGGGTGTGCCAATTTGGGCGATTTGCATGGGTTGGCGCACCAGTTGGTGGCCCAGTTGACGGCCGAGCAAGCCACGCCTCTGACCGATAATCGGGCACGGGCGTTGTTGCGGGCCACGGCCGTTTTCGACGAGGCCAACTACGCCGCTTTCGGGCGGCTGGTCGAAAAAGAAGAGCATTTGCGGGTCGTTTTGTTCGATTTAATCGAGCAAAGCGGCCTTAACCCCAGTGGGGGACGAGCTTCGCGGGAGGCGATTCCGTGGTTGGCTTTGCTGGTGGCCACATTTGCCCACAAAAGCGGGTATCCCATCGAGCAATTAGACCCAGCCACCCCACCCGCCCTGCACACCCCCGCTGGAATGTTGTTGCAACAGGCGGGGGCGTTTATGCGCCAAGAGCTTCAGCGGAGCGCGACGGATAGGGATAGGTTGGCCAAAAAGCTGGCTTTTGATGGCGCACAGGCGCCACGGCTGGATGAGTTGGCGGGCGGGCAAACGATTGCCCCTGTACCCCCTTATTTCCGTTCGCCCGTGCCCGTGCGCTACCCCGAGTATACGCCGCCCATTCAGGTAGATTCGGCCGAGACTGCGCCGAACCCGTTGCCCATCCCGCCCGAACCAGCCCCAGCCCCACCACCGCCACCCCCCGCGCTCCAGCGGGGTGCGCCGATTACGATTACGCCAGCGGATGTGGAGGCGGCACGGCCGCGCCAAACCCCCGAACGGGTGGCGCGACAAGTGCGAGTGGGCCAGCCCCAACGTGTGCCTTCGCCCAACCCCAGTGGGGGGAGTAGCGGCTCGTTTTTGGATGGCTTGCGCGGCTTGTTTAAGAGCGAGACGTTTAAGACGACCAAGTTGCGGGTGGTGGTGCAGGAGTACCCCGATGGGCCGGGTCTGTATGGCTTGCAGGTGCGGGTGACGTGCAAGGGGATTAAGAGTTTTGTGGCGGGGACGACGGATAAGGACGGCCGTTTCTTGTGTGAACTGCCCGTGCGGCTGGCGAGTGGGCTGACGTATGATGTGGACATCACATGGCCGCGTGATGTGGGCGGGGATACGGAGCGCAAGTCTATGACGCTGAATGCGGATAGGACGGAGTTTACGTTGCCGTTTTATCGGCGGATGGTGAGGTAGGGAGTTAGAAGTGAAAGGTGAAAAATAAAAGGAAAACGGCCGTGTTCGGGTGAACACGGCCGTTTTGCTTTATGATATGCTTGTGACAAAGCAAATCGTGAGAGAAGCCGTTCTTGTACCCTATTTCATTACGTCCATATGGGTTACAAAGTCACGAACACCGATTCTGATACCCTACCATGTCCCATCTAAATTATCTGCGAACACAATTGTCTAGTTATCATGTGGTTTTACGCTTTTTGGTCTTTGGAATGGCAACACTTGCTCTGGTTACGTGTCAATCGCCAGTATCTGAAGTCAAAACCAACATAGATACAACAACCTCTGCGCTAATTGCTGAAACTTCAACTGAAGAACCTGTTACAGAGACACCAATGGCGACGGAGGAGGAGGCGATGGCGGTGGTTGAACAGCCAACTGAGGAAACAACGGAAATCCCAGTACCAACCAAACTAGCTGAAATAGAAAATGGCCACGCCGAGGAAGCAACTCAATCTATGGCGACAGTTGAATCGAGCAACGAAGCAATAACCCTAGCTGAGATTATCCGTATTAGCGTGTCATCAGATGGAAGCGAAATTACTGACAATTCACCTATGCGCCCCAACAACTTACCGATGGATATTTCGGCCGATGGCAGGTTTGCTGTCTTTCACTCTCGTGCGACTGGCCTTGATGCGGCCGACAAAAATGACTTAAGTGATGTCTTTGTCCATGACCTTGAAACTGGCTCAACGGAACGCATAAGCATGAGCATTGAAGCTGATGATGCTCGTGGAGAGAGTCATAGCCCAGCCATTTCAAACGATGGTCATCGCATTGCATTTGTCTCTTGGGGTCTATCAATTGGTGGCGTGCAAGAGTATGGAATCTATCTAGCAGACCAGAGTGAACGCTCGTTGAGATTTGTTGCATCTGGCTTCAACCCTGACATTTCTGGAGATGGCCATACAATTGTTTTTGTGTCAGACAGTGCGCTTGCCGAAAATGACACAAATGAGCATTCGGATATATATGCCTATCATATGGTAAGCGACACAATCACCCTTATTAGTCAGTCACCCATTGGAGCCGCAAGTGATGGTACCAGTAATTTTCCAGCCATTTCAGAAGATGGTAGTCGAATCGCATTTATTTCCATGGCGACTAATTTGGCGGAGGATGAAAATGGCTCTGAGAGTGATGTGTTCATCTATGATGCCAGTGAGGGCAAGGTTACTCGTCTAGCAGGGACAGAGCGGGCGGAATTAGTGATGCTATCAGATAATGGACAGTGGGTTGTCTTCCCTCGCGGGGCAAATTCAGTGGCAAAATCCGTAAATTCACCAGCCAATACAAAGGCGATACCGGTATAGCCTCTCTATCTCGGCCGATGGCAATCGTATTGTTTATATCAAGCCACCAATAGGCCTTTACCTTTACGATATGCAACACAACTCATCTATGCCACTTTCTGTTAGTTTAGAGGGAGAAGTTGTTAGTGGCTATCATGCGGCAATCTCATCATCAGGCAATGCGGTGGTGTTCGAATCATCCCATCCCAATCTCGTCCAGAATGATACAAATGAGGCCTATGACATCTTTGTGGTGAAACTAAATCCACCTCGGAATTAATCTAATTGGAATAACTCTCACGATTCAACTTCAATGGTGTAATGTGCTTCTACCAGATACTATTAGAGAAATAGCCTTTCCATTGCCAAGCCAAGGCATTGTGTTGCTCTTCGCTTATCTGGTCGTAGGATGGCTGGGTAGTAGGAATGTAGAAAGTAAAGTATGGAAAGTAAAGTGCCTCATAAACTTGTGAAAGGTGAAAGGGAAACGGCCGTGTTCGGGTGAACACGGCCGTTTTGATTAGAGAGAAAG
>JADJSZ010000038.1 GCA_016711405.1 Candidatus Hadersleviella danica | reverse complement strand
CAATCACATCGCCAAACGGTTAGCACCCAGCCAGCGGGGAGCTGGCGGCGGTGGAGCAGGCCATCTTGCTTCACGCCGATATCCGCTAAACGCCCCAAAAAATCGACGACATTGCGCACGGTGCCTTGCAGATGTAACCCGACGTGCAAATCATCCATGCCCAACACATCTCGCCGCAGAATGGGAGGGCACATCTTCACGCGGGTCACGGCGGGGCCCGCCAATTGGGCGATAGTGTCCCGCAAGGTAGGTTCGCCGCACTGTAATTCGGCCGCGTAAGTGGGGGACGGCCAACTGGTTAAGCCGCTCTTGACGGGCGGCCATCTCTCTCGTCGCCTGTTAGCCCCGTTTTGGCCAATAGTTTGGTGGCGATGGGATAACTTTCGGGATGGATGGCCGTGTTATCGAGCCAATTACCCCTTCGCGCACCCGCAAAAAGCCCGCACACTGCTCAAAAGCCTTTGGCCCCAGCCCCGTGACTTTGCGAAAGCTGGCGCGGTCGGGGAAACGGCCGTGTTCATCCCTGTACGCGACCATGTTTTGGGCTAATCGCGGCCCGATTCCCGCCACATAGGTCAGCAAAGCGGGCGAAGCGGAGTTGACATCTACGCCAACTTCATTGACCACCGATTCCACCACCCCATCGAGGGTGTGGGCGAGCATCTTTTGGTCTACATCGTGCTGGTAAAGACCACCTTCCTATCGCGTTGGCATCAATTTTGACCAACTCGGCCAAGGGATCTTGCGCCCGACGGCCGATTGAGACCGCCCCGCGCAGAGTTACATCCAAGTCGGGCAGTTCTGCCCGCGCCAATTCGCTGGCACTGTAGACGCTGGCGCCTGCTTCGTTCACCATCAGATAATAAAGGGGCACGGCCGAAGATGTTTGGGCATGGCGGCCGATGATTTCGGCCGCTAATTGTTCTGTTTCCCGCGAGGCGGTGCCATTTCCAATCGTGATAAGCGTTACTTGGTGCTGGATGATGAGGGTTTCGAGCGTTTTAATGGCTTCGGCCCACTTCTTTTGGGGTTGATGAGGGTAAACGGCCGTTGTCGCGACCACCTTACCCGTGCCATCTATCACCGCTATCTTGCATCCTGTGCGATAAGCGGGGTCTATGGCCAAGATGGTTTGCCCCGCCAGCGGTGGCTGGGTGAGCAAGCCCCGCAAATTGAGGGCAAAGGTGTGGATGGCGTGGGCTTCCGCCTTTTCGGTGAGCCAACGACGCACATCGCGCTCAATGGCGGGCAGGCAGGCGTTGGGCGGCATCGTGGATGGCCATATCGAGTTGCTCGAAGAGGGCTGAATCACGGCGGGCAAGAAGTGGTGCGCGACAGGGCGGAGCCAATCCCGCTGGGGGAGACATCTAGTTTCACGCGCAATACTTTTTCGTTCTCGCCCCGGTTAATGGCGAGGATTTGATGCGGCCGTAGGCGGTCTACGCGCTGGCTAAATTCGTAGTAAAGGGCATAAACCTGCTTGGGGTCGTCTCCCCCATCTATTTTGGTGACCTCTAAGGTCGCATATTTCTGCGCTTGCTCCCGCACGGCCCCCCGAATTTGGGCATGGTCGCTAATTTGCTCCGCGATAATGTCGCGTGCGCCCGCCCATGCGCTGTTTGTGTCGGGCACATCTTCCCCATAAACGCTTGGGCAACTGACCCAAGTCGGCCGTCCTTTGGGTTGCTGGAGAATCTGTTCGGCAAGGGGGCGAGGCCGCGTTGGCAGCCATGTCGGCTGCGGGTTTGCCGCTTTTTCTTGTAGGGTTGGTACAAGTCTTCGAGGGCGGTCAGGTGTCGGCCGTTTGGGAGCGGTTTGCAGTTCGGCCGTCAATTTGCCTTGTTCTTCAATCGCTTTGAGGATGGCCAACCGCCGCTCGTCGAGGGTTTTTAGACGGCCGAGTTGTTCTTCGATGTGGCGGATTTCGACTTCGTCTAGTTCGCCTGTGACTTCTTTGCGGTAGCGGGCAATAAAGGGGATGGTGTTGCCTGCCTCGAGCAGTTCAATGGTCTTTTCGACTTGGGTTGCTTTGAGGTTGAGGTGGTTGGCGATTTGGATGTGATAGGACATAGGGAGGAAAAGTAAAAAGTGAGAAGTAAAAGTAAAAGGTGAAATGATTTACTTAGGATTAGCAAGTAAATAAAATGAACAAATCTGTTTTCTTTCTGGCAAAGATGCAAAGGTACAAAGAGCAAAGGGTCTCGAGAAACTTTGCGCTCTTTTGCGTCTTTGGCGACTTTGCGTTAAAAGAAACTCAATAACGCTATTTGTTCAAGTTAAAAACTTAGCGATGAGTCTACTGAAAAAAGGTTTGATTTAGACACGAATTGCACGAATTTACAAATTTGTTGTCGAGCAATTTTGCCTTTTCGCTCTTTTGCCCTTTTGCAACAAAGCCTTTTTTAAGGTACTCAGCGATCCTAATTGGCCAAGCGCATGAGTTTGTCGTCGTACCGCTGTAATCCAGCCCGGATGGCCAGCGTATTGAGAAAATCGTCTTTGTCGGCGGGGGAAATCATGGCGGAGGCAAAGGGGCCGCCCCCTGTGCGAATGGCAAGGCGGTCTAAGGAGAGGGCGGGCGACGATAAGGGGTTGTGGGTGGGGTACACTTCTTGAATGGCGGCTAGGGGGATGCGTTGGCGAACCACGCCGAAGCGCACAATGAGTTCATCTTGGGTAATGCCATAGCGGATGGGGATGATGAGCAGGCCATAAAGCGCGGCCGTGAACACGCACATCCCCACGGCCGTTATCATTTCGGCTGAGTTGCCGCTGGCGAAGGCTTGTGGCGAGAACGCTGAGGAAACAAGGGGAAGCATGAAGAGAATGAGGCCAACCACCAATCTACTTTTGAGGGATACCATTTAGTTTCCATGTCTAAAACCTCCTGTGATTGGTTGAATTGTAACAGAAAACGGCCGCCCTATGGGTGGAGGGCGGCCGTCTAAAAAGGTGTTAGGGCTACGCTTTGCGCATCAACCAACGGCCGTTGGGGAACAGAAGGAGCAGGATTACACCACTTATCTTGGCCTAGCCAGACACCAGTGGCACACCACTACGAAGTCAACGCCTTCGCCACGGCCTCCTCCAGACTCCACTTCCCCCCTGTCTCCCACACGGCTTGGAATACCGCCTCCCCCAACTGTGCCTGCACCGCCGCCAGCGTTTGCGCATGGAGATGCTTCACTTCAATTTCCAGCGGCGCATCAAGTGCCTTGAGCGCAAAATCAACTGCGCCCAGTAATTGCGCGGCGAAATGTGGGTTGCCTGCTTGCAATGCTAATCCAGCCACCGCCACCAGATTGGATGTTTGGGTCCCCTGCGCGCCCAATTCCACGCGCAGGCGCAGGCTATCCATGATATGTTCACGTGCTACAGGTTTGCTCTGGGCTAAATTCACCAAGCCCAAACCCAACAGGGCATACGCCTCGACCCGCTTATCGCCCATCTCTTGACACAGCAACAAGCACTCTTCATACAACGCCCGCGCCGAGCCGTTATCACCCTGACTGTAAGCTATAATCCCTAGATTGTTGAGCGAATTCGCGATGCCCCGCTTATCGCCCATCTCGCGGTACAGGCTCAGGCTCTCTTCATACAACGCCCGCGCCGCCGCATAGTCGCCCTGATCAATAGCCACAGTCGCCAAATTGATGAGCGAAGTCGCGATGCCCGCCTTATCGCCCATCTCGCGGTACAGGCTTAGGCTCTCTTCATGCAACGCCCGCGCCGCCGCATAGTCGCCCTTCTCCATCGCCACAACCCCTAAGTTGGTGAGCGAAGTCGAAATGCCCCACTTATCGCCCATCTCACGCTTCAGACTCAGGCTCTCTTCATGCAACACCTGCGCCGCGGCGTAGTCGCCCTGTGCCCTAGCCACAAGCGCCAAGTTGTTGAGCGAATGCGAGATGCCCACCTTGTTACCCATCTCACGCCGCAGGTTCAAGCTCTCTCCATACAACGCCCGCGCCGCGGCGTAGTCGCCTTGGCTCCAAGCCACAATTCCCAGATTGTTGAGCGCCTGTGCCGCATTCAACTTGGCGCCGGCTTCCTGCGCCAGTGCCAGCGCGGCCGTGAGCCGCTCACGCGCTTCAGCGTAGTCGCCCTGTCGCCACAAGACCCAGCCCGTTTCGATTAGCACCTGTGCCAACCCTGCCTTGTCTTCCAATTGTGTGCGCGCTACCTGCACCTGCCCCAACCATGCGAGCGCGGAGGCGTAATCGCCGCGCAAGCGGTGCAACTTGCCCAGCGCAAACTGCGCGTCCACTTTCCGCGCCGCGTCATCCTTGCCCAGTTCCAACGCGGCCCGGTAATCGCTTTCGGCTTCATCCCAATTGCCCAGCAACTCCTGCACCTGTCCGCGCTGTAAATGAATTTCTATTTTCTCTTTAGCGTCCTTGAGCAAAGGTAGGAGCGAGCCGTAAAGTCCAGCGCGGCGGCATGGGCGAAATGCTTCTGCGCCGCTTCGCCCGCCTTGCGCAGGTACTCCATCTGTTTGGTTTGGTTGTCACTGCGCCCGTAATGAAAGGCTAACGCCTCCAACGGCAACGATTCGGGATACATATTTTCCAAATAGGCCGCCAACTGCTCATGCAATTGGGCGCGGGTGGCAAAGGGCAAACTCTCGTAGGTTACTTCATGGGTGACAATGTGCTTGAACAGATACACCCACTCCGGCTCGGGGGTATCCAGCGGTGTGATGTCCAATGATTCCAACGTATCCAGTGCCGTCTTCACCTGCGGGAATGCGCCCAATTCAGGGTAATAGCCTGTCAGCCATTTGGCACGGAACAGTCGCCCTACAATGCTCGCCACGCGCAGGGTGGTCTTCTGTGCCTCGCTCAATTGGTCAATGCGGCTGAGGATGAGTGAATGCAAATTATCGGGCAGTTCTATTTTGTCCAAATGCGAGGGGGCAATACCGCGGTCATGCACATAGTTGAGTAGTTCTTCGAGGTAGAACGGGTTGCCTTGGGCACGTGCTATCAGCGTTGCCGCCAACCCTTCGGGCAACGTCTCACTGCGTGCAGGGTACAACTGTGCCAGTTTGGCGCGGATGGCGCTTTCCGCTTCGGTCTGGGTTAACTCCTGTAGTTCAATCTTGGTGAATTGCGCCAATGCTTCGAGCCGTGGCGTTTCCAAACGCGCTATCTGTGGCGGCCGATACGCCAGTACGAAACAGACAGGATAATTCGCCAATGCCTTGGCAAGTTGCTCCAATAGGTCATGCGAGAGTGCGTCCATCCAGTGCAGGTCTTCAATAACGATGAGCAATGGCTCATCCTTTGCCGTCGCCTTCAGACAATCTTCGAGCAGGGCATGGAGTGCGCTCTGGCGGATCTTCGGTTCAAGGTTTTGGGTGAACTCATTTTCAGGAATGCTTATATCCAAAAGCACATTCAACAATGGCATGACTGGCATGCGGCTTGGCGCAAGATTTTCGATTGTGCTTTTGATGTTGCGGATTTGTCTTTTTAATGACGATTCGTAATCAACTTCAAAGAACGCCTGCCAAATTGATTTCCATGCCTGATAGGGTGTATGGATACTATCCGATTGGCACGCGCCGCCATAGCCCACAAAGCCCTTCTGGCGGGCGGCTCGAATGACCTCCGCCACCAGCCGTGACTTGCCCATCCCCGCTTCAGCCACAATGCCGATGAGTTGGCTTTTACCTTCGGCCGCCAGAGCCAGCTTATCGGCAATTTGCTGTAGCTCCGCCTGCCGGCTGACCATTGGCAAGGCGTAGACTGGCTCTTGCAGACGGATGGCGCGCCGTTTCTGCTGGCCAGCGACGGCAAAAACGGGCACGGGTTCTGCTTTGCCCTTGAACTGCACCGCTGGGTAAGCGACAAACGTAAAATGGGCGGCCGTGGCACTTTGTACCCGTTTACTGACCAGAATCTCACCCGTGCCGCTTGCGCCATTAAACGTGCGGCTAAGTTGACATCATCGCCCAACGCGCTGTAGGTGTGGCGGGTCACGCCGCCATACGCGCCCACACGCATGACACCCTGCGCAATGCCCATCTGGAGGGCTAATGGTGTAATCTCGCTCAGTTCCACGGCGGCTTTGACAGCCCGACGGCCGTCGTCTTCGTGTGCCTGCAACGCGCCGAAATTGATGTAGGCATAACTGCCCTTGTCGCCGATGGTCAGGTCTACCAAATGCCCTTCATAGCGGGCGGCGACAGCCTGTGCATGGCGGATGAAGGTATCAAGCTGACTGTACGCGGCATTGCTGTCGTAGTCTATGAGGCAAAACGGATAAATAGAGCAACACACGGCCGAAACTCGGTCAGGAAAGATGCTTCGCGCTCGTATACGGATTGGTGTAGCCATGCTTGTAGTTGGGTTGGCTCTAAGTCAGGAACTTCGGCCAGTGGGGCTAAGGGCACCGTGCCAGCCAGATGGGTAATCACAGCAAATGATTCGCTCGTTGCAGAATCAACACGCCACTCGGAAATGGTCACGGCCGTTCCTAACAGCTTTACCGTGGCTTCATCTAGCAACAGTTCGCCTTTGTTAGCCAGATGCTCACCCGTTGCGGTGCGGCTCACCGTTGCCCCAGCCAACGTATCGAGGTAATGAATCTGCGGGTCGCCCACCACAAAGCGGCGTGCTGACCCGCTGGCGATGGCGATTTTGAGGCCCAGTTCGGGGAAGTGGCTCATGGCTACTTGCATTGCCAGTGCCGAAGCGACAGCGCGAGCGGCCGTCAGCGATTGTTTATCCTTCGTCCCTTTGCCCTTCGTCATTGTTATCAAACCAGCACATCACCGCATCTCCCGCAAAGCTAATGACACTTCCTCCATACCGTTCAATTTCGGTAATGAGGGCGGTGTAGACGGTATTGATTTGGCTAGTCAGAGCTTCAATGCCGCGCCGGGAGCCAAGGGTGCCGCTCAGTCGTTCGGTGAGAGCGGTGAAGCCAGAGATATCGGCAAAGAGGGCGGTGCCACTAGTACGGTCGGGGAGGGTCTCGCCCTGTGCCAGTGTGCGGCGGCGGTCTTGGGGCAGGTAGGTGTGCAGATTATTGGTCATGGGGGGAAATAATAGCAAAATGTGGGGTATTGCCAATGGACTGGTTATGTGGGGTTGGCTCCTACCCACATGTTGCTTTCTTCTGGTTGAAGGGAAAACGTGACCTAGGGGCGTAGTGCATACACCCTTGTGGTGGTGAGGGTGTATGCACTACGCCCTACACAAAACCCTGCAAAAGAGGTAGCGGAAAATAGGTATGTAGATTGACATCAAAACCATCTGCTTTTTTATCAAAAGCAGATGGTTTTATATTAAATCTAGATAGATTTATGACAAATTTAGATGGCTTTACTTTAAATCTTGATCATTTTGTATTAAATCCAAATGGCTTTATAACAAAGCTAGGTTGCTTTATAACAAAGCTAGGTTGCTTTATAACAAAGCAAGGTGAAATAATGACAAAATTAGATGGAATAATGACAAATCAAGATGAAATAATGACAAAACTAGATAGATTTAGAGCAAAACTAGATAGATTTAAACCAGAACTAGATGGATTAGCACTTAATCTAGATGGATTAGCACTTAATCTAGATGGATTAGCACTTAATCTAGATGGATTAGCACTTAATCTAGGTGGATTAGCACTTAATCTAGGTGGATTAACACTTAATCTAGGTGGATTAACACTTAATCTAGGTGGATTAACACCTAATCTAGGTGGATTAACACCTAATCTAGGTGGATTAACACCTAAACTTGTTGTTTGGGAGTGGGAGAAGGCTCTCTCCAACTTGGCTCTTGGTTAAAACAGGCCCGAATTTGGACACGAATTTCACGAATAACACGAATCTTTTCGAGACCCATTCGTGAAATTCGTGCAATTCGTGTCTAAAAAAAAAGATTCAATCCATAAAGCGTTTTCAATGGGGGTTTCGTTGAGGTTTATTGTTTTAACCACAGACGCGAGGACACCAACCCCCCATTATTTTTACCTTAACGAGAGAAACACCGTTCTCAATTCACATGGAACCCACCCTAAACCAATAAACAAATAAACCAATCCACCCCGAAACCACCCCCGCTTACACCCAAGGCAGATGCACGGTAAAGACCGAACCATGTCCCGCCTGACTATTGACTCCAATATGGCCGCCCAGCATGTGGCAAAAGTGCCGACTAATCGTCAGCCCCAACCCCGTGCCCTCATACAGCCGCGAAGGGGACGCATCCAGTTGCGTAAAAGGCTGGAAGAGCCGTTCCTGCTCGGCCGCGCTCATGCCAATCCCCGTATCTGCCACCGTACAAACCAACCACACCTGCTCGGCCGTCTCCTCCCGCGCCACCGTCAGCCGAATGAGGCCATTTTGGGTAAATTTGGCCGCGTTGCTCAGCAAATTCAGCAAGATTTGGCGTACCTTTTGCTCATCACTGTACAAAATGGGCAAATCAGCGGGACATTCCACCACCAATTGGTTGTTGCGCCGCTCAATCAGCGGCCGTGCGGCCATCGTAATCACCTGAATTACGGCCGATATCTGAAATTCCCCCCGCCGCACATCCAATTTGCCCGCCTCAATCTTCGCCAAATCCAAAATATCGTTGATAATGCCCAACAAATGACGTGCCGACCACAAAATGCGCCCCAAATCATCCGTGTATTCAGCGTGCCCCAGCTCCTGCGCCTCGTCCAGCACCAATTCGCTGTAACCAATAATCGCGTTCAGAGGGGTTCGTAGCTCATGGCTCACGTTGGTTAGGAAGGCGCTCTTGGCGCGGCTCGCTTCTTCGGCTCTATCCCGCGCCTCAATCAATTGCACGGCCGTGCGATGATGCTCTTCTAGCTCCCGATGAAGCCGGGCGTTCGTGGCGGCCAAATCGGCCGTGCGGGCGGCCACCAAATCCTCCAACTCTTCGGTCTTGAGGCGGTAAATTTCCGCCTGCCGCTCCTGCCGCTCCACCTCATAGCGCGTCTGCATCTCCATTACCAAGATGCTGTGCTTCTCCGCCACCAACAACTCTTTCAGAGCAATGTGCTGGCGATAATGGTGTAGCGCGGCGGCGAAATCTTCTTGCTCTTCGCAAACCTTGGCCAGCAGTTGGTGCGCTTCCACTTCCATCTCGCGCACGGCCGCGTCCTGCACCAAGGCCAATCCCACCAACAAAGTGGCTTGGGCCTCCTGCAAACGGCCGAGCATGAGCAACGCTTGCCCCGCATAGATGTGCCCCTGCCCCATAATGCGCTTGTTGGCACATATTGTAACGGCCGACATGGTAAATGGAGCCAAACTGATGCGCCAACGTCAACGCTTGGTGCATATACTTCTGCGCTTCCTCATATTGCCCCAAGGCAATGGTCACTTCCCCCAATTTGCCATAAATTCCCGCATGGTGCAGGGTATCTTCCGCCCCCATAAACGCTTGCAAAGCACGTTGGGTGAGCGCCAACGCCTTGGCATGGTTCTCTTGGCGCGAATAAATATCCGCCATGTTCAAATAAATGGTGCTGAGAAGCGTATTTTCGTGGGCTTTCTCACTCGCTTTGGCCGCCTTAATCAAATACTCCAACGCCGTAATGTAATGGGCACGGGTTTCGTTGACAATGCCAAGGTTGTTGTAGCACCGCGCCAGCCCCGCCGCATCCCCAATCTCCTCATAACCCGCCACAGCCTTGTGAAGCCACTCTTCGGCCTCCGCATAATGCGCCTGTGCCCAATAAGAAACCCCAATGTTTTTATAACTGAGGGCAACCCCTTTGGGATAGCCTAAGGCGTTGGCCAATTGCAACGCCTCATGGCAATAAGACCGCATTTGTTCGGGGTCGGAACCATAAATGCAGAGGGCTATCTCATTGAGGAGATCCACACGGCGCACGCCTTCGGCCGTGGATAATTGGGCTTGCAGTTTGGCCAGTTCACTCATGCCGTTTATTGTACGCTGAACAAGCGGGAGGACACAATGAACAAGAAGCGAATAATGCGCAGAGGAGCGGAGGAGCAGAGGAGCAGAGGCGCAGGGGGGAAATGAACCCACTAACCACTAACCACTAACTACTAACCACTATAACTTGCCGCGAATGTCCCATAAATCGGGGAAAAGGGGATGGAAAAGCGTTTGGCGCAGGTAATCAGCCCCGCTGGAGCCACCCGTACCCTGTTTTCGCCCAATGGTTCGCTCCACCATCTTCACATGGCGATACCGCCACTCTTGGATGCCTTCATCCAAATCCACCAACCGCTCACACAAACGGCCGAGGGGAGAGTTATCCCGATAGACCTTCAACAACGCCTCCTGCACCGCCTCATTCGCTTGAATGGATTGGGTCACATCCCGCTCCAATTGGTCGGCAGGAATGTCATAACCGTGTTGGGCAAGCAACTGCAAAAGGCATCCCACAAGGTGGGGGCATTATAACGGTCGCTGAGACGGCCGTGAACCGTCGGGTTTTCCTCGTGGTAACGCATCATGTTCGGCCGTTTGTGCCCCAACGCAAATTCCAGCTCCCGAAACTGTGCCGACTGAAAGCCACTGGCCGTATCCAGATAGCCACGAAACGAAAGAAACTCCTGCGGGGTCATTGTCTCCAAGATATCCACTTGCGCGACCATCGTCTTGAGAATAGTGAGGATTCTGCGCAAGGTATGCAGGGCGCGGCTGGTGTCATCGGCCAGCAAAAGCCCCTGCAAATAGTCCACCTCGTGTAAAACCTGCTTAAACCACAGCTCATACACTTGGTGAATGATGATAAAGAGCATTTCATCATGCTCGGGGCCGTCGGAACGGCCGTTTTGCAACTTAAGGAGCGCGTCCACTTCAAGGTATTCGTCGTATCTCATGGGATTGGGGGGGAATGGGGATTGCGGAATGCGGAATGAATAACCAGTAACCAGTAACGAATAACGAATAACCCCATTATTCATTGTTCATTTACGGCCGTTGGCAAAGGAGTAGGCCATGATTATGCCAGCGAGTTAGCTAGTCAGCTAGTCAGTCTGTCAGTCGGTCAGCATTTCATTCCGCAATCCCCATTCCGCATTCCGCAATCATCTTTCATGAACATGTCTCTCCCCCTTTCTGCCCGACCCGCCCTGAGCGGGTCACTGTTTTATCTGGGGCATTGGGCCGCGTTTGGCCTGTTTAGCCCCTTCATAAACGTCTACTTTGCCGAGTTGGGGCTAAACGGCCGCCAAATTGGTTGGCTCTCCGCCCTTGTCCCCCTCACAACGTTAATTGTTTCGCCACTGGTCTCGGCCGTGGCCGACCGTCGGCGACAGCGGGTGGCCGCCTTGCGCTGGAGCATTCTCCTCACGGTGGTCAGTTTCTTCTGGCTGGGCTGGGAGACTGCCTTTGTGCCCCTTTTGCTGGCCATGTCCTTCCACGCCCTCGTCCGCGCCCCAACCGTCTCGCTGGCCGATACCCTCATCGCCCGCCAAGCCGTGCGCCACGGCCTCAACTTTGGCACGATGCGGCTGTGGGGGTCGGTGGGGTTTGCCACGTTGGCCATTGCGGGTGGCTGGGTGTGGGAGGTGGTCGGCTATAGCTGGATGTGGCCTGCCACAGCCCTGTTTTTGCTCCCGGCCGTGTGGCTGGCCAATGGGTTGGAGGAGCCAGAAGCGGCCGTGGTGCGGGGCACAGAGGAAGTACGGCCGTGGCAAATCATCCACCTGCCCGGCATGAAGCGCATTTTGCTGGCCTGCTTCTTGGCGGGCCTCACGCTCGGCCTCAGTTTTGTGTTTGAGGGCTTATATATGGTGAACAAAGGGGGGGAGAGCTGGCTGGTGGGGCTGATGTTTGGCTTGGCGGCGTGTAGCGAATTGCCCAGTATGCAAGCCACGGATAGCCTCGGCCGCAACGGGCGCATGTCGCGCTTGTTCTTGCTCTCGTTTGGCGTGTTGGCCGTGGCCATGTTGGGCTATGTGGTCAGCCCCACCCCCGCATGGGTGTTGTTGTTTGCGGCCGTGCGTGGCCTTGGCTTCGGCTTCTTCTTGGTGAGCAGTGTGCGCTTGGTAGATGCGTTGGCTCCGGCCGAGTGGGCTTCCACGGCGCAATCCCTGCGCCAAGCGGTGACGTTTGGCCTTGCGGCACTGATTGCGGGGCCGCTAGGTGGTGGTTGGTGGATATGGTGTCGTTGGAGGCGGTGTTTGTGGCCAGTGCGGTTTGTGTGCTGGGCGCGGCCGTGGTGGTGGTGGCTGGCTTGCGGCGGGTATAGGTTCGTGGTGTATTGGTATAGTGGTGTAGTGGTATATTTAATACACCACTATACCCATAGACTAATACACCAATATACTACCCCCCATGACCAAACTCTACATCGTCCGCCACGGCCTGCGGCTAGACCACGAAAACACAAGCTGGAAAGCCACGGCCGAACGCCCCTTCGACCCACCCCTCTCCCCCAACGGCTTCCAACAAGCCCAACAAACAGGGCAATACCTGCGCCAACACGCCATTACGGCCGTCTACGCCTCCCCCCTCATCCGCGCCATGCAAACCGCCACCGAAATCGTCGAACACCTCGACTTACCCATTCGCGTCGAGCCGGGTCTCATCGAATGGCTCAACCCCAAATGGTACGACTACAGCGCAGGAGCCTATCCCCTTAAAACTCTCGCCCAAAGCTACCCCGTCGCCCGCGATTACGAGCCATTGCTACGGCCGCGCTACCCCGAACAAGACGAAGAAACCAGCCGTGCCCGCTGTACCTACGTCGCCCGCCAACTCGCCCATGAAGCGACAGGCAATATCCTCCTCATCAGCCACGGTGTCTGCGTCTTAAACATCGTGGAAGGGCTGACAGGCGGCCGTGCAGGAGCCAAAGACCAAACCTGCGCCATCAACATCGTCGCGCCAAAGTGGACAGGCGGCTGGCAACTGGCCGAAGTCATCACCAGCCACCTGAGTGTGGGCGAAAAGAAGGTGGAATACGTATAGGTCAGTAATTGGTAATTGGTAATGGGTGTGTTTCATTTCAGTTGAGAGTCGTCGTAGGGGCAACCCTTGTGTGCCCTGGCCTCGAAAGCGAGTGGGGTAGGCACAAGGCCTACCCTACGTTTCCACCAAATGAAACACACCCATTGGTAATAGATTATCCCCCGCCGCACACTGGGCAAATCGGATATAATCTAAACCATACAACTTATCTCCCCCTCTCTTTCTCTCTTCCTCTCCCATTCTCCCATGTTCCGCATCGCCGTTCTCCATTTCCACCACGCCTTCGAGCCATACGAAGAGACCGTGCAACTTCTCGGCCGAACCTTCACCCTGCGCCATGTCGGGTGCGAGAGCGACGTGGGAGCCATGCTGGCCCACATCGAGCAATGTCGCGGCCGTGGCGTGACCGCCATTGCCCTCGAAGGCGTGGCCAAAGAGCTACGCCTCGGCTCCGAAGTGGTTACCCATGTCGAGGCGGAGCGACTGTTTGGCGAGACGGGCACGGCCGAGCAAGCCCCCATTCTCGACGGCCAAGGCATCTTGGCCGCCATGGAACGCTGGGCTGTGCGCCTTGCCGACGAACAACAACCCGGTATCTGGTCACACAAACGGGTGCTGATGGTTCCCGGCCTGAACCACGGCGGCTTGGTAGATGCCCTGCAACGGCACACTGACCAAATCCGCTACGCCGACCCGATTATCTACTTCGCCCTGCCGGCCGTGCCCGGCGTGGGGAGCGAGGCGACGTTGGAGCCAGCCGCCAAGCGCACCCTCCCCCAATTGCGCCAATACCCCTTCTACCAACTCTTCCCCGAAGTTGGCCACCCCTACCGTGACCGTAGCCCTAAATTGTTTGATTGGGCCGATGTGCTGGCGGGCAACATCGCCGCCATTCGCCGCTACACCCCCGAGCGGCTGAACAAAAAAATTGTGGTCACGGCCGCTGTCTCCCCCGAAGATGTGGCCGATTTAGAAGCGCGAGGGGTCTCCATTCTCATCACCACCTTGCCCTCGCTCACTGGCCAGAGCGAATTTGCCCAGCACGGCCCCGCCACCTTCGAGGCGTGTTTGGCCGCCCTGCGCCCCGACCCCACCACCCCGCTGAACGAGGACACCTACCTCAACCTTTTGGCCGAACTAGACTGGCAACCGGGGTTGCGCTATCTGCAACCCGAAGAAGCGGCCGTCAACCGCTTCTCTTTTGTTCTCTACCCCCTCAACGAAACCCATTTGCGCCGTGCCTTGGGCTGGGCGCGTTATCTTCCCCAACGAGCCACCGTTCACCTCTTGCCCTTCCATGCGGGGCGCATTACAGGGCTGGCCAGCCCCACCACGGGGCAAAAAGTAGAAGGGGATTTGTTCATGCTGGGGGGTACACCCGAACAACTCAACCAGCGCGAGCCGGGCTTCATCTACCGCCGCCTCATGCGCGCGGCCGAAATTTCGGAGCGGCTCGGGGCGCGGATTATGGGTGTGGGCGATTTTGCCTCGGCCGTGGGCGAAGCGGGCCAGCGAGCGGCCAACAAGGCCGACATCGCCATCAACACAGGCCAAAGCCTGACCCTGGCCGCCACATTCGAAGCGGCCAAACAAGCGGTTATCCAGATGGACAACCAGATTGACCACCTGCGCGATGCCCGTGTCCTCTTGTTGGGAGCTACCGCCCCCAGTGGCGAGGCGTGGGCACACTTGGTCGCGGCCGAGGGAGCCAATCTAACCATTGTGGCCAACACCCCCGAAAAGCTGATTATGCTCAAACAATCGTTGGAGCAAAGCTACCCCAACGCTACCGTGCGGATTAGCACCACCCCCGCCGAACTGTTGCCCCACGCCGATTTAATCATCTTGCTCGAGACCAATCAGACGCTGGACATTACCCATTGCAAGCCCGGCGCGGTCATTTGCGACATGACTCGGCCGCCTGTCATAGACAAAGCGGCGCTCGAACGCCGCCCCGATATTTTGGTGATTAGCGCAGGCGAGGTGAAACTACCGGGAACACCCCACATGGATATGGATTTGGGCTTGCCCACGGGCGTGGCCTACGCCTGTTTGGCCGAAACCATTTTGTTGGCGATGGAAGGGCGGTTCCAAGACTTTACGGCTGGGACAGAGGTGGCGCAGGTGCAAGAAATTTTGCACCTCTTCCACAAGCACCAATTCCACCTTTCGGGCATCCGCACCCATGATGCGTTTGTGACCGAAGAGGAGATTGCCGCCAAGCGCAAGTTGGCGGAAGAGTTCCGTGCCCACCCCGAGCGGTTGCAGGCATGGTTGGCGGGCGAAGGAAAACGCACGGCCGAGGCCACGGCCGAAACCCACATCCGCGTGGGCGAGCGGCAAGTGCCCAAACGCACCGCCTACATGGCTGGCGCAGGCTTGCTCACCCTCGTCTTGGCCGCCGTCGGCTGGTTCTTCTCCCGCCGCTCCAATCCCACCCCTCCCCCCACCGATGGGTAGCTTGCCCCTCCCCTTTCTCCCAATGACAAACCTCACAGCACAAACTATAATCGGCTTATTAGCCGTAAACTGTAAGCCGTAAGCCTATTCCGCAATCTGCATTCCCCATTCCGCAATCCCCCTCCCCCTCCCCATGCTGGTCATCAAACGTTATCCCAACCGCAAGCTCTACGACACCGAGGCCAAGCAATACATCACCCTCGATGGCATCTCTGACCTAATCCGCGAAGGCACCGAAGTACAGGTTTTAGACCATGCCACAGGGGAAGATTTGACCACGGTCATCCTGACTCAAATTATTTTTGAGCAGGAAAAAAAGCAGAGCGGCTTCTTGCCCCACTCTGTTTTGCGTGGCTTGGTGCAAGCTGGCGGGGAAACGCTCACCTCCTTGCGGCGCACCCTCGCCTCGCCCCTCGAAATGTTTAGCCATGTGGATGAGGAGATTCGGCGGCGGGTCAATACATTGGTCAAAGCGGGCGATTTGGAGGGGGAAGAAGCGGAGAGTTTGCTCGACAAACTCATGGCCCAAGGGGTACGCGCCACCGAAGCGGCCCGCGAGGCGATTTTGCCCACCCGTGAGGAGCTTTCCCATAAATTAGCTGAATTGGGCGTGCCCACCAAAGATGATTTGAGCAGTTTACGCGCCCAACTTGATTCGCTGGAAGCGGCTTTAGAAGAGATGGCCAAGTCGGCGACTCACCCTTCATCCACCACCAACCCCACTGAGTCGGACAAAGTTGAATGATAAAATTAGCTGGTGAAGCCAGCCGTACCTTCCAATTTCCAGCCAATCTGGAGACGACAATTACCTATTTTGCCGATGTGCCGCGTCTCATCGGCCTCTTGCCCCATATGTCGCTGGTCGGTTATGCCGAAAATGGCGATTTACGAGTGCGTTTTAGCTCCACCGAACTAAGCAGTTACCACATTAACGTGATGTGTGATGTGCGGGTGAATTTGGAGCGGGAAAACAAGGCGTTGTTTATCGTGCCTGTGGATAACCTGCCCGCCATCCACCCCGAGGCGACGTTGAGCAGTACCACGGCACGGGGTTATATTGCCATAGATGTTTTTTTTGAGGAGGGGGAAGATGGGGCAGGGGAGTCCATCACACTGGTGCGCTATAACTTAAAGATGCGGCCGTGGCTGAAACGGCCGCCCCCTACCTGCCCGCCCTCGAAAAATGGCGGGCTTTTTGCGTGGCGCATGGGCTGATTGGGCAAGACCCCACTCGTTATGCAGGGTATGGCTTTGGCAATATCAGCCAGCAGATTGTGTTGGAGGAGGGGAGGGGAGGCATTACGGCCGTTTCTCATCAGCGGCACGCAAACGGGCCATTTGGCGCATCTGTCCGCCGAGCATTACGCGCTGGTGATGGGTTGTTACCCCACCGAAAATCGGGTGGTGGCCAGAGGGGCTGTCAAACCCTCCTCTGAATCCATGACGCATGGGGTGATTTATGCACTGGACACGGCCGTGCGCGGAGTCATTCACGTTCATTCACCCCACCTGTGGCAAGCGGCCGAGCACTTGGCCTTGCCCATGACGGCCGCTGACGTGCCCTATGGCACACCCGCTATGGCCCAAGAAGTGGCGCGGCTCTTTGCCCAAACCGACGTGCGCCAACGGGGTATTTTTGGCATGGCTGGCCACGAAGATGGCATCGTCGCCTTCGGCCGTGATTTGGATGAAGCGGGAGCGGTCTTGGCGCGGAATTGGGAATCCCTTCAATCGTAATGCGGTTCAGGACCCCGGCGGGGGCGGTTTTCCGGAGTTTTGGTTCTTCGCGCCCTCCCGGTTTATGCTTTCGGTCAATCGGCACACTCATTTATCATTCGGACTGGGGAGCCTCTTTACCCATTTTGGATTTTGGCCAACTGAATTTAGAAAAACGTTGTTTTGGCGTGGAACAAAAGGTTCCCGGCCGTCGTTTTGGTTGGTAGCCCAGAGATTATACTGCTGGGTGTCTTATCAAAATGAAAACTTTTATCTGCTTAAAGGAGATTGTATGAAAAACACAATTAAAAGGCTGAGTTTGTTGCTCGCCCTTGTTTTATTGGCCTTGGCGGCTTGCACGGCCGCCGACACCACCACGACCGACCCCGTGGCGGAACCAACTGGCTCGGCAACGACCAACACCGACACCACCACGGCCGACTTGCCCCCCCTGCCACGTCTTGAAGCGGGCAATCCGGGTGCTGGTGGGGGGATGGGTGGCGGTGGCGGCTACGAAGGTGGGGAGAGCATGGCTCCTGCTGGCGAAGTCGCCGTGGCCGAACCGTATCCAGTTGATGGCGACATGGCCATTGACGCAGGCAAAATGAGCTTCGCTCCTTATGACATCTTCTCGGGCACGCAATTTGTGTTGAACGCGACCCTGCCCAGCGAACCAACCCAAGCTTTGGTGCAACGCGCCCCCGAATATGCGCTCACGGCCGAAGAAGCCAACCTATGGGCACAACGCTTTGGTTTCCCCACCCCGCTTTATCAGGAAGTGTTGCCGGCTGATTTCTACACCAGCTATCCTGAAGGTATGGGGCAACCACGGATGCCTTACTACAGCTTCAATGGCACCGCCCAACTCAACATCTCGGGTTACGGCGTGTTCTATTATGATAGCGGTTTTGTGGACACCTATCCTAGCCTTGTAGACTTTGCCCAATCACGGCCGATTGCCGAAACATTTCTGCGCGAGCGCGGCTTGTTAGATGGCTTCGAATATGTCATGGAAGAAGGGTACAACGGCGATGTGACTGTGAAGCGCCTCGTGGCTGGGCAACCGCTCAACTACCCCGAGATTTACGTTCACATGAACAACAACTACGAGATTATCTACGTCAACTACAACCCCATCATGGGCTTGCAAGAGGTAGGCCAATACCCGCTCATCACTGCCCAAGCGGCGTGGGAACAACTTCAGGCAGGTATCTCGGGTCAAAATGTGCCTTATGAGCTTCTGCCAACGGAAGAGCAACTCCGACCTGTGGAAGACCCCTATGCCGCGCAGTACAAATACTGGCAACGGGTCTATCAAGCTGGCGAAGCGATGACAGGCTACAACGGCATCACCGCTTACCAACCTGCGGATGGCGGCGCACCATTGGTTCGCTACAACCAAATGCTCATCAATGCCAGTCCAGAAGACTTGACGAATTTGGCGGCTAATGTGGGCAAGTATGTGGTGGTGGAAGGGACAATGGGCGAAGACGGCCGTACCGTCAACCTGACCAGTTGGCGCGTGGAAGAAACCTACCCCGAAACGCTCTATTTGGAAGGCTCGGTACAAGCCAGCGACCAACCGGCACCCTGCTCTTTACCACACTGGATGGCGTGACTTACCTCGTCCCCAACGCCCCCGCCGATTTAGAAGCGGGCACGGAAGTGTACATCTTCGCATGGACGACTCGTGATACAGGGGGTCAATACCCCACCCTCGACTGGCAAGGGATTGACAAAAAGGTCTATTTCCCTGAAGTACAAGAAGGGGATGGCTCGACTGAAAGTACTGAGGTGGACATTATGCCCGTTGACCCCGGCTTTGGTTATGGGTATGGCTACACCAATATCACCATTACCAAAGTCGAGTTGGGTTATTACTATATGGCTCAATGGGATGCGTATCCCACCGATGGCACGATTCCCAACTTTGATGTGCCCCCTGTGGTGATTCAACCTGTCTGGAAATTCTCGGGCACGGCCGAAGGCCAAGCTCCCTACACCGAGAATATCGTGCTGTATATGCAGGCGGTAGACCCCTCGTTTGTGGAATAAGCCGTGTAGGCCATAAGCCGTAAGCTGTAAGCCGTAAGCCGTAAGCTGTGAACCATAAAGCCCTGAGCTTATGGCTTACAGCGAATGGCTTACGGCTTTTACGCTTCTAGGGGGCGAAAGCCACGGCCGTGGACACCCCGCACATCGGTGACGATGACAAAGGCGTGAGCATCAATTTGTTTGACAATCTCTTTGATTTTGGCAGTTTGCGTCGCGTCACACACACAGAAGAGGATGGTATGGCTTGCCCGTGTACATGCCTGTGCCCGCCATGCGCGTAATGCCTCGTCGAATCTCTTCCATTACTTTGGCCGCAATTGGCTCGGCTTGGTCGGTAATAATGTAGAGGAGTTGGTCGTGTTTTTGGAGGCGGGGGATAAACGGCCGTACATCAATCTCAAACACCTCCCAAAAAATATCCCGCACCCGGTGGGGAATGCGCAAGAGCCAATTGCTCGGCTCATCAAACACCTCCCCTTGCGATTTGCGTAAGGCGACAGTGGCCAAACCAAGCACATTGAGTATCCCGTGAAAAAGCACACCAATCAGAATGACATATTCGCCGGGGATGGGGCCAATGACGGCTCGGCCGATAAATTCATTCCAATTGCGAACCATATCGGGGTGGACAGCGATTTTAATGACCCAACCCAAACCCAAAATCCAAAAGAGCGGGGCATAATTGCGTCGGTAACGACGGCCGAACGCCTCGAGCAACCCCACGGGAAAGCGAGGGTGCAACATGGTATCGGTCAGTTGGCTCAGCCAAGTGGGGTCTGCTTTGAAAGGCGGGGTCATTAGCCGCGCAAAGTAATGCGTCTCCATGAGGCGCACCCTGTAAGACCACAACTCATAATAGCGATACCGCCGCGCCTCGATGAAGAGAAACAGCAGAGCGAGAATGGCATCTAAAATGATGACAATCGGGGTGCTGGATTCGGTGCTAAAGGTAAAGCTGAGAGCGGCCCCTGTGGTGATGACGGCCCAGTTGGTGGTGTTGTCCAGCCGGGTGCGGGCGGCGTTGGCGCGGGTAATTTCGGCACGGTAATAGTGGATGAGCGCAGTGTTGAAGTCGCTCGGTCGTAATCCCGCACCGATTTCATCCCATGCTTGCTGGGTTTCGTCGTTGGGTAATGACATGAGGGGAGGGGGAAGAGAGAAGAGGGAAGAGAGACGAGAGAAGAGCCGCTGACAGACTGACTAGCTGACAGACTGACTAGCTGACAGACTGACTAGCCCTCGCACAAATTCGGCCGCGGCTTGGGCTTTGTGGGCTGGTTCTGCTGAATCTACGGCGTTAATGAGGGCACTGCCGACGATGACTCCATCGGCTAAACGGCCGATTTCGGCCACTTGGGCGGCCGTGCTAATGCCAAACCCCACCGCCAAAGGCACGGTGCTGGTCTGGCGCACACGGCCGATGAACGCCCCCAAATCATCCGCCACCTGCGCCCGCGCCCCTGTAATCCCCGTCAGGCTGACGAGGTAGATGAAGCCTGTGGCGCGTTTGGTGACGGCCGCAATCCGCTCGGCATTGCTGGTGGGGGCCAAAAAATGGATGAGCGCCAGCCCATAACGAGCGGCCACCGCTTCTAATTCATCCGCTTCTTCGGGTGGCAAATCGGGCACGATAAAGCCGTCGGCTCCCGCCTCGGCCGCGTCGCGCACAAACGCCTCTTCGCCATAGGCCAAGATGGGGTTGTAGTAGCCCATCAACAGGGCGGGTGTTTCCACCCCCTGTTGGCGCAATGTTTGGAGCGCGGCGAGGCATTTTTTGACAGTCGTGCCATTTTCGAGGGCGGTTTGGGTACTGCGCTGGATGGTCGGGCCATCGGCCAAGGGGTCGCTAAAGGGCACGCCTAACTCGAGTAAATCGGCGTGGGGGGCGATAGCAGAGATAATGTCGAGGCTATTGGCCATTTCGGGGTAGCCAAGGGTGTAGTAGGGCATGAGGGCGGGGCGTTCGGCCGCTTTGGCATTGGCAAAAGCGGCCGCAATCCGTTCACGGCCGCGGGGGACATGGAGTTACTCGTTATTGGTTACTGGTTATTCGTTACTCGTTATTGGTTACTGAGAGGTAATGCCCATCAATAACGAATAACGAATAACCAATAACGTGCTATTTCGTCACCAGTGGGAGGTGTTGGTAAAAGAGTTCGTTGACGACGATAACTTGGAAGCTATCTTGGCTGGTTAAGGTTTCGGCATCTTCCACCTCAATGGTCACGGTGGCTGTGCCTGTCCAACCTGCGCTGGGGTTGATGCTGATGTAACGGCCGCCATCCAATGTGACCCCCGCACTGGGGTTGCTGACACTCACCAAGGTGAAGGGGAGTTGGTTGTCAGGGGTTTCATCACTGGTATAGGCCCATAAATCAAGCGCATTGGGTTTGCTTGTATCTACCAGCAACAGTTGGTTGGGCAAATTGATGACAGGCGGCTGATTGACGGGGGGGATAAACACGGGCCAACCCATATCGGCAAACATGCCTAAGGTAACGGAGCCGGGGTTGTGTTCTGCCTCGCCAAAGCCGATGGAGTAGGTCATTAGGGCATGGGGTGTGCCGTTAAATATCTCATCCAGATGGCTGTAGCTGGAGCCTTGTTGCCAATTGACTGGGGCATAAAGCTTGACTCGGCCGCCATTGGCCGCATTGGCGTTTGCCCCGCTGAAAAAGATATTGTTGCTGGTGAGCGCACTCGCCATTTGAGCTGTGGCTTGTGGGTAATTTAGCAAAGGTGTCCCACCGCCATCTTGGGTAAAGAGGCTGTACACACTGGGCGAACCTTGGGGGGTGAGATAGGCGTTGGCGGAATTGACATAGTAAGCCAACCCCGAAAAGCCCAAACCATGCCCCAATTCGTGTAACACAACACTGATAAAATCAATTTGGTTGTTAGGTGGGTTGCCATCCGTGCCGTAATACCAATCAAATGTACTGCTAAAATGCGAATCAATTTCAGGATCACTCTGGTTGAGATCTGCCCTGCCCGTGCGTTGGCAAGGGCGATGGGATACCATGTATTGGGTTGGGGTGCGTTGGCAAAGTTGCGGAAAAACGTCCATGGCCATGCCCCACCCAAAATGCCGGGGCCTAAATTGGAAAATTCGGCATTTACCACAATGGGTACACTCGAGGTTAACAACCCTTCCCAAATGGAAACGGCATACTCAAACGCATTTTGCGCATCGATTGTCCATGCCCCAATGTAGTTAACTTGGATATCGGCCGTGGCGGGCGCACGGCCGATGTGCGCGGGGGGTGGGTTAAACTGCCCCTGTTGTCCGTTGGGGTCAAAATAGAGATAGGTCAGCCCTTGGTTGGGCATGCTTTCGATGGCCGCCGTATCCGCCACGGCCGTCTCCACCCCATTGCCCCGCCCCAGCACCAAAGCCAGCAACAGAGCCAAACCACCCATCAGTAAAAGTGAACGTTGTTTCATAGCATCTCCTGTTATAACTGTAAGCTGTAAGCCATAAGCCGTAAGCAAAACTTTCTACTCAGCACTCAGCACCCAGCACTCTCACCCCACCGCCCAATTGGGCAACACATCCAACGACAACGCATCCCGCTGGCCGGCGAGGAAACGCCAATGCGCCGCCGCGCCAATCATGGCCGCGTTGTCGGTGCAGAGAATGGGGGGCGGGGTGCGTACAGGGATGGCCAACCGTTCGGCCATCGCCTCGCGTAATTGGCTGTTGGCCGAAACGCCACCTGCCAAATGCACGGCCGTCACCCCATGTTGTTCGGCCGCCCACCCCGTTTTGGCCACCAAAGTCTCCACCACGGCCGCCTGAAAACTGGCCGCCATATCCGCCACAGGGAGTTTGCCCTCATCATACTGTTTGGTGGCGCGGAGGACGGCCGTTTTTAGCCCACTAAAACTAAAATCATACGCTTCACTGCTCATAGCACGGGGGAAGCGGAAGGCGTTTGGGTTACCCTCTCGCGCCGCCTTGTCTATGGCGGGGCCGCCGGGGTAGGGCAAGCCCAGCAAACGGCCGACCTTGTCAAATGCCTCCCCAGCCGCATCGTCGAGCGTGCCGCCCAGGTGTTGGTAACGGCCGTGCCCCGTCATCAAATACAGCTCCGTGTGCCCCCCGCTGACCACAAGGGTTAGGATGGGAAACTCGATTTCGGAGGCGTTTTCAGTCAGCCACAGCGAATAAATGTGCCCCTCGATGTGGTTGATGCCCAGCAGGGGCTTTTGCCGCGCCATGGCCAACGCCTTGGCCGCGTTGAGGCCGACCAGCAACGAGCCAACCAAGCCGGGCCACGGGTGACGGCAATCGCATCCAACTCATCAAAGCCGATATGTGCTTTTTTCATCGCCTCGTCAATGACGGGGTAAATGACTTCCACATGGCGGCGCGAAGCCATCTCGGGAAAAACCCCGCCGTATTGGGCGTGCAACGCCTCTTGGCTGGCGATGATGTTGGAGAGAACGACTGTGCCGTTTTCCACCACGGCCGCGGCCGTCTCATCACACGAAGATTCAATGGCTAAAATTCTGGTCATAAGGGAAATGCGGAATGGGGAATGCGGATTGCGGAAAAAGTTGGCCGATTGATAAGACACTTTCTTTCGTTACCCCACCCCTGCGCCTTCTTGTCCCAGCAACACCGTGCGCGGGTCGAGGAGGAGGTGGTCGGACTGGATTCTGCCGATGATGGGTGGGGTGGCTTGCCGCAAGCGAGCGGCCAATTGGTTTGGATGGGAGGTGGGGATGGCCACCACATGGCTGGGCAAACTGGTGCCGGGCAGGGAGCCGCCGCCCACGGTGGAGACATCGGGGCGGGTGGTGGCGGGCAGGCCAGCGGCCGTGAAATGCCCCGCCCACGCCTCGGCCGTAGCGCGAATGTCGGCCAACGGCCGTGCCATCATCCGCCAAATGGGTATTTCCCGCTCCGCTTCTCCTTTGAGATAATGTTCCAGCGTAGCCGATAAGCTAGCCAAAGCCAACTTGTCGGCCCGCACCGCTCGCGCCAAGGGGTGTTGCTTTAGGGTGTGGATGAGATCACTGCGGCCGACCAAAATGCCCGTTTGTGGCCCGCCCACCAGCTTATCGCCACTAAAAGCGACAACATCTGCGCCCACTTGTAGCCCTTCTTGGACGGTTGGCTCGTGGGCAAGGCCATAAGCGGCTGTGTCCAGCAACGCCCCGCTCCCTTGGTCATAGAGCAAATACAGCCCGTGCTTGCGGGTCAGTTCGGCCAATTCGCTCATTTCGGGGGCACTGGTGAAGCCGATGATTTGGTAGTTGGAGGCGTGAACGACGAGGATGGCGGCCGTGTTTGGCCCAATCGCTTGCGCGTAGTCCCGCAAATGGGTGCGGTTGGTCGTGCCCACCTCCACCAATTTGGCTCCTGATTGGCGCAAAATGTCGGGGATGCGGAAGCCCCCGCCGATTTCCACCAGTTGTCCCCGGCTAATCAGCACCTCTTGCCCCGCGCACAGCCCACTGAGCATGAGCAACATGGCCGCCGCGTTGTTGTTGACAACCACGGCCGCTTCTGCCCCCGCCACCCGGCGCAACACCTGTTCGGCGTGAACCGTGCGGGAGCCACGCTGGCCACTGGCCAAGTCATACTCGAGGGTGTTGTAATGGCCACCCACGGCCGTTATGGCCGCTTGCGCCGCTCCGCTCAGGGGGGCACGGCCGAGATTGGTGTGGATGATGACCCCCGTGGCGTTGATGACGGGGTGCAGGGTGGGGGTGAAATAATCGGCCAGCCATGCGGCCGTTTGGTCGGCCAGTGCCTCGGGGTGGGCAGATGGGTTCCCCAGCCAGCAATTCCTCGCGCACCCCATCCAGCACGGCGCGGCAAGCCAGCACCGCTAAATCATGCCCAAATTGGGCAGGCAGGTGGGGAGCTTGCTCCAACAATTGCCCCACACTGGGGAGCTGGCGGAGGTGGGGGGTGGGCATGGGAGGGAGGGGGCAGGGGAGCAGGGGGAGCGAGAGAAGAGGAGGGACTGAGGGACTGAGAGACTGAAAGACTGACTAGCTGACAGGCTGACTAGCTGACGGCTGACTGCTAGCCTTTTGCCGCACCACAATAAGCCCTTCGATGAGGACAAAAATGATGGCCACGAGGAGGGCGACGGCCAGATTGAGGGCGCGGTTCATTTGGAGCCATGTGCAAGCGGCCGACCATAACCCCACCCACATCGCTTGGCGCAAGACGAGCATGGCCCCCAATTGTTGTGGCCAAAAGCGTTTGTTGAGGTAATAGACAAGGGGCATGGCCAGTCCGATGCCTGAGAGAGCCACGGCCGCTAAAAAGGCCAGCACCACCTCGGGGTAAGCGGCCGAGAGGAGAGTGGGGACATCGGCCGTGTCTTGCGCCACCGCCCGCACCAACTCGATTTGGTTCACATCAACCACCCATAAATTATTGACCAAATGGCGCAAGGTGAGCAGACCCAACACGAGTAGCCCCAGCCCAATAGTGAGGGCAGGCAATGCGCCAAGGAAGTGCCAAAATTTGCGTAACATGGCGGGGATTATAAAGGGAAACGGGCAAAGTGGGAAATGGGGAGGGGATTGGTTACGGGTTATTGGAGATTAGGACATCTGAATAAATGCCACCATTCGCTATTCCATGCGTACAATTCATACACTAGGACACGAATACACCCATACCCCAGCTTATGGCCGTGAAAAGTCTACTTGCCCTCGGCCGTGCCCTTTCCTATAATGCCCAGCTTATGACTACGACAGACCCCTTCGCCAATCCACCTGAATTTCCCACCACCATTCGCCAATTGCCAGCGGAGCCAGAAACCCAATTTGTGCAACCCACTTCGGTGCTGGTGCGCGAAATTTTGGAGACGTTGCTATTTACTTTTTTCATCGTTTTCTTGGTGAAAGGGGCGACCCAAAATTTCCGCATTGAGGGGGGGAGCATGTTGCCTACCTTGCATGAGGGTGAATACCTCATTATCAACAAGATTGTCTACAAATTGGTGGAACCTGCCCGAGGGGACATCATTGTGTTGCAATACCCCAATGACCGCACCCGCGACTTTATCAAGCGGGTGATTGGCTTGCCGGGCGACACTGTGCAAATTGACAATGGGCAGGTGCTGATTAATGGGGTGGTGCTAGATGAGCCGTATATCAGTGCCCCGCCGAGCAACAGCAATACATGGATTGTGCCCGAAGAGCATTATTTTGTGATGGGCGATAATCGGCCGAATTCGAGCGATTCCCGCAACTGGTCGTTCTTGCCCAGTAGCGACATCATCGGCCGGGCATGGGTGGTGTATTGGTCGCCCGAAGATTGGCAGTTGGTGCCGCACCATGCCCATGCGGCCGTGCCCGACTCATCGCCCTAGTCAAGCACCTAATCTTTGGAGCCACACACTGAATACTGGTTAAGGTGGGAGCCTCGATTGATGCTTCTCAAAGCGACTGGTTTGTGTAAAATAAGGCAAGTTATGAATGTTACATAACTTATGGAACTTGTATCAACGGCCATGTCTAAAACAATCACCTCCACCGAACTGCAAAAAAATATCCGCGAAGCCATAGATTGGACGCGCACCCGCCGCGAGCCAATCGTTATCGAAACATATGGCAAGCCAATGGCCGCCATTCTTTCGTATGATGAATATGAGGCTTATTGGCAATACAAGCAGGCACGGGCGGCTCGGTTTGCCCATCTGCGCCAATTAGCGGCCGTTAACGCGGCCGTCAACGAACTCACCGAAGCCGAAGCAATCGCTTTGGCCGATGCCGTGCGCCAAGAGCTATTTGACGAACAACATTCCCCGAATGAGTGAGCGCCGTGATACGAGCCGTTATAGACACCAACCTCATTATCAGCTATTTGCTCACCCAAAGTGAAACCACCTCACAGTTGATAGCCCATTGGGAACGAGGCAACTTTGTCTATGTCATTTCACCAGCGATGCTGAATGAGTTAAAAGAGGTGGTGCAACGCCCCCGCTTGCGCCAACACATCAAGGGAGACCCCGCTATCTTGTTGGATTTAATTGAAATGGAAGCTGAATTGGCGCTCCACGTCCCCACACTGGTTGGCATTTGCCGCGACCCGAAAGATGACCCAATCATCGCTTGTGCGGTGGGGGGGCAAGCGGCTTATTTGGTAACGGGCGATGCTGATTTACTCACGATGGTCACCTATCAGGGGGTGACGATGATGCGCGTTTATGATTTTGTCAATTTGCTCAACGACATAGAGACAAAATCACGGTAGACGTATAGGTTTTTGTGTTTGGTGTATAGGTGTATAGGTCTATTGGTGTATTGAAATACACGAATAAACCGATAGACGAATAAACAAAATGCCAGATTCTGGCCATTAAAGGTATATAATACGGCGCAGTGTAACCTCCCACCCCCTTTTACCAAAGCCCGCGAGGCTTTCGAGGCAATCTTATGGCTCACATTTTCGTGGTAGATGACGACGAACAATTGCTCCGCATGGTGGGGCTGATGTTGGAACGCGGCGGCCACAAGGCCACGCTCATCAGCAACCCGACTGAGGCGTTGGAACGTTTTTTGGCCAGTCCACCCGATTTGGCCATCTTAGATGTGATGATGCCGGGCATGAGCGGCCATGATTTGTGCCGCCAATTGCGCATCCACGACCAAACCGAGAATTTGCCTGTTCTGATTTTAACCGCCCGCGCACAGGAGGTAGACCGCCAAGTGGCCCTCCAAAGTGGCGCGGATGATTATGTGAGCAAACCCGTTACATCGCAGGAGTTATTGCGCCATGTAGACAAGCTCCTGACGGAGAAAAGTGGCTCGGCCAAGGCCAAGCCGCCCTGTTTTGTCATCGCGGTGTATGGGTTTCATGGGGGAGTCGGCCGTACTACCCTCGCCGTCAATTTGGCCGTCGCCTTGCGCGAAGTTTCCAAGCAAGAAGTTTGTTTGGTGGATTTTTCAGTTTCGGGCGGGCAGGCGGCCATGCACTTGCGCTTGCAATCGCAATCGGGCTGGGGGGATTTGCTGGCGGGTGGGCCGCTCGAGTGGCGCAACATCCAGCGCACCCTCCTGACCCACGAAACGGGGCTGAAATTGTTTGCCGCGCCCAATGTGCCCCAAGCCCCCACCCAACCCACCACTGAAATGACCCAAGCGTTGCTCGGCCATTTGCGGGAGCATACCCAGTTTGTGGTGGTGGATTTACCCCCCATGTTGAGTGCTTCCGTGAAGGGGACGTTGGCCATGAGCGATTTGGGCTTGCATGTGCTGATGCCCGATGTGATTGCAGTGCAAACGGCCGTGCGCACCGACCGCGTGATTAGCAGTATGGGGCTGACACCCAAAGAGCGGAGCCACATCCTCAACCACCGCGAGGGGCAATCCACCTTGGCGCGGGCGATTGTGGAGCGGGGGTTGAACGCCCGTGTGCCCCTCGAAATTGGCTACGACCGCAACCAAGTGCGGGCTTTGGCACAAGGCGCACCGCTCATCACCAGTGCGGTGCAGTCGCCGCTTTCCACCAGCCTGCGCCTGATGGCAGAGGCGTTGTGGCAAAAGGTGATGGCGCAAGTAAGTTAAAAGTGCTGAGTGCTAAAATGCTGAGTTAGGGCGTTAGCACGTTTACTTGGCCGACGGCCAGCCCATCTAGCGCCCAATGGCCAATGCGGGTGCGGATGAGGCGCAGGGTGGGGAAGCCCACGGCCGCTGTCATGCGCCGCACTTGGCGGTTGCGCCCTTCGGTAATGGTTAATTCGAGCCAACTGGTGGGGATGGCGGCTCGATAGCGGATGGGTGGGGTGCGCGGCCATAGCCATGTGGGTTCGGGAATTTGGGCGGCCGTGGCGGGGCGAGTCAGGCCATCTTTGAGCAAGACCCCTTTTTGCAATTGGCGGATGGCCTCGGCCGTTAGCTCTCCCTCCACCTGTGCTAGATAGGTTTTGGGCAATTTGTGGCGCGGGTCGGCAATCTGGGCTTGGAGACGGCCGTCATCGGTCAGTACCAACAACCCCTCCGAATCGTAATCGAGCCGCCCCGCAGGGTACACCGCTGGCACGGCAATATAATCGGCCAAGGTCGCTTTGCCCTCTTTGGGCGTGAATTGGCACAACACCTGAAAGGGCTTGTTGAAGAGGACAATCATGGGGGGAATTACGAATTACGAGGGACGATTCCTTTTTTCGCCACCCCTTTTTGGCCGAGCCACACGGCCGCACCCATCATAATAAGTGTTAGCCCAAAGCCGATGATGCTGACCAAGATGTAATCCCCCTGCTGGAAGACCAAGCCGACCGAGAGGCTGGCTCCGCCAGCGGTGATGCCCACAATGGCTTCGCTGAGACCTTGGGCACGGCCGCGCTCCCGCGCCGCCAACGCATCCGAGAGGAGCGATGACCCCGCCACAAAGCCAAAATTCCAGCCCAAACCGAGCAAAAAGAGAGCCAATCCCAAAATGGGCACGTGTAACGAGAGGGGGGCGACGATGCAGGAGACCAGCAAAATGCCCCCACCCACCAAAATCATGTTCAGCCGCCCCCAGCGGTCAATGAGCCAACCCGTGAGCCACGAAAAGCCGAACATGCCCAGTGTGTGCGCCATGATGACTGTGCTGATGGCGCTGGTGGAGTGGTCGTGGTGGCTCATGTGCAGGGGGGTGATGACCATGAGGAAGGCCATGACAAAATAGCTGATGACCATGGCAATCATGGCCAAGAGGACGGTGGGGTTGGCGAAAATTTCGCGCATGGGGCGGTTGGATGTGCTGTTTTCAACGCTGTTCACGTCTCGCGCCGCCTCTTCCTGAGCCATCGCCAACCCAATTTCGCGGGGGTCGGGGCGCAAAAAGAGCAGGGTGATGAGCGTGCCGATCACCATGAAGACGATGGAAATCCAAAACGGCCCTGCATCGGCTGGTTGGCCCATCCGCACCGCCCATTCGGTGCTGGGGGCGACGAGCAACGGGCCGCCAATGGCGCCGATGGTTCCCGCAAAGACGATGAGGCCAATCATGCGGGCGCGTTCGCGCAAGGGGTAAATTTCGGCCGCGACGTATCGGCTTTGTTCGCCCGAAGCGCGAGCCATGCCGAAGGCAAATGCCCCGACCAAAAAGAGCAAAAAGCTGTTATTGATGATGGCCACGACGGAGAGCAGGCCGCCGATGACGGACAGGCCATAGCCCGCCCCCAAGGCGAGGCGACGGCCGAGTTTGTCCATCATGTACCCGAGGGGGTAGGCGAACAGGGCACGGCCGACCAGTGTCAGGGTGTTGGGCACGCCTGTGTACAGCTCACTGCCGCTGAGGGTGGTGGCAATAATGGGCGACAGGGTGAAGGCCGCGATGGTGCTGGCGGAGAAGAAGCTTTGGGTGATGAAGAGGACGGCCGCGAGGCGGCTACGGGTGGAGGAGGGGGTGGGCATGGGGTGGGGGGGGAGGGGGAGAGGGGGAGCAGGGGGCAGGGGGGGAGAAGCTGACTAGCTGATGTGCTGACTAGCTGACTGGCTAATTTCGCAGAAGCGCAGAATGGTTATGATGAGGGTGCGGGCGAGGGTTTCGAGGTCGGCCGTGGGGGTGGATTCGTCGAATTGGTGGGCGCGGCGCACATCGCCTGCGCCGAACAGGATGGTGGGGATGTTGGCCTCGTTGACCAGCAGGCGCATGTCGGCTCCGTAGGGCATTCCTTGCACGGTGGGTGGTTGGCCTGTGAGCGTTTGGAGCGCTTGGCCGACGGTTTGGGCGATGGGATGCTCGGCCGAGATGTGCGCGGGGGCAAATTGGCCACCCCACCACTCAAGCTGGATCGGGTTTGCGCGTAGCCAATCGTCGGTTTGGCTTAGGTGCTGGATGAAATGGGCGAAGCGGGCGCGGGCTTTTTTGGGCGTATCGTCTATGGCCACCCCCAGCCGCCCCTCAAAACGCAAACTTTCGGCCACGGTGGAGGCCCAGTTGCCTCCCGCAATGGTTCCTACGCAAAGCGGGTAGGGGTGGGGTAGATGGCGAAGAGCGGGTGGGGGTGTTGGGCGTTGTAACTGGTCTCGTAGGCCAGCAAACTTTGGTAAACGAGCAAAAACTTCTCGAGTGGGTCTACTCCTTCGTAGCGCAACGCGCCGTGGGCGGGCAAGCCGGGAATGGTGAGGCGAAAGTTGAGTGCGCCGGCTTGGGCGGGGGCGATGAATAGCTCGGTGGGTTCGAGAACCACGGCCGCATCCGCCCGATAGCCGCGCACGATGGCGGCCAATGTGCCAATCCCGCCATCTTCTTCGCCCAACACCGCTTGGATGATGAGCTTGCCTTTGAGGGTCAGCCCCGCATCTTGGATGGCTTTGGCGGCGAAGAGGGCACAGAGCAGGTTGCCTTTCATGTCGAGTGTGCCTCGGCCGTAAATGCGCCCCTCTTCATGGTTGATGGTTGCCCCCCACGGTGGGTAGTGCCACTGCGCCAAATCCCCAGCGGGCACGACATCGGTGTGGCCGTTGAGGATGAGGGAGCGCCCTTCGCCTTCGCCGAGCAAGCCGACCACGCCGACGGCTGTCGGCCGTGCGACTTCGGCGCAATAGGCGGGGTGGTGGCGCAGGTCGTCGTCGCCAAATGTCCATGTATCCACGGCTAGGCCGAGGCGGCGCATGGTGTCGGCCGCGAGGTGTTGCATGGTGTTTTCAGCGGCCGTGCCGTTCAGGCTGGGGATGCTGGCCCATTCGTGGAGGGTGGTGAGCAGGGCGGGCATGTCGAGCGCGGCAAGGGCGCGTTGTTCGTCAGGGGAGAGGGGAGGCATGGAGCGTGATTGTATCTTGTTTTGGGTGGGTGGTGTATGGCTAGGCGTGTGGGTACATTTGCCTTGCACAGGGGGTGCGGTTTATGATTGGTCTGCTCGACGGCCGTTTCTACGCCCCCGCCCTCGGCCGTCCCCTCCAGCCACACAGCGCGGCCGCGCCACCCACCATCCCCCAAGCCCTCAACCGCTACGCCGCCACCCCTGTTGGCCAGCCGGGGGTGTACGCGGCTCATAGTGGTGGTGGTTGCAAGCCAATCTATGGGACACAACCAAAGGGAAAGTGACGAAGGGATAATTGGGGCTTTTTTTGGTAACGGGTTAAAGCGGTATGCCGAAACAGCGGGCTACGGCCGTTTCTGGCTACTCCCCATCAAAAACGTCCACAGTTCAGCGCATTCCTCTTCATTCCGCCCGTATTATTTCAAGACTCCTCGCAACCACCACATCAGCTACCCCGTTAAGCCTATCGGCCGCGCAACCTATCAAGACCAAGCGGGGGCTATTCTGAACATGGGCAAAACCAGCACAGCTTTGTTCTTGGCCTAGATGATGGGTTAAAGGTTACTGGCGGGAGAATTTGCACAGGAATTTGCTGGAGGGGCAATTATAGAACTAGCCTTTGCCCTTCTTGATATACGAGAAATGACGCAAAATCCCTATTTGAATGGCAAACAAAAAACTGTTCAAGGAGTTGTGATAGGTGCTGGTGCATTGACTTCTGGGGGATTAGGGGCGGGTGCCGCTACTCTTGTTGCAGGGGCACCCGTCGTTGTCGTATTTGGTGTGGGTGTGGTTGTTGGAGTTGGAACATCATATTTATGGGATTTAATCGTGCCACCTGCTGTTTCATGGTGTATATGTTTTCTTGGGGAAAGATCCTTATCAAAATACGCGCAATTTACGCCGCTTAGGTAAGATAATTCCATGGAAAGATTTTTCTACGGCAACTTTTTTTCTTTTTACATTAGGTGCCCTTTTATTTGCCTGGCTTTTTGTCAGATTTGGTGGATATAAAATCTGGTATTTTGCTTTGCATTACCCCCCCTTGTTATTTTTGGGGCGTGCTTTATATGGTTGGCCGGTAGATAATTATGTTTTTTTCATTTGTGCCATTTGCTTGGTTTTGGACTGGGCGACCATTTTACAGGTTTGAACAGAATTCTTGCACTAGAATTGTTAGTGGTTTTAGTGGCATATGTGAGATGAATTTTGGATGATAATTGTGGCCTAGCTCACCTAAGGGAGCCATTTGGCAACCGCATTTGGAATCCCTGGCCTCCTACCCTGAAATTCGCGCACTGTTTTCTACCCTGCAGGCGCAAGGAGTGGACAGGGTGGGAATGGTCAAAGAAAATGGAGACGAAGGAGGGGATTGAGGAATTGGTGGCTTATGCTGGGACAGGGCGTGGAAGGGATTTGGGTAACGGCCGTTTCTTCTCCCCCGCCCCCTCCCGGAACGAAGCTCCAACTCTAAAAAACCCACCCCATTATGGCCCCGCCGTGACAATAAGCGGCAAATAAACCAATTGACCGGGGATAGCTGTCGCTGTGGGCGTGGGAGATACCCGGCGTCTGGTGTGTATGCGTTGCCGTCGGTGTCGGAGACGGCCCGGCGTATGCGTCGCTGTGGACGTGGGAGATGGCCCCGTCGTCGGGGTCAAAGTCAACGTCGGGGTGGGGGATGGGCTGGGCGTGTGCGTCGCCGTCGCCGTCGTCGCCGTCACGGCCGCCGCTGGCCAAAACCCCCCGTGCCCCCGCCATCGGCCGTCCACCACGACAAATCAAACCCACCCTCTGCCTGTAGCTGACGCACCTGCCCCACCCCCCACCATGCCAGCCAAACCACGGCCGCGCCCAACAACACCCCCACCCAACGGGAATGAAAAAATCGGTGCATGGGAACCTCCTAAGGTCGGCTGGCATGGGGATGGCAGAACAAATCTGCACAATGGATAACCCTTAAATCGCCATTCGTGTCGTCATAGTAAACAATCAACGGCAAGCCATCGGCGCCAATGGTGATGTCTGTTCCTTGGCCGACATTGCCACTTGCATCTGGAATCGCATGGGTGGAGCTGTTGCACAATACGAGCGCACAGCGCGTCACCCGCAAATCGCCGTTGGTAGCATCTTGATAGGCAATAATTGCATACCCATCTGGCGCCATCGTAATAGAGGTCGAAAATCCCACTTCACCCGTGCTAAAAAGCGTAGTCACGGTCGAGGTGGTGCAATTAAAATTAGAGCAATGGGCGACTTTTAGATCGCCCGAGCCATCATTTTGGTAGGAAATAATCCCCAACCCATCTGCCCCAATGGTAATCGAGCTATTAAACCCAACGACATTAGCCGTATCATGGGAGGAAATTGTCGCGGCCGAGCAAACAATGGTGTTGCAATGCGCCACCTTCAAATCTCTGGTGGGACTGTTTGCATACGAAATTAACCCCAACCCATCGGCGCCAATGACAATTGAGGGGTTACTGCCCACAAAATCGGCACTGTTATCCACCGTGGCCGTGGACGAGGCGGTGCAAAGCACATTTTGGCAGTGGGCGACTTTGAGATTGCCACCCGTGGAATCTATGTAAGCGATGAGGGGAAAGCCATCGGTGCCAATGGCAATGGCACTTTGCAACCCCACATTGTTAAGAGCGTCTACGAGAGCCGTGGTCATTTCCGTGCAAGCGACGTTGCTACAATGCGCCACGCGCAAATCATCGTTTGTGTCATCATAATAGCTAATGATGCCAAGCCCATCTGACCCAATGGCGATATTGGGAATGCCGCTAATCAAGGTAGTACCCGCCAACGTGGTAACCGTGGCTGTGCTACAGGCCATATCGTGGCAGTGTGCCACCTGTAAAACGCTCCCTGTTGCTTTGCGATAAGCGATAAGGGGCAAACCATCCCGCCCAATGGCCACCGAGGGAAATAAGCCTGTATCGGTGGCGGTATCGGGGGCAAACATGGTAAAGCCGGGGTGTACCAAAGTCCCTGCACCAGCGGCAAAGAGGGCATTGGGGGTGGGGGAAAGGGCTTGGCGAGGGCTAAGGGTGGTGAAGCCGCCACTCCCTACAGGGCAACGCACGGCCGCTTCCAGCCATCGCGCCTGCCCCAAAAAGTGGCCCGCTCCAAAATCCAAACTAACTGTGAACAACCCATTGGCCACACCCACCCCGCTACTGGTCAAGGTGCTTCCCTGTTGCGTGCCCCCACTGGCCGCATCAAAAAGCCTAAACTCAAAATCGCACGTATCATTGACAGTGGTGCCCCCGCTGGTCAGTTGACCCTGATAGGTGAAACCCGTACCCACGGCCGCTTCGGGGCTGAGGGTTGGGGTGGCTACGCCCGTTTGGGCATAGGCTGGGGTGGTGTTAATAAATGGCCATACATCCGCACGGCGTTCCCACAGCAAGGCGAAAAGCAACGTTACTAAACATCCCACAAGCACAGTTTGGCGGTTCATCGCACACTCCTTAGTTTCAGCACGATTCGTAGGCTCACTGATTGGTGGTATAGTGACAAGTGGTATTAAACAACAAAGAGGCAACAAAACACAACAAGGCAAATTCTTAGGGTCATGCTTATGCGGAAACAGCAACCTCAATTTATCCAATTGCAGTTCGCTCCACGGCCGCCTCTTTTATGGCAGGCGACCACCACGGCCGTACACGCATGGAATTGGCTGACTGGTCAGCTCCATTATGTATGCGACGGCCGCTTTTTAGGTCACGATGAGGCGGGCGATGTCTTTCTAACCCAAATAGAGGCTGAGCAATTTGCGGCATGGGCTGTGGCCGACGGCCGTTCCGTCCCCCTTGAAACGCTCAATCCCGACCATTTTCCCTCCCATGTGCGATTTGTCGTCTACATTGAGCCAAAAGCCAGCCCCAACACCTTGTTGGTGGGTGATGTGTTCGGCCGCTTGCCCACCCAAAAGATTCGCCTAGGGATTGGCGGTAGTGATGAAATTGAGAATTGGGCGATTGTGCCTAATCAACAGACCATCGCTTACACCGTTTATGGGGGAGATTTTAGTTACGAGACCGCATTCGGCCGTTTAGCCAACTTTGGCGAACATGCTTCTTATCGTTCGACAGGCTTCCCTGCTACGCGCCATCTCTCCATTCCCCCCCTTTATTTTGCCCCCAACCATCATTTGCTTCTCAGTTGCGACCAAAACAACTTCACGCGCTATGATTTACAGGCCAATCAGGTGCGGGACACGATTTATGTGGGTAATGGCGGTGGGACAGTGGTGGCCGTTCATCCCCGCTGGTCGTGGCTTATTGCCGCCAACCAAATGCCCATCGCCGAGCCACTTTTGCACGGCTGGCGGCTGATTGATGTCCGTGCCGCCTCACCCACCAATTCAGAAGGGCGGGTGTGGCAAGTTTTCCCCACGGCCGCGCCCGTCACCTATTTGGCCTTCGACCCCCAAGGGTATGTTCTGGCCAGTTTGCTCGGCGATGGAACCATCCATTTTTGGGAGGTGGCCACAGGACGGCCGCTGGGACGTGGCTCTGTGGGAGAGATGCCCACGGCCGAACCCATTTTCCCCCGCCCACAACTCCCGCCAAGCGTCTTTTCCACCTCATGGTCGGCCGTATTGACTTTTGTCTCACCTGTGCTGAGGCAGGGCAATGGGAAACAGTGGTCAATGCCCTAAAAGGTGTCAAGTGGATTTCGGCTTACCCTTCGTTCCTTTCGGGCTGGCTGGCGGAGGGACAAGGTGCGGCCGATTTGGCGGAGCGCATGGTGCAAACCATTTTCCCCCAATTTGTGCCACGCCCTGCTTGGCCGCTACTCGGCCGTACCCAACTCCTTATTGCCCTTGCCCAGCCCGATGTGGCTGAAAAAATTGCGGCTGATTTTCCACTGGGCGCAGGGTTTCCTTCCACGGCCGTGCCCTGTCACAACGCCAGTGGCGCACCTCTCCTATGTTTATCGCTTGACCCACTGAGCGGGTTGTTGGGGGTGCAAGAGCAATTTTTAGAGGAGCAAGCGGCCGTGCTGGCTTACGGGGTCATTCGCCTTTAGCAACATGCAAAAAAAGAGCTATCTATTACCCACATCTCCTTAGGGCTTCACCCTAGGCTGGTATGAGACGGGCTATTAGCCCTAGGCTTGATTTTTGACCTCGAGAGCTAATCTACTGCAAAACCCTTTGCGCCTTCGCGCCTTTGCAATAAAAATTAGAGGTCATCCCTCGAGGTACAAAAGATGTGGGTAATAGATAGAAAAAAAAGAGGTACTGAAACCAGTACCTCTCTTTTGGGCGAACGTGGCTCTGCCTACCCTTTTAACATCTTCCGCAACACCGTGTGCAAAATGCCCCCGTTGCGGTAGTAATCCACCTCTACTGGCGTATCAATGCGGCAATGAGCCTCAAAGAGAACGGCCGTGCCATCCCCCTTGGTCGCCCGCACCACAATCATCTCGCCTGGCGTGACAGCATCCGTCAAATTCACCGTCTCATACACCTCCGAGCCATCCAGCCCATAGGTGTCCAGCGTCTCACCCGCCTTAAACTGGAGCGGCAACACCCCCATCCCCACCAAATTGGAGCGGTGAATGCGCTCGTAGCTTTGGGCAATCACCAAGCGTACCCCGAGGAGCAATGCCCCCTTGGCCGCCCAGTCGCGGGAGCTACCCATGCCGTAATCATTCCCCGCGATAATTACCAGCGGCGTGCCCGCTTCTTTGTAGCGCAGAGACGCTTCGTAGATGGTCGTCACTTCGTTGGTGGGCAAGTGGGTCGTCAACCCCCCTTCTGTCCCCGGCGCCATGTGGTTGCGGAAGCGGATGTTGGCAAACGTGCCCCGTGTCATCACGCGGTCGTTGCCCCGGCGAGAGCCGTAGGAGTTGAAATCGCGTGGTTCCACGCCGTTGGCCATCAGATATTCGGCCGCTGGGCTGTTGCGCGAGATAGACCCCGCTGGCGAGATATGGTCTGTGGTCACCGAATCGCCTGCTTTGATGAGCACCCGTGCGGCCGCAATGTTGCCAATCGGGGCTGGCTCGGGAGCCATGTCAATAAAGAAGGGTGGCTCTTGGATATAGGTGGAGCTTTCGTCCCACGGGTAAATCTCACTGCTGGCCGTGGGGATGGCGTTCCATGTCTCGTTGGACGAAGCGACAGTGCCGTATTGGTTGGCAAAGAAAGCGGGCTTCACGGCCGAGGTCACAGCCTCTTGGATTTCGGCCGTGGTCGGCCAAATATCCTTCAGGTACACCGCCTCCCCCGCCTCGCTCGTGCCGATGGGTTCGGTCAGCAAATCAATATCGGTTGTGCCCGCCAACGCATAAGCCACCACCAGCGGTGGGCTGGCCAAAAAGTTCGTCTTGGTCAGCGGGTGCACCCGCCCCTCAAAGTTGCGGTTGCCGCTCAGCACCGACGAAACGACCAAATCCCCCTCTTGGATGGCATTCACCACCGCATCGGGCAACGGCCCCGAGTTGCCGATGCACGTCGTGCAACCATAGCCGACGGTCTGGAAGCCCAGCGCATCCAAATAGGGCACCAAACCCGCCTGCTCCAAATAATCGGTCACAACTTTGGAGCCGGGAGCCAAACTCGTTTTGACATAGGGCTTAACCCGCAACCCCTTTTCGACAGCTTTTTTAGCCACCAACCCCGCCGCCAGCATCACGCTGGGGTTGGAGGTGTTGGTGCAACTGGTGATGGCCGCAATGACCACATCGCCATGTTTCATGGCGAACTCAGTCCCGTTGCGATACGTGCCCGTGCGCCCTAAATCCACCTCTTTCAGCCCCAGCCCTTTGGGGCCGACGGGAGCCAAGAGGGAGGCGCGGTATTGTTGCTTCATCTCGCTCAGGGGGATGAGGTCTTGCGGCCGTTTTGGCCCCGCCAAACTCGGCACCACCGTAGACAAATCGAGTTCTAACGTGTCGCTGAACTCGGGGTCGGGCTGGCTGGGGTCATACCACATGTGGTTGAGTTTGGCGTACTGCTCCACATCAGCTACAAGGTCGGCCGAGCGCCCCGTTTGGCGCAAGTAAACCAATGTCTGCTGATCCACGGGGAAGAAGCCACACGTTGCCCCATACTCGGGGGCCATGTTGGCGATGGTCGCCCGGTCGGCCACGTTCATGGTGGGCACGCCGGGGCCGTAAAACTCCACAAATTTGCCCACCACACCCTTCTTGCGCAACAGTTGGGTTACTGTCAGCACCAAATCGGTGGCCGTGGTGCCTTCGGGCAATTTGCCCGTCATCTTAAAACCCACCACATCGGGGGTCAGCATGTAGATGGGTTGCCCTAGCATGACCGCCTCCGCTTCGATACCGCCCACGCCCCACCCCAACACGCCGAGGCCGTTAATCATGGTGGTATGGCTGTCGGTGCCGACCACGCTATCGGGGAAGATGGCTGTTTCGCCGTCGGCCGTTTGGGTCATGGCCACCTTGGCCAAATACTCGAGGTTGACTTGGTGGACAATGCCAGTGGCGGGGGGCACAACGCTGAAATTCTCGAACGCCTCTTTGCCCCATTTGAGGAACTCGTACCGCTCCCGGTTGCGCTCGAACTCAAATTCGGCGTTGATGAAGAGTGCGGCGGCCGAGCCGAACGCATCCACCTGCACCGAATGGTCAATGACTAAATCCACAGGCACTTGCGGGTTCACCTTCTTGGGGTCGCCGCCCAACCGGGACATGGCGGAACGCAAGGCGGCCAAGTCTACGACGGCCGGCACACCCGTAAAGTCTTGCAAAATGACACGGCCGGGCATAAAGGCCACCTCTTCCCGCTCGCCGTTGGCCTCCCAGTTGGCCAATTTTTGCACATCGGCGGGGGTGACGATGTAGTCGTCGCAGTTGCGTAGCACCGCTTCCAACAGGATGCGGATGGAGAAGGGCAAACGGCCGATGTCGGCGATGCCATCTTCTTGCAATTTGGCCAAGCGATAATAAACGGTATTAGCACGGCCGGGAAAGGCCGCTTTCGCCTTAAAAAAATCTAAATTTGTCATGGGGTACCTCTTTGGGGGGTGATAGGTTTTTGTTACAAGTTACAAGTTACAGGTGGTCAGCAATGTTTAACTTGTAACCCGTAACCCAGTTCATAAAGGATTTTAGTGATTATAACCGACTTAGGGCGGGGTTTCTTGTTTTTTGGCTCGCGCCTCTGCCCATTCGCGGCGCAAGAGGGCGAAAAAGTATTCGCTGGCCCAGCGGCCCTTAAACCAAATGTGTTCCACCATATGCCCCTCGCGGCGGAAGCCCAGCCGAGCCAACAATTTGGCCGAAGCGTGGTTGTCCACATCGCAAATGGCTTGGATGCGGTGCAGGTTAAATTCCACAAAGAGCGCGTCGAGCAAACGGCCGACGGCCTCCCCCGCAAACCCCTGCCCCTGATACGGCCGTGCCACCGTAAACCCAATCTCCGCCTGTCGGTCATCGGCCGCCGACACACACAGCGCACAATCCCCCACCAACACCCCCGTCGCCCGCTCTTCGATGGCCACCTGATACCACTCGCCCGGTTGCCCCAGTTTGATGTGCCCCATGTCGGCAATCAGCACCACCGCATCCAAAACAGTGAAGGATGGCGCCCAGCTTTGGTACTTGGCTACCTCGGGGTCGGCCCGATAAGCGGCCAACGCTTCAGCATCGGCCGCGCGAAACGGCCGCAAAATAAGCCGGGGAGTGTGGAGGGGAAGCATGGGGATTGCGGAATGGGGAATGCGGATTGCGGAATGAGGTGTGCGACCAACACCCCCTTTGCTCATTGCTCATTGCTCATTGTTCATTGTTCATTGCGAGGCGTTCAAGCAGGTTGGCGGCCGTGGGTTGCTCCGCCACGATGGCGAGTTTGGCGGGGCGGGGGAGTTGTTTGAGGCGGTATTCGGCGCGAGCGGCCGTGCGCCGCTCCCCCAGTGCTACCGCATAAACCAAGGAGATTTCCTCGGCCGCTTGCGTAAACTTTGCCCCACCCACCAATTCCCCCTTGTGCTGGCGCACCCGCCGCTCCACATTCGTCGTAATCCCCGTGTACAGCCGCCCATCGCAGAGGAGAATGTAGAGAAACCAAGGCATGGGATTGCGGATTGGTGAATGCGGATTGCGGATTGTGGGTGCTTGACCAATCCGCAATCCACAATCCGCATTCCGCAATCCTTATTCGTGCTACGCACTTAGCGCGAGGGTATTGATGTTATTCAAGTCCTTAAACGCATCTTCCAGCCGGGCGCGGAAGGCATCTTCCGCCTTGCGGAGCCATTGGCGGGGGTCGTAGAACTTCTTGTTGGGCGAATCGGCACCTTCGGGGTTGCCCAATTGCCCTTGCAAGTAGTCGTGGTGTTGTGCGTCATACGCCCGCACGCCATCCCAAAACGCCCATTGCAGGTCGGTGTCAATGTTCATCTTGACCACGCCATAGCTGATGCCATCCCGAATTTCTTGCAGGGTGGAGCCAGAGCCGCCGTGGAAGACGAAGTTGATGGGTTGCTCGGCCGTGCGAAATTTCTCCTGCACATACACTTGGGAGTTTTGCAGAATAATCGGCCGTAATTGCACATTGCCGGGCTTGTACACCCCATGCACGTTCCCAAACGCGGCCGCTACGGTGAACCTGTCACTGACCTTGCTCAACTCTTCATACGCATAGGCCACTTCGGCGGGCTGGGTGTAGAGGCGCGAACTGTCCACATCGCTGTTGTCCACCCCATCTTCCTCACCCCCTGTCACGCCCAATTCGATCTCTAGGGTCATGCCCATTTTGCTCATGCGCTCCAAATACCGCTTGCACGTTTCCACGTTTTCCTCGAGCGATTCTTCGGAAAGGTCGAGCATGTGCGAGCTGTACAAGGGGATGCCATGCACTTTGTAAAACGCCTCGCCCGCATCGAGCAAGCCATCAATCCACGGCAGGAGCTTTTTGGCGGCATGGTCGGTGTGCAAAACGACTCGCGCCCCGTATTTGTCGGCCAGTTGGTGGACATGGTGTGCCCCCGAAACCCCGCCGGCGATGGCCGCTTGTTGGTTGGCGTTGTTTAAGCCTTTGCCGGCGTAAAAGATGGCGCCGCCGTGGGAAAATTGCAAAATGACGGGGGCATTGAGGTGCGCGGCCGTCTCCATCACCCCATTGACCGTGTTGGTTCCGACCACGTTGGCGGCGGGCATGGCAAAACGGTGTTTTTTGGCTTGCTGGAATAGCTCTACAAATTTATCGCCTGTGATGACACCGGCTGGGAAAAGGTCACTTAATGTTGACATAAGGTTTTACTCCTTGTGGTTCGTTATTGGTTATTGGTTACTGGTTATTGGCTGACAGACTGAGCGACTTAAAATTCGCCGCAATATCGCCGTGGAAGAGGGCACTGCCCGCTACCAAAATATCGGCTCCTGCACGGCCGATTTCGGCCGCGTTTTCCACCTTCACCCCGCCATCTACCTCCAGCAAAGCGGCCGAGCGGGTCACATGCAACATCTGCCGCAGGCGACGAATTTTGTTGGTGCTGGCGGGGATATACTTCTGCCCCCCAAAGCCGGGGTTCACTGACATGACCACCACCAAATCCACCTCGGGCAAAATCTCCTCGAGCAAGGTGGGCGAGGTGGCGGGATTAAGCGCCACACCCGCTTTCACCCCCAACTCTTTGATTTGCTGAATGGTGCGGTGCAAGTGGGGGCAGGTTTCCACATGCACCGTCAAAATATCCGCTCCCGCTGTGGCAAATGCTTCTAAATACCGCTCGGGCTCCACAATCATCAAATGCACGTCGAGGGTCAGGTTGTATTGGTCGGCGAGAGGGCGCAGGGATTGCACAATGGGCAAGCCAATGGAGATGTTGGGCACAAAACGGCCGTCCATCACATCCACATGGATGAGCGACGCACCCGCCTCGGCCGTGGCCACCACCTGCTCCCCCAGCCGAGCAAAATCACACGCTAAAATGGAAGGGGCTATCTGGATAACTGGCATGGCTGAATTGTAACGGACAAGGCACAAGGGACAAGGGCATTTTGGATTGCGGAATGCCAATAACGGCCATTAACCATTAACACCTCACAATTCACAATTGACAATTAACTTCCCCACCACATCCCCCGCTTCCAAGCGGCGCAATGCGGCTGGGGTTTCGGCCAGCGGGTAGATGGCATCAATCGTGGGGGCGAGACGGCCGCTAAAGACCAAGCCCATCACCTCCGCAAAATCGCTCTGCGGCCCCATCGTACTGCCAATAATCTCGAGGTGCTTGCCAAATATCACCCGATTGTCGAACGCAAATTGGGGGCCGCTGGTGTTGCCCACAGTCAGCAAACGGCCGCCCTTGCGCAACGCGCGCAACGACCCCGCATACGTCGCCGCGCCGACATTATCCACCACCACATCCACCCCCTGCCGCTCCGTCAGCTTAAACACCGCTTTGCCCCAATCCTCCTCGTTGCGGTTGATGAGATGCGTCGCGCCCAACTCGCCCGCCCGCGCCAATTTTTCGCCATTAGACCCCACGACGATGATGCGCCGCGCCCCCGCAAGGTGAGCAATTTGGATGGCGGCCGTGTTTACCCCACCCCCTGCCCCCACAATGAGCACATCTTCGCCCGCCTGCAAACGGCCGCGCTTGACCAGCGAATGCCACGCCGTGACATAGACGAGCGAAGCGGCGGCGGCCGTCTCAAACGAACTGCCTTCGGGCAATTTGAGCAGGTTGCGAGCGGGTACGCGTTGGTATTCGGCATAAAAGCCCGGCGCGTGTTCGCCCATAATGGCCATGCTATCGCACAGATTATCTTGGCCAGCCACGCAAAAACGGCAACGGCCGCAACTCAACGTCGGGTTGATGGCCACCCTATCCCCCACCGCCCAACCCGTCACGTTGGCCCCCATTTGGGCAATCACCCCCGCCCCATCACTGCCCAAAATGTGGGGCAGATGGAGTTTGAGGCTGGGCCAGCCCGCCAGCACCCACAAATCGAGCCGGTTGAGCGCGGCCGCTTTGACCTGCACCAACACATCCTCCGCCCCAATCTCGGGCACGCCCACCTCCGCCACCTGCACCTGCTCCAACCCGCCATGTTCGTAAAAGACGACAGCTTTCATGTCATAACTCCTTGATAGCTAGTCAGCTTGTCAGCCAATCAGCTAAAAAGCTGAAATGCTGACTAGCTGAAATGCTGAAATGCTGAAATGCTAACAGCTAATTTTGTTTACATGGGTAGAGTTTAGTACACTACGGACGGGAAGTAAAAAGTAAAAAGTCAAAAGTGAAAGGTACACGTCGGGGTCACTTTTCACTTCTCACCTTTCATTTTTCACCTTTCCCCACCCCCACTCCCCCCCATTTACCAATTCAATCTTTGCAACTAGGAGGCATTTATGCACAACGTAGGCCCCGCCGTGAGCCATTACGACTTAGAAAAACAGTTTGGCGTGACCAGCGCCGGCACTGTTTTTTGGAACTTAACCACCCCCATGCTCTACGAAGAAGCCATCAAGCACCGCGAGGCGGAGATGGTACACATGGGCGCCTTGGTTGCCCGCACAGGCAAACACACTGGCCGTTCCCCCCAAGATAAGTTCATCGTCCGCGAAGCGACCAGCGAGAACGACATTTGGTGGGGGAGTGTTAATCGGCCGATTGAACCCGAATACTTCGATTTTTTGCTCGAAAAAATCCTCGTCTACATCCAAAGCCGCGATTTATTCGTCTTTGATGGCTACGCTGGGGCTGATGAGCGGTATCGCCTGCCCGTCCGCATCATCACCGAATACGCATGGCACAGCTTATTCGCCCGCAACATGTTCATCCAAGAGCACAACTTCGAGAAGCTGGCCCAATTCCAGCCGGGTTTCACCGTCATAGACGTGCCCCGTTTCTACGGCCATCCCGAGAAAGACGGCCTGAACAGCCCCACCTTCATCCTCATCAACTTTGCCAAGCGTATGGTGCTCATTGGCGGCACCGAATATGCAGGCGAAATCAAAAGAGCATCTTCTCCGCCCTCAACTACTATCTGCCCGCCCAAGGGGTCATGCCCATGCACTGTAGCGCCAACTATGGCGAACATGGCGAGGCGGCCATCTTCTTTGGGCTGAGTGGTACGGGCAAAACCACCCTTAGCAACGACGTGACCCGCACGTTGGTGGGCGATGACGAGCATGGCTGGAGCGATAGAGGGGTGTTCAATTTCGAGGGGGGGTGCTACGCCAAGGTCATTCGGCTCGACCCCAAGGGGGAGCCTGAAATTTACAAAACGACGCGCATGTTCGGCACCATTCTCGAGAATGTGATGTTCGACAAGCGCACCAAACGCATTGACCTGAACGACGACACGCTGACCGAGAACACCCGCTCCAGCTACCCTGCCACCCACATTGACAACATTGACAGGGGCGGTAAGTGCGGCCATCCCAAAAACGTGATTTTCCTGACGGCCGATGCCTTTGGCGTGCTCCCTCCCATCAGCAAACTGACCACCGAGCAGGCCATGTACCACTTTCTCAGCGGCTACACCGCCAAAGTGGCGGGCACAGAGCGGGGTGTGACCGAACCGAAAGCGACATTTAGCACCTGTTTTGGCGGCCCTTTCATGCCCCGTCACCCCGGCGAGTACGCCAAATTGTTGGGCGAACGGCTGGCCGAACACGATTCGCAAGTGTGGCTGGTGAACACGGGTTGGACAGGCGGCCCCTATGGCATCGGTTCGCGCATGTCGCTGGCCTACACGCGGGCGATGGTGGCCGAGGTGTTGGAAGGCAAACTCGAGAACGCCGAATTTGTGGAGGAGCCATTCTTCGGGCTGGCTATCCCCAAACATGTGGCGGGTGTGCCCGATGCCATCCTGAACCCACGCAACACATGGCCTGATGAAACGGCTTATGATGCCCAAGCCCGCAAATTGGCGCAGATGTTCCGCGACAATTTCAAGCAGTTCGAGGATGGGGTGACGGCCGAGATTATCGCCGCCCAGCCGCAAGGCTAGATGATTGCGGATTGGGGATTGCGGATTGCGGATTTTTGTTCCGCAATCCGCGTTCCCCAATCCGCATTCCAAACTATGTACTCATTCCCCCCACCCCCTCCCCGGCCGTTTGCTGACCAACAGCAAGGGGCAAACTGGCTTGCTGTGGTTGCCCACGGCCGATGTTCCCCCTGTTTACTTGCGCTATGCGCTGGTGGAGATGGGCACGGAGCGGCCGTTTTGGCCCAGCTTCATCTTGGACGATTGGGGGCGCAAAATCAGCGGCTTGGAGATGTACCGTTGGTTGCAGGAGGAGGGGGAGCGGTTTCCCCGCGCCGAAATATTTGGCTACGATGCCAACTGGGTGGAGGAACAGGGGTTTGTGCGGGCGATTGAAATTCATTACCGCCACCCCTGTTGGGCCTACCCCACGACCGAAACCCCCCTCGCCGAGGGGGTGCGCTTGCGCCATGTCTTAGTGGTGGAAGAGGGCATGGTGGGGGCGGAGTTGCTGGCCAAGCCGCCTGTGGGGGTTCCAGAGCCACTCGGCCGTGCCCAGCTCAAATGGTGGCGGGTGGGGGAAGACACGGCCGATTGGGGCGTATAATTTGCATAAATCCGCAATTGGATTGCGGATTTATGCACTTTTTGCTACCATGTCCCCATGATTGAACGATTGTTAGCCCCCAAACTCATCGAATTGGCGCAAAAATTCCCTGTTGTCAGCCTCATGGGGCCACGGCAATCGGGCAAAACGACTTTGGTGCGATCCTCATTCCCTCAGTTGCCCTATGTCTCTTTGGAGGAGCCAGATGTGCGGCAATTTGCCCTAACCGACCCACGGGGTTTTTTAGCCAATTACCCGCATGGCGTTATTTTGGATGAGGCGCAAAACACACCCCAGCTTTTTTCCTACATCCAAACAATTGTAGATACCAAGCCCGAGGCGCAATTTATTCTGACAGGCTCCGCGAATTTTTTACTGATGGAGCAAATTACCCAAACGTTGGCTGGGCGGAGTGCCTTGCTCACCTTGCTTCCGCTTTCGCTGGTGGAACTGGGGCACAGCGGCCGTTCATTTGCCCAATATGAAGAAGCCATCTTTATGGGGCAGTACCCTCGTCTCTACGACCGCGCCCTCCACCCCACCGATTTTTATCCTTCCTATATCCAAACTTATGTGGAGCGGGATGTGCGTCTCCTCAAAAACATCACCGACTTGAATGCCTTTATACGTTTTGTGCAACTGTGCGCGGGGCGGGTGGGGCAATTGCTCAATTACACCAGTTTGGCCAACGACGCGGGGATTAGCCCCAACACCGCCAAGGCATGGCTCTCTTTGTTGGAGGCTTCGTATATCGTCTATTTGTTGCGGCCGTACCACCAAAATTTCAGCAAACAGGTCATTAAGTCACCCAAACTTTATTTTTACGATTCGGGGTTGGTCTGTTCGCTCCTCGGGCTAAAAACGGCCGAACAAGTCGCCACCCATTATCTCAAAGGGGCACTGTTCGAGAACTTGGTCATTAACGAATTTATGAAACGCGCCCTGAACCAAGGCGCACGGCCGAGCCTCTATTTTTGGCAGGACAGCACTGGGAATGAGATAGATTGTTTGTTGAAGGAGGGGGAAAACGTAGCGGCCGTGGAAATCAAGGCGGGGCAGACATTCAACCAGAGCTTTTTTCGCCATTTACGACAATGGCAAAACTTATCTGGCTCACCTGAGCCAAATAGCTATGTTGTTTATGGGGGCGACCGCACATGGTCTACCCAAGATGGGTGGCTGATTGGCTGGCGGGATTTAGAGCGCGTGCAAGTTTGAGCATCGCGGGCAGGCTCCCCTTTCCCTTCTCACTCACCCCAACGCAGGCTGAATGGCTTGCTCAATATGTTGGTGCAACGAAGTCAACGTGACCTCTTTGCTGATGAGTAGCTCTCCCCAGCGCGGCGGCGCGGTTGCGGTTGGCGGGTGTGTCGCTGGCCGTGATAAAAATGACAGGCACACGGCTAAAACGGCGAATCTCATCGTACACTTCCCACCCATTCATCTCCGGCATCATCAAATCGAGCAAGACCAAATCGGGCATTTGGTGGCGCATCCGCTCCAGCCCTTCACGGCCGCTATTTGCTGTCTCACCCGCATGGCCAATCAACGACATCATCTCACGCATCAATTGGGCAATGGGGGGGGAATCATCAATAATCAAAATGTGAGACATGCAATGACACTCATTCGCTGGTGATAAGCTAAACCTGACAAGCGGGAATGTTAACATGTGCGGGGATTAGCGTCAAAAGGGAGCAGGGGGGCAGAGGAGCAGAGGGGCAGGGGAGAAAGAGAGTAAGAGACTGAGAGACTGACCGACTGACTAGCTGACTAGCTGACTAGCTGTGTATACTAACCCCATGCGTACCTTCTCTAAATTTGCATGGCTGGCGGGTTGGTTGGTGTGGGGCTTTGGCTTAGTCGCTTGTGGGTTGTCAGGCACGGCCGATACCCTCCCCACCCCCACCGCAACCATCGCCATTCCCACCCCTGTAAACACCCCCGCCAGTGTGCCCAACACGGCCGGGGAATCCCCCACGGCCGCCCGCACCAACCAACTCATCGTCTGGACCATTCCCAGCATTGCCCCCCGCCCCGAAATCGAAGGTGGCCCTATTTTGGCCGACCAATTGGATGTTTTTAACGACAGCCACCCCGATATCGAAGTCATTATCGAGATTAAAGCGGCCACAGGCCAAGGGAGCATTGTCAGCTATTTAGAGGCAGGCCGCCCCGTTGCACCTAGCATCTTGCCCGACCTCATTCTCATCCCCACCGACCAAGTGGGCACGGCCGTGGCCGAAGGTCTCATTTACCCACTCGAAACCCTACTTCCTGCCGAACTGATAGACGATTTGTACCCCGTTGGGCGCACACTGGGCGAAGTGAACAACACGCTTTACGCCTACCCCTACGCTTTTAGCGGCCTCACCCACCTCGCCTACGACCGCAACGCCATCACCACTACCCTGCCCACCCGTTGGGCCGATCTAAACCAACCCCCCAATGTGATGGTTTTGCCCGCCAATGGCAAACCCGGCGCGGATTTGCTCCTCCAATTTTATCTCGCTGAAGGAGGGGTGCTGAGCGACGACAACAACCAACCTTTGCTTGAGGTGGAGCCGCTAACCCGTGCCTTGCGGACTTTGGCGACCAGCCAGCAAGAAAATTTGCTCCTGCCCCAGAGCAATGCCCTTTCCAGCATGGATGATGCGTGGTTGGTTTTCCAAACCAGCAAGGCCAATCTGACGCTCGTGGCGGTTAGCCAATTTTTGCGGGTGCGGGGGCAGGGGAACAGTGATGGCTTCGCGGCCGTGCCGGGCCTTGGTGGCCCCTTGCCTCCTCGGGTAAGCGGGTGGGCGTGGGCGATTAGCACGGCCGACCCCGCCCGCCAAGCCCTCGCGGCTGAGCTGATTACGTGGTTGGTCAACCCACCCAACCATGCTGAATGGAGCCAGCAAAGCCTGCGTTTGCCCAGCCGCTACGCCTCCTTTGCCGAATGGCCACACACCGACCCCTATATTGCCTTTTTAGAAACCGAACTGGAACGCTCTCTCCCCTACCCTGTCTTTGGCAGTAACATCAGCGATGCGTTTCGCACCGCCCTTGTGGCGCTCACCTCACCCTCGGGCGAACCCCCCGATGTGCTGGCCGAACAAGCGGCCCAAGCCGTGCGGCCGTAGGGAGTTATTGGTTATTGGTTATTAGTTATTGGGTAGTTGGACGAATAATAACGAATAACCAATAACGTTTATTGTTGCTGTTGCTGTTGTTGGAGCAACACGGCCGTGGCATCGCTCTCCCCCTCATCTTCGGCCATGGCCCATGTGCTGGGGGTGGGGGCGGGCAAATGGGTGGGGGGAGCCTCGGCCGCTAACACTTTGACGGCCACTTTGAGGGAGCTGGTCGCCTGCCCCGTAAACACCCCCCGCGTCGGGGTCACATCGGCATAATCACGGCCGATGGCCACCCGAATATGCCGCCGCTTCACGACGAGGTTATTCGTGGGGTCAAACCCCACCCAACCCCAGCCGGGGAGCCATGCCTCTACCCATGCATGGCTGGCATCATCCGTCGAGCGGTCGTGCGCCCCTTCCCGATGGAACAGATAGCCGCTGACGTAGCGGGCGGGAATGCCCGCCAAACGCGCTACCCCAATCATCAGATGGGTGAAATCTTGGCAGACCCCTGCGCCCGTTTCTAAAACATGCTCGGCAGGCGAATCAAAACGGGTTGCGTCTTGCTCGTATTCAAAGCGGGTGTAAATCGCTTCTTGGATGTGGGACAGGAGGGTGAAGGGGTCTACTTCGTGGGTGGTGGCGTGGAATTCGGCCGCAAATGTCCGCATGGCGGGGGTGAATTGCACATAATGGCTAGGGCGCAAATAGTCCCACATGGCCAACGACCGCCCTTCGGTTTGCAGGGCGGGCCACAAAGCGAGGGTGGCTTCGCCGGGGGCGGGGTGGGGCTGTTCGCCCACCTGCACCAACGCCTGCGAGACAATTTCCAGCCGTTTGTGCGGCCGAACAATGCTGAAATGATGCACCCTGTTTTGCCACCCATCTATGTAATCGTGAATTTCCGCCTGTGGCAAGGTGGTCAGGCTGAATGATAAACAGGTTTGGATGGCATCCGACAGCGGTTGCTTGCGCACCTCCATCACATTTTCGGTGATGGGTTCGCTGTAGCGGTATTGGGTTAGGTGGTGGATGGTGTAGTACATGGGGCGGGGGGCAGGGGGGCAGAGGGGCAGAGGGGCAGAGGAGAAAGAGAGCGGGAAAAGTGACTGAAGGACTGAAGGACTGAGAGACTGAGAGACTTTTAACTCAGCACTCAGCACTCAGCACTCAGCACTCTCAACTCAGCACTGACTTCGGTTGAATGTAGCGGTCGTAGATGGCTTGGTGGATTTTGGCGCATTGGTTTTGGATGTTGACGCAGTAGGCGTGTAGCCCTTCGTCGAGAATTTCATCCACGGAGCTGTAATCGAGGCTGGCGCTGAGTTTGCCCGCCAAGCGGGTGACGGGGTCGCCGCGTTGTTTGCCTGTGGCGGTGGCGATGGCGCGGACGGCCTCGAGAATGCGGTCGGCCGCAAAGCGCACCGAACGGGGGGAATCGGCATTGAGCAGTAAAAATTCGGCCACCCGCTCTGGCTCAATCTGCACCGTGTAGACCTTGCAATATGCCTCGAAGGCTGTGCAAGATTTGAGTAGGCTAATCCATGCCAAATCTTGCTCATACGGCCCATTGCGTTCGATGGTGTGGTTGACGCGAAAGTGGGCATCGAGGACTTTGGCGGTGGCTTGTGCCCGCTCCATGTAGCACCCCAATTGGATAAATTGCCAGCCTTCGCCGTGGTTCATGGTGGCATCGGTGAGGCCGCGAAAGAGGTGGATGCCATCTTTGACCAAGGTTTGCAGGAAGTCGTGGGGGCTGTTTTCCCAAATGCGCTCGGCCGTGGTGGTGCGGATATTTTGGTAGAGCCAGTTGATTTGGAGCCACATTTCGGAGCTGATTTGTTCGCGCACTTGGCGGGCGTTTTCGCGGGCGGTGGCAATGCTGTAGGCGATGGAGTGGGGTTGCGCGGCATCGAGCATGAGCAGTTCGGGCAGGGCGCGAATGGGGTGGCGGGCTTCGTGGACGGCCGTGCCGAGCAATGCTTCGCGGGATTTTTGGAGCCGCAAGCTATCTACCAGCAAGTCGAGTTGCTGGTCGGCCACGGCCGAGTTGCGGTCGAGCACCTCGTCCAAATTCACATCTAGCAAGCGGGCGGTGTGTTCACTCCGCTCCAAATAGCGACTAAGCCAGTACAAGTTATCAGCAACTCGAGAAAGCATGATGTGTCTATCCAGATGCAGGTTGGATTGTTGTTGTCTATGGGGAGCGCGGCTGGTCGTGTGGTGGGCTATTTGTATCTTGTTCGCAGGTTCGAGACAACCTGTGAGGAATGCGGAATGGGGAATGCGGATTGCGGAATGAATAGCTGACCGACTGAGAGACTGAGCGACTTTCAACTCAGCACTCAGCACTCAGCACTCAGCACTCTCTTCCCCATCGCGCAAGACGGCAAAGCGGCGGTCTACGAAGCCGTCGCCTTCGATGAACAAATCGTTTAGCTCGCGGGCCATCTCAAAGCGGTCCCATGTGGTGTGGATGAACAGCACCCGCCGCCAGCGCAAGCTGAGAATCGGCTCGGGGCGTTGGATGAGTGGGCCGAGTTGCACCTTGTAGTAAAGCTGGGCGGCGCGGGGGTGGTTGGGTTCGTCGGGGAGCAAATCCACACGGCGCAGAAGTTCGTGGCCGAGGTTACGGCCGTAGTAATGCACCGCCCACTTCTGGGCGCCAAAGTTGCGGCCGAAATAAAACCCAACATACTCCGCATACAGCCCCTTCGGCGCAAACTGCTGGGGAATGCGATACCACCCTTGCGCCAGCACCAGCTCGAAATCGCTGGGGCGGGGCATGTAGGCGATGAGGACGCGGTCTTCGGGGTACATGGGGGGAGAGAAGAGGGAAGAGAGAAAAGAGGTGGTTGGTTGGGGGGATTCTAGCGGGTTGGGGGAGCTTCGTCTAGCGGGGGTGGGGGCTTTTCCAATGGTGGTGACGTACAGGCGATACGGTGCTCCCCCCCCCCTCCCCACCGTCACCCGCCTTTTATCTCCTCTCCCCAAGGGGGGGAGCAAACAATTCCCCATCTAGAACAACTTGTCAGCTCTTTTCTCTTGGCGCAAGGCGGAGTGGGGGGAGGGTTGCCAGAGAAACCCCTCTGCACCCCTACACCCTTGTGCTATTGCGTTAAATTTCCTAAATTTTATTGGTTATAACTTTATTTAGATTGTTGCTAAACATTTTTTAATAATAACCGACAAATTTTTAATTATTTTAACCTTTTGTTTAATAATAAAAATTTGATTTAAATTGCTGTTAGCTTTTATTTAATAATGACTGTCCTACAAAAAAATGATTTATACGTGGTTATATGTCATTTATTGGTGGTTATATATCATTTATTAGTGGTTATATGTCATTTATTGGTGGTTATATGTCACTTATTAATGGTTATATATCATTTATTGGTGGTTATATGTTATTTGTTGATGGTTATATATCATTTGTTGGTGGTTATATATCATTTTTTGAGTGGTTATAGGCATTTAGAGTGTGGCAATGGCGGTTGCCAGTATCTATGCAGGGGGGTGTTGATTGTTCTTGAACGGCCGAGGGCGCAGGGAGCGCAGAGGGAACTTCACGTTTTCTGCGCTCTGTAGCTGGAAAAACGGCTAAAGCTACCACTACAAGCCGCGTTCTGTAGCTGGAAAAAGGGTTAAAGCCGCCACGACAAGCGATACTTGAATCGTTCCGTTTCCTTCCTTGCGGGGTGTATTAAAATAGACCCATACACCCATCCACCAATAGACCGATTGGCCACACCACTTGATGCCTTATCACCTCCTCCTTGTCGAAGATGACCCCAGCGCGGCCGAAATGACTGCTTTTTACTTGCGCCAAGAGGGGTTTAGCGTGACCACGGCCGCTGATGGCCCCACGGCCGTCCAATTTTCGCCGCCAGCAAACCCCATTTGGCCATTGTCGATGTCATGCTCCCCGGCTTTGATGGGTTTGAACTGTGCCGCCGCCTACGCCACGAGAGCAACCTGCCCATTTTGCTCCTCACCGCCCGCACCACCGATGCCGACAAAGCGGCCGGGCTGGGCTTTGGCGCGGATGATTACCTGACCAAGCCGTTCAGCCCCACCGAACTCATCGCCCGTGTGAAGGCGTTGTTGCGCCGCGCCTACCAATACACCGAGCCAGCCCCGGCCGTGCCCCCCCTGCTGGGCGGCCCCCGTTTGCAACTCGATGTCGGCCGTCATGTGGCCTTTTTCGACGGCCGTGCCCTGCCCCTCACCCAACTCGAATTTCAGCTCCTCCACGCCCTCATGCAAAACCCCGGCTGGCCCTTCACCCGCCAACACCTGCTCGAACAAGTCTGGGGCTACGCCGAACCCCTCGGCGAAGAAACAGTCACCGTCCACATCAGCAACCTGCGCCAAAAACTCGGGACAGATGGCCCCCAAATCATCCGCACCATTCGCGGCGTGGGCTATGCGTATGAGGAGTAGGGAGTGGTTAGTGGTTAGTGGTTAGTGGTTAGTGGCTAGTGAGTAGTGAGTAGTGAGTAGTGAGTCGTATTTCAGTTCCGCAATCCGCATTCCCCATTCCCCATTCCGCAATCCTATGACTCGTCGTTTATTGTTCAGCAACTTTCTCCTCGTGCTGGTCACGCTGTTTTTGTTTGGGCTGACTACCGTTAGCGCCACCGAAGCGGCGTTTGCCGAGTTCCAAGAGACGCACACGGCCGTTCACACCCGCTTGCTGGTGGATGTGCTGGAAAACCATTACCGCCAAACCGAATCGTGGGACGGGGTTCAGCTCGAAATCCTCAACCTGAGCCTCATCAGCGGCTTTGTGATGACCCTGAAAAGCGCGGAAGGGGTTGTCGTTGGCTCCACTTTGGGCACAGATGTCTCGCAAGAAAGCTCGGCCGTGCTCATCTTCAAACTGGCCGATGGGCAAAATCGGCCGTTGGGCACGCTCTACGTAGACCGCAACAGCGAATTAGAACAGGTAGACAACAGCTTTTTAGAGGCGTTGTCGCAAGGCGCACTCTTCTCGGCCACCATCGTCCTCTCCTTGGGCCTCGTGTTGGGGATGGCTTTGGCGCACTCCATCAACTACCCCATCCGCCAAATGAGCCACGCGGCGGCCGACATTGCCCGTGGCCAATACGCCGTGCGCGTGGATGAAGATGGCCCCGCCGAGGTGGGGATACTCGGCCGTGCCTTCAACCAAATGGCGGCTGGCCTGCAACAAATGGAACAGATGCGCCGCGACTTGGTGCTCAACGTCTCGCACGACTTGCGCACCCCGCTGACCACCTTGCAAGGGTATTTGGAAGGGTTGCGCATGGGCAAAATAGCGGATAGGCGCACGGCCGAACAAGCCTTTTCGGCCATGCAAACCGAAACCACCCACCTGCTCAATCTCGTCCACAGCCTCGGCCAAGTGGCCGCGCTAGATGCGGGGCAAAAATGGCTACAGGTGGCTCCCGTGGCCGTGGCGCCGCTCATTGCCGAGGTGGTGGCGCGGGCGGAGCCGCTGGCGCAAGCGCAGGGCGTGGTTTTAACCACGGCCGTCTCGCCCAACTTGCCCCCCTTGCAAGGGGATGTGACCCAGTTGGGGCAGATGCTCTTTAATTTGGTGGAAAATGGGGTGCGCCACACGGCCGCTGGCGGGCGGGTTACGCTTTCGGCCGTGGCCACGGCCGAGGAAATGCGCCTCACCGTGGCCGATAACGGCGCAGGCATCGCTCCCCAGCACCAACCCTTTGTCTTTGAACGCTTTTACCGCGCCGACGAAGCGCGGAGCCGCCACAGCGGCGGGGCAGGGTTAGGCTTGGCCATCGTGCAAGGGGTGGTGCAAGCCCACCACGGCCGTATCACCCTGACCAGCGAAGAGGGGGAAGGGGCGGTGTTTGAGGTGGTACTGCCGTTGTGCGGAATGGGGATAGCGGAATGGGGAATGCGGATTGCGGAATGAAAATGCTCCCCTGCCCCCCTGCTCCCCTGCCCCCCTGCCCCCCTCTCTTACTCTCTTCCTCTCCCCCACCCCACCACGGCCAACACCCCCTGCCCTACGGCGTTGGCATATACGCCAAAGCCAATGCCGACGGGGTCGCGCAGGAGTTCGCTGACGACGGGGCGAACGGCCAGCACGGCCCATGTGGGCAGGAGAAGCCCGAGCAGGCTGGTGGCGACGAGGGCGAACCATGCCCAGCGTTGGGGGAGCCACGGGCTGAGCACGGCCGCCAAACCCACCAACGCAATGGCGATGAGCCTCGGCCGCCATTGGCTGGCATCCTCAAAGCGGATGGCTTCGAGGGCGGGGAAGGCGAGCAAACTGACCAATAACCCCGCCCCGCGCAGGAGCCACGGCCGCCAACGGCCGTGGATTTGCCCCGCACTCAGCCACACCAAAGCCAGCCCCAGCGTGATGGGCGGCAGGTAAAACCAATCCCGATTGGGCAATTGCCCCGCCTGCATTTGGGGCAAAAACTTCACCCACTCGCTCACATCCAGCCCAATCAGCGTTAGGCCAGCGGTGGGGTGGGCCAGCCACGGCAGGAAATAGCCGATGAAGACGGCCGTGAGGGCGAGGGGGAGAAGGGCAGGGGAGCGGGGGGGTAGGGGAGCAGGGGGGAGATGTTCTCCATTTTGGTGGGACTGTTGTTTAGACACAAAGTTCACGAATTTTCTGGTGATAGATTAGCGGCTTAAGTTTAAGCCAATCCAAACCCACTGATGAAAGAGACCCCGAATAGTTGAATGACCAATTCTCGAGCAACTAGCCCTACAAAGCCCGCAGGCTGGGGAACAGCCACCAATAACAGGGGAGGCCCATACCAGTTGGGGGGGACCCCAACCCCCCCCCCCCCCCCTCCCCCCCCCCCCCCCCCCCCCCCCCCCCCCCCCCCCCCCCCCCCCCCCCCCCCCCCCCCCCCCCCCCCCCCCCCCCCCCAAACCCCCTCCTTTTTTTTTTTCGGGGGGTCGGCCAAATTTTTCCCCAAAAGAAAAAGCCGGCGTGGCTTTTACTCCCCTCCAACCAAGGCTTGCAATTGGGCATCTTCCACCTCTTGTTCTTGGAAGAAGCGGAGCAGTTCGGGGCTTTGGCGCAGGCGCAGGGAAAGCAGGGCGACGGCGCGAATGTCTTCGGCCGTGGTTTCGGTGCGGCCGTCGGCCGCCGCGTGTGCCCGCGCCGCCTCGAACAGGGTAATTTCGGCGCGGTTGGAATCTATTTTGGCTTGCTGGACAAGGCTCAGGCCGAGTTGTTTGGCGGGGGGGGAGAGGGTGACGCTGGGCAGAATATCGGCCGCTTTTTGGATATCCTCGGCCAAGGCCAAGGTTGCTTCGGCGTAGGCGGCCGATAGCGCCTCGGAATCGCGCTGGTGCCACAGGGCGAGTTCATACGCCTCAAAACGTTGTTCGGGGTCGGCCAAGCCGCGCACAATGACGCGCAGGCCGAAGCGGTCCATGATTTGCGGCCGTAGCCGCCCCTCTTCGGGGTTCATGGAGCCAATCAGGGCAAAGCGGGAGCGGTAGGTGAGGTTTTGGGGGCCGCGCCGCACTGTGTAAAAGCCTTGCGCGGCGGCATCCAAAATGGCATCCATCACCGCCCCATCTAGCAAATTGACCTCATCAATGTAGAGCAGGTTGTTATCCGCTTGCGCCAAAATGCCCCGTTCGAGGCGCACTTTGTTTTTTTCAAGGGCGGTGCGCTCGTTGATGCCGCCGACGACATCATCCAACTGGGCGTTGAGCGGCAACTCGGTCAATTTCATCCGTGCCAGTTGGGAGAGGGATTCGTTGTAGCCGTATTTGGTGGCGCACTCTTTGCAAACGGCCGTTAGCCCCCCCGCTTCTATCATCTGTTCGGTGCAACCCATGTGGTTGGGGCACAGGCTGGTGCGCACGGTGGGGAGCAGGTCTACAAGGGAACGCACGGCCGTTGTTTTGGCCGTCCCCCGCGAACCAATCAGCAACACCCCGCCCACCCGTGGGTTAATGACGGCCAACAACAGGGCCAACTTCATCTCCTGCTGGCCGATGATGGCCAGAAAGGGGAATGGCTCGCTGTCCTTCAACCCCATATCCCGCTCAGGTGCTTTCAGCACGCGGGCGGCAAGGGAGTGTTCGTTAAGAATTTGGAGCAGGCGGGATTGGGGTGGAGACATGGGATTGCGGAATGCGGAATGGGGATTGCGGAATGGGGAATGCGGAATACACGAATACACCAATACACGAATAAACGAATACACCAATAACGAGTAACCCTCTTCTACCCACTGCTTTCTTTCATTTTCAGCCGTAGGGCGCGGCGAGCTTCGGCGCGTTGGTGGCGGGCGAGGTCTTCTTCGGTTTCGCAGAGAAGGGGTGGTACGGTGGCGGGGCGGCCGTCGCGGCTGAGGGCGACGTAGACAATGTAGGCGGTGTTGGTGTGGCTGACTTTGCCCGACATGACTTCTTCGGCTGTGACGGTGATGCGGGTTTCGATGGAGGTGCGGCCGACCCATGTGACCTCGGCCGTGACGGTGAGCATATCGCCAATGTGGACGGGTGACAGGAAGCTCATGCTATCCACGGCCACGGTGACGACGCTGGTTTGGGTATAGCGCATGGCCGCCATTGCCCCCGCCTCGTCGCACATCTTCATAATAATGCCGCCATGCACGTTGCCGTGAAGGTTGGCCTCAGTGGCTCCATCATTTGGGTCAGGGTGATTTTGACGGAAGGTTTAGACATGGGATTGTGAATTGGTCAATTGTGAATGGTCAATGGTAATTGTGAATGGTTAACGGGGGTGGTGGTTGTTTTGATGCTGGCGTTGATGATACGACAGAGTTCATCACATTCGTTGTGGAGGTTGGTGAGCAAATTTTCAGGTTGCAATTCGCTTTGGATGATGAATTTGAGCCAGATACGGGATTCGTTTAACTCTTTGAGACAGATTTTGAGTTTGGACGAAATCACGCTTCTGCCGGCAAGGCGCGGGCGTGCCACTTTTGCCATGGGCACAATCGGGCAACGGCCGCAAACCGACCCGCACGCCAAACCCAATCAACCGCTCTTCAATATCATCCCCTTTGCTCATGTTCTTGCTCCATCATCGTTCATTAACCATTAAAAATTCACCATTCACAATTCACAATTAACAGGGTCGGCCGTGCGGAGCATTTGCCATGTGTAGATGCCTGTGTCGTGGCCGTCGCTCCAACTGAGTTGGATGGCGTAACTGCCCATTTGCTGAATGCCGAGGAGTTGTAAATCGGTGGGCGGGGTGTCGCGCACGGTGCAGGGGTTGGGGGGGGTGCCCATGTGGGCGTGGCCACCTTTGCAAATCACACAGGGGCAGACGGCGCGGAGGCCATCATAGGGATAGATGCTGGCACGGCCGTCGGCCCATGAAATATTGAGGGTGCGGGCGGTGCGGTCGGCCGTGACGGCCGTGGGGGTGTAGCTTTGTTTGTCCATAGAGTGGTGAATGGGGGTGATGAAATATAGGAGTACACCAGTATACCAATAAACCCCAAGAGGAGGCTGACAAGCTGACAAGCTGACACGCTAATGCTACAATCTCCCCCTATGAGCGAAATCCACCAATTGTATCGGTTGCAACAGCTTGACCAGCAAATTGCCAGTGGCAAACAGCGTTTATTGGCCGTATTAAAGGGACAAGAAGAGCCAGAGCCATTGCGCTCGGCCAAGCAGGGTTTGGCGGAAACGGCCGCCCGCCACCAAAAATGGCGCACCCAGCAAAAGCAGGAGGAGCTGGCTCTCGGCTCCGTCATTAGCAAATTGCAGAGCAGTGAGGAGCGGTTGTATTCGGGTAAAGTGAAAACGCCCAAGGAGATGGCGGATTTGCAATTGGCGGTGGAATCGCTCCGTCGCCAGCGGGGCACGATGGAAGAAGGGTTGTTTGCGACGATGATGACCGTGGAGGGGTTGGATGCCGAGTTGGCCACGGCCGAAGCCCAAGTCGCCGCCCTCACGGCCGAATGGCAAGCCCAAGCGGCCGTGTTCAAACAAGAACAAAACCACCTCGCTCCCCACATCAACACCCTCATGGCTCAGCGCACCGAGCAAACCCAGCACATTCCCGCCCCCGCCTTGGCCAGCTATGAAGGCTTGCGCCAGCGCAAAGGCACGGCCGTGGCCGAACTCAAACTCAACAGTTGCCAAGGATGCCGTGTCACCTTGCCCATTAGCTTGGTCAGCCAAATTGAACACGCCAACGTGCTGACTTATTGCCCCAGTTGCGGCCGTTTCCTCATCAAAGCCACTTAAAGTCCCCAGTCTCTCGTCCCTATGAACCAGCCTACCCACCCTCCCCTGAAAAAGAAACGCAGTCGCCGCCAACGCCTCAAGTTTAGCGAAGTGTGGGCGAAACTTTGGCGGCCGGGATTGGGTGGGTTGCTGGCGGCCGTGGGCGTTGTCTTTCTGCTCAACCCTTTTTGGCCATATGTGCAACCGTACAGCGACCCCTTGCAAGTCACTTCGCCGGGGTTGGGGGATAAATTGCCGCATTGGTTGGCGTATGAGGGGGGCGCGGCCGTGTTGGGGTTCATTTTCATCGCCATTGCCCTGTTATGGTGGGCTTTTCTGGTGCGCAACGCCATCAACAACACCAGCACCCTCTGGGCCGATGCTTGCCCCAACTGCCACTCGCCCCAACTCAAGCGGGTGCATCGCCACCTGTTGGATCGCTTGCTCAATTTGCTGGGCTTCCCCGTGCGCCGCTACCTCTGCGAACATTGCAACTGGAAAGGGGCGCGGATAGACCGTTCGCGGCTTTTAAAGTAAAAGGTGAAAAGTGAAAGGTGAAAAGTGAAAGGTGAAAAGTGAGTCGCTCGCTTTTCACCTTTTACTTTTCACTTCTCCTACAGTGGGTAATAGGGAATGCCGAGCGCATCCATGAGAGCCACGGCCGCTGGGGCAATGAACAGGGCGGGCAACAAATTGGCCGAGCGAATCTGTTTTAGGTTGAGGAGTCGCAACCCAATCGAGAGCAACACAATCCCCCCGACCCCTGTCATCTCGGCCACCATTGGCTCGGTAAAGATGTTTGTGCCCAAGCTGGCCAGAAGCGAAATGCCCCCTTGGAACAGAATAATGACGAGAATGGAAGCCAGCACCCCTGTGCCCAGTGTGGCCGCAAAGGCGAGCGCGGCAAAGCCATCTAAGACCGATTTAATGGCCAGCAAGGTGTAATCGCCGCGCAATCCATCTTCGATAGCGCCCTGAATGGTGAGTGGGCCGACGCAAAAGACGAGGCTGGCCGTGACAAACCCCTCCACAAAACGGGAGGCGTTGCCTTCGCCGCGTGATAAGGTGCGCTGGAGCCACGCCCCAAACTGCTCCAGCCGGGCATCGAGGCGTAACGCCTCCCCGAGCAGAGCGCCAATGACCAAACTGCCCAGCGCAATGAGCGGGTTGCCCGTGGCGAGGGCACTGCTAAAGCCGATAAACAGGGTGAAGAGACCCAGTGCGGCAAAAATCGTCTCTTGCATCCGCTCGGGGAAACGGCCGCCCAACCATGTGCCCAATGTGCCCCCCACCAACACGGTGAGGGCGTTCAGCCAAGTGCCTATCATATGTTTGTCCTTTGTTTTTGGTCATTCATTCGTCATTTGCCCCATTCCGCAATCCGCATTCCCCATTCCGCAATCCCTCCCTCCCTCCTTCTTATCTTTCGCTCATTTTCGGCCGAGCGAAGTAGGGTATAATCGCCGCTTATGGTAAAGTTGGAGCCGAGTGTAACCAAAAACAAAGCGATTATCGAATTATTTTCTTATAACAAGCTGAAGTGCGGACAAGCTGACAAGCTGAAATGCCTCTTGGAGATCGAGTATGAAGTTTCAAGCAATGAAATGGGTGGTGGGATTGGCTGTGGTGGCGTGGGGGTTCTTGGCACAGGTGGACACGGCCGCCGCCAATGTCGGCTGTTACCTTTATTCGGCCGAAGTGGGGATGGTATGTAGCGCGGCCGAGCAACCCCTGCCGATTTTTGCCGCGCCAGTGCAACCGCTCAACAGCCCCTTGCGCGTGTTGACCCATGCCCGCCAAGCGGACAATGCCAACGTATACAGCGAACCCAACGGGAGCATCGTTCGCAATGTGGGCGATGGTTATTTGTTCGCCTCGTTGCAGGGGCAAACCCAAGTAGATGGGGTGACATGGTACCAAATCAACCCCGGCGAATGGATGAAAGCGTCTGATTTGACGATGGCCACCCCCACCACTTTCCAAGGTGTCACCCTGTTGCGCCAACCGCCACGGCCGTTTGGCTGGGTTGTCACCCGCAATGGCTTTTACCCCAGCCATGAACCTGCTGGCGAACCCGACACAGCCTTGGGCAAGATGAACCGCTACGACTTTTTTGAGGTGTATGATGCGGTGGTGGATGAAGAGGGCTGGCTCTGGTACGACTTGGGCGACGGCCGTTGGATTCGCCAAACGGAAGTGAGCTTGGTGGACGTGAAACAACGCCCGGCCGAAGTCGGCCCCGATGAATACTGGACAGAAGTTGATTTATACGAGCAAACCTTCGCCGCCTATGAAGGTGACCGCATGGTTTTCGCCACCCTCATTTCCAGCGGCCTGAACCGCTGGCCGACCCACGAAGGCATCTTCCAAGTGTTTGACCGCTGGGTGAAAAACAAAATGTCGGGCGCAGAAGGGTTGGTGGATTATTACTTCATCGAAGACATTAACCACATTATGTACTTCGACCCCGATATGGAAATTGCGTTGCACGGAGCGTTTTGGCACGACCGCTTTGGCTACAAGCACAGCCACGGCTGTGTAAATATGGTTCCGACGGATGCGGAATGGGTCTATAACTGGTCTGCCCAAGCCGACAATGACCTATGGGTGTGGGTACACACCTCGGATCCGAACCATTATTTTGATGTATATGATAATTAGTTCGTGAAAGGTAAAAGGTAAAAAGTGAGAGGTGAAAAGTGAACGACTTTTCACCTCTCACTTTTTATTTTCCACTATTTCTCCCAACTGGGCGGCCAGCAATTCGTTGCCCACGGCCGAGAGGTGCACGGGACTGTCGGTAAATTCAGCGGGGGGGATGCCATCCCACAAATCTACAAAAAGCCAGCCTGAGGCAACGGCCGTTTGCGCCAATTGCCCTCGGTACGCATCATAAGCCCAGCGGGGATAGAAGCTGTTGTAGCGCAGGTCGCTGTTGGCACCTGTGCTGACAAACATGGGTTCGTTGACCAGCAGGAGGGGCACATCGCCTGCCAATTCTATGCCCACGCGCAACACATCGAAGGATAAATCGGCCGCCGTTAATGCCGTCGGTTCTGGCCATGTTTGCCAGCTATTATCGGCCGCTAAATCGGTTTGGCGGGGCGTGTAGCTGGGCGGAATGGCTTGGTCTATGCCTGTGGCCGCCCATGAGGCACCGACGAGTTGCAGGCGGAGCAGGTCGGCCAACGGCCGCCGTTGCCCCACGATGGTGCGCTCCCACCAACTCGGTTCCACCCACAAGGGGTCATCGGTGGCGAGGGGCAAGCGGTGGCTGGCAATGAGCGGCCGTAGCTTTGCCCCGTTGTGTTGCACCAACGGGGGTTGCATCTGCTGGGCGGGGGCGCAGGATTGCAAGGTGATGAGCCAGATGAACATATCGGGTTCGTAGGCCAACGCCTCTTGCAACAGCAGGACATCTTTGGTGAGCGAGAGGAGGGGGTAGCCGAGGTTGTAGAAGACGATGCGACGGCCGTCGCTGGTCAGGTGCGCTTGCTGGTTGAGTTGCCCGATTAAGGTTTGCGCGGGTGGGAGGAGCCAGCCCCACACGGCCGAATCCCCCAGCACCACCACCCGAAATTCATCGGCCGCTTTGGGTTGGCTGATGGCATGACTGGCCAGCATGGCGGGTAAGTTGGTGAGGGTGAGGTTGTGCGCTTGCTGGGGGTCTTCGCCATAGGGCAGGCGCAAACGACTGGGGTAGAGGTGGCCATAGAGCGACCAACGGCCGAGGGTGGGCAGGGGTTGCACGGCCGCAAAGAGGGCGTTGCAGAGCAGGAAAAGCACGGCCGCTTTGATGAAAATGCGAAGGGGGTGGGGATTGCTTGTCATGGGTTATTTTGCTATTTGTGGGTGGGTCTTTGACCAGAGGTCGGGAGGGGTTGCAAAAAAGGTGCGCACCATTTACTAAAAAGGTGCGCACCTTTTGCCCAAAGGTACGCCCTTTTGCAAACACGTGCGCACCTTTTGCAAACATGTCCGCACCTTTTAAAAAGGCTCCGCAAGCGTGTTTTGATGGGGCTGGTGAATGCGGATTGGAGCTACTTTACCCGTTGCCGAAGAGCTTGTTTAATAGTTGCGCGGCCACGGCCGTATCTTCCACCGCAAACCAAAGGCACGTATATACTTTGCTTGTTTCTACTTGTCGCCACCAGCAGACCCCTGCAGGCGGCCTATGGACTTAACCGAGGTCTTTTCGTGTTACCCTCAATTGTGGATGATAGTGCAAAGTCGCCAGCCAAGTCGTTGAGATGTCCGTTCAATATCGAAGCTTGTGACCCCGCCAGTGAGATAGGGATATGGTGCCAAATTTGGGACCTTCACAAAGGAGAACGCGCCGAATAGCGTGCGACAAAATGGAGGTATTGAGTGAGGGTCGCTCTTGCCACCACGCCAAAGACCCAAGAGCATCGGCTGAAACGGGAAGACGGCACCTTGTGGAATGGGTCTCTCGCTGGGCTTAGACGACCGCCAGGACAGGGGGGCGGGATGTTTTCGTGTGGGAAGTATTGGTGAGGGGTTGCTGGGAGAAGCCAAACATTTTGCGGGCGGCAAAGGCCGCTTAATTCCCAAGCACTCCCATTGGCCCTGACCGCCGCTACGATTACCCCCCTAAAACCCCCACGAGTCGCCACAAAATTTGCACGGCCACGGCCGTATCTTCCACGGCAAACCAGACCCATCCCAGCACTACATAGTGAAAGGTGAGGAACCACCCCGCCGCTTGCGCCCCGCGCCACAGCCACGGCCGTTGCCGCGCACGGGCTTGCCACGGCCGCGTCCACTCCCCCCACTTCTTATGGGCAAAGAGACCTAGCCCATGCCACACGCCCCACACCACAAAATTCCAACTGATGCCATGCCACAAGCCAATGGCCAACATCGTCGCCAACTGGGTGGACAAGACGATAAGGGTGGGCGACGGCCGTGGTTGGCGGCGCAACAGGGCGCGGGAAAGCGGCGAAAAGAGGTAAAAGCGCACCCAATCGCTGAGCGTGATGTGCCAGCGTTGCCAGAATTGGGTCAGGTTGGTGGCGGCGTAGGGGTGGCGAAAATTCTCGGGCAGGCGCAGACCGAGGAGCAATCCCAGCCCGAGGGCAATGTGGGTGTAGCCGCTGAAATCCCAGAAGAGGCGCAGGGCGTAGCCATAGAGCAGAAGCCAGAGCCAGCCTGTGGATTGGGTTTGGGCGGCCGTGGCCTCGGTGAGCGACAGCCCGAGGGCAAGGCTATCGGCCAGCACAAACTTTTGGAAGAGGCCAAGGGCGAGCCGCCGCCCCGCCTCGTGCCAGCGGGCAGGGTCACGGCCGTCTAAGTCGGGCAGGGCGCGGAGTTCGGCCGTGAACTGTTCGGCGCGGGCGATGGGGCCAGCCACCAGTGCAGGGAAAAAAAGCACATAGGTCAGGTATTCACGCAAACTCAGGTGGGGGAGTTGCCCGCTCTGCGCGTCGCGCAAGGTGTGAATGAGCCGAAAGGCGATATAAGAGTAGCCCAGCCACGCCACATCCAAACTGCTGGCCAGCGTGGGGTCTTGCCCCGTGCCCCTGCGCCACCAGCGGGCAATTAGTTCGGCCGATGGCTCCGCCTTGAGCAAGAGAAACAGCCCCACCAAAACGGCTATCAGCACAGGGGGGAGGAGATGCGGCCGTGTTTGCCTGAGCCACCAGCCCAGCCCGCCCAAGGGCAAGGCGACGGCCGTGCCCCAACCCAGCACCATCAGCAAAGCGGGGGGGCGGTTGGCCAAGAAAATGTAGTTGGGGTCGAGTGTGCGCGGCAGGGTGAGGAGCAAGACGAGGGCGGCCACAAGGGCGAGGGTGCGCTTGTCTTCGGCCGTGACCAGTGGGGGCTGGGTGGCCCACCAGCCCCCGATAGCCAGCCCTAAAACGGCCGTGGGCAACACAAAGCCACTGAAGCGAATGGGCAACAGGGGCTGGAAAACATACAACAGGACGACACTGGCGACCAAAACAAACCAGCCGCGCCACTGGCGGGGCAAGCTGATGGTGGCAAGGGCGGCCACGGCCGTTAACAGGCCGATGAGGGAAAGAGACATGGGATTGCGGAATGGGGATTTGGGATTGCCGATTAACATTCAGCACTCAGCACTTTTTACTCAGCACTTCTTACTATCTCCCACAACGCATCGAACATGAACAAGATGGCGAGGTTTTGGATGGCTTGGCCAGTTTCCCATGTGGCGGGGTCGCGGTAGTCGTAGATGCCGCTGGGCACGGCCGAGAGATGTACCTCATCGTCGCGCAGGCCGCGCAGGGGAATCGTGCCCGCCAACAGGTCAAAGTCGAGGAGTGGCAGGTGGTGGTCGGCCGCAACTTGGCGAATCGCAGTGTTGTTGCGGTCGTCTTCCCCCTCAAACCGATCCGCTTTGGTAATGAGAATCGGAACCACCCCCAGTTCGATGGCGCGTAGGGCGATGAGTTCGAGCTGGCGGCCGAAGCCGCTGTTGTCATCGTTCGCCCCGAGGTGGATGAGCAAAAAGGCGGGGTTGTTCAGCCGAATTTCACAGTCGAGAACTGTTTCGTTCGGCTCGCACCACTCTTTGTCCGCCCAGAACGGGTCGAACACGGAGCGGGCTTGTAGCCCCGGCCGAATGGCCACCCCATAGCGCAACCACGAGCCACCAAACTGTTCGATGGCGGGTTGCAACGCCTCGTAATCGCCGAGGTGGTAATGGGTGGGGCGGCCGAAGGGGGTCAGGAAGGCGGGCGTGGCCACCACACTATCGCCCAGTTTGGAGAAGGCGTGCGGGTTGCGGCCGAGCGCTTGCCCCTCCGCCCAAATGCGGCGCACGTTGGCCATGACCTCGGGCGGCAACAGTAAAAATTGGTCGGGCGGCAGGCCGTTGAGGAGGGATTGCGGAATGGGGACTGGGGGATTGGGAGTGGGGAAGGGCTGAGCGGCTGTATTGGGAACGGCTGTGGGGATGGGGGAATGGGGGTTGTAGATTGGGGAACGGCGGTAGGGGGTAAGGGGGTGGGGGATTGCGAAATGGGGATTGTGGATTGCGGAATCGTCTCCTGTCCCTCGCCCCCTAGTCCCCCGTCCTTTGTTGCGGTGGGCACGGCCGTGGGCAATTCAGGTACGGCCGTAGGCTGGCAAGCCATCAGCCCCACGAGCAACAGCAAATACAGCATCCATCTCGTCCTCATTTGTTTCTTGCCCCTTGTTCATTGCTCATTGCTAAAACCCTTGGTAAATCCATGTTGGGGCACTATCGGCCGTGGCGATGAGGAGTAAAATGGCCAGCAGACACAGCAACACGGCCGCGATATTCTCGCCACTGAAAAGCCATTGCCACCATTTGCGCCACATAAGGGGAAGAGATAGAGACAGGAGATAGAGATAGAGGGGCAAGTAGGGTCGCCCTACTTTTCCCTTCTCTCTATCTCTACCTCTTTCTTTGCCTCCCGCACCATTTCCACTCCCCATCCTCTTCGACCACGCGGTAGTTGCCGAGGGGGAAGCGGGTTTCCTCGGTGCCATACAGGGCCACGATGGCTCCCTCACAGGTCACTGTGTCGCTATCGCCCACTTGTTGGCAGGTCATGCCCTCAGTTTGTACCCCGCTTACCCCAGCAAAGGTGGTTTGTTCTCGTTCAAGGGTGCTTTCGAGCTCGGCACAGAGCAGGCGGCGCAGGGTGTCGCCATCGCTGGCCGCTTTGGCTTCTAAAAATGCTTCTACGGCTGGGGCGGGGTCGGCCGTTTCTCGACCGCCACACGCGGCCGTGAGCACGAGCAATATCAGTAAAACAAATAACTGCTTTAACATACCCACTTCTCTCTTCTCTTTTCTCTCATCTCTCTTCATCCACATACCACCCCAAGGCGGCATGGTTCGTTTCGGCCAGCAATTCGGTAGCCCAAACGGCCGCGCAAGCGCACCACCCGCCCCACCGCCCGCAAGGGGGTGCGCGTGGGTGTCGGGTGGCGGTACTTCACCTGCAACACCACCGACATCATCAGGTGGTGGTGGTCGTGTATCATCGCCACACGGCCGACAACTTCATCTAAAATGGCGGCCACAATGCCCCCATGCACCACGTCGGGGTAGCCTTGGTAATCGTCCCCCAGCGTAAACTCCGTGTGGACTTCATTGGAGCCGTTGTCGTAAAAAGCCAAGTACAGCCCTTTGGGATTTTTACGGCCGCACACAAAGCAATAATCAGAATTGGGTTGTTTGTTCATAGGGGGGGAATTGTACAGGTGTCCTTGGTCATTTGTCATTGGCAAATGCAAACAAGGATATACGAACAGCCTGTTAGCAAATTCTTTTTTGACGCAAAGGCGCAAAGACGCAAAGGGCGTAGATTTGCCTAAACCCCCTTTGCGTCTTTGCCTCTTTGCGCCTTTGCGATATTTTTGTTCGTACACCCTGCAAACAAAAACCGCCCTGCTGGTTTGCAGAGCGGTTTACACGGGTGCTAAATTGTGTGTCGGGCTGGCCTTACCTCTTGTTTTTCCCTCTAGTTCAGCGTAGAGCCTTGCCAATCTTCAATCGTCAGCACATTGTTGGCGCTATCCACCAACTCCACACGCTCCACCGCGATGTTGCCATTGCGGGCGACCAAAAAGGAGCCATTTTGGAGCGGGATGTAGCTCACTTGGCCATCTGCCCAGACCACACGCACGGCATGGCCATCTTTGCTTACGCCATAAGCGGTGCTGAACCGCGCGGGGCCATAGGGAGATTCGGCCGTGCTATTGCCCGAGTGGGCGGCCAAAAAAGCAGGTTCCGCATGGCAAGCTGTGTAAAAGGTGTCGTGGGTTTGCCACTCTCCATTCAGGTTGATGAGATAGGCGGTGGCCAAACAGGTTTCGGCCGACTCATTTTGCCATTGGTAGAGCAAAAGCTGGCCAGACCCCAAGGCTTGCTCTTGCAAAACCGCCACATGATTGTGGTCTATCCCCTCCCAAATTGGCGAGCTGGAGAGAACAGCTTGCAACGTTGCGGGAGGGGTCTCGGTGCGGGGAGCGGCACAGGCGGCGGCCAGCGGTAAAAGTAGCAGAAGGAGCCAGCCCCAGCCCATTTTGTTGTTTGTTTTGCCCATCATAGCGGTTACTCCAGTGGTGCGGCACATTTGCCTTCGCCCAACATGATTCACAGTCTAAGTAGATTCTTACGAAACGGCCGTGGTTTGCTTTACAACCAGTTTGTCAAACCATAGTGGCAAGCATACGCCCATTGGGAATGCCAAACTTTACGGCCGTACACCGTTTACATTTCGTTTATCCGACGCTGACTAAACGCCGTGATGGGGGGGATGGTTCCGGGGGGGAGGGGGAGCAGGGGGGCAGGGGAGCGGAGGAGGGAGGAGCGGAGGAGCGGAGGAGCAGATGAGCAAGGGACAAATGACAAATGACGAGGGACTATCTCTTCTCTTTTCTCTCTTCTCTCTTTTTTCCCAATTCCCCAATCTCTCGCTCCAAATTGGCTCTCGCGGCCGTTTCGTATTGCGCCCGCAGGGGGGCAGTGTGGTAGATGTACGGCCGTGCCAAGAACTGTTGCAACACTTGGGCACGGCCGTGGCGGTAAGCTTCCTCCGCCACCCAACTGTATTCACGGCGGATACCTTGCGCGTAGACATCATAGGCGGCTGGCTCCGCCCCAGAATGGCCAAATCGGTATCTACCACAATTTGGGCATCGGCCGTTTGGGGCTGGTGGTGCTGGGTGGCCATGATGAGCGACTCCACGGCCGCCATGCGCCCCTCCTCCCAACCCATTTGCGCCAGCCAGCGGCGAGCCACGGCCGCACTTTGCGCCTCATTGTCCTTGGCGCGGGGGTCATAAATCACATCGTGGAAGCAGATAGCCATTTCCACGGCCGCAAAATCGCTGGCCAGCCCGCGCACAGTTTCGGCCGTGGCCAACACGGCCGCCACATGCGCCGCATTGTGGTACGCCCGGTGCGCCTCGCCATAACGGGCCAATAATTCAGCCACACAAGCTGGGGGGAGGTTTAGGTGAGAGAAGGGCATGGGGTTTTGGATTGGGGCAGGGGGAGAGGAGCAGAGGAGCAGAGGAGAAAGAGCAAGAGAGCAAGAGAGCAAGGGACTCAGCACTCAGCACTACTCACTACTCACTAACCACTACTCCTCCCCTCACCAACCCGCCGCCATTGGGGTTAAAGCTATCGCCTGCAAACCAGAGCGTGCCATTTTGGTCTTGGAAGAGTTGGTTGAGGCGGGGCAGGAGGGGGGGCGACCAGATAGATTGCCACGTTTGGCCATTGTAGTAAAAAGCCTCGCCCGTGCCGATGGCGACTAAAATTTCGCCCGTGGGCAAGGCTTGGATGCTGTTGATGAAGATGCCCGTCAGGCCGGGCACGGCCGCTAACTCGCCCGTCACAGGGTCAAACTCGTATAAATCGCTGGTGTCGCCCACCAGCAGACGGCCGTCGGCCGCTTGCGCCAGCGCCAGCACCCACTCCCCATCCAACGCCACCCGTTCCACCTCTTGCGTTGCGAGGTCGAGTCGCCACAAGCCATTTCCTTGGGAGCCAATCCACACTTCGGCGGCCGTGGCCACCAAACTCAGCACGGTTGTCTCGAGGGGATAATTGGTAAACGACACCCCATCCCACTGGCTGAGACCCGTACTGGTTCCCACCCAGATGTTCCCATTGGGCGCGGCCGTGATGCTCCGCACGGTGTCATCGAGTAGCCCATCCTCTTGCGACCAACGTTGCCATGTTTGGTCGCCATCAAAAAAAGATAGCCCCTCGTAACTGCCCAGCCACACACCCGCCTGTGTGGGCGAGGCGTAGAGCGCCGTCCACAAATCCCCCTCGTCGCCACTGGCGCGGTTGAACAGTTGCCAATCGGCCGCTTGGTCGGCCGTGCGGATGAGGCCTCTCGTGGTGGCCAGCCACACATCCCCTGCCCCATCTTGCCCCTCTCCTTTGACTTGGTTGCTGGGCAAAACCTCATCCAAGGCCAACGTTTGCCAACTGTTGTCCACAAGGACGCGGATGCCTTCGCCCTCTTCGCTGGCGTAAAAGAGGGTGTCGTTGGCGAACAAAACGGCCGTGCCCCGCTCCATCATGCCCGCTTCGGCCGTGTGGGTGCGTATACAACGGCTGGTGGCGGGGTCGAACAGGCACAAACGGCCGAACGACGTGACCAACCACAGTTGGTTGCCCACGGGTGACAAGGCGTTGATGAGGCCAGCGGGCAGGTCGCCGATTGCGGCCGTCGGGATAAGCGTCCACTCGTCGCCGCCATCGCCCCAGATGAGGCCGGCGAGGGTGGCCAGCCAGATGCGGCCGTCGGCCGTGGTGGCCACATCCAAAATGACATCGTTGGGCAAGCCGTTGTCGCTGTCAAAGGTGCGAAGACCCCCTGCGTTTATCAAGCTGATGTTGAAGCCGGAGCTAACCACAAAAGCTGTTGTGCCTTGCCCCGCGTTGGGGGTGAGGGCGATATGGCGCACCAGATTGCTGGCCAGCCCCATGTCTTGGTCGAACAGCCCCCAACTGTTGGTGCGCGGGTCGTACAGGTTCAGGCCGCCCATGTCGTAGCCCACGGCCAGTACTTGTCCGCCGGGCGAGCCGAGGCAAGCGACGGTGAGCACATCGTCGCTGGCCATATCGGTGTTGGCTGTTTGCCATGCCTCCCACTGGTCGGCCGAGGGGTCGTAGAGGGCCAAGCCTGCGGCCGTGCCCGCCACAATGCGGGTGTCGGGCACATCACAAACGGTGATGCTGGTGACATCGTGGCTGGGCAAGCCTGCTTGGGTGGTGTATTTGGTGGGCGCGGCCGTGGCCAAATCCCACCGTACCACGCCCCCGCCTGTGGCGGCGTATAGTTGGCCATCCCACCAGACCATTTCGCGCACGGTGTTGCCGTTGGTGTATAGCTCCCATGCGGGCCATGCGCGGGCGGGGAGGGGTGTGCTGGTGGGGCGAGGAATCGGAGCGGCCGTGGCTTGGACTTCGCCGTCCGTGCTTGGTTTGTCCCCTTTGCTGGTGCTGTCGGATGGCTCTAGCTGAGGGAAGCGGCCGTGGGCACGGCCGTATCAGTTTGGCCTACAACAGGCGTGGCTGTGCCCGTGTCCTGCGGCAAGATGTTACAACCCACGTTTCCGAAGAGGAATAGGCAGAGAATAGAGAAGAGTGCGGCCGTTTTGTACATCATTGACCCTCAAATTTGTGTCATTCGTGAAAATTAACCATAGCCCCGCAGAATATATCTGGTTATGATACCCAACTATGTCAAATGGAACCTATGAGAAGAACCGTTATTGTACTTTTTGCGGCCAACCTTTTGCCGCCAACCAACCTTGGCCCCGTTTGTGTGCCGCCTGTGGCCAAATCAGCTACATCAACCCGCTTCCCGTGGGGGTTTTGCTCTTGCCCGTGCTGATGACCCACGGCCGAGGGGTGTTGGCCATTCAGCGCAATGGGGGGCGGCGCAAGGGATTGCTGGCTCTGCCGGGCGGGTTTTTGGAGATGGGGGAAAGCTGGCAGGCGGGCACGGCGCGGGAGTTATGGGAGGAGACGAATGTGCGGATTGACCCCGAGGGGATTCGGCCGTTTCAAATTTTGAGTGCGCCCGATGGCACGTTGCTCGTTTTTGGGCTGGCTCAACCCGTGCGTGCGGCCGATTTGCCGCCGTTCACCCCTCGGCCGAAATTAGTGACCGCGTAATCATTACGGCTCCCATGGATTTGGCCTTCCCCCTGCACACCAAAGTCTTGCGCGATTATTTTGAGGGGGAAGGCGTGGGGAAGTGAAATGAGATGGGAGCTTAAGTCCCTCGTCCCCAGTTCCTCGTCCCTACTTCCCCACTCCCTCTTGCGCCTTAAAATAGCGCGAAAGGGCAAGGCTGACCACAAAAATCGCCACCGAGGCGGCCAGCGACCAGCCATTGAGTTGCGCCTCTTGCAAACCTTGACGAATGTCGAACGAAGCCCCAAACAACACAAAACTAATCGTGCCGGGGATGGAGCCTAAGAGTGTGGCCAGAATAAAGGCGCGGTAATGGATGTGGAGGAAGCCCGCCAAATAGTTGACTAAATCGTAGGGCAAAAAGATAAAGCGCATGACCAAAATGGTCACGAAGCTGTTATCGCGCATCCGCAGGGCGTATTTTTGGACGATGCCCGTAGCGCTTTCGTCGGTGGGCAATACCCCTTGGCCAAAGTAACGGCCGACGACATACGCCACACTGGCCGAGGCATTGCTTCCCACCACCACATACAAAATCCCCGCCCACGGCCCAAAGATGGAGCCGCCCGCAATGGTGAGCAGAGAGGCGGGGAAGAAGATGAGCGGCCGTAGGGCATAGAGCAAGATAAAGAACAAGGGGCCAGTGGGGGTGCGCAGAAAATCGGCCGTGGCTTGCACCACCTCCAGCGGTGTCAGTGCATTGCGCCATGCGTAGCCAAAATACCCCCCTAATAGCACCAGCCAAAAGGCCAACGCCACCAGTTTCAAACCATGTTTTGCCATCCAAGAACGATGATTCATAAGCCGAACCTTGATTTTATGGAAGGGGGTGTTTTCTCATTACATCCTGATTTGTTCTTTTTTAAGTAACTACTTGGTCTAGAGACCGCCCAGAACACCTGAATAATTACAACCAGTAACCAATAACCAGTAATGAATAACCGTTTTACTCTTTCCAGCCTGCCAAAATCCATGCGGCCGTGTCCCGTTCGCGCCATGCCATCGGGTCTACCCATTCCCCACTGACCAGCAAATCCCAGTGCAAATGATTGCCTGTTGAAAAGCCCGTACTTCCCACCTTGCCGACCACATCCCCTTGCTCCACCACCTGCCCCACATCTACTAAAATGCCCGAAAGGTGGTACAAGCCTGTGTAAATACCAAGACCGTGGTCAATAATGACCGCCCCGCCGCGCACGTAGAGGAATTCGGCCACGACAACTGTGCCTCGGGCGGGGGCGAGGACATCGGAGCCGCCATAGGCGCTAAAATCTAGCCCTTCGTGGTAGGTGCTGTAGGGGCCGCCATTGTAGGAGCGACGTGCCCCGTAGAAGGAGCTGTAATTGAGGTAATTGGCAATTGGCTCTTGGAAGGAGCCAGTCCATTGGGGTGGTGTACTGGTTTGGTTCCAAATCTCCATCAGACGGCCGCGCTCGGCCGCAATCGCCTCATCGGTAATCTCGGCCGCTGTCCCTGTCAGCGTCATCTGGTTATACGTCCACTCTTTATCGGCCGCCATGCGCCACGGTTGCGCCCACAGCGGTTGCCCCGCCACCTTAATACTTAGCTCGGGTGTGCCGGGCTGGTAAAACGCACCCGTGCCCAGCAAACCGACCACGCGACGGCCGTTTGTGACCACATCCCCCACGGCCGTGCCCAAGGTAAGCTGGGCGGATGGCCATGCGGCCGTGGTCAACTCCCCGCGCACGGCCAGCCCCTCGCCGGGGTACGCTTGGGCGTGCGAAAGTTCGAGGCTGGTGAAGAGGGGAGGCAATTGGCGCGGTGGCGCATCCCCCACGGCAATGAACAACGGCCGCCCCAAAACAGGGTGGCTAGGCGAGGGCAAGCCATTGTCCCATGCCACCTGCCACGGGCTGACCCCGTGGCGCACGGCCGTGGCCAGCACACCGCCCATCGCCCCGCTATCCAGCTTGCCCAGCCGTTCGGCCGTGGCGGGCACGCGGATGGTGTCGCCGATGACGGGTTGACGTTGGCGGTTGGGGTGTGGGTTGAGCGTTTGTAGGTCGGCCGTGGACACGCCATACCGCCAACTGAGAGCCAGCCATGTATCGCCCGGCTGGACAAGGAGCGCGGCCGTCTCGGGTGCTTGCCCTTGGGCGGGAATAGCCAAAAAAAACAACGGAAAGAGGAGTAAGAAGATTAAACGCCACATGATAAACCGAGTGTACCGCCAAGGACGGGTTAGAATGGGGTTCCTATGCGATTTTTAACCCACTTCTTGTTATTGGTCAT